>JAGBAA010000092.1 GCA_017939795.1 Thermoguttaceae bacterium
CTCGCGTCGCTTTGGGGAGACGGCACGTCTCGCGTTGCTTTTAGGAGGCGGCGCGTCTCGCGTCGCTTTGGGGAGACGGGCCGTCTCGCGTCGCTTTTGGGAGCCGGCGCGTCTCGTGTCGCTCTGGGAGGCGGCGCGTCTCGCGTCGCTTTTGGGCGACGGGGTGGTTTGGTGTGCGGGGACTTTTTAAAGACCGCTTTTCCTGAAACCCACACCAACTCCCGGCGAATGCGCTGTCGCGCTGTATCGCCGAACGAAAAAGCGGCAAAGGTCACTGCGTTCCCGTATTGCCGCACTCCATATCGGACCACCCCGCCCCTGCGGGGCACCCCTCCAAGGGAGGGGAATTCTGCGGACTGCGTGCGCTCCGCGTACCTGCGGCTTGCGGGAGCCGGCTCCGCCTCGGCTCCTGCCAGCCTTGGACGCTCCGCTTACTTGTCCGATTCTGCCAGAACTATGCGGAAGCCCAAGTTGTAGTCCCGAAAGCCCGGCGCGCCCCTATACCGGTACGCGGAGCGGCAGTGCCCGGCGTAGTCGTCCCAGCCGCCGCGGTTGACTCGGCCCGAGCCGCTATTAGGGCCTGTCGGGTCGCTCGTTGGCGACTCAACGTAGTAGTCTGAGGCATACCAGTCCGAACACCACTCCCACACGTTACCGTGCATGTCGTAAAGCCCCCATGCGTTCGGCTTCTTTTGGCCCACCGGGTGAGTTTTGCTTCCACTGTTACTGTAGTACCAACCCATCTCGTCAAGGTTCCCTGCATACGCTCCCGTCGTACCCGCCCGGCACGCATACTCCCACTGAGCCTCCGTCGGGAGACTTACCTGAACGCCAAGTTTCGATGAAAGTTTCTCGCAAAATGTCCTGCTCTCTTCCCAATTCACATAGTAAATTGGATATTCGGATCCTGTTCCCTTCAATGAAGTACCGTATGTCCCTTTCGAGGCCTGTGTCTGTATACTTGTACCCATCACGCTTTCCCACATCGCCTGCGTCACTTCCGTCTCGAGCATCCAGAAACCCTTCGTCAGCGTCACGCTGTGCTGTTTTTCATCGCCCTGCCGGCCCGGTTCCCAGGACGGACTCCCCATCGTGAACGTCCCCGCAGGGCACCACCGGAACGCGTAATAAATACCGTCTATCTGCCAAACCTTACGCTCGCCAGCGACACCACCTGCGGAATACGTGCCTAAAACGCCGCACTCTGATGGATTCAAAGGTTCAGGTGAATAGAAAGGTTCAGGTGCTTCCGTCACCCACCACACACCAAGCGCAGCGGCCGCGCCAAGACCGCCGACGATGAAATTTCGACGGAGTATGGATCCGACACCCGGTTCTTTGACTTTCTTTTCTTCTTTCCAATGACGTTTTTCGGTTTCGGCTCTGACTTCTGCCGTCGTGATTACCGTATTCAGCAGTTTTCCTATTTCAGCTTTTCTTTCTGCCTCCGCTTTAGCTTCTGCTTCCGCCTTGGCTTCCGCTTCCGCCTTGGCTTTTCTTTCTGCTTCTGTCTCTATTGCACGCGGTTCTGCTTTGCCGTTCAGGCTTGCATAAGCCATCTCCCTGCTGTTCCAGGTCCGCATTCTCCACAATTTAACGGCATAGCCGTAAAGAAACCAAATGACTGGAAATGAAAGAACGACCGCTCCAAGGATAATGAGGTGCTGCTTATTTTGAAGAGGGTTTTTGAGGACCTCAATAATGTTGATGTCATTTTTCCATAAAGCTACGCCAACAGGAGATCCAGAAGAGACAAACTGCTTTATCCGAGAAAATAAGGACACGGTATCAAAGGCTTCGTTGACAAATTCCGTACAGGAGTTAAATCGATTACACGGACTCGGATCCAGTGCTCTTTTAATGGCTTTTTTCTGCTGTTTTGTAAAATGTTTCGAGTACTTTTGGAACAAAATGTTCCGAAGCATATTTCCAGCAAAGAACGTTTCCCTCGGAAACTTTCCGTTAAGCATTTCGTAAAGGACCATTGCCAACGCAAACTGATCCGTACGTCCATCCTGTGCCCGACAGTCGATCTGTTCCGGCGGCATATAGGGATGCGTTCCTCCAGGGATCCCAAGATTCGCAGCCGTAACGGCACCCGCGATTTCAATATTTTCCCGAATTCTGTCAGAAATGCCAAAATCGATAAGAAGGGGACGCGGAGCATCCGATCTGCCGGTCATCATGATATTTTCCGGCTTTACATCACGATGCATGACGCCATTTTTATGGAGATAGTCCAATGCATCCGCAATCTGCAGGAATATCGGCAGCAATTTCTTCGGAGAGATACCGTTCTCATGATCCGGCTGGTCTTTAGACCATTCCCGCAGCGTCATTCCGTCCACGTAGTCTGTAATAATATAGAACCGCTGCGATCTTTCGTCCGATCCGGTCTCACGAGCCAGGCAGATGTTCTGATGCTGTAAATTTCTTACAAGCTCATATTCACGCGCAAATCGTTCCCTGGCAATCGCCTCATCCTGATCATTATTCTGACTTTTCGGCAGCAATTTCAGTACGACTTTTGACGTCGATTTTTTTCCATTGGCAAGCGTTTCCTCTTTTTTCGCGAGCCAAACCTCCCCCATACCGCCATTTTTCAGTTTCTCGATGATTTTATAGTCATTGTTTTTCCCAAACAGAGTCCCCTGCTCAAGTTCGAAAGAACGTGAATTTACAAAATCCTGACTCATTTTCTCTCCTCAGAAATGCACAAAAATATATTTGATTTTAGCAGGTATTCAATAAAATTCAAGGGGGTACTTAAAAAAACGGAAGCGTCTCATTGAAACGCTTCCGTGTGTCTTCAGGATCGCTCAAAATCTTTCTCTTACGGCTTCAGACGGAAGAGACCGCTGAACGGGCCTTTGGTCGTGCCGTCGTCAAAGTCGAGGTGCCAGTAGCCGTCGTGCCATTCAAGCGTGACTTTGCGCCATCCATCCGGAACCTGCGGGTACGGATAGTACGGGCCAATGTACGGCCAGGCACTCGCAGCGTGACGCTTGGGATACTGGACGGATGCCGTGTTCGGATACGTGCCGTAGGCGGGGAACGCTTTACGCGGCATGTGCGGGTTGTCGTAGCGCATCGAAGCACCGCCGTTCGCCGGCATGGCGTAGGCCTGGGAGTGCATCGGCATCGGATTTCCCTGCATCATCGGAGCCGGAGCGGCCGACGGAACTGCGCCATTCACGACAGAATTGGAAACCGGTTTCACGGTCGTGCCGTAGGAGACCTGGATCGGACGAGGACGGCTCTGCATCGAAGCACCCTGGATCATGACGGACTGCGTTCCGTTTTCGACGACGGAATTGGCAGCCGGGGTCGCTTTGCCCTGCTGGTTGACCGGAACTCCGTTCACCGCAACGACTTCATCGCTGATGATCTGTTCATTGCCCAGATCGGAAAGCTGAGCCGGACGGCGGACGACACTGCGCTGGTAGCCCGCGACCTGCTGGATGGAAGCGTCTTCCGCGACCTTTTCCACTTCCAGCTGATTCACGACTTTCGCGACTCCATTCAGACCTTCTACGGTCGCCTGGATCGCAGAAATTTTCTCCGCGCTGTCCACAATACCAGTGAGCCAGACCGTTTCATCCTGATACTTCAGGCCAATATCGCAACCCTCGATCAGGTTTTTATCTTCAAGAACGCCGGCAATTTCTTCCGCCATTTCCTGATTGCTGCCAAGGACCGTCATTGGCGCCATGGCAACTGCGAGCAAAATCGCTCCAAAACTAAATACACGTCGCATCCTGTTTTCCTCCAGTCTTTTTCACCGTGTAATTATGATGACTCAAGACACCCTGAAATGCCATCATTTGTTTCCAATCCCCTGAGTATTTGCGGTAAGGACTTTCAGGGTGAATCGGTTTATCTCTTTAGCACAATTCATTCTACTGAATAAATTGCTATCCTGCTTCTAATCACTTTTACAATCGGAAAAGATACAATCGGAACTTCACGTCACTTTCCATATAATCGACACTTTCTGCAAAATTTTGACATCAAGAAACGCTTCAAGCGATACAATCAGAAAAATTTTCCTATTTTGCTCATTTTCACCAAGAAGACACTGAAATAGCGGTTTCCCATTTTGCACCATTTCTACATTTTCCCAAACCTGTGTGTTTCTGTACGTTCTTGGTGAAATCGGGATCCAAATCCCCTGTGTCAAACTGCTCCAAAAAGAAAAGCGTTCTGCCAAACAGCAAAACGCTTTCTTTGTCTCGAACGCTTCAAGAGCTGCTATTGGAGCAGCTTGATCTTCTGCACCAACGGCTTGACCGTGCCGTCAGGCTGTCTTTCACCTGTGCAGATACCAATGACCTTCAGAACGTAACGGTACTTCAAGCTGGTCGCACCGCGGCCGCCCCAGCCAAGTTCGATTTCGAAATCCTCCGGTTTTCCGGAAGCATTCCCCATCTTGGAACGAATGCGTTTCCGCAAATCGTCTTCATCCGGGTCCGTCGAAGTACGCATTCTGCTCTGCACATTGTCCACCGTCAGCCCCGACAGATCACCGTTCGTGTTGCTGATGAGCACGATACGCATGATGTCGGGCAGAACATCGCTCTCCGACGCCTGGGCAGAACCCGGTTTCGGAAGACGAAGGTAGAAATCGCCTTCAGGGTCGACAATATTCAGCGTGAGAATAAAGAAGATCAGCAGCTGGAACACCATGTCGATCATCGGTGTCATGTCGCCTTTGACTTCCGTAGTTTTTTTTCTGCGAGCCATAATTATCCTTCCTGAATTATTTTACCTTCGCGATCGCACGAAGTGCAAAGTTTTCCAAATCGGCTTCCTGACAGGTGTGGATCGTGAGGTTCACGAACCGGATCGGAGCGTCTTTGTCCGCGCGGATGATGACCGTCATGTCTTTGGCAGTCTTCTTCTTCACCGTCTTGACGAATTTGACCTCTTTGTCCAAAGCGAGCTTCAGACGTTTCTGGTCACCGTCACCAACTTTGTCGAACTTGAATTCTTCGGCACCGATCAGGACACTGTATTTCTTGTCGCTGCCTTCCTGTTTGGCGATCTGAAGCGTCACGGCATCCGGGATCGGCATTTCCGGCGGTTTCACGATCTCATTGTCGGGCAGCTTGACTCGCGCGTTCTGGTCGGCGTCGGCAAAGTTGATCAAAATCATGAAGAAGATCAACAGCTGGAACACCATGTCGATCATCGGAGTCATGTCGCCTTCGGCATTGTTGGCACTATTTCGTTTTTTGGCCATGTTTACCTCCTGCGGGTCTGAAACCGTCTGAAATCATTTCTTCGAGGCAGCAGCAAGGAGTTTACCGATCAGGTCTTCGCTGATGGAGCTGACTTCGAAAACGATACGGTCCATACGGTTTTTCAGGAACAGGAAGAGGCACAGAGCCGGGATGGAGGAGAGAAGCCCAACCATCGTCGTGAGCATAGCGGTGGAAATACCGCCGGCCAATTCGTTCGGTTTCGGAGCAGCAGTGGCCTGCGCGATGACCTGGAAGGACATGATCATCCCGTGGACCGTTCCGAGCAGACCGACCATGGTCGCAGTGCTGGCGATCAGCCCGATGTAGCTCAGGCCCTGTTCATAACCCATGGAGATGTCATCGGAAGTTTCCTGCATGGCAGCGACGGATTTGTCGTAGCCGGACGCAACTTTCGCCATGCCGGAGGCCAGAACGCGGCCGAGGTACGTGTCATCTTCCTTCACCAGCTCATAGGCTTCGGAGAACTGACGGTTCGTGACGAGTTCTTCAAACTGGGTCTGAAGCTCTTCCGGAATGTTGGTACTGCGGCGCAGAGCCAGAACATATTTGAACGCGAGCGCGACCAGAGCAAAAGAGATGAAAAGGAAGGCAATGGCGTAAAGAGGGCCAAGACCATTCCAAAGCCAGACCAGAAGACTCTGCGACTTCTGTTCCGCTGCTGCTTCTTCCTGCGCCAAAACGGCCTGAGCACTCCCCATAAGTACGATCGCCGCCATGAAAATACGCGCCTGAGCCGTGGTCAGACCGTTGAGCAAACTTCGCGTCATTATTTCCTCCAAAAAAATGAAAATAAAGTTTTGATGGTTTCGTCATTTGAGAGACAGGAAAACGGCAGACCGAAAAGTCCTGTCCCGCAAAGAAATCTTTTTTGTAAATGAACGGCCGTGTGCAGAATTTCTCCCTGACACAAAGCACTTCCTAATAGTTTACCCCAAATACCAAAAATAGCAATTGGGAAAAGGGGAAATTTTCCAAAAAAAGTCAAAATTTTTTAATTTTTTTGTCTTCTTCAGTCCCTGAAGGATGAACTTTCCGCTTTTCCCAACCGTATTTTTATTTTCGGCCTCCTAAAATCAGCCTTTCTTGGCACCGTAGCGGGACGCTTTGATGCCTTCCAGGTCGCGGGCGCGGTTTTCGTCACGAAGTTCTTCACGGAAGATCTTGATCATGGCGTCCAGAGCTTCGATATGCTGCTGTTTGTTCCCGTTGTAGAGAAGGTGCGTGTGCATGTACGCGATCGCAGCATCCTTCGGTTTGTTGGCCTTGAGCTGCGCGTATCCGAGTGCATTGTAGAGCAGTGCGTTCATCGGATCTTCGGCAGAGATCTTGTTCGCGCTGAAGATCTTCTGGATCTCGGCGATCGCTTCCTCCGTTTTGCCTTCCAGGACTTCCGCACGGGCAAGACCGCAGCTGGCGCTCACTTCCATTTCGCCGCGAACACCTTCGACTTCCTGATTCTTCACCATCGTAATGACGGCTTTGAACGCCTTTTCCGCTTCGGCGGCTTTCTCTTTCATCAGCGCGATGTTCCCCGCACCGATCAGACCGCGGGCCTTGAGGATCGGCGAGTCCTTTGCAGAGGCGATCATCTGGAACGCTCCTTCCGCTTCCTTCAGTGCGTCTTCCGTACCGATGAGCATGTTCAGGTTCGCGTACAGTTCGGAAAGTTCGTAGAAACGATAGTATTCCGAATTATCCTTGGAGCTGAAGTATTTTTTCATTTCCGTCAGGGCCTTCGGAATCGCGACCGAACCGTTGAAAGCGAGGCCCGCGACCGCACGGACACGCAGATATTCCACCTCTTTCTTCATGTTGACCGAGAGCTGTTCCGGACTGACTTCCTTCAGCGTATCAAGCATATCCTCAAAGCGGGAATCGGCGAGATAGGTGCGAATGTCCTTCATTTCCGCCGGTTCGCCGACGAACGTGATGGAGCTGATGTTTCCGACGGCGACTTTTTCCGACGAACCGCCTGCATCGACCGTGAGGACATCGCGTCCCATTTTCGTGATGGTCGCACTGCGGATCAGGTCACCGCTGTGGAGGGAAATATGGCATTTTTCCACCTGCGCCTGGGCTGCCGAGACCATCAGGAAAACCAATGCGAAAACGTAACCGAGCAAATGCCGTTTCATGTTTGAATCTCCTTTTATTTTTTGACCGGATCGGTCCTGAATTTCAATTAGGTTTTTCTCTTTTTCGGGAATTTGGAATTTCCGGACTCCCGCAGACCGGGGGAAACGGCCCCGGCCGCGGGTGTGTGTTCAGGAATCAGTCTTCCTGTGCCGGTTTTTTCACGACTTTTTTCACGACTTTCTTCACGACCTTCTTCACCGCAGGGTGAGCATCCGCGTGACCTTCTGCGGGACTTTCCGCATCCGCAGCCTTCGGTGCCGGAGCCGACGTTCCGGCCGCAGGTGCCGGTTTCTTCACAACTTTTTTCACCGGAGCCTTTTCTGCAGGATCAGCCGCCGCTTTGGGAGCCGCCGCCTTCGGTGCTGCTTTGGGTGCCGCCTTCGGTACCGCCTTCGGAGCCGATGCCGCAGGTGCGCCGAAATCGAAACTGAACGCAGGCGTTTCTTCCTTCGCTTCCTCTTCTTCGAGGATCGGAGCATCGCCAAGGCCCATCGACGCGAACATATTGGCCGCAGCCGAAGAATCGACCACTTCATCTCCGATGCCGAGCGAGACCGGAGCTTCTTCCTTCACCGGAGCGGCAAATGATGCTGCGTCGTTGGAAACTTTCGTTTCCGCGAGCATCGCCTTACGGCGTTTCGAGGACTTCGTCTTGCCGCCGCGCATGATGAGGATCAGCGCGATGAGGAAGATCAGACCGGCACCGCCGTACAGACTGTACGTGATGTATTTCGGCGTCGGCTGCTTCTTCGGCGTCATCATCTTGCGGGCATAGTCTTCTTCCTGTGCAAGACGTTTGTTTTCGATCTCGATGAGCTGGTCATTGTCCTCGATCTGAGCGGAACTGAAAGCGTCTGCGTCGATCGGGGTCTCTTCCACCTTTTCACGCGTCCAGTTTGCGAAACCGGTCGGTTCCGCTCCCTGCGCTTCCTGAATGCGGCGCAGCAGAGACTCGAACTTGCCGAGGAGCGGTTCACAGGCAAGTCCGTAACGAACGAGGTAGCCTTCCTGCGGGATGCCTTCCGCATCGACGTTTCCGACCGAGCCGCCGAAATCTTCCGCCGACCCATCGCCGGCATCGAACGCATTCCGGATCACGCTGACCGCGGAATCGATGGTCTTCTTGCCGTCTTCCGTTTCGTATCCGCCTTTTGCGAGTGCAAAGAGGTAGAGTGCTTCCGCTTCACGAAGTGACGCATAGTAGTAGAGCCAGCGCTGCGGGGCGTATTCTTTTCTTTCTTCCTCGCTGTTTCCGGAGTAGACGCCGCTGTAGCTTGTCTGCTGACGCTTCACGCGCGCCCAGCCGGGAGCGAGAGACTTTTTCTTGTCGCCGCTCTTGATGCCGCCGCGGGCCTGAACAAGCAGGTTCCCCTTAAGCGTTGCGTCATCCGTCACGGAACGAGACCATTTGATGTACATATCGAGCAGACGGTACTGCAGGTCGCGCAATCCCGGACGAGCTTCAAGTACCGGACGGTAGGCCGCATCCGCCTTCTCGAAATCACCGAGAGATTCATGCGTCTCGCCGATCCTGCGCTGGAGCATGAACGTAAGGTTCGCGATCTTCTCTTCGGTCGGATCCTTCACGAAATCGGGATTCTCTTTCAGCTGCGAGAGCATCGTTTCGTACGTGCTGACCGCCGCTTCATAGTATTTTCTCGAATCCGCACTGATCTCCGCATTCGCGCCGCCGCTTCGGCTTCCTTCCGCCAGGGACAGGAACGTCTGGGCGATCCAGTTCAGCGCGGCGTAGGAGTTTCCATTTTCGCGAGCCTGGATGCGCTTGAGGAATTCCTCGAAACCTTTCTGGACCGTCGCGACCTGCTTCAGCGTTTCTTCGTCACCGCCGGCGACCATGCTTTCCAGGTTGCTGCGAAGCTGCGTAGCGAGCATCATGTACTTCTTCGTCAGGACGGCTTCCTGGTCCTCATCGCCGCCGTCGGCCGCGAGTTTTTCCAGACGGTCCATCGCTTCAAAGGCGCGTTCCATGTCGTTTTCCGAAACGAACGCGACCAGCGCACAGTTCAGGATGCTGTCCATCAGCTCCGGCGTCACTTTTTCGTTTCCGTCGCACAGGAGTTTGTACGGACCGATCTTTTCGTCATTCAGCCAGACGATCGCGTTTTTGTTATCGCCGCGGCGGGAGTAGCTGTTGCAGAGCATCAGCGCGGCCTTGATGACCGTCTCCGTAATGTCTTCCGGCTTCTTGACCTGCTTCTTCAGCTTCTGCGCACCGCTTTCCAGAAGTTTCAGAGCCAGAGCCTGGCATTCTTCCGCTTCCTTGATCGTCATTGGCTTGTTTTCTTCGTCGGCACGCTTGAACTCGATGTACATATTCCAGAGACTGAAACCGATCGAGAGTTCCAGAGCCGCCCGGTTTTCGTCGTCTGCCGGGATCTTTTCGATGTAGCGCTGCGCCAGATCGACGGCACCGACCATCAGACAGATCTTGCACAGACGCTCCCATTCGTCGGACATCGGCATATTTTTAATGCGCTTTTCGACCGGATTTCCGGATCCGTCCACTTCATCCAGGGCGAATTTTTTCGGATTCGCCAGCATTTGGCCCTTCAGTTCGATGCAGGAAACCAGCATTTCCAGCTGACCGCGGAACATTTCGACGATCTCGGATTTCTCCAGCTTCACCGTGCCGGCCTGCATGAGCTTCTTCAGCTCGCGGTACTCGTTCACGACGAGCGCATTCAGGTAGGACAGCTCGAAGAAAAGCGAATCGGACGCCTGTACCGAGCTGATGTAGCGTTTCGCCAGGAAGTCCAGCATCGTGATCGCTTCATACTGCTGCCCCATCGCGTAGAGAAGCTGAGCGCGGTAGAAACGGTCCATGAGCAGGTAGTCGACCTGCTTGGCACGCAGAGCATCCCCCTTGAGCGTCTCAAGCACCTCGAACGCTTCGCGGATCTTCGCCGGATTCTCGTTCACGATCTGCTGAAGTTCCGCCTTCTTGACTTCGTCCGTGACTGCCGCCAGTTCACGGCGCGCATTGAAGTACTTCATGAACTCTTTCAGGACGAATTTGCGCAGCTCGATGTAGAGATTTTCGCGCTTGCTTTCATCCTTCTTGCGGTTCGCATCGCGTTTTTTCTTCAGTTCTTTCTTGTAGTTCGCGAACGTCAGGTCCGTTTCCTCGTCGCCAATGTGCTCCTGCGGGAAGAATTTCTTGTGCAGGGCCTTGACCTCTTCCATATACGGATGGTGCTTCAGAGCGTACAGCTGACGCACATCGTCGGAGATCGCTTTCCGGAACTTCGCCGCATCCCTCGGTTTCGATTCAGTCAGGAAGTAGTCCATGAACTTTACGTACGCGATACGCATCTGGATCCCCATCGGCGTCGTTTCCAGGAAATTCGCGCGAAGCACGGAAGCCGGACTTGCCGGATTGAAGCTCTGAATGGCGGCCATCAGGATCTCCTGCTGGTCTTTGTTCGGCTTCAGACCGTTTTCCTTGTTTCCGAAAATGTCGAGATAGCACGTACAGACTTCAATGAAAATGTTGCGGAAAATGTCTTCCTCATTCTCCTTCAGCCCCGTGTAAAGGTCGTTCAGGATCTCAATGGCTTCCCCTTTGCCATTGAATTTCTTCATGAGGATGAGCA
This sequence comes from Thermoguttaceae bacterium, assembly GCA_017939795.1. GTDB lineage: Bacteria > Planctomycetota > Planctomycetia > Pirellulales > Thermoguttaceae > RGIG3701. Next base: position 11,015 of record JAGBAA010000092.1, read on the forward strand.
TTCTCGCCTCTTTCATGTGGCCGCGGAAGGCGATCGGGTACTGATTTTCATGGTACGTATCCCAGAAAAATTTGTACTGTTTGCGGGCATTATCGAGATTTTCCGCGTATTCCTTCGCATCTTCCGGATACGTACGCGCAAGTTCATAGTACGTATCGCCGCGGGCCATTCGCACGCTGTTCAGCTCACCGACCATCATCATGTACTGCGGGAGCTGCTTTTCGTCTTTCGCGTCGATCTTTTTCGCTTCGGCAAGGATCTCCTTCTCGTACTTCGTCAGGAACTCAATATTCTTGCGCAGTTCACCGCGGGAGGCTTCCTCATACTTTTTCTTGTTTTCCGCGAATTCCTTTTTCTTCGCTTCCAGATCCTTTTTCTCTTCTTCCGACATTTTGGAATCGTCGATTTCGGAAGGATCTCCGGATGTCGCGAGGTTGCGGTAGACCAGCGTCTTGTTCAGACGGATATTCGGAAGGAATCCGATCGCGACAAAGTAGTTCTTGCCGTTTTTGTTCTCGTTCAAATATTTTTCGAGAAACGTGATCGCTTCATCGTATCGGTCCAGGTACCCCTGGTTCGTGCGTTCCAGACGTGCGGAGGCTTCCACCTGAACTGCCATCATGAAATCAAATTCCGGCTTGAGAGATTCCGGCAGCTTGTTTTCGTCCTTCAGCTGCTGCAGATAGTAGACCCCCAGATCGCCGAACCCGTTGTCGCGCAAAAGGTTCACAAAATTCTCAAGACGGACACGCGCCGCCTCGTCTTTCGCATTTTTTTCGTCTGCCTGTACCGTGCCGGCTGCGAAAAGCATTCCCCATGCGCACGCTAAAAGCAGGACCAGTTTCAGGAAATCGTTTGACCGGTTCCAGAGCATTTCTCATTCTCCTCTACGATATATCTCCAACCCACTGCGGGAAGTGTCAAAAGCTCGATCAATCACGGACCGCCGTACCGTGTCTCCGCACGGATGCAGACGTTGCGATCAGGTCATTTTCAGATCCGCGAAATGTTCAGACTCCGCCCTTCCCCAAACTGCCGCAAGAGCAGACCTGCCCCCGCAAAAGTCTGTTTGGCACGAGTCCCCAACGAACCGAAAATAAAAACTGAGTCCGTTCCTATATTCTAACCGGAAAATGGGGGTTTTGGAATCCTCCCCACCCCCATTTTTGGCAAAATTTTCCAATTTTCTTGAAAATTTTTCCTTTTAAAGAGACTTTTTCGGCACAATCTTACGTTTAGAAAAAATTTTTCGGTCCAAAACGGCGTTTTCTAAGGAAATTTTGCCGTTTCTTAAAAAAGTGGAAGGGCGTCGCGGCTCTTTCGTGCCCTCTGTGGTAAAATCTGTCGGCGAAAGGTCCCACGCACGACTTCACCCTTCGGGAGAAATCTGGCTGCCCGCGAAGAGACGACGGCCGTGAGAGGGAAACATTTTGAAAATCGTTTCCCTCTCAGACTCCCTTCAAAAACTTTTTAGACCTTTTTAAATATTAGTATTTTAAGCGTGCGCGTCAGAAACTCACCAAAAGCATCTCCACGACCAAACGCCAGCCGTCGGCGAGGACAAAAAGAAGCAGCTTGAACGGAAGCGAAACCATCGTCGGCGGAAGCATGAACATTCCCATCGAAACAAGGATCGACGAAACCAGCAGGTCGATCACCAGCATCGGGATCAGAAGCTGAACTCCAATGAGAAACGCCGTCTTCAGCTCGCTCAGCATGAACGCGGGAAGCAGGACCTGAAGCGGAACATCGTCGGCCGTGTACTCCGCGAGGCGCGATTCATCCGGCGGCGTGGAACTGCTGCGCCAGAAAAGAAGGATCTCCTCCGTGTTGCCGGTCCGTTCAAGCTGCTGCGCCATGAAGGAGCGGATCGGCGCGATCCCGGCATCAAACGCTTCTTCGGAAGTTAGGCGGCCCTCCTGGTACGGAACGACGCCGTCCTGCCAGGTGCGCTCCCAGGTCGGGTACATGATGAAGAGCGTCATGAAAAGCGCAAGCGCCGCGAGGACCTGCGTCCCCGGGATCCCCTGCGTGCCGAAACCGTGACGCAGGATCGAAAGGACGACGAAGATCCGCACAAAACTCGTCGTCATCATCAGAAATGCGGGAACCAGACTCACGGCACTCAAAAGGAGCATCGAGACCAGAGATCCCTGGATCTTCTCCGGACCGGTCCAGTACGCCAGAGAGAAAACGGATCTTTCCGCGGTCTCCGTGTTTCTGGACGTTTCCGTATTTCTGGAAGTCTCTGCATTCTCCGAGGTTTCCAGATCTGCAGAAGTCTCTGGTCTTTCCAGGGGTTTCGAAGCATTTTCGGACGCAGATCCCTCTCTGGACGGTGTTTCAGGCGAACCATCCGCCGGTCTGTCTGTCTGAATTTCAGACGGAAGCGCAGACGGGAACTCTTCCGGAAGTACAGACGGGAGCTCCTGCGCAAACGTCTCGGAAGACGCCGGTTTCAGCTCCGGGAAAACAGACGGTTTCCCTGCGGTCTGATGCACTGCGGCTGTTCCCGGCGGAAAAAGCGGCGGAACGTGCTGAAAATCGACCGACTGCCATTCCGGCGAAGGGACTGGACGCGGAAAGGAAACCGTTGGTGACGGACCGCCTTCCGAGAATGCAGGCGAAACCGGCAAAAGGAAACAGAGGAACGCGGTAAAAAGAAATTTCCGCAGCGCAGCTCCTGTTTTCTTCATGAAAAGTTCCTCCATCTTCACGAATCTTCCCCATCCGCCTCTTTCCGCAGACGCGGAGCGGCCGTACCGAGCACTTCCCCATGGCATCGCCGGGTCAGCCGATCCACTTCGGCCGGATCGTCGATCTCTCCGATCCGGTCGACGCCGTTCTGAGAGACGGAAACGAGAAAAAGTTTCTGTCCGCAGCGCATCAGACAGATCTGCTGCCGGTGCATGAAATGCGTTTTACCGAGGATCTCAAAAACATCGGAAGTCAATTCCCGATCTTTGGGCGAACATTTTTTCAGAATCAGGATCAGGACCATGAAAAGGAGCGTCACGATGCCGATCGAAAAAAGCATCTGACGTACGCCGTTAGAAAGCACGACCGAACTGCCGAACGTTTCAGATCCTCCTTTTTTCGGGTCCGAAACCGCTTCCGTTCCCTGAAAGATCGGAGCCGGAGAAGTTCCAGACGCTTCCAGAGCCTCCGTTTTCAGTACAGGCTGCGAATTCCGCACTGTTTCCGCCGATACCGCAGTTCCCGACACCTGTGCCTGGACCGAAAAGACCGTCGAATCAGAGACCAGCCCCGCAAAAAGCAGAAAAAAAATCCAAAAAGCTCCGAAACTGAAAATTCGACGGTACATAAAATCTCCAACTATTCCTGAGATCCCATCTTTAAAATCTGAAAATCAGACCAACGCAGCCGCGTCATTCCGTCCGAATTATACTCAATCAAAAATCGAATGTCAAGGGGGAGAGCGTACGGTTTTGGAAAAATCCCGGTCTGAAACCTGCGCAGAACGGTCCGGTATCGGCGGCGCACATAAAAATCCCGCAAAAGACGGAGTCTTTCACGGGATCTGTTTTATTCTCCAAACCGGTCAGCCCGGCGTGGAAAGAAGCGCAGGAGGCGTTCTCTTAAATTTCGGCGAACGATTATCTTTCGACGAGTTTGAACGGAGCAGCCTTGACGACGCGGGTGACGGCACCGCTCTTCAGGCACTGCGCGCAGATGCACACGGTCTTATGCGTGCCATTTTCCGTGGAGATACGAACATTACGAAGGTTCGGTTTGAAAACACGGCGCGTGATGCCGGTCACTTTCGTACCAACACCGCCGAGATACTTGGCGCGACCGCGAGTCTGAACCACATTACCGACCTGCTTTCCCTTACCGCAAAAGCTACAAACTGCCATTGCACTTCCTCCTTAAGTTTTATGTTTCGTTTCGGTGTTTCTCAACAACCGGTTCATCATATTTCAACATGACGCACTATTTTACACAAAATCGCAAGAGTTTCAAGCCCCCCCTTTCCTTTTTTCTCCATTTTTCTCCATTAATCCGAAAAAAATTCGCTGAAATCCAAAATTTTTACTTGACAGAAACTCCGGAAAGCGTTAAAATCTCCGTTTTTTTGCCGTTTTGGAAAAATTTTTCAACTTTTTCTCTGAATCTTCCCATTTGCGGGGGGGCAGGGAGTTGACGCAATGGAATTTCTGGTTTAAAATAGAATGAAATGTTTTTTCAGACTGCGTTTTCATGTGCGTATCCTTTTCGCGCAGACAAAATGCCGTTTTTATTGACCCCGAAAAAAAAAGATTCAGGTGAAAATATGTCGAAAACGAAATTTGGTTTCATTTTCATCGCACTGCTGGCCATGTTTCTCTTCACGGCCGAAAACGTGATGGTTCCTTCCTTCTGCGCCGCGCAGGATGAATACGATGAAGAGTATTCCGAAGAAGAGGATGCTTCCGGCGAAGAAGAGGACGCGGATGCACGCGGTGCCGATGAAGCCGATGAAGATGCGGACGCGGAAAACGAAGAAGGATACAGTGACGAAGACGAAGACTTCGATCCCGATGCACCGCTTCCCGAACCCAAACGCGTCAGCGGAACGAAGCTCGAAACGAAAGACCACATTCTCCTCTCCGCGACCTACTATCCTGGAAACCGCGGCAAAAAGAGCGTCCCGGTCATCCTGCTTCACGACTGGGCAGGAAACCGTGAGGACGTGGAAGTTCTGGCGCAGGAACTCCAGCGAATGGGCTGTGCTGTCCTGATCCCCGACCTTCGCGGTCACGGACGCAGCAACCGGATGCTCGTCGGTCCGGAAAGTACGGAAAAATTTGAAGCCGGCGCGAAGCTCAAATTCAACGACCTTCAGGAGATCGTGCAGTACGACCTCCCGTGCCTGAAGCGATTCCTGATGCAGCAGAACAATGCGGGCCGTCTGAATATCGACAAACTGTGCGTCGGCGGCGTCGGTTACGGAGGCATGGCGGCGGCGTACTTCGCCAATCAGGACTGGAACCCCATGGTCCGCCGCAAGAAGGCGAATCCGTCGGCCGGTGATGTGAAGGGCTTCTTCATCGTCTCGCCGCCCAAAAACGTGAAAGGGATCCGTTTCATCGACACGCTGACCTATCCCAATTGGCGTGAGTCGGCCTCCTGTATCGTCATTGGAAACACCAAGGGCAAAAAACTCGTCAAGGCGATGGAGACTCAGGTCAAAAAAGCCTGCGGAAAAGACGCCATGGAACGCTGCTGGTTCCGCACCTACGATGTAGACGGCGACGGCGCGGAAATGATCCAGGATCCGGATTCCGATGCTGTGCTGGACATCGCGGCTTTCGTCGAACTGCGGTGCATCAAGCGCGACATTCTCTGGAAGAGCCGCTAGGAATAAATCGTCCGGAATGAATTAAAGAATTAACGGTGAATCATGGATCATGAAATTTGAATTGAGGATCCATGATCCACTTTTTCCACATCTATTTCCACACCCATTCCCCCCATTATTCAAGAAAGGTCCCTGAATGCGAAAGATACTCTCCGCTTTCATTCTGACTGCGCTCGTTTTCGGCCAGTCCATTTTCAATTCCTCCTTTACTTCTCCGGTCTGTGCAGATGAGACGGTCTACGATGTCGTCGTGTACGGCGGGTCCAGTGCCGGTGTTTCTGCGGCAGTCCAGGCGAAACGCATGGGCAAGACCGCCGTCATCGTCTGCCCGGATGTCCATCTCGGCGGACTTTCATCTGCTGGACTCGGCGCGACCGACTCGGGAAACCGGGCCGTCATCGGCGGAATTTCCCGTGAATTCTATCATCGGCTCTGGAAACACTACCAGAAGCCCGAATCGTGGAACTGGACGGCGATTCCGAATTACGGAATGCCCGGTCAGGGCGGACGCGGTTTCGATAATGACACGCAGACCGCGTGGGTCTTTGAGCCGCACGTTGCGGAAATGGTCTTCGAGGACTTCGTGAAGGAAAACGACATTCCTGTCTTTCGCGGACGGTATCTGGACCGCATGAAGAAGGACTGCGTTCAGAAAGACGGGACGCAGATCGTTTCCATCCGCATGAAAAACGGCGAGACCTGGCGCGGGAAGACGTTCATCGACGCGACTTACGAGGGGGACCTGCTCGCAGCTGCCGGCGTCTCGTACACGCTGGGACGCGAAAGTAACGAAACGTACGGCGAAACCCTCAACGGCATCCAGGTCGCGTATGCACACTACCATCAGTTCAACCCGTACGTGGACCCCTACGTCATCCCCGGCAAGCCGGAAAGCGGGCTTCTGCCGTACGTGAATGAGACGATCGGAAAAGACGGCGACGGCGACACGAGAATGCAGGCGTACTGCTACCGCCTCTGCATGACGAAGATCCCGGAAAACCGTGTACCGTTCACGAAACCCGAAAATTACGACCCGAAAAACTACGAGCTTTACCTCCGTTCTCTGGAAGCCGGTCAGCGTTTTTTGATGATCAACTCGGCGATGCCCAACGGAAAGACCGACACGAACAACGGCGGCCCGTTCTCGCATGACTTCATCGGACAGAACTACGGATACGTCGAGGCGGACGACGACGAACGCGAAAAGATCTGCCTTGCGCATGAACTCTGGCAGCGCGGTTTGATGTGGACGCTCCAAAATGACCCGCGCGTTCCGAAAGACGTGCACGAAAAGTACAAAGACTGGGGGCTGGCGAAAGACGAATTTGCCGACACGCGGCACTTCGGCCACAAGATCTACGTGCGCGAAGGCCGACGCATGGTCAGCGACTACGTGCACACGGAACTCCACTGCCGCCGCATCGAACCGACTCCGCGTCCGATCGGCTTCGGATCGTACCAGATGGACTCCCACCACTGCCAGCGCTACGTCCGCATTCTGGAAGACGGAAGAGCCGTCGTGTGGAACGAAGGGGACGTGGAAGTCTCCCCGCGCGGTGCGTACCCGATCGATTTCGGGACCATCATTCCGAAACGTTCCGAATGCACGAACCTGCTCGTTCCGATCTGCGTTTCCAGCTCGCACATCGCGTACGGCTCGATCCGCATGGAGCCGGTCTTCATGATCCTCGGTCAGAGCGCCGCGACGGCCGCTTCCATGGCCATCGATGAAAATCTGGCCGTTCAGGACGTAAACTACGAGAAACTCGCCGCCCGTCTGAAGGCAGATGCACAGGTCATCGACTATCCGCTGGCTCCTCCGAGTCTCGTAAACATGACGGATGACCGCGTACCGGGGATCTACTGCAGCGACGAAAATGCGAAGCTGGAAGGGGATTGGCACTTCAACGACAAAGTGTCGCCGCGCATTGGAAAAGGCTACCATCACGATGACGGAACGAAATGCGGAACGAAAAAAGCAACGTACACGCTGGATATTCCGAAGGCCGGCGAATACGATGTCCGCCTGATCTACGTCCCGCTCTCGAACCGCGCGACGAACGTCCCGGTCGAGGTCCACACGGCCGACGGTGTGAAGACGCTCACAGTCAACCAGCAGAAATGCGGGCACACACCCTTCCAGTCGATCGGAACGTTCCGCTTTGAAGCCGGAAAAGGAAAGGCGAAGATCGTGATCTCGAACAAAAACGTGAACGGTCACGTGCTGCTCGACGGCGTTCAGCTGCTCGCGAAGTAGTTTGCGAAAAACATCAAAAAGTTTTTGAAGAAAGAGTCTGAGAGGGAAACTGTAAAATGTTTCCCTCTCACGGCCGCAGTCTCTTTGTGGGCAGCCAGACGGCTCTCGCAGAGTGCCGTCGCGCGTGGGACCTTTCGCCGAAAATCTCCGCCATTGAGAGCACAGAATATCCGCAGGATCTCACAGAAGGTGGAACGCGAAAGCGCGGAAAGAAACCAGATCCACGAAGTGATTCAAAAATCTTAAAATTCATTTAGTGATTTTTCGCTTTTTCGTGAATTTTGTGTCTGGATGAGTTCCTTTCTCTTTCAGTATTTTCTCGCGGCTCTCTCTGTTTTAGCGGCGGAGATCATCGAAACAAACCGATGGGATCAGAAAAGAAGAAAAAATGGAATCCTCGCTCTCAGATAAAAAGAAGACTCTCCGAAGTACTTTAAGAAAACTCCGCGCAGCCGTTTCGGATCGGCATGAACGGAGTCGGCGTGCGTGCGTGCGCATTTTGGAAATGCCTGCCTGGAAAACAGTCCGGGCGGTTTTGGTCTACGTGAATTTCCGCTCAGAGATCGAGACGGATCTCCTGATCGAAGCACTTCTCGCAGCCCCCGAAAAACGGTGCATCGTGCCGTATTGCCTTCCGGACGGAGGACTGGAGCTGGTGGAGATCCGTTCGCGGGAGGAACTGGAACCGGGCGCATACGGCATCCCGGAACCCAAAGCTGCGGTCCGTCAGCATCCGGAGCGTATCGTTTTGCCGCAGGAACTCGATCTTGCTGTCCTTCCGGGCGTAGGCTTTGACCTTCAGGGACGGCGTCTCGGCCAGGGAGGCGGATTTTACGACCGGCTTCTCCCGAAACTCCGAAAAGAGACGCCGACCGTCGGCATTGCGTTTGAGTGCCAGCTCACGGAGGTACTCCCGTCCGAACCGCACGATCTGGGAGTGAAATTCATCGCGACGGAAGAACGGTTTCAGGACGCCCGATTCCAGGTCTGGGGACTCCTCGGCGGGATCGCGGGAGGAAAATCGCTCGCGGCAGAGTTTTTCCGGCAAAAAGAGATCCCGGTCTTCGACGCGGACCGTGCGGGACACGCGCTCTACGAGCGGTCCGACATTCGGGAGCGTCTGCTTCGCCGCTGGGGACCGGAAATTCTTGCCGACGACGGAACGCCCGACCGAAAAAAGATCGCGCAGAAGGTCTTTCAGGCTGCGGGAGATCCGACGGAAGGGCCAACGAAAAGCCCTGCAGGAAACTCTTCAGAAAAAACTTCCGAAAACGCGGAACTCGCCTTCCTGAACGCTCTTTTCCATCCGGCGATCCACAGAGAATGGCTGAAATTCCGCGAAACCGCAGCCCGGAACGGCAAACCGCTCGTGATCCTTGACGCACCGCTGCTTCTGGAAATTGGCTGGAAAGAGGAGTGCGGCGAACTGCTTTTCATCGAGACTCCGCGAGACCGCCAGATCCGTTTCGCGCTTTCGAGAGGCTGGACGCTTGAGGAGCTTGAATCGCGGGAACGCCGTCAGCTTTCCCTGGCGGAAAAACGGGCGTCCGCGACGCTTTTGGTGTCCAATGACGGCACGAAAGAGGAACTGATCGGGCGTCTTGAGGCACTTTTTGCGAAAAAATTCGCAGGAAATTGAAATTCAGGGCAGCTCGCCCCCTTGCCCCGCATCTGCTTTTTCGGTATAATGTGGAGCGGATCGGTCGGCATTTCGAGGCACACTCTCACTGTTTGACGGAAATGCTTTTCCGACCGGCAACCAAAACTCAACTCCCGAAACCCCAAAACCAACTCCCGAAAATTCCGCAAATTTCCGGGAAGATCAGATAGAAAATTCAGACTGGATCAAAATTTCATGTTGACTTACCATACGGCCGGTGAATCGCACGGCAAAGGACTTTTGGCTCTGGTGGACGGTTTCCCCGCAGGGCTGGAGATTCAGACGGAAACGATCAACTACGAGCTTGCCCGGCGTCAGGGCGGCTATGGACGCGGCGGACGTCAGCGTCTTGAAACGGACACCGCAGAGATCCTGACGGGGATCTGGGGCATGAAGACCATCGGCAGTCCCATCGCGCTCTGGGTCAAAAATCGCGACTACCGTCTCCCCGACCTTCCGGACCTCGAGACCGCACGGCCGGGACACGGAGACCTCACCGGCTCCAGAAAGTTCCTTTCCGGAATGCGCGCCATCCTTGAAAGAGCGAGTGCCCGCGAAACGGCCGCACGTGTCGCGGCAGGCGGACTGGCTCGGCAGCTTCTCTCGCTTCTCGGGATCGAAGCCGTTGGTTTCGTTCAGCAGGTCGGCGATGTTCCGCTTCCCGTGACGGCAGAAGCGGAGGAACTCTTTGACCGCCTGAAAGAAGCAGGCGAAAACGGTACGGACTGCGCCCCGATCATGGCGAAGATCCGAAAATTCCGCGACGAAAACGACCTCTACGCGCTCTCCGCCGAAAACGCGATCGAGGCAGGAAAAGCCAGGATCGACCGTGCAGCCAAAGAGGGCGACACACTGGGCGGGATCATTGAAGTCCGCGTCACGGGCCTTCCGTTTGGTCTTGGAACGCACGCGCAGTGGGACGCAAAGCTCGACGGCAAACTCGCACAGGCAGTCATGGCGGTCCAGGCAGTCAAGGGCGTCGAGATCGGTCTGGGATTTGAAGCCGCAAAACTTCCGGGAAGCCTGGTCCATGACGCCATCGGCTATGATGAAGCGAAACAGAACTCGCGGACGCTCGGTTTTGTCCGTCCCACGAATCGAGCCGGCGGTTTGGAAGCAGGAATGACGAATGCTCAGCCTCTGATCCTCCGCGCCGCCATGAAACCGATCGCGACCCTGCGAAAAGGTCTTCCGACGGTCGACCCGGTCACGCATAAATCGGTCTCGGCTTGCTGGGAACGCAGCGACATCTGCGCCATTTCAGCCGCCAGCGTCGTGGTGGAAAACGTGACGGCATTTGAGATCGCGTCGGCGGTCGTCGAAAAATTCGGCGGAGACAGCGTGGAAGAGATCCGCGAACGCATTGCGCTTTTCGAATCGCTCGCACGCCGTTAAGCGGATCCCTGTCCGGCATTCAACGGATCCCCGCACGCTGCCAGGCTGGATCTCATACGACGCTCAAGAGAAAATGAAATTCGGCCGTTTGGCGTTTAAAATATGAAAACAGACGGCCTGAAAAGGAAAAACATGACGAAACGCACGCTCCTTTTGACGCTTTTCCTTCTGTTTGGCTTTCTGCCGACCGCAGGACTTTTCCTGTGGGGCAGTTACCGCCACACGGTCTGGTACGTCCAAAATTGGAATTCACGTGCGGAACGCCTTCTTGAACTTCCCGTGAAGGCCGACTCCATCGTTCACGAATCTCCGGGTTCCGGACGACTGTACGGTCTCTCCTTTTTCATGCCGGAAAGTACGGAAGAAAAACCTCTTCTCCTTGCTCAAATGCCGTGGGCAGACTGGGTCCGGTACACGACGCTCCGGGAGGGCCGGGAAGTCAGCCTCACCAAATGGACGCTTCCGGAACTGAAACTGTCGCCGCACTGTCTGGAAACGCTCTGGACCGCGCATCAGCATTTTCTTTCTGCGCAGGACTGGCACGGCCGGGAGCTGATCCTTGAGCTGGAGAAGGATGGTATGGTGCAAACCGGATTTGATGAAAATGCGCTCCGTCTCCATGAAGCGGAACTTCGGATCCGAATGCAAAAAGGGACTCCCGAAACGGAAATTTCCTTCCTGGTGCCGGAGTTAGATCGAAAGGCCAAAGTTTTTCTTTCGCTTCGCAGTATTCAGAAAAACGGTTCCCGCACGATGCAGGCGACGCTGAAAACGGACGTCGGCGGGCTTCCGACGCACTATCTGACGCCGATCTTCCCGATGCTGAATGCTCTCGGCTCTGACGCACGATTCACCGGTGCGATCGAGATCCAGCAAACGTTCAGCCGATGGAGCGGTTTCTTTCGCGGGAAATTTGACGAGGTGGACGCTTCGGTATTTTTCCCGGAAAAAAATCTCATGGGCAAAGGGACGCTGGTGGTCGAAAATGCGCGGTTTGACGCATCCCAGCTCATTTTTGCGGACGGGAATTTTCGAATGATCCAGGGAACCATCTCAAAACCGTTTTTGGAGCAGCTCGCACACACGACGCAGCTGACGGTGCGCGGAGTCAACGTTTTGGAAGAAACGGTGGATCTCCAGGAACTTGCGTTCCGTTTTCAGATCCGAAATTCCCAGATGCAGATCTTCGGAGAATGCGGCGGATACGAATCCGGAGTTTTCCTCATGGGCCCCAACGGACCGATGCTCACCGAACCCACATTTCCGCGAGAGCCGTTTTCCCGTGCGATCCTGATGGACGCGCTCTTCTGAACGTGATTTTCTGAACGTGATTTTGAAGGGGTTTTTCTTTTCCAGAGTACAGACACACGAAGCTTCACCGGATTTTTGTCTAAAAATCGGAATTTCGTCCGGCGAGGGATTGACGGCGGGACCGCTTTCTGCTAAAATATGGAAAATACAGAAAACCTGAAACGGAACTGAGAAAATCAGTTTTCGAAAAAGCCATCCCCCTTACTGAAAGTTTCCAAAATGAAAAAGAATCCTGCCCAAGATCCAGCCAAAAATTTCTCCATTTCCGAAGTTTCACGCCGTGAGTTCTGCGGTTCCATGGCCGGAGGTCTCCTTTTCCTGGCACTTCCGGCTTCAGCAGTCTGCGCAAATGGTGCGGGAACGGACGCAAATGCCGACGCGGAGAAAAACGCCGAGCAGAACGCAGGAAATGACGCAGCCGCCCCCAAAGAATTTCCGTGTTTCAGCGGGATCTATCCCCACCTGGCCAACTTCAACCGTGAAGGAGAATGCGGGACCGGCGCAGTCGTTCCATGGGCTGGAAAGCTCTGGACCATCTCCTACGCGCCGCATGCTCCGTGGGGGTCGACGGATAAACTCTACGAGATCTCTCCGTCACTGGAAAAAGTCACCCGCCCCGAATCGATCGGAGGGACGCCCGCAAACCGCATGATCCACCCGGAATCGAACCAGCTTTTCATTGGGCCGTACGTCATTGACGCAAAGGGGAACGTTCGCGTCATTGACGCAAAAGCGATGCCCGGACGCCACACTGGGAACGCGCGCCATCTGACCGACCCGGCGAACAAGATCTACTATGCGACGATGGAGGAGGGATTCTATGAAGTGGACGTCCGCACGCTCGAGGTGAAGCAGCTTTACTGCGACTCCAACCGGCCGGACAAAACCTACCGCGACATTCTGCCCGGATACCATGGAAAAGGATTCTACTCGGCCCAGGAGCGCATCGTGTACTCGAATAACGGGGAGCGTACCGAAAAAGCACGCCGGTATCCGGACATCGAGTCGGGGGCGTTGGGACAGTGGAGCGGAAAGGACTGGGAGGTCGTTCTCCGCAACCAGTTCACGGAAGTGACCGGTCCGGGAGGCATTCTCGGAAGCCATCCGGAACGCGACACGATCTGGGCCGTCGGGTGGGACTACCGCTCGCTGATCCTTCTGGTACTGGACGGCGGAAAGTGGTTCAAATACCGTCTGCCGAAAGGCTCGCACTGCTACGACGGCGCGCACGGCTGGAATACGGAGTGGCCGCGTATCCGTGAGATCGGCGATCCGGAAGACCTCCTCATGACGATGCACGGTCTCTTCTGGCACTTCCCGGCCGCCTTCTGTGCGAAAAAAGCCGTCGGGATCCGTCCGCGCGCCGCGTACCTGAAAGTCATTGGCGACTTCTGCCGATGGAATGACCGCCTCGTCTTCGGGTGCGACGACACAGCGAAAAGCGAATTCCTCAACAAAAGTCCCTTCAAAGGCACTCTGGCGGAACCCGGACAGTCCAACTCCAACCTCTGGTTCCTGGAGCCGGAAAAACTTGACTCGGAACTTGGACGCCCGCTCGGACGCGGAGCTGTCTGGTTCAATGAAACGGTAGAAGCCGGTACGGTCAGCGATCCGTACCTGTTTGGCGGGTGGGATCTCCGCGGTGCGCACATTCGGCACGATGCCGGAAAGAGCGTGGATCTCCGATTCGAAGTTGACCTCAACGGCGACGGAAACTGGACGGAACTCCGGACAGAAACCGTCTCCGGCGAAGCATGGATCGAATTCCCTGCCGACGTCAAGGGGGAATGGATCCGCGTCTCGACTGACACAAAACTCCCGAACGCGACCTGCTTCTTCCAGTACGCCATGCGCGAAACACGCTCTGCCGGTCCGCGGGATGCCCGGTTTGAGGGATTGGCGGCTCCTGGTGCGAAAAACTTCTGCGGCAGTACATTCTGGGTCCGCGCGGATAATCAGCGGCTGGCGGTCGTTTCGCAGATGGTGGAAGACGGGAAACCGCAGGCGAAACGCTACTATGAGCTGACCGAAGAGAGCAAACTCGTGCGCAGCGACCGTGATTTCGGAGGCGGCGAACAGGGTACGATCGGCCGGATCCTCAACATGGTGGAAGTCCGGACGCTTCCGGAAAACGTTTACCGCGTGGATGAGATGAGCGTCATCTGCACGGTGGAGGGACAGGAATTCCGTCTCCCCATTGCGTGCGATGAGATCGTGAAGCCGCAGATCCTTCCGATGCGTCTGGATCGCGAGGCGGCAACGGAGCGCGACCTGTTCCACTGTGCCGGAATGTTCTACGAGCTTCCAGCCGTCAACGCGGGCGGACTGCCGAAAGTACGGCCTGTGGCGCGTGATGGAAAACTCATCACGGACTACGCATCCTACCGCGGGCTGATGGTCCTCGGAGGGATCGAGAAAGCCGCGATGCAGCTTCCGGACGGCGAGCGCAACCCGCACATCATCGTCTCGGAAGACGGAAAAGCTGCACTCTGGGCCGGTGCGATCGACGACCTCTGGACCTTCGGAAAACCGGCGGCAAAGGGGTTCTTCTGGAAGAACTCGGCCGTAAAGGCGAACGTCCCCTCCCTGCCGTTCCTGATGACGGGCTTCGATAAAAAAACGCTGACGCTCACGAATCACGGACAGTCCGAAGTTTCCGTCCGGATCGAAACAGACCTGACGGCCACGGGAGTCTGGAATACATACCGAACGTTCACCATCCCGGCAGGCGAAACGCTGATGCACGAATTTCCTGCCGCCTTCCAGTCCTACTGGTTCCGCGCGGCGGCCGATACGGATGCCGTACTGTCCGGCGAGATGGTCTATGCGTAAGTTTTGCGAAAAAGGGAAAAACGATTTCAAAATGTTTTTCCCTCTCGGCCGTTCATGACATGACGGGCTGCCAGGCGGCACTCGGAGAGTGCCGTCGCGCGTGGGACCGCTTGCGCTGCAATCTCAACCACTGAGAGCACAGAAGAGCCGCAGAAACACACTGAAATGGGGAACATGAAAAGCACAAAAAACATCAAAAAGTTTTAAAAGTGAGACTCTGAGAGGGAAACAATATGGTCGGCAAAATCGGAATTTTCCGCACGATCAGAATCTTAATGTGCTTTTTTTTTCATTTTTGAGATTTTTTTGAGGGGAGAAGCGACTTTATTATTTTTTGGGGCGTATAATTTATTCTGTTTACTGGGAATGATTTCAATCAATATATTTTTCCTGGTATTTGCCCCCAACAAATGGAGAATAAAATGAAGATCACACGCAAAGGGACTGCTGCGCGCATTTCCCGATTCATGGGTATTTCCTTTCTTGCCGCACTTGGCGTTTCTGCCTGTCTGCCGGTAAATGCTGACGTCATCGAGAACGTCCTTCTTTCCGATGCCGGTCCGTATGTCGGTTCTGGAAACGATAACGGGTGGAAGGAATACGATCTGCGGGATCTTGAGCTTGGCGATAATTTTGCCGTGAATTTTACGCTCTCCTCGTTCACCAGCGACCGTGTGAACGTGGCTTTAGCGCAGAGTTTTTCGGATGCCATCCGCGGTACGACGAAGGGATACTCCTGGTTCCTGCGCCGGGATACGACCTCCATTTCCCAATATCATTCTTCTACGAAGACGTCAAGCGGTGCCAATGATTACCGGAATGCCCTCCTTGGTCCGGGAAACACGCCGGTTTCCGCCGGTCAGGAACTGGATATTTCCATGGTCTTCAACACGAAGGACAATATTGTCTCGTACTACATCGACGACATTTACTACGGCTCGTTCACTCCAGACCGAACGCTGAGCGACCCGGCGAAATTCGATCCGTACTATCTGCGTCTTTCCGCGTATAATGGAACGCCGGAATTCACGAATATCCGCGTCGGGACTGCCGTCACGTTCACCGAGGCCGCCGCGTCGGGGAAATGGGCGGACACGGCCGTCTGGGGAAGTGCTCCGACCGCCGAGGGAAGCTACCGCATGATGGATGCCCATACGCTCACGCTCGACACGGCAGGTGCGAAAGCGAACAATCTCTCGCTCTGCGCCAATTCCGCCATGACGATCACCGAAGGTGCCGACCTGACGCTCGGTTCGACGTTCGTCGTGCAGAATGATGCGAAACTGAATCTCGCGGGAACGCTCACAGCCGGGAAAAACGCAAACATCAAAACGCTCGGCGTGACCGGGAAAAACGCGGCTCTGAACAGTACCGGCGAGATCCGCATCGGTGAGCTTCAGATGAATTCCGGGAACCGCCTCCTCATCTCCGGCGCGAGTGCCGTCGAACTGGATTCTGTCACGGGGACCGGTACGCTGGCGATCGGGAAGGACGCGAATTACAGTCTGACGGTCGATTCGCCGCTCACGGAAGGCTCGGTCCTGGAACTCGCCGGCGGAAAAATCACGGCAGATTTTGAAGGCCGACTGAATCACTACTACTATGAATCCGCGCAGAATGGAAACAATGACTCCGCCGATGACATTGCCGGAACGCTCGCCGACGGCACGAACGGAGGCATTTTCAAGAATGCTGTCCCGAATCTTTCAAACATCATTTCCGGATACGAAGCCAACCGTCCTGTCGCGGAAGGAAGTATGCACCATGGTTCCACGAAACTCCAGGATGACTTTGCGCACGCCTGGTCGGGATACTTCACGCCGGATGAAACGGGAGCGTACTCACTCTGGACGACTTCGGACGACTGGACCTGGGTCCTGGTCGACCTGAATCAGAACGGCATTTTTGAAAAAAATGAATGCCTTGCGGGCGGTTCATGCGTCGTCAGCAATGCGTCGGTCGACCTGACTGCCGGAGAATCTTACGCCATGATGTTCACCTTCACGGAACGCGGCGGTTCGGAGTACTGGCGTTTCCAGGTCGGTACCGGGACTGTGGACGCCAACACTTCGAAAGACGTCCTGATCAGCGATAATTCCGGCTCGTGGAGCCTCGCGAAATCGCTGGATTACTCGAAGATCGACCTTTCCGTTACGGACGCCGGATCCGAAATGGAACTCAACACGCCGAAAGCGGCCTTCAAATCCCTCACGATGACCGATGGTTCCGACCTGACCGTTTCCGGGACCGCACAGCGTGTGGAAGTCGGGAACCTCACCAGCGCCGCCGCCGAGATCGACGCCCCCGGAAAAACGCTGGCAGTCTCCAATCTGGAACTGACTCAGGAAGCGAATGCGGAAAGCGTCTTCGCACTCAACGGCGATCTGGAACTGATGGACGGCGCACACGTTTTCTTTGACCTGACGGACAGCGATGCGGAATTCATGGACATCCTCGGCGATCTGGCCCTTGCGGGGGACGTGACCTTCCAGATCGAAGGTGAAATGGGACTCCGACGTGCCAACCTGATGGAGATCCATGGAACGCTTGACGGCAATACGCTCTCGAGTATCGCGCTGGTCAGCGATTCCCTCTATGATGTGTACCTCGGCTTCGAAAACGGGATGCTCTACGCAGACATCGGCGTTCCGGAACCGGGAACCTGCACGCTCCTGATCCTCGGTACGTTCGGTATCCTCGGTCTCGTACGCCGGAATCGAAAGAGTAGAAAATAGGCGCTTTCAGCTTGCGTTCCTCCTCTCGTGTGATTCTGCGCTCCTCTGTGTGATCTTAGCGATGGGACCTGTCGGCGAAAGGTCCCACGCGCGGCGGCACTCTTCGAGAGCCGTCTGGCTGCCCGCAAAGAGGTCAAGGCAGTGAGAGGGAAACATTTTGAAATCGTTTCCCTCTCAGACTCTCCCTTCAAAAACTTTTTGATGTTTTGGTGTTTCTGTATTTTTCGTGGTGGAATCGATACTCAGTTCCCGGAGGAATTATTTTTCCTCTTCCGGCTGGTCTCAAATTTCCCCGTCTCAGTCTCCAGTTTCTGCCAGAACGGATTCTGCCGGTCGCCGCGGGTCCGGACATCTTCCAGAAGAATACGCAGATCCGGTTTCGTGTCGCGCGGAACACGGACTTTTTTCCCGTTGACGAGGAAATTGATCGGCTGTTCAAAATCGAGCATGGAGGGTCCGACCCAGAACGTCACTTTCCCGGTCGGGACGTTGACTTTCAGAGTGTTGACCGACGGGATCAGTTCTGCAGAGATCTTAGCCGGGATCGCGCCGCGGACGGGGAACTGCGCGGGAAGGACGATCGAATTCGGCGGGAGCGTTTCGACGTCGACCCACCAGAAAAAATCATCCCACGGCCGCATCGTGCGGACTTCGAATTTTTCGGGGTAGAAATTACGTTTCTTGCGTTCCATCCAGTCAAAGAGGCGCAGAAGTTCATCAGAAAACGGCTCGTGTCCGCGTCCCAGAAATTCCGCGACGGTCAGATCGTATCCATGGAGCGAGTAGCGGGAAAGCACGTTGGAGTTTCTGCTAAGTATCTGATTGTCCAGAGCACCGCAGATGAAGTAGATCGGCAGTCGGCGAGCATTGGACCAATACAGATTGCAGTATTTGTCCGCGTGTGCCGAGATCGGGATCAGGCCGGCCCACAGGTCGGGGTGAGCGCATCCAATATCCCATGCCGCGTCGCCCCCTTCGAAATGTCCGGAAAGAAAGACTCTGTCCGTGTCGATCGAGAATCGCTGCGTCACGTGGTGCAGAACGTTCAGGACTGCCGCGTGTTCACGTGCCGAGTACTCGTACTCGCGCTGATCTTTGTTCATCCAGTCTACCGAAATGACGATGTAGCCGTTTCTGCCTGCCTGACCGTAACGGAAACCTTTGGGGTTGAAGCTCCCCGTCCACCATTCCATTTCCTTCAGCGGGTCGTCAGTTTCGCCATGAAGGCAGAGGATCGCCGGATAGAGCCGGAGCGGATCGTATTCCAGCGGAAGCTGGACCCAGTACCGGATCGGCTGTTCATCGACGGTGGAAGGGGTCTGAAGGCGAAAGAAACCGTCCTTTCCCTGCCATTCGTCCTTTCCGACACGCACCGGCGGCTTCATGTGCGAGAGGATCGCCGAAACGATCTTCACCGACCCGGCTTCTTCCTGCCGGAATCTGCGGAACGCCTCTTCGCGGGCCAGGTCGCTTTCCGCCTCCATGTAGTTCTGGATCAGTTCCCGGACACGCACAGCCGAGACTGCCGTCACGAGCCGATCCACGGCATTTTTGCTCCCCATCAGCCAGCAGGTGACTGCGAGAGCCGTCCGCTGCTGAACGTCCACTCCGTCCACGTCCATCATCGACTCAAACGCCTCCATGCGCGGAAGCGTCGCGTAGTTCACCGATTCCAGGATCTCCACGAGCACCGGTTTCAGGGTCTCGCGCGTCTGTTCGTCCTGGAGTTCCTTCCAGCATTTCTGGATCCCGGCGATGAGCTTTTCGATCCGTTC
Organism: Thermoguttaceae bacterium; assembly: GCA_017939795.1. Lineage (GTDB taxonomy): Bacteria > Planctomycetota > Planctomycetia > Pirellulales > Thermoguttaceae > RGIG3701. The sequence continues at coordinate 30,342 of JAGBAA010000092.1, forward strand.
GTCCATCGCGGTGAATTCCTTCTTCATGTCGTCGACCTGAATGAGCGTTTCGCCCGCGACGCCTTTCGCCGGGAACTGCGCGAGCATTTCCTGAACCAGCGTGTACTGTCCTTTCGACTGCCGGAATTTCAGCTCGTTGAGCGCACGTTTTGCCGAGAGCTGACGCACGATCGCCAATGTCGGCGCAAGTTTCTTTTTGACCGATTCCGCATCCTCGCCGTCCGCCTGCTGAATGACCCGGTTCAGTTCATACGCCGCCAGCTCATACCGTTCCGCCTGAATGAAAAACCGTGCGATCTTCTGCGCCGCTTCCAGTTCCGACCCCTTACAGAGACGGATCGCCTGTTTTCGAAGAATGGGGAGCAGCTGCTCGACCGGAATGTTCGTCGTCGCGATGCGCATATCCCAGATGAAGTTCGTGCATTCGATCTTCGTCCAGAACGGCGTGATCTCAGTGATGCACTGGATGATGTCCCGCGGTCCCTGCATCGTCGCCATCTGGATGGTCCGGCGTCCAAATTCGTCGAACGGCTCCTCTTTCAAAAGAAGTCCCATTCCCTGGATCGCAGGTCCGCTTTCGAGGATCTTCTGCCGAAGGATGAATTTCTCCGGAATGACCTCCAGCTCGGAATTTGAAAAAACGTCCGCGACCTGTTTTCTCGGTACGTATGTCCGGCGCAGATCGTCGTCGAGAAAGACGATATTCAGCGGTACGATCTGCGATTCCGGACTCGCGTACTGCGGCAGGTCGCCGAATTTCGGAAGCATCCCCTCCCGTCCGAGCAGATGTCTGCCGTCCTTGAGCAGAATGTCGGTCGCGCCGGCCTCCGTACTCATCCAAAAGCCGCAAAATGCCGTCAGCAAAAAAATAAAAGCTGCATGGATCTTCATGATTTCTGAGTCGGAAAATGGTTGGGAAATGATTTCGGGAGTCCGGAATAAAACAGGACAAAAAAGGGACTCTTTTTGCTGAGTATAGCGAAAATCGTTCCTCAAGTCAAGAAAGTTCCTGCGATTTCATCCGAAAAAAAGACAAAAAAGCCAAACATCAAAAAGTTTTCGAAAGCTTCGAGCTGCGGCGGGCGGACTGCGCTTCCGCGCACAGGCAAAAACCCGTTCCCGTTGGTTAGCGGACGTTTGCGTCCTCTCTGCAAAACCTTCACGCCTCGGCGCAAAAAAGGATCCCACGCGCGACGGCACACTGCGAGAGCCGTCCGGCTGCCCGTCATGGCATGAATGGCTGAGGGGGAAACATTTTGGAAATCGTTTCCCTCTCAAACTCTCCTTTCAAAAACTTTTAAATATTTCCTAAACTCTTTTTGGGGATGTTTGAGCGTTCTGGATTTTCTGATTGACGCAGTTCTTTAGAATATTTTGGTTTTTTCTTAAAAAAAAAGAAAAAAAACGGTAAAATTTCCACCGCCCCCCCTTCTAATTTTTCGTGTTTGAGCATAATATTAGAGGGAACTACTTTAAAGAGTGTGCCAGGACTGCTCTATACCTGACGCACCCTATTTTCATTCTGGATCGCCTTCATTTAAGGAGAGTTTTTATGGAAAACAAAATTCATTATCGCGGGATCACGTTTGATGACGTTCTTCTCGAACCGCGCTACAGCGAACTGGTCCCTTCGGAAGTTGACGTCACGACGAAACTGACCAGACGCATCCATTTGAACATTCCGATCCTCAGCTCTCCGATGGATACCGTGACGGAAAGTGCCATGGCTATCGCTTTGGCGCAGGAAGGCGGTTTGGGCATCATCCATAAAAATCTCTCTATTGCCGACCAGGTGACGGAAGTCATCAAGGTGAAACGTACTGCGAACGGCATCATCAACAATCCGGCGACGCTTCATCCGGACGCGACAGCCGCCGACGCTCGCCAGATGATGGATACGCACCGTGTTTCCGGCATTCCGGTCGTTCTGGAAAACGGTCATCTCGAAGGGATCATCACGCGCCGCGACCTCCGTTTTCTCGAAGATCTGAGTGTTTCAGTCAGCGAAGTAATGACGAAAGATCACCTTGTAACGGCTACGGGGAGTGTAACGCTTGCGGAAGCTGAGAAAATTTTAATGGAAAAAAAGGTGGAGAAACTCCTCCTGGTTGACGATAATTATATATTGACGGGACTGATCACGATCAAGGACATTGATATGCAGCGCAGCAATCCGCTTGCCTGCAAAGATGAACTTGGCCGTCTCCGTGTCGGCGCCGCGGTCGGAGTGCACGATTACGAACGTGTTGAGACGCTGGTTTCGACGGGAGTTGACATTCTGGTGCTCGACAGTGCGCACGGTCATTCCAAAAACGTATTGGAAACGGTTCGCCGCATCAAAAAAGATTGGGATATTGATGTGATCGTGGGCAACATTGCGACGGCAGAGGCTGCAAAAGACCTCATCGCCGCCGGCGCAGACGCCATCAAGGTCGGTATCGGTCCAGGCTCGATCTGCACGACGCGTGTCGTGTCGGGCGTTGGTGTTCCGCAGATCTCTGCGATCTACAACGTGGCGCAGGCCGCGGCGGGAACAGACGTTTCGATCATCGCAGACGGCGGTATCCGCTATTCGGGAGACATCACGAAGGCGCTTGCCGCTGGTGCACACGTCGTCATGCTTGGCGGACTTCTCGCAGGATTGGAAGAGAGTCCGGGAAGCAAAGTGTTCTATCAGGGCCGTCAGTTCAAGGCATATCGCGGAATGGGTTCGCTGGGCGCGATGGTTCGCGGCTCGAGCGAGCGTTACCGTCAGACGAAAGCCGGACCGGACAAACTCGTGCCGGAAGGCGTCGAAGGACGGGTCCCGTACCGCGGAACGCTTGGACCGTTTGTGTATCAGCTTGTAGGGGGGCTTCGAGCTGGTATGGGTTATTGCGGAACCAGAAATATTGAAGAACTGCGCAGGGATGCCCGGTTCGTTCAGATTTCTCCGGCTACTGTTCGGGAGAATCATCCTCATGACATCAAAATTACGCAGGAAGCTCCAAACTACAATTCAGAGGATAACGGCTGATCCTCACGCACGTTTCGGCAGACAGGAAGTCTGTCGGGCAGCCGTTCTGTTTTCGGCGGTTCTTTCCGCCGGTATTGCGGGTGCGGATACTCGGTTTGTCCGCCCCGTCGCCTATCAGCAGGATCCGTCTGCTGCGGGAAATGTGCCCGTTGTGCGCATCGATTCCGTGCAGGCGGAAACGCGAAACACGGTCGTTCCGGTCTCGTATACGGTACCGGCGGCCCGGTCTGAAAATGTAAATTTCGGAGGACGCGGGACCTCCTCGACTGTCTCGCCGTCCTCTTCTGATCCTTCATTGAAGTGGGTCTCTGTCAACTCGCCCGAAGCGCGTTCCATGCAGGGAAAATCCGCTTCTGCTCCAGTTTCGGACGCCGGATCTGCGAAAACGGCATCGTCAGCACTTTCGGGGATCCGTATCTCCGGACAGGCGGTTCCGGTTTCGGCAGTGGAAAAGAAGGATACCGGAACGCTCGTGACTCCGATCCCAGCCGTAATGCCGCGATATTCCCGCGTACGTCTGACCTCGGGAGAAGATGCCGGTCTGGATCTGGATTCGCTCGGCAGTCTGGATGATCTGGAAGCGGAGAACGTGGATGCGAAAGCGGCAGATGCGAAAGCTCCGGCGGAAAATGAAGATCTTGCGGAACAGCTCCTTCCTGAGGCGGAAGATGCTTCGCCGATGCTGCCTGCCGGTGAAAATGGGGCTGATCTGGATCTGAACGGTTCGGAAACGGAACCTCTGGCGATGCCGGAAGAGAGTCTTGTTGAGGGATCGATACAGAATGAAGAAACATCGGATGCCGATGACGCGCAGATTCCGGGAGCGATTGGAAATGAAAAGGAAAGTACGCTGGAACAGGGGGGCCTGAACCAGAATACGAACGCGCCGAAAAACGGAACCGATGTTTTGAATGCCGTGCCGGAGATCACTTCTGAAGAAACTCCGAGCCTGATGGCGGAACCCGCTCGTCCTGAAGTACCGACGATGCTTCCCGGACCGGAAGAAAATCGGGAGCTGACGGAGAGCTTCACGACGCGCCAGGTCGACGAAAGCGACTACGACATGCCGTGCGAGAGCAGCGAGCCGATGCACCGGATCACGGAGATCACGAACGACATCGAGCTTCACGACACGAAGATCGTGCCGAAATCCTGCCCGCTCGCCGCGCCGAACGAAGCATTCCCGGCCCGTGAATTTGCCGGTACGAACATGACGTGGACCGCGTCGAACCTCTGCCATAATCCGCTTTATTTTGAGCAGCCGTCCCTGGAACGTTACGGACACACCATCGGTCCGCTTCAGCCGGTGCTCTCCGGGGCGCAGTTCCTCGCGACGATCCCGTATCTTCCGATGCTCGCGGCCATCGATCCGCCGAACGAATGCCAGTACTCGCTGGGCTACTATCGACCGGGGAGCTGTGCTCCGCGGAAATGGAGTCCCATCCCGTACTCGACGCGCGGCGCGATCGTCGAAGGGGGCGTCGCCACCGCACTGGTCTTCCTCATTCCGTAGTGAAGGCAGAGAAGACCGAAGAATCCGTCGTGTAAACCCAGGAGCCGCCGACTTTTCGGGGCCGGTGACTCCGCGAGATACCAAAACTTGATTTTTCATACCACAAACGGAAAAACGGACGGAGGGATCTGCCCGTTTTTTCGTTTAACGGAGTACCAATTCTACCACTGAAGACATCCAAACACAAAAGCATCAAGGTTTTGAAAAAGGAGTCCAGAGGGAAAAACGATTTCCCAAATGTTTCTCCCTCTCGGCCGTTCATGCCATAACGGGCAGGCCGCGAGCCGAGGCGGGCGGAGTGCATTCCCGCGTACAGACACGGATCCGCTTACGATGTTCGCTCTGCTGAATTTTATGAGTTGACGAAATGACCAACGGGAACGGATCCATGCTCTCGCGCGAAAGTGCCATTCGCAGCCGCTCGTACCGGCTCGTGCACAGGACTTTTCGTCAATTGATCTCACCTCCGTGTTTTTTCGCACATTCTGTGCATTTCGTGTCAGGATCCCGTCCCGTCATTTTTTCTTTTTCCCCTTCCGTGAGCTTGTGTCTCTTCTATGCAGTCTGTGGTAAGATCGGAGCTGGTTCGGTACGCGCCTTCCGGAAGAGTCAGAAAAACTGACCGCCCGTTTCGGGTTCTGTTTGTGCGGACTATGGCGGTCGTGCAAGAGGCGCAAACCTGAAATTCTGCAAAAACGCGAAAAAATCGCAAAAACCGCTTGCGTTTTTTCAAATTTGGGGGAAAATAGAAAGACTTCCCATTCGTTTTCCGAAAAAACCAGGTCCATTCGGCAGGCGCGTACTGTTCGCGTTGCGATTTCTGCCGTGGAAACCTCAAAAGAGACTCCAAAGTTCATTGATTTTAAACGCGAAAAACACCCAAAGAAACGAAAAACTCGAAACGGATTTTAAAATTTTTAGATCACTTCGTAAATCCTGCGTTATTTCGTGATTTTCGCGTTGAAAGATCCCTTTCCGTGTTTTCCATCTTCGAAATCCGGTCGGGATCGCAATGTACGCAGACCGCGCAGTTTCCGAATGGTCCCCAAACCAGACCCAATTTTCAAAATTCCTCAAAATCATGAAACGAAACGATTTCCGGACGCATTCCGCGACGCACTCCGCAAAGAAGATCCGCCTCCGCACCATCGCGGCATTCCTCAGTTTTCTGGGATTGGCCCTGACGTTTTCTTTCGGCGTCACGTCCTCCCTTTCCGCGCAGGAAGGCACTCTTCTTCTGCCGGGAAATTCCAAAACTGAGCGTTTGATCTCGACGGTCCTTACGCCGGAGGGGATCCGGATCCTGAAAGTCGGCTACCCGTGCAGCCTGCATCCCTCAGCGTCGCTCGAAATTCGTCCCATTTCGGAAAAAGCGAAAAAAAAGCCGGAAGACATCAATCCCGTTTTCTTTCAGAGCCGCTGGCTGGAACGCAATGACCAGTTCGGCGACCTGCCGAAAGATGCACTTTCCGACTGCTATCTCGGCGACGAAGACGACTTCCTGATGAAGACGCTCCATTTTGAGGATCCGACCGTCACGATGAACATTCTGGGGTGGGTCGGCGTTCTGGGAAGACGTGAAACGGTCGTGCGTTTTCGTCTGGAAAACCGCGAAACGAAAGAAACCGACACGACGCTGATCTTTCCGCACGCAAGCCGATTCCAGGTAAGCGCGGCACCGACGAAGAAAGACCCGTTCAGTTCATGCGCCTTTGGATTTGAGCTTCCTGGCCCGGAATTTGACCAGCCGTGCGATTTGATGGTCTGGGTCCTGCGCGGCGAGAAGATCATGCACCAGGAGGTCGTACACTGGGAAGGACGCCTGGAAAAACCCTACGAAGAAAAAGAGGTCCAGGTTCGACGCAGCTCACGTTCAAAGAAAGCTGAAAAAGAAAAAGACGACTTCTTTGACGATGAGGAGGAAGACGAAGAATTCTTCGACGAGGAAGAGGACGAAGAAGAATTTGACGAAGGATCGGAAGACGGCTCGGAAGACGATTTTGAAGATGACGAAACGGACGAAGATCTGGAAGAAGATCCCGACGCCGGCTCGGATGAGGATGAAGAAATTTTCGACGACGAGGAATGAAAGCATGGCGCGAAATTTCCTTTTCGCGCCATTTTTATTGAAAAACGGGAACTGGCGGAAAAATCCGGAACCAGTCCGGAGCCGATTCAGAGCCGTTCGGAAACATCAGAAGAAATTGGAGAAACGAAACCCATGCGTTTTCTGCATCTTGGCGATATCGTCGGCAAACCGCCGCGCGATCTCATCCGTAAGAAACTGGCGGCAGTCCGCGAGGAACTCCAGCTTGAGTTCGTGACGGCTAACGCGGAGAACTCTGCGGCCGGGTCGGGGATCAATCAGGCGATCTTCAATGAACTTCGGGCAGCAGGAGTCGATTGCCTCACGATGGGGGACCACACGCTCAAGCGCAAGGAAGCCATTTCCGTCCTGGAATCGGAATCCCGGATCGTCCGTCCCGCAAACTACCCTCCGGAAGCCCCCGGACGCGGATCCACCATCTTCGAGATCGGCATGGGGGCGCGCTGTGCCGTCGTGAATCTCATGGGGCGCGTTTTTATGCAGCCGATCGACTGTCCTTTTCATGCGGCAGACCGGATCCTGCGGCAGATCCCGCGCGACGTGAAGGTCATCCTGGTCGATTTTCATGCAGAGGCCACCAGCGACAAGCAGCTCATGGGCCGCTATCTCGACGGACGGGTCACGGCAGTGCTCGGGACGCACACGCACGTAGCGACGGCAGACGAGCAGATCTTTCCCGGCGGGACTGCGTTTCAGTGCGACGTCGGAATGTGCGGCGCAATGCAGAGCATCATCGGACGCAGGATCGAGTGCGTCACCGAGGCGGTCCTCACGGGGCGTCCCGTTTCCTATGAGGTTGCGGAGGAGAACGTGGAGCTTCACGGCACGATCGTGGATTTCAATCCACTCACAGGCCGTGCGAATTCCATTCAGCGATGGAGTTTGAGTGAAAGCTAAAGAAAAACATCAAAACATCAAAAAGTTCTTGAAGGCCGCAGCTCGCGGGCAGCCCGTCATGTCATGAACGGCCGAGAGGGAAAAACATTTTGAAATCGGTTTTCCCTCTGGACTCCTTTTTCAAAAACTTTTTGATGTTTTTGTGTTTTTTGTATCTGGGTGAGTCTGAGGAAAATTTTATTCCTGCGGCTTCGGCGTCGTTTTGAGGAGGAAATGCTCCAGCGTCATCGGCAGGCTGACTTTCCAGAATACCCAGTTATGCGCTCCTGGTCGGAATAGCATTTCGTGCGGGACTCTGTGCTTCCGCATCGTTTCGGTCAGGCATACGTTCCCTTCTTTTAGGTAGTCTGACTCGCCGCAGTCGATGAAGATCCGGACGTCGTCTTTCTGCTCTTCAGGAAGTTTTTCCACGATAGTCAGGATGTCGTGTTCGAGATAAAACGGCGTGAGTCTTTCATCTCCGTCCTGATGTCCGGCAGGAACGGCCGTGTGGAAAATTCGGAGAAAGTCGGCGTGCCGCATCGATTTGACGAGTTCATGCGAACGGATCGCGGGACTCATGGCGAAACAGCTTCCAAAAAGCTCTGAATGGCGCAGTGCGTAAAAGAGCGCACCGTATCCGCCTCGCGACGTACCGGCGATCCCGCGAAACTCACGGTCTTTTCGGCATCGGAAACGGGATTCCACATACGGGATCAGTTCCTGAACGAAAAAGTCCTCAAAACGGTACTTTCCTTCAAAATCGTTCCGCCACCGGCTGTTTTCGCAGTGCGGGATCACGATGACCGCTTTCTCAGGACGGTTGCGGAACCAGTCATCTGCAAGTTTTTTGAGCTCTCCCCGTTTCAGCCAGCTGTCGCCTGTGGCGACTATGCCGTCTCTTCGGTCTCCGGCACCATGAAGGAGGTAGAGGACCGGATATTCAAACCCGCTGGTAAGGTACCCGTTGGGAAGGTAGACGTGGAAGATCTCTTTACGGCCGAGGATCTTACTTTCGATCGGAAGGCTTTCGAGGACCAGACTGCCGGACTGACCGTCTTTCGTCTGGAGGGAGTCTGCGAGTGCACGCAGGTCGGCAGCCGCCTGCGGATCTTCCGGAAGCGGAGCGTCCTGAAATGCCGGGAGAAGCTCCTCAAACAGAATGTTCAGGACCTGCTGGTAGCCGTTCGAGTCGGAGGTCACCGCAATGACGGCGTCCTTTTCCGGAATCGCGACCATGAACTGGCTAAACATTCCGTCGCCGCGGTAAATATTGAATCGGCACCGCCAAAACTGGAAACCGTACCCCTGCGCCCAGTCGCTGTTCGGGTCTGCTCCATTGGAAACGTGCTTCGCCGTCGCCTGATCAAACCACTCCGCAGGAAGAAGCTGCTTTCCGTTCCACATGCCGCGCTGAAGGCAGAACTGCCCGAATTTCGCGACGTCTTCCGTGTGCAGGAAAAGTCCAGTTCCGCCTTTGGAGATGCCGTGCGGACTCGGTTCCCAGTAGGGGGTTTTGATTTTGAGCGGCTCAAAAAGACGCGGGATCAGGTAGTCGCGGACCGTTTCGCCCGTCGCACGCTGAACGGCAGAGGAGACCATGAACGTCCCTGCCGTATTGTATCGGAAGAACGTGCCGGGTTCGTGCGTAAACGGATGCTTCAGGAAGGTCTGCTCCCACGTTTCACCTTCCGGTTTGGAAAAATCGATCGGGAAAAGCCCCTTCAGTCCCGGTTCCGTATGATGTCCGGCCGACATCGTGAGGAGGTCCTTGAGCGTCGCCTTTTTCAGGAAATCGTATTTTTCCGGAGGCTCTGGAGACGCAAAGTCCGCAGGAAGCGAGTCGGCAAAAAGGTCCGTCAGTTTGGCATCCAGCGAAAGTTTCCCTTCCGCGACCGCAAAACCGGCTGCCGTCGAGGTAAAGCTTTTGCTCAGAGAGTAGAGTGCGTGCGTCGTTTCCGGAGAATGCGGAGGCCACCAGCACTCTGCGGCCACCTTGCCGTGACGCAGGACCATCAGACTGTTCGGTGCCGTCACTTCATCATTCAGACGCTGAATGAGCCGGATGAGCGTACGCGAAGAAATTCCCAGCGATTCAGCCGACGCACGCGGAAGTTTACCGTTGGCGTCCAGATTCTGAACGGAAGATGCATCCGCCGCCGTGTTGGGGAGTGTGCCCGTCTGACCTGCATTTTCCGCACGAAGGACCGTCGAAAACGGCAGGCAGAGCAGGAGAAGGAAAACGATGGAGAGGGAACGGAATGTTCGTTTCATGATGGAACCTCTGCAGGTTGGGGTTGGGGATCGGAAACGTCGGAGAGAGCGAAATCTTTTGGGGATTTTGGAAAAGAGATTTCTGGAGGACGGAATGGTTGGTCGGAATTTTCGGAAACCAAATGGGAAAACGGAAATTTCCGGCAGATCTTGCGGGACCGTGCGTCATTCCGAGTCCTTTTCCTGCGGATCCGCCGCGTTGGCGGAAAAGATCTCCGGAAAGATCGAAAAACCGACGTGTACGAAAACGAGCAAAAGGAAGCTCGTGAAGAAAACCAGACCACTCCCTGCCGCGATCCAGCCAAATACCAAAGCCGATCCCGTGTCGCCAAGAAGCTGGAAAAGCGAATGAACGCCAGCGAATACGACCGTTGCGAGGAGCAGGAAAAGGCTCGTCAGCAAAAGGCCCAGAATCAGTTTTGGGGACGGAAACGTTGGTTTCATGGTCTGACTTTCATGAAATTAGGGATGAACGCAAAGAGAAACTTTGCAGGTCAGGTAAAATTTACTGTCTATTTTACCAAATTTTACCCAACTGTCAAGCCGGAAAAGAAAAATGTTGAGAATTTTTTAGAAGAAATGAAATTTTGGGGTCTTCCGGAAAGTGTGGTGCCGATCCAGATCTGATTTTACTACGGAGGCCACCGAAGAGCCGCAGAAACACATAAAGAAACCTAATACACAAAAACATCAAAGCAACAAAAAGTTCTTGAAGAGGGCGTCTGAGGGAGAAACAACTTTCAAGATGTTTCTCCCTCACGAGCGTCCATGACATGACGGGCAGACCGCGAGCCGCGGCAGGCAGACTGCGCTTCCGCGCACAGACACGGATCCGCTCACGATGTTCGCTCTGCTGAATTTTATGAGTTGATGAAGTGACCAACGGGAACGGGGTCATGCACTCACGCGAAAGTGCCATTCGCCGCCGCTCGTACCAGCTCGCGCGTGGGACCTTTCGCCAATCGATCTCACTTCCGTGTTTTTTCGCACATTCCGTGAATTTCGTGTCAGGATCCGTCCCGTCATTTTTTCTTTTTGCGTTTCCTGTTCACGATCCGATTCTGCTTTCCGGAAACCGCAGCCTGCTCAGAATGCCCACTTTCCGGATTCGTGACCGGGACCGTCGTCTGCATCATCGTCATTCCGCCAGTGATGGTCGTGGAAATGACGGACGTTTCCGGAACATTCTGAAATTCCGCAGGCAAAACGTCTTCCGAGATCCCTTCCGAAAAATCGACTTCCGAAATGATCGTCCGCTGCATATTCGGCAGGTTTCCCGCCATGAGCTGCGCCATCCAGAGCGTCATCTTGAACTCAAGCAGAATGATGCGCAAAGCTGCCGTGATCGGCGCGGCCAAAAGCATTCCGACGGGGCCCCAGACCACACCGAAAAAGCCAAGCGCAAGCAAAATCGTGACCGGGTGCAGCTGAAGTCCGTGCCCCTGAAGTTTCGGCTCGAGAAGGTTTCCGAAAAACTGCTGGACGCACGTCGGCAGAATGACCGCCATGGCAAGCTGGGTATTCGACATTTCCGTCGTGATCATCAGGATCGGAAGCGGCAGGATCGTCGCGATAATGGAACCAATGGACGGAATAAAATTCAGCACGAATGCGATCAGCCCAAACAAAAATGCCATGGGAGTGCCGAGGAAAAAGAAAATGAGGTAAACGCAGACTCCGGTCGCCAGCGAAATAAAGAATTTGATGTTCAAATACTTCTGGATGCTCCGCTCGATCTCCGCATAGATCTCATTTCGGACCCGCGTATGCGGATCGCGTCCCATGAGAATAAAAAGGCAGAACAGAAGAACGAGCGTGCCGCTGGAAACGAAATTCTTGCAGACATTCAGGCTCTCTTTCAAAAATGAAGGGATCTGCTCACGCATTTCTTTAAGCAGCGTTTCCGCCTCGATGTAGGAACCGATCCCGACCTGTTTCAAAGCCAGATCCAGCGTCGTTTCAAATTTTTCCGAGGTGGAGGTTTCGCCGGATCGATTTACTTCCTGGATCGCGTCCGTAATGGAGTTGATCGCGAATCTGGCCAGGAAAAAACAGAGAATGAAGACCATCAAAATGACCAAAAACGAACTGACGAATCCTGTCCAGCGCGGAAGTTTCCACCGGACGACGACCAGCTTTTCCACCGGCGAGACCATCGCACAGAGGAAAATCGAGAAGACGAACGGGATCATGAAACTGCGTGTGAAAAACATCGCGAACGAAAAAGCCACAAACGCCAGCAGAAGTACTCCACCGGTCAAAAGCCAAAACTGCTCTTCACGTAAAGGAGTTCGCATTTGCACACTCTCCTGTTTTTTTCTGAAAGGAATAAAAAAGTTCATCCGGTAAATGCGTACCGGAACGCACTCACGTTTCTGCCGAGGCAGCGACCAGGGCAAGGTAGCTTCGCGGCTCGATCTCTGTCAACCCCAAAAATTGCGAAAGGCTCAAAAGCCGTGCCCGAACCGCCGGGATCTCCGAGTCATTCGCTGCAATGAATTCCAGCTCCGCATACGTTCCGACGGGGGGCACCTCATCGAAGGAAAACTCGACTCGAGCACCTTCCCACTCCCAGTACGCCTTGCTGCGCACTTTCCGAACCTCGCGAACTGCACGGAAACCAAGAAGTGCCAGCATTTCCATCCACTGCCGGGAAACCGAAAGTCCTTCCAGCGCATCCAGCTGATCCCAAAGCGTCTCTGCGGGCATCGAAAACAGCGTACCGGCTCTGGCTGGATCTAAAGAAAGAGAGGCCGCCAACGGCAGCTCGATCTCTTTCCGAATCTTGGCCTGACGGTCAAGCCGAGGACCCTTGAACGTAATGAGCTGCTCCGCTTCTGCACGTTCCGGACAGCATTCCGACTGCGTATTTTCCGACTCGCCAAAGAAAAACGTCAAATGACGCCGGACACGAAGTGCTTCATCCGTCTGCACAAAATCACGGCACGGATGCTGAAAATACGTATCGGCCTCCACGACTTTCTTCTTCCACGAAAGACCGATCTCCGCAACACGTTTTAAAAACGCCGCAGGATCGGGAAGCCGAAATTTCTGCTCAACTTCAAACATTCGGATCTCCTGAAATTAGCTGTTAGCTGTTAGCCGTTAGCCGTTAGCTGTTAGCTGTTAGCCGTTAGTTTAAAAAGCTAAAAGCTAGAAGCTAACAGCTAGAAGCTAAAAACTAAAAACTACTTCCCAAACGTCTTCGCTTCCACGCCCAGCATTTCCGCCACGACCGCGTCCACGCGATTTCCCCAGAGGATGTAGCCTTCTCGGCCCGGGTGCACGCCGTCGCGCATCAGGTTTTTCGGAATGTTTCCGTCAGCATCGAGCCACAGGTCGTTGATGTCGAGAAGCCGCACATTTTTGTAGTCTTTGAAGACTTCCGGCAGCATATCGTTCACCGCCATTGCGCGAGTCCGGCTTCCAGACTCCGGACCGTGAGTCACGAAGATCTCAAGGACCAGGATCTTGATGTTCGGATAGAGCGACTGCAGTTTATCCACGCACGCTTTGATACCGAGCGCGACATTTTCCTCACAGTTCGGCCACGCGCTCCACAGGCTGTTGATCCCGATGAGCAGAACGGCCGCTTTCGGCTGGATCTTGTCCATCGGAGCATCATTCAAACGCCAGAGAACGTGCTGGGGCTGGTCGCCGCCGAATCCCATGTTGACGGCATTGCGGTCGCCGTAGAAAAACTCCTGGATCTCTTTTCCCGCGCCGTCCCAGCCGTGCGTGATCGAGTCGCCGATCAGAAGAAGATCCACATTCCCCTGAGCGATCCGCGCACAGTTCGCTTCATGCCGGGCTTTCCACCACGCAACGTCCATTTTATTATCCGGAACGAGCGTCCGCGGAAGCGCGGCATCCTGCGCATGGATCCCGGAAACACAAAGCGCCGCAAAAAGGAGCACGAGCGCAAAACGAATGGTCAAATGCAGAGTCTGTTTCATAAAAATTTCCTTTCAGGCAGGAGGATGGATGGATCGTCTGTCGGAAAAGTCCCCGAAACACTGAAAAACATTCGCGGTCCTTTCCTAAACACACGTTTAATATACCATCTTTTCTGCTTTAAAAAAAGGGGACCAGCACCGTTTTTGAGCGGTTTTTCCCAATTTAAGGCAAATTTAACCAAAAATTAACCAAGTTGGCTTTTTTAGCTGTTAGCTGTTAGCTGTTAGCCGTTAGCTGTTAGCTGTTAGCTGTTAGCTGTTAGCCGTTAGCTGTTGGCTGTTAGTTTAAAAAACGAAAAGATAAAATACAAAAAATAGGAAATGTTTCCCGGAAATTAGTTTTTTAAACTTTAAACCGATTTGAGCGGGAAAAACGGTTGAAATCAATACTCCGTCGAAACATTCGACACTACCGTCAAAGTTTAAAATAGAGGAATTGGAAAATTGCACAAAACCGGACAATTTGCTATAAAACGGCCCAAACGAAAACCGATGAATTGTGTAGTTCATGGAGATCGTATTCCCAACGGACAGATCTTCATGGGCCGGTCAAATGATCCAGTAAATTAAATTTTCATACATTCCGGTATGGATTTGTTTGGGATTCCAAATACAGTGAGCATCCCGCGCGGCTCTTTCCGAGTTCGTGGACGGATCTCATTGATGCAGGGACACGCAAGGCATCCGGAGATAAAATTTTTGAGAAGAGGGAAGTTCCCATGAGAAAGAATTTCAGTATTTTCTCCGGCGCTGCCGTTCTGCTCTGCAGCATGGTCATGGCGGCGAATGTGAGCGCGCAGGATGAGCTCTCGCTCGATGATTTCAGCGGTCTTGGGATCGCAGTCGAGCAGGATGCGGAAAACGAAACGGTGAACACGGATCTTGACGATGTTCTGGATCTGCCGCTGCCCGACGATTTCACGAACAGCGATGAAGAGCCGATCACGGACGTCATTCCGGAAACGCCGGTCAAGAAGGCAAAGGCAAAGGCAAAAGCTGCGAAAACCGCCAAAACCAAGGCAAGATCCAAAGAAAAAGTCATCGAGATCGCTCAGAATACCGATCCGGAACCCCAGCCTCTGACCGAAGCTGCGGCTGCTGTTGAAGAAGCGGCTCCGATCGCCATTGAAGAAGCTGCGGCTGCCGTCGAAGAAGCGGCTCCGATCGCTGTTGAAGAAGCGGCACCGGCCGTCGAAGAAGCGGCTCCGATCGCTGTTGAAGAAGCGGCTCCGATCGCTGTTGAAGAAGCGGCTCCGATCGCCATTGAAGAAGCAGCACCGGCTGCCGAAGAAACTCCGGCCGCGACGGTCCTTCCGGATCCCAAACCGGCCGCACCGGCTTCGATCATCCAAAACACACAGCCGGTCCAGGTTCCTGCGATCCAGCAGAACGCGGCTCCGATGCCGGCTCAGGATCCCGGTTTCGTTCCGGGAAGCTACGAAGCGGCTCCGCAGGGAATGGTTCCCGGTACGGTGAACGGCAATTGCCGCAGCTGCAACGGCGGCGCGGTTCACGGTGGATACTGGGTCCCGAATCCGGGTCCGGGCCGCAAGGCGATCTACTATGGCGTCCAGCCCAATGGTGTCCATGCTTACCCGCGCCGTGAGTGCCCGGGCTGCTGCCGCGACTGTGGCCCGATGCCGTATCCGTACTACACCCTGCGCGGTCCCCGTGATTTCGACGATCCGAATCCGCGTCCGATCGGTCCGTGAGTTTCACGCACTCCGTAAAGGATCATTGAACTGACCGATCGAAAGAAGCGGGATCCCAAAACATCCCCGCTTCTTTCCCCGCAGTCGTTCATCAACACACGAGCGTTCCGGATCCCATTCGGAACGTTCTTTTTTCAGATCATCTTTAGCTTCCAGCTTTTCAAACAAAATCAGCAGGCAATCGGATGGCAAAACCGGCACAGGGACTTGATTTTACCGAAAAAATGCGCAGGATCTGCGAAAGCATGACCTCCAGAGTCGCGGCACTCCAGCACATTCGGATGGACCGGGTCGCGGTCGGATTCACGCAGACGCGCTCGGCGAGTCAGTATGGATGCTATGCGACGCTGACGCCGCTGCGTTTCGAAAATGGTTCCCTCACGACTCAGCGAAACGGACGGCTCTACACGGTTCAGCGCGTTCTGGATCCGCAGGGGATGGAGTATCTCTATATTCTCCGATTTTATGTTCCGCGGTTCCTTAATTCGGATTTTCGGTACAAACTCACCACGACGGTACACGAACTTCTGCACATCAGCGAGAAATTTGACGGCGACATTCGGCGTTTTGAAGGACGATGCTATGCGCACTCCTCCTCCCAGAAAGACTACGACGCTTACGCAGAACAGCTCGCCTCGTTCTGGCTGGCGACCAACCCGCCTGAGGAACTCTATTCCTTTCTCCATCTGAATTTTGAAGAACTTCAGCAAAAGTACGGCAATCTCTACGGAAAGCAGTATGCCGCTCCGAAATTGATCCGCGTCCGAAAAGAATAGTCCCTCATTCTTACCAAAAAGCAAATCTTTTTTATCCAAAACTATTTTCTGAAAAAATCACAAAAAAACGTCTTTTCCTCACAAAAAAACGGAAATGGATCCCAATAGATCCCAGTCTCAGACACAATAATTTCACGACCACGCCTTTTTTCAGTAAAAAAAGACGTGAATTTCTAAATTTTCTGAAAAATTCTTAAAAAAACATCATATACCTCTTGAAAAATTTCCTGAAAGTGGTATTATTATAAAAAGTTAATGATTATTTCACTGATTCAGAAGCATCGATCAAATTTGGAGGTCCCCATGAGTGTTTTCCGGCTCGAACAGGACGTTTTCATCAAGTTTTTTGGAATTGCAGACAAATTGCGCGACAATGTTCTGCACACGACCACGACCAGAAAAAACGTGGCCCTGATGGAATCCCTTACCGTGCGTCAGCAAAAAGCGATCATGGCGCTTCTTCTGTTGACTGAAAACAATCCGGAAGGGATCAATCTGAAAAAACTGGCCGAACGTCTGAACATGACAGTTCCCGCGACCTCCATTCTGGTGGAATCGATGGTGCAGAACAAAATTTTCTGCCGTGAACCGAGTAAAGAAGACCGCCGTGCCGTCAAGATCCGTCTCTCGGATTTCGGAATGTCGCTCATTAAAGCGTTCCGCATTCAGATGGACGCCTATATTTCCGAGCTGTACAAAGACATCTCGGACGAAGAAAAAGAGGTCTTCAGCAAAGTCATCAATCATTTCTACGCCAACATTTTTCACGAAGAAATGAGCATTAAAAAAAAGAATGAGAAGAAAAAGGACGCGTAAAACGCCGTACAGATCCATCTTTTCGCAAACACGGGGCACGTTTCCAAAAGCGTGCCCCATTTTTTCAAAACAGAAGCCCCCCAAACCGCAGCAGGACCGGAAATCAGTGTTTTCTGCGTTTAAGACTCCGACATCTGCCAGCCAGCGTCATGGCAGACCGCAATTCCATTTTCTGCCTGAGTCCCGTTCCGAAGCACATTCTCTTTCTCTGACGCTGACCTGCCAGGAATGCCATCCCAGAAACAGTCCGTACTCCCGAACATGAAGCTCCACGCATCCCAAACCTCGATCCCGTTCTGGAAGACGCAGCCAAATCGGACCGCAGTTTTCGTTTTCCCCTGAAACCACCCCCCTGCCCGGGACGCAGTTCCGTTCTGGAAAACAGACACGTTCTGGGCCACAGTCCCGTTCCGGAACGCAGTTTTGATTTTTGGCACAAACTTCGAGTGACTCCGATCCCCAGCATCTTCTGCCGACACTCCGGCCCAGAACGTTTTCCAGAGTCTGGCACGCCAAGCGCCTTGATCCGCTCTCCGATGGCGGGATGCGAGTGCAGCCAGAAGACTTCCCAGGCGGAAGGAAACGGATCCGCTTTGTTCTGGATCGCCAGCTTCACGAACGCACGGCGCAATGCATCGGGACCACAGAGGGTGAGAGCATGGGCGTCCGCCTGCCGCTCATGACGGCGGCTCACGGCATTCTGAAACGGCTCGAGGACCGCCATGATGATACTGATCGCGAACATGAAAAAGAGGATCGACCAGACCGGCAGTTCTGCGTAATTCAGTTCCGCCGTCAGCGACCCGCCAAACCAGAATCGGAGTCCCAGGTCCGCAAGCCAGTAGATCCCGAAGCTCGCCAAAAGCATTCCGAGCATTCCCTTGAGCATATGCCGGCAGACATGGTGTCCCAACTCATGGGCAAAAACGGCCGCAATCTCGTCCTTTTGGAAATTCTTCAGCAGCGTATCTCCAAGCAGTACTCTCCGCGTCCGCCCAAATCCGGCGATCATGGCATTCGCTTTAGTCGTTTCGATGGAAAGATCGAGACGGTAGATCCCCGAAAGTTTCAAAGAGGCCGCGCCTGCGAGTTTCTGAAAACTCGCCATGAGTGCAGGATCCTCCAGACGCTCGACCCGGTAAAAAAGCGGCAGGACCACCACCGGGAAAAGTGTGCCGAGCACGATGGAAAAGAAAAAGAAAACACCCGAAGCGACCGCCCACCACCAAGGTCCCGTGACGCGGATGATCCAGAAAAGACCGAGCATCAGGCAGAAATTCAGCGGCAGAACGAGTGCCATTTGCAGAAGCCATCGCCGCAGCCAGTGAAATGCCGTGAGGTTGCTCAGACCAAAACGCTGTTCGACGACCCAGCCGCTGAAAAACGAAAACGGCAGCGAAACACTGACGTGAATGAGAGAAACACACACCATCAGGGCCGTGAACTGCCGGACCCATGAATCGCCAACGATCGCAAAACCGGCCAGATATTCCGTCAGCGGTTTCCCAAAAAAGAAAGCGAGGAGAGCGAACAGGACAAGATCCACCGCCATATCCAGAAGAGAGCACCGAAGCTGGATCCGATGGTACACCCGGTTCTCAGCAAGCTGTTCCGGTGCCATGATCTCTGCACAAAGCTCTTCCCTGTTCTGAAATTTCGTCATTCTTCCCCCAAACGAACGGGCGGATGCCCTCTTCAGCGTGACTGCGGATCGCGGACAGTCCCATTCCGCGAATAAGAACATTTTAGCAGACTCTCGCCAAATCGTAAAGGGGGGGGGAGGAAAAAATTTTTTCAGACGCCCTCCTTTGCCTCTTTTCCGAATTCCAGTGCCGTGAATTGCAGAAGCACGGAATCCCCAAACGGAACTCGCTGCCGTTTCTTCACGGAAACCGAAAATCCATGAGGAAGCACCTGAGTCACCTCAAGCTGGGCATCCCCCTCCACGACAAAACACTCGATCGACGGAATACACGTCAGCGGAGGACAAAATCCCGCAAAAAGCGAGATCTTCGTCTGGTTCGGCGCAAATTCTCCGCGAAGAAATCCGGTGATCTGCTCGCCATGCTCCTGGGTCGTACTTCGCTCCGCCTGCTGCGTCACCCCGGGCGGAAGGATCCCGTCCAGCTCTTCGTCCAGCTCTTCGTCCAGCTCTTCGTCAGGTGCGGAAAATGCGTCCGATGCCGTGCTCTGGCAAACGCCGTCCTCTTCGGCCTCCCCAATACCGGCTTCCCGAGTACGCGATTCCGTCAGCCACGCGGTCCCCAAAACGACGGCAAGCGAAAGCCCAAGCGAGACGGTCTTAGCTCCCAGTGACGTTCCCGGTGTCCAAAGGGAGGTCTGCGTCAGGAGAAAAACCAGCACGGAAAATGCGATCGGCAGAAAACGCCGTTTTTCCCCGCACACTTCGACGGACCGCGAACAACAAACAATCCAGCACGCAGCCAATACGAGAAGAAAACCTCCGAAAACGAAAGAAAAAACTCCGATGCCCCAAACCGGAAAAGGCAGGATCAACGCACCCGAGATCCTCCGAAAGATCAAAAAAATCCCCAAGGACCAAAAGACGCCAAACCCCAAACCAGGCCAGATCCACCCCGGATCCACCCTATTTGCGGTTTTTGAGAAAAAATTTTCAAAATTTTTTTCTTGCGTCATCCTGACCGTCCGAAATTCAAAAAAGTGCGTCTTGCATAAAGTATATGTCTGATTTTAGTCAAAATCTGCAAAAAGTGAAGAGCCCCCCCGAGCGATTTTCGCAAAAAAATAAAAAAAAGTTCCGCCCCCTCCCTCTTGAAAAATTTTCAAAATGCTTCATACTATGGGCGCAAGGACGCGAGAAACAGCAGGGAAGCTGATTTTTTTCTCACTATCAGGAAAGATTCCTGAAAAAAAAGCATGAAAAGGGCGTTTTCAAAGTTTCGACTCTGAAAACGCCCTTCTTCATTCCGCGTTCTTCGCTCCATCACCATGGATTTTCCATCATCCCGACGATACTTTGCGCCAGATTCTGGATCACCGTCTGCGATGCCGTCGCGTTTGACTGTCCGACTTCCGTCACGAGAGGAGCACTCGAAGAAATGGCCAGCGCGTCCTGACGCAAATCGATATTCTGGGCTTTACGTTCTTCCATCGTCTTTCGGTCGATCCACTGCACGTTCACCGTCATGTTGAAAAGCAGTTCGCGCGGATCGAGCCAGTCGTTCTGAAACGTCACGTTTTTGTTCTCATCGGTGATGGTGACCTTCAGAAGCATATCCGCCCGGGATTCCGGAACCACCTTGTACGGCGTCCGCGTTTCGATCTCCCGCACCAGTGCCTCCGTCAAACGCTCTCCGTAACCGTGCCGCCAGGTCTCATTCGCAACGATGGAAACACCGACCGTCCGAACATCCGTCGGAAAAAGTCCCTTATTTCCCAGATTGTACGCCCGGCATCCGCACAAAGCGGAAAGCATGCAGCAGAATGCCGTCAGGATCAGAAATCGCCACCGCATCGTCTCACCCTAATCTTCCGGGAAAATCTTTTTCAGCCACGCAAAATGGTCCGGCGGATCCTGAAGATCGCGGATCTCCTCAAAACGTTCCCGCGCACGCACCGCGCTCTTCGTCTGCGGATAGTCCTGCATGACCAGCTGAAAGTACATTCGGGCCGAACTATAGTACCGTTTCGTCACGTAAAATTCCGCAATGTGCAGATCCCGTTCCGCATACGCTTCCGTGATTTTGTTCTTCGTTTCGATGAGAGCCGAACGGCGATCCTTCAGCTGTGAGCCGAACTGCGTCAAAAGCCGATCTGTAAGCACTTCCGCATCCTTCAAAGCCGTGCCGTCGTACTCCGGTCCCTGGTACATCAGGAGTTTCGAAGAAAGGTTCAGCTCGCACGCCGGAAGAAGATGCTTCGACTGCGGATAGTTCTTGATCAGGTCATCGTAGAAATTCGCAGCGTCAAAATACTCGCCGCGAATGTAGTTCGCATTCCCCGCCGCCATCGTCGCATGCTCCGCCCACAAACCGTTCGGATCGTGCATCGTGATGGTCCGGTACGCCTTGATCGAGTTTCCAAACGTCCCGAAGACCGGGCGCGTTTTGTCTGAAAAGTTCGCAGCCAGCGGATGGTAGTCGTAGATCTGGTCCAGCTTCTCCCAATACTGCGCGATCGCAAAGAGACGCGGAGAAACACGGTCCATGTAGCGCGTGGAATCAAACCGCTTCAGCAATTTCTCGTACGCACGCTGCGCCTTCGCATACCGATTCGCAAAAAAGAGCGACTCCGCCCGCAAAAACAGCGCATCCTCTTCCAGCGGAGTTTCCGGCCAGCGGAA
This sequence comes from Thermoguttaceae bacterium, assembly GCA_017939795.1. Lineage (GTDB taxonomy): Bacteria > Planctomycetota > Planctomycetia > Pirellulales > Thermoguttaceae > RGIG3701. The sequence goes on from JAGBAA010000092.1 coordinate 51,712, forward strand.
TCCCGCCCAGCCCAGTTTGTCAGCTGCATCCTCATACTCCCCCTGCTCGAAAAGCTGAACGCCCTGCTCAAAAAGCGCAAGCGCGATCTCTTCATTCGGTTCCAGACGCACCAGCTTCAGGCACGCCAGTTTCAGACGCTTCGAGAATTTCTCTGCCGTCATCGCCGAAAGGGACTGATCCTCTTCCTCGAAATACTGCGCGGCCTCCTCGACCTCCGTCATGTTCACCTGAGGATCCGGCTCTTCTTTCAGCTGACGTTCAACTTCACTCAGATCGACATGCCCCTGCCCCATCGGCTTCACCGATGAATTTTTCATGGACGCACACCCGCCGACAGTCAGCACGAAAGCAAGGACTGCCGCGAAATGTACTCCATATACGAGGAAGCTATGGAAAACAGGTCGTTTCATATTCAAAAAACTTTCCGACATCTGCCGGGGCAACGTTTACTTCAGGATGGACCGCCTTACTTTGTTTCAAAACCAAAACTATTCAGCAACCCACATACTGCATTTTGTTTTCAAACTGAAATTATTTCGCAGTCGATTTCTGTTTAATCTGACCGCGTTTTGTCCCGCCGAAACACTTTATCCCATCCCTTCATCCGAAACCGACAGCATTTTGCGGAATCTGCTTGCGAACTTCGGGATCCTTCCTGCCGGCCTCCTAGCGTTTCAGCCACTGGAAGATCGGAACCGGACGTTCCATCTGATGCGCAAGGTACTGATTCCACACGCCGCGGATCTCTCCGAGTGTTTTCTGGGAGAGCTGGAGCCGTTTCCAAAACCGTTCCTCCGGCGACGCCAGGAGCTGGAGTGCCCCAAGTGCTTCGGGCGACAGGGAAACGACGCGCGTTTTGCCGGGACGGCATCGGGGACAAAGGACCCCGCCTTCCCGCATACCGAATGCGGCTCGTCGGGCACCGCGCCGAACTTCGATCTTTTCTCCGCACTCCACACACTCGCGAAGAGACGGAGCCACTCCAACGAGCTGAAGCAGGCGAAGCTCATAGTGCAGCAGACATCGGGAAAGTTTTTCCGGCGGATCTTCCAGCGATGCACTCCGACAAATGGGATCCAGGGATAGAATATCGTTTAAAATGATTTTCGTCAAGTCGAATAATGCGGTTTGGGGGCTAAAATTTTCAGTAAAATGGTTTAAAAGTTGAACCACATGAAAACCTGCGTAAATTGCGACGGTTGAATCGACCCGAAAACGTTCCGTCAATTTCGCTTCGGTGACGAGCTGAAGGACATCGCCGCTTTTCGGATAGTAAAGGATCCGGCAGACGTTCATCGCATCGAAAGCCGTGTCGAACGGATTTTTCAGACGGCGCGCCCCTTTCGCCAGGCAGGTGATCTTTCCGCTCTCGCGAGTGAAAAAAGTCACGACCATACTGGTTTCACTGAAATCCGAGGTTCGCAGAACGATCGCATCGTCATTCAAAGGCGGCATCAGGACACTCTTTACTTCCTCTTTTATTCCATTAATTAATAGAGAAGCTTTTTCATGCGAAAAAACTCCGCGTTCTTCTCTTCGAAAACGCACATTCGCAGCCAAATACGCGCTTTCCGTCTTTTCGAAATCTCATTTCAGCCAGAGTATAGTTTCTTTTTGTCTTTTGCGCAATCGAAATTTGCGTTTTTCCGACACAAAAAGTTTCTTTTTTTCTATTTTCGCCAACTTCGCACGCATTCCGCAAACACAAAAACACAAAAACACAAAAACATCAAAAAGTTTTTGAAGGGCTGCGAGCCGCGGCGGGCGATGGCACTTCCGCGCAAAGGCATGAACCCGTTCCCGTTGGTCACTGGTGCCAAAGACAAGAAAACAATTTCCAAAATATTTCCCTCTCACGGCCTCCGTCTCTTTACGGACAGCCAGACGGCTCTCGCAGAGTGCCGTCGCGCGTGGGACCTTCTGCTGAAAAACTCAACCACGGAAACACACGGAAGGGGAAGGGAACACGAAACTCCTGAAAAGAACCCAAATTCATGAAGCGATTTCAAAATCAAATTTCATTTTGTGTTTTTTCGCACATTCCGTGAATTTCGTGCCAGCCACATCCAGTCCTTTTTTCTTCTTTCTTTTCAATGTGCATCTGCGGTCTTCGCAGTTTCTGAAACAGGAATCGCGGTCGGATTCCTAAAGCGAACGGCATCCCTTCCGGTCCAGCATTTTCTTAAAATCCGGATTTGCCATTGACGCGCACTCTGCTTTTCGCTAGAATAAAGGTCCGATCGATTTTCGATCCCGTTTCCCACAGCTCAATTCCCATTCAAGATTTTCCTTCGATCCACATGGCCCAAACGCTTCAAATCCTTAATGGACTGAAAGTCCTTCACGTTGCCAGCCTCGCTGCGCGGGAAAACTGGCTCGAGAAAGCATTGCGTGAGGCACCGGTGAAGCTGAAATTTCACGAGGTCCATGGTTCCTTTGAAGGCATGAAGGCACTGCAGTCCGAGGCTTTTGATGTCGTGCTGCTGAGCATTCGTCCTCTGAAGAGCAGTCTCGATTTCATCGACGGATGCCGAACCAGCGGCGTGACGGTCCCGATGATGATCCTTGGCCGAAAGAAAGACTCCGACATCATGACGCAATGCTGCGAACGGGGCGGAAACGGGATCATCTCGCTTGAAAACACCACGATCTCCGACCTTCTCTGGCAAATTTTCTTTGCCGTCCAGAGCAGTCGGCAGTCCGCCCAGAATGCGGAACTCCGAAACCGTCTGGAACAGGAAACGCTTCGAAAATCAGAGGAAAACGACCTCTTCATCGCCAACCAGCGTTCCATGCTGCGGGAGGAATACCCGAATGCGGCCCCCACGCATTCCCTGGAGTCACGGTATCTTGAACTCCTGAAACACAGTATCCCGCTTGGCATCAGCCGATCCACGCAGGAAACGAAAGAATTCCTCCCTCTGCTGATCAAAGAAAAAATCTCGGCGGCAGAACTTTTCCACATGCACCTGAACGCCCTGGAAAGGATCCTCAAAACACCGGGAAGAAAAAGCTCTCTCCATTTGATGAATCGCGCCAATATGCTGGTCAACCAGCTCATGATCGCGCTGACGGACCACTACCGGCAGGATGCGGAAAACGCACAGACCCAGTCAAGCGCATTCAACGATTTTGCATCAAACGGGGAAGTTTACTGACTTTCCCAAAAAAAATGAAGCCGTTCTGCAAAAAATGACGAAAATCCAGTCAGGGGCTATGCCGTTCCATTAATTAATGAAGGTACCCCATTCCATTAATTAATAGAATGCAGATCCGCACAGAAAAAAACTGAAAAAGGAAAGCAGGAAAGAAAAATCATGTCTTCACTCAAACGTATTCTCGTCACGGGCGGTGCCGGTTTCCTCGGTTCCTTTCTGTGCGAACGGCTCCTTGATCTGGGGCACGACGTCATTTGTCTCGACAATTTTTTCACGAGCCAGAAATCCAACGTCTGCCATCTTCTCGCCAACCCGAATTTTGAGCTGATCCGGCACGACATTACGGTCCCTGTCTATCTGGAAGTGGATGAGATCTTCAACCTGGCCTGTCCTGCTGCGCCGGGACACTACCAGTTCAATCCGATCAAGACGATGAAGACCTCCGTTCTTGGGGCCATCAACGTTCTCGGAATGGCGAAACGCTGCCGGGCGCGTGTCCTTCAAGCCTCCACCAGCGAGATCTACGGCGACCCGGAAGTCCATCCCCAGCCGGAAACCTACCGAGGCTGCGTCAACACGCTGGGGATCCGTGCGTGCTATGATGAAGGCAAACGCGCTGCCGAGACGCTTTTTATGGACTACCATCGCCATAACGGAGTAGATATTCGCATCATCCGCATCTTCAACACCTATGGACCGAGGATGCATCCGTACGACGGCCGGGTCATTTCCAATTTCATTCGCCAGGCACTCAACGGCGAAGACATCACGATTTTCGGCGACGGCTCGCAGACCCGTTCGTTCTGTTATCGCGACGACCTGATCGAAGGCATGATCCGTATGATGGATCATGAGGAACCGAAAGGCGGATTCACCGGCCCCGTCAACCTTGGAAACCCGCATGAATTCACGATCCGTCAGCTTGCGGAACTGGTTTTGGAGATGATCGACACGAAATCGAAAATCGTTTACCGACCGCTTCCGATGGACGATCCGACGCAGAGAAAACCGGACATCACGCTGGCAAAGCGATACCTGGACTGGGAACCAACGGTCGAACTGCGCGAGGGACTTCAAAAAACGATCGACTGGTTCCGTTCCATCCGCATGAGCGACTATCGGCCGCCGACACCGCGCTATTGAATCTTCAGAAAATGAGCGGCAAAACACAGAAGGCGAAACGCTGAAGGCGAAATACTGAAGGCGAAATACTGAAGGCGAAATACTGAAGGCGAAACGCTGAGGCAAGATCCAGACGGTAAGGCACGGCAGACAAAACGCTGCCGTGTTTTGCATGAAGGTGTTTCCGAGGGACCCGCTGCGGAATGATCCGGAAAAACCCCTCCATTCGAAGGGGACTTTGCAAAACGGAACGCGAAACGAAACGCGAGCCGCAGCGGGAACTACGCGATTTTCAAAACCGCGGCTTCATACGGTCGGAGCGTCACGGTCGAAGCCAAAACGGGTGCCGATCCATCCTCTTCATTCGTCAGAAGCAGCTGGACCGTCTTTTCCTGAATTTCACTCCAAAGTTCTTCCGTGAGTTTCACGCCGGCTTCATGGGCGCGGTAATTGCACAGGACGAGCAGTTTTTCACTCTCCGTGATCCGCAGATACGCAAATGTATCCGGATCCTCCAGATCGAGCGGTTCGTATCGTCCGGTCGTGAGGATCGCGTGTTCTTTCCGCAGTGCGATGAGTTTCTGGTAGAATCGGAAGACCGAATTTTCCCGCGTGAGCTGATCCTTCGCATTGATCTGTGGATAATTCGGGTTCACCGGGATCCACGGTTTCCCATCCGAGAATCCGGCATTCGGCGAATCGTCCCACTGCATCGGCGTCCGGGCATTGTCGCGGCCGCGGAGCGAGATCAATTCGAGCATTTCCTCCTCCGTGTGGATCCCGTTTCCAACAAAATGTTCCCACGCATTGAGGCTTTCCAGGTCGCGCACTTCGGAAATATCGCGGAACGGGTAATTCGTCATGCCGAGTTCCTCACCCTGAAAAACATACGGCGTTCCCTGCATCATGTGCGTGCAGAGGGCGGACATTTTGGCAGATTTTTCCCGAAGCGGACCTTCCGCGTCGCCGAAACGGGAGAAAATGCGAGGCTGGTCGTGATTGCACCAGTACAGGCTGTTCCACGCACGTCCGTAAAGATTCGTCTGCCAGTATGCCATCAGTTTTTTGAGTGCCGGCAGTTCGATTTTTCGGTGTGTCCACTTGAAGGAATCGCCGCCGTCGAGATCCATGTGCTGAAACTGGAAGATCATGCTGAAGATGGATCCGTCCTCATTCGCGAAGATCTCCGCGCGTTCCGGGGTAGATTCGGACATTTCCGCAACGGTCATGATGTTTTCGTATTTGGAAAGCACTTCCCGGTTCAGTTCCCGCGCAAACGCTTCAAAATGCGGACCAAAAGAGGCGCAGGGACGAATGTTTCCGTCCGGGGAATCCGTAAACTCGGGGTCTTTCGAAATATAGCAGACCGCATCGAGCCGGAAACCGTCCACCCCTTTGTCGAGCCACCAGCGCATCATGCGGAAAAGTTCCTCCCGCAGTTCCGGAGATTCCCAGTTCAGGTCGGGCTGCATCGGCGAGAAAATATGGAGGTAGTGGTCCCCTTCTTCGCCGCACCGTGTCCAGGCACTCCCGCCAAAAATGGCCTCCCAGTTGTTCGGTGCACCGCCGTTCTTTCCTTCTCTCCAAATATAGTAGTCCCGATACGGATTCGGAGTTCCCTGCGGATTTTCGCGTCCTTTTTTGCTCTCGAGGAACCAGGGATGCTCGCAGGAAGTATGGTTCAGCACCATGTCGATGAGGATCCGGATCCCGCGCCGGTGCGCCTCCTCGATGAGACGCTCCGCTTCCTCCATCGTGCCGAAATCGGGGTGGATCGCCTGGTAATCCGTGATATCGTACCCATTGTCGTAGTCGGAAGACGCATAAAACGGGCAGATCCAGATCGCACCGCAGCCCAGTTCCTTCACGTAGTCCAGTTTTTCGATGATCCCGGCAAGATCTCCGATGCCGTCGCCGTTCGTGTCGCGGAAACTCCGCGGATAGATCTGGTAAACGACGCAGTTTTTCCACCATTTTGCTTCGCGTTTCATTCGTATCTTCCTTTTTTTGAGGAGTTCGGACGAGGATTTTTAAACATTGTAGCATGATCCTCCCCAAAACGCAAGAGGGATCCGCCGATTTCTTCTCCGGAAAGCAGAAGTTTAAGGAAAGGACTTTTTCCACATTTTCGCACTGAGACCAGCTCAGATCCACACCGGTCAGGTCCGTCGAAAGGGGAGAATAAAAGGGAACGGGAAAAAAGGAAGAAAAGAGCGAAAAGAAAAAAGCTCAGCAGCCCGTTCGCGATTCAAGAAGGGAAAGTGCCGATTTTTATTCCAGGAATGCAGGAAACGATTCATTCAAGGAGGAAACCGAACGAACGAGCGCTAAGCTTTCAGGAGAGTACGTTTGGGGGAACTCGCGTTCCCGGAAGAGCGCATTTTCGCGCAGGGAAAGTCAATCTTTCCGGCAGCCGCAGGATCCGTGACCGCAGCAGGGATCCTGGGGACTCGTTTTTCCGTGTCTGCCGCATCCACATCCGCAATGCATTTCAGGATGGGGATTTTCGGAACCGTGCCGATCGAACGCACAGTTCTTGCAGGACGGACACTTGCCGGAACGGATACTTTTCAGGAAGGAACGCACCGTCAGCACGCAGGCCGTGAGGACGATGAGAGCGACGATGAGGTTTTCGAGCATGGAAAATTCTCCGATTGGTTCCCGGCAGACGAACGCCTGCCGGTAGGGGATCCAGGGAACGCTACATTCCGCACATGGTTCCGATCTGGTAGATCGCCGTGCAGATGATCCACGCGATCACAGTCAGTCCGACATACTGCCCGACGGCCCATTTCCAGCCGGCTTCGCGGACGACGACGCCAACGGTGGCGCAGCAGGGAGCCGCGATGAGGGAAAAGAGGAGGAAGCACCAGCCGACGAGCATCGAGCGGGATTCGCTCACTTCGCCGTCTACCGAAGCGTACTGAGTCTTCAGTTTCTGACCAAGTTTCAGGACGTTCTCTTCACCGACCTCTTCATCTTCCACATCGCCGCCCTGGTAAACGATGGCCATCTGAGCGACGAAGACTTCTTTTGCCGCAAACGCTCCGAGGAATGCCGTACCGACGCGCCAATCCATCCCCATCGGCTTCATGAGCGGCTCGATGGCCTTTCCGATCTTGCCGGAGCAGCTGTATTCAAGCGCGGCTTCCGCGATCCGTTCTTCCTGAGCCGCAGCCAGCGCATCTTCCGGAGAGACTTCTTCAGCATCCGCGACGGTTTCAGCCGCAGCACTTTCAGCCGGGGCGGTTTCTTCCGGAACATTCCCCGACATCTCAGCCGCAACGGAGGCCGCGATCTTTTCAGCTTCCGTATCGGGAAGCTGCGGGAACGTCGCCAAAGCCCAAAGAATGATGGAGAGTCCCAGGATGATCGTACCGGCTTTCTTCAGGTAGATCCATCCGCGTTCGAGCGTCTTGACTCCGACCGTCCGGAGCGTCGGCATGTGCCAGGCGGGAAGTTCCATCACGAACGGAACGGGTTCACCGCGAAGGATCGAGACGCGCAGGAGTTTCGCAAGCAGGATCGCGAGCAGAATACCGATCACGTAGACGAGGAAAAGTACATTTCCATGCCATGCCTGCGGGAAAAACGCGGGAATGAGGAGCGCGTAGATCGGCATTCGGGCACCGCAGCTCATCAGCGGAAGGATGAAGATCGTCGCGAGACGTTCCCGCCGATTATCGAGCGTACGCGTCGCCATAATGCCGGGGACCGTGCATCCAAAACCGACCATCATCGGAATGAAGCTCTTTCCGTGCAGACCAACTTTCGCCATGAACCGGTCCATCACGACAGCGGCGCGCGCCATGTATCCGGAGTCTTCAAGGATCGAGATCGCCAGGAAAAGGAGTACGATATTCGGCAGAAAGACCACCACTCCGCCAACGCCCGCAATGATGCCGTCCAAAATCAGCGATTTCAGGAGACTTTCCGAATCCTCGGCCCAGAAACTGCCCACTTTTTCCGAAAGTGCTTCAACCCCACTCTCAATCCAGCCCATCGGATACTCTCCGACGGTGAAGGTCAACTGGAAAATCAAGTACAGCATCAGAAAAAAGAGAGGCAGTCCCAGGAACCGATGGAGAAACAGCCGGTCAAGAAAACTGGTCTTCACGGGGCCTTTGGCTTTTGCCGTTGAGATCATCTGCGGAAGAATACGGGACACCGCCTCATAGTACAGTGCCGCATTTTCCGTCTCGGAACGCTCCGCATCCGCTTTCGGCGCAATATTTTCAGAATCGGAAGCCAATTCCTCAGGAAGCGTTCGAGGAAGCTCGCCTTTCAGAGAAAGATCTTTCAGCCACTGAGGCACATCTTCGGGAACCGTGCCGTTTTCGAGTTCACCCGCCAAAGAAGCGATCTTCTCCGACATTTCACGGACGCCTTCCCCCGTGAATCCCACGCATTCAAGGACCGGCAAGCGGAGCCACTCCGAAATCTCCCCCTTTCGGAATTCTATGCCCCGCTGCCGGGCCAGGTCGCACATATTCAATACAAAGATCATCGGCACATTCAGCTCACGGAGCTGAAGCGTCAAAAAAAGACTGCGTTCCAGATTGCACGCATCCACCACATTCACCAGAACCATGTCGGAATCGCGATTTTCAAGCAGATACTGCCGGGCGGCCTCCTCATCTTCAGAATGTGCATCCATGCTGTATGCACCCGGGAGATCCACTACCTTGAACGTCCGGCCGCCGATCGTGCATTTTCCTTCCTTCTTCTCAACCGTCACGCCGGGATAGTTGCCCACGTGTTGACGGGCACCGGTCAGCTGATTGAAAATCGTGGACTTTCCGCAGTTCGGATTGCCCGCAAGCACGATTTGAAATTCTTTCATTGAAACGCCTCTTTTTTACCAATGACTGAAGTCTTTAGCTTCGCCTAAAACTCTTCCTCAAAAAAACGCCCGCACGATTTCCGCAAAGGGCATTTGGGAGGAATCTAATCTTCCAGCTGGATCATCTGCGCCAGACCGCGGCCAAGGACCAGTTGAGCACCACGGCACGAAACGATCGCCGCACCATGAAGAGAACTCTGAAGGATCTCGATCTCAGAACCCGGAACGAGTCCCATCGCCGCAAGTTTCCCCTGGACCATATCGCTGGTCAAAATTTCGCTGACACGATGACGATTTCCTTTTTGTGCATTCGCAAGGACCATCTTTATTCTCCTTTTCAGCTCGATTTTAGTCCATCCTTAACTTTAGGTATGTCTAAAATATACCCAATTTAAAATTTTTCGCAAGGGGGGGCACCCAAAAAAACAAAAAATTTTAGGTTTTCCTAAAAAAATCTTTCCACCATGAAACTTTCTTTTCAAAGGGCGATCCAGCCCCAAACGCGCAAGTGCCCGCGATCCGCAACATTCACAAAAAAGAGAAAATCAGTTTTTTTGTAAAAAATTACACAATCGGAACATTTTAACTTTTGTGTGAAAAAGTTTCTACCGATGAATAGAAATACAAAAGCTGGAAGATCTACCATCTCCCGGCAGATTTCGTATTCCGTATCTCATTGACCTCAGGAAAATGTATTTTCGGTGAAGATGAAAAGCGCAGGATGCGCAGATATTCCGGGGGAAAAGGAAACGGATTTCCATTTTATTGATCAGATTACGAAAGGTGACGAAGATGCTCCGAAATTTGTCATTCTGCAAAAATCAAGTCAGCCATCCGATGCTGCGGCGAACGCTTGTACTGAGTGCGGCGATGCTTCTCGCGGCTGGCTGTAAAGTTGGTCCGGATTATGTCGCTCCTCCGGCTCCGAAAGTTCAGTCAGACTGGTCGGCGAAAACGGCGGAGATCGCCCAGGGCGTCGCTCCGGAATCAGTGCGCGTCCATAATGAATTGCCGGCGCTGGATGACTGGTGGACGGTCTTCCATGACGAGACGCTGAATCTCCTGCTCAAAACGGTAAACGAACAGAACCTCGACATCAAGATGGCGGCACAGCGCATTTACCAGGCGGAAATGGATTACCGCTACGCCCGCGGCGATCTGTTCCCCAAACTCGGCACAGACGCAGCGTTCGGCCGTCAGATGCAGCCGGGATACAAAGGTGGACCGAAGCACACTTACGGTTCGTCCTGGAACTGGGAGATCGCGGCGGCGAGCTGGGAAGTGGACGTTTTTGGTCAGCTGAAACGGTACATGGAAGCGTATGATGCGGCATGGCAGGCGACTGCGGAAGATCTGAATAATGTGAAGGTCCTCCTCCTGGCCGAAGCTGCCCGAACGTACATCAATGCGCGTCTGGCGCAGGAAGAAGAACGCATTGCGCTGGCGGATATTCAGGCGCAGGAAACGTATCTTGAAAAGATCGTGGCGCGAAAAGAAGTCGGTAAAGACAGTGACGTGGAACTCGTTCAGACGCAGGCCAACCTCGCTACGGTGAAGGCGAGCCTTCCGAAGATCCAGTACGCTTTCAATGAATGCGTAAACCGTCTTTCGACGCTCATGGGTGCCTCTCCGGAAACGGTACGCGAGATCCTGCTTCGAAACGAATCGTTCATTCCGAACGCTCCGGATGCGGTCGCCGTCGGTATTCCGGCAGACATTTTGCGCCGCCGTCCCGATATTCGCGCTCTGGAACGCCGTCTTGCTCAGCAGACCGCTCTGGTCGGTGCCGTGCAGGCGGAACTTTATCCGAAGTTCTACATCGACGGCTCCTTCGGCCTTCAGGCGGAAAATATCGACGACCTGTTCGATGGTCAGAGCCTCACCGCGAGCATCATGCCGCGTCTTCAGTGGCGCATCTTCGAATTCGGCCGTGTACGCTGCTCCATCGCAAAACAGGAAAGCGTGACCGAAGAAATGCGGCTGGAATATCAGTACGCGGTCCTTCAGGCTTCCGAAGAGGTCAACAATGCGATCATGAATTACGTCAAACTTCAGGATCAGTACGACGAACAGCTTGAAGCTGTGAAGAACTATAATGAGGCGCTCAAACTTTCGTACGATCTGTACGAGACCGGAAAACGCGAATACATGGTGGTCCTCGACTCCCAGCGCTACCGTCTGTCCAACCAGCTGGCTCTGGCGTCCGTACACGCTCAGCTTGCTTCCAGTGTCGTGACGCTCTACACCGCGCTGGGCGGCGGCTGGCAGACCGACCCGCAGTCCTCGGCCTCCATGTCGGACGACTACCTCCGCGCAAGTTTCGTTCCGGGAAGTCAGATCCAGATGAGTGCCCCGGGTGAAAGTATCAACCAGCAGGGAACTTCTGCGCAGCGCGGGCTTCCGGAAAATGTCCAGTACAGCACCAAGCCGCAGCAGAGCTACTCGACGGATCTTCCGCCGGAAGGAAACCGTTCCCGCCGAAACGGCAGGACTCCTGCTCCGGTACCCCAGCCGATGGGCGGCGGATCCATCACAGAATTCCCGAATTCGCCTTCTGCCCAGAGTATCGTGACGCAGCCTTCCGGCCGCATCGGAAACCGGGTCGTTCGCTGAATGAAAGACCGGATCCGTCAAGATCCATGAGAAAAAAGAAACGCCGTCCCGCTTTTGAACGGACGGCATGAGATCCTGGGACTGCCTGGTGCATCAGACGTTCGGAGCCGTCAGAATGCCTCAGGCAGATCCTTTTTTTCAGTATGATCCTGTGGATCTTCTGTGTTTTCAGTGATTGAGATCTTCGGCTAAAGGTCCCCCCCGCGACGGCACTCTTCGAGAGCCGTCTGACTGCCCGTTATGTCATCAACGGCCGTAGGAGAAGAACATTTTGAAAATGGGTCCTCCCTCAGCCCCTCTCTTCAAAAACTTTTTGATGTTGATGTTTTTTTATTTTCTTTGGGAATTTCCGGTAAAGAACGTAAAATTCCTCTCAACCGCTCTTTTTTTCTGAATTTTCCGCAAAATTTACGCTTTCGGGTGGATTTTCCTTGAAATTTCCACTTTCTCGTGTAGAATAAAAAAATATTCGTCAGGATCCGATCCCAGAAAATTCAGGATTTCCCAATGCCCATGATCCAGCGCATTCAGTCAGCTCCCCCCGTCTGGAAGTACCCGGAGTACCGTCCGACGGACAAAACGGCGATCTTCGTCCCGTGCTATATCGACCAGTTTTACCCTCATGCCGCGGTCTCGATGGTGGAGATCCTGGACCGGCTCGGTGTGCGGATCGATTTCCCGTCCGGTCAGACCTGCTGCGGTCAGCCTGCGTTCAACTCCGGCGCGTGGGATGAGGCACGGAAAGTCGTGCGAGTCTTCGCAAAAACGTTCGCGGACTACGACTGGATCATCTGTCCGTCCGGCTCCTGTACGGCCATGTGCCGCGTGTTTTTTGAGCACCTCTTCCCCGATGACCCGGAGATCACCGGCGTCGGAAAACGTGTCGTGGAACTCACCGAATTTCTCGTGAATGTCCTCGGCGTCACCGAGCTGGGCGCACGCTTTCCGCAGAAAGTCACCCTCCACATCGGATGCCACGGCCGGCGTGAACTCGGGATCACCGACCAGCCCGTCAAACTGCTGAAAAATGTCCGGGACCTGGAGTACATCGAACTCCCGCATATGGAAGACTGCTGCGGCTTCGGCGGGACCTTCAGCGTTAAATTCCCGAATCTTTCCCTCGATATGGGACGCGCCAAGTGCGAAAATATCGCCTCGACCGGCGCCTCCGTCGTCGCTTCCATCGACACCAGCTGCCTCATGCACATCGGAGGCATCCTCCAACTCGATCCCCAAAAGAAAAAGATCCGCCCCATGCACATCGCTGAGATCCTCAACTGCCGGTGACTTTTTAGCCATTCCTTTTAAGGAAACACGAAAAGAACCAAAAGGTCGAATTTTACGAAAATAGAGAAGCTGAAAACGGAAAGCTAAAAAATGAATTCCCGACACAGCGGCGAAAATCATTTCGAGGAACTGGGAGATGGAAGAGTTCGAAAATATTTCAAAAAGCGGGAACTTCGGGAACCTTTTGTTTCCGGAGGAAAGTTACCAGGTCGTGGGAGCCTGTCTTGAGGTCCACAAAGAGCTTGGATGCGGTTTTTTGGAAGATGTGTATCAGGAAGCACTCGAATTGGAATTGAAAGAGCGGAAGATTCCTTTCATGGCACAGCCAAAACTGAGTGTCTGCTACAAAGGAAAGAAATTGAAGCAGTTTTACCGTCCTGATTTTGTGTGTTTTGGGAAAATCATTCTGGAGATCAAGAATGTGTCCGAGATCGCAGACATTCACAAGGCGCAGCTTTTAAATTATCTGCGGGCAACACACATGAAACTAGGACTTTTAATTAATTTCAATTCCCAGTATTTGAAACCTGTCCGGGTTTTAAATTTGAAATAAAATTTTGTTTTTTATTTTAGCGAATTTGGAAATTTTAGAGTTTTTCGCGTTAAAAAGAAAACAGATCAGGAATAGACGATGAGTGAGAGTAAGCTCCATCCGCAGGAAGGTTTTCCGTTCCAGAAAAAAGAGATGCACGATCTGTGCGTCTGCGGCGGGTCGCCCGCAACGGCGGCGTCGGCAAGACGCTCGAATGACGCATACACGAAAATGCTGGAGCGTACGCCCGAATTCCAGCAGTGGCGGGAAAATGCGCACGCGGTGAAGCGTTTCGCCGTTCAGCATCTGGATCAGCTCCTTGTGCAGTTTGAGCAGAATCTGCAGAAAAAAGGGATCGAGGTCCTCTGGGCTGCCGACGCAGAGGAGGCGAATCGGCTCGTTCTGGAGATCGCGAAGAAGCATGACGTCAAAAAGGTCGTGAAGTCCAAGTCGCTCGTCTCCGAGGAACTCCAGCTGAACAAAGCGTTTCGCGCCAACGGGATCGAGTCGGTCGAGACAGACCTCGGCGAGTTCATCATTCAGCTGGCAGGGCAGCGTCCGACGCACGTCGTGATCCCCGCGCTGCACCTGACGGCCGAGCAGATCGGACGGCTTTTTGAGGAAAAACTCGGCGAAAAATTTACGGCCGTGCATGAGGAACTGACTGCGATCGCACGCAAGCATCTGCGGAATCATTTTCTGACGGCGGACATGGGGGTCTCTGGCATCAATTTCGGATTTGCCGACACGGGATCGTTCACGGTCATTGAAAATGAGGGAAATGCGGGGCTTTCGACCTCTACGCCGCCGGTGCACGTCGCGCTGATGGGGATCGAGAAAGTCATTCCCTCCGTGCGCTACCTGCCGTACTTCCTGAGCGTCCTTCCCCGAAGTGCGACAGACCAGAAACTCACGACGTATACGCACATTTTCCACGGTCCGGCTCCAGGACGCAAAATGTACGTCGTCCTCATCGATAATGGGAGGACGAATGTGCTGGAGGACCCCTTCACGCAGAATACGCTGTACTGCATCCGGTGCGGAGCGTGCATGAATTCCTGCCCGGTCTACCATCGGGTCGGCGGGTGGGCGTACGGATGGATCTATCCCGGTCCGATCGGCGCGGTCCTGAATCCCCATCTCTGCGGCATGAAAGACGCGGGGAAACTGCCGTTTGCGTCGTCGCTCTGTGAAAAATGCGCACACGTCTGCCCGGTGAAGATCAATCTGCCGGAGCAGCTCGTCCATCTGCGGAATATTTCGGCACGAACTCCTGGTTCGCCGGCGGATTCCGTCTACCAGAAACTTCTTTGGCGGACGTGGAGCTTCATGAATGTGCGCGCCGGCCGATTCGCATTTTTCATGGGGCTGATCCGGCTCGGGACCCGTTTTGCGCGATTTGTGCCGAAACCGCTTCGGATCCTGGAATTCGGTGCCTGGACGAAAGGCCGTGCCGTGCCGACGCCGAAAGGTCAGGCTTTCCGGAATTGGTGGAAGAAAAATCGGAAAAATACTCAGAGCGAGAGCAAAAAATGAACAGTCGGGATCAGATCTTACAGAAAATTCGCAATTCCATGGTGCCTGTTCCGGAACCGTCCATTCCGGAACTGCCGCCGCTTTTTGAATCGAAACATCCGGACTCGGAAACGATGAAAAAGACGTTCGCGGATTCCCTGACGGCACTCACGGGAAAATTCTACGAGGCGGCGAGTCTGGAAGAAGCGCGGGAGATCCTGGCGAAGCTCGCACAGGAAAACGGCTGGGATTCGTTCAGCAGTACGGAAGACCCGCTTCTGGAAAAGCTCCTTCCCGCGGAATTTTTCCATGGAAAGGGAAAGAAACGGCTTTACCTCGGCGAGAAAAACGGCGAGACAGACAAAAAAAGGCTCGCGGAGGTCCCCGTGAGTCTCCTTTTCCCGCAATTCCTCATCGCAGAGACCGGCTCGTGCGTCATGCTGAACCGGACGCCGCATGAACGGCTCAACTGCTACCTCACGCCGGCATGCGTCATGGCCGCGTTTGCGTCCCAGCTCCGGGAAAATCTTCAGGATGCCTGGGATTCGATCGCAGAAACGGCGGCAGATCCTGAAATTCGCGGCGAGTACGTTCTCGTGACCGGCCCGAGCCGAACTGCGGACATCGAGCGCGTTTCCGTCCTCGGCGTTCACGGTCCCAAAACGGTCTGCGTCCTGCTCATTCAGGATCAGACGGACGAAAATGCGCCTCGAAGGGCAAAACCTTAGCCGGATGTTTCGCGCGGTTGTTTTATGCGGATATTTTGTGCAGACCCTTTTTTAATTCGTCGGATTTAAATTTCGTCGGAAAGTGACTGACCCATGAAAAAGACCTTTTTTTATTCCCTGATTTTCGTGATTTTGAGCTTCGGCGTCCTGACCGGCTCATTCGTTTTGCCCGTTTCGTCCGTCTGCGCACAGGATGACGGCGGGTTTGATGACGCGGACGAAACAGAAGACGCGGAGGACGGATTTGATTTCGGAAGCGATGAAGACGATGCGGAAGATGAAGACGATTCAGAGGACGGATTCAATTTTGGCGAAGAAGACGGTGAAGGATCGGAGGATCTGGACGCTTCGGAAGACGGAATAGACGACGCCGGATCTGGTTTTGAGGAAGAGGATGGAGTCGATACGGACACGGCGGATGCTCCGGAATCTTCCGGTTCCGCGGCGGCTTTCGGCAGTGAGGAGGGACTTCCGGGAGAAAAGAGCGCAGGAGCCTCCAAATCGGATGAAAAAGAAGTGAGCAGACCGCGCGAAAATCCGGTCGCGTTTCCTTCCAACGGCACGCAGGCTGGCGAAACGGCAGAGCTGACGCTTCATGGTGTCCGCTACCGTTTCCGATGGTGTCCGGCCGGTACTTTCCGGATGGGAAGTCCGCTGACGGAAGAGGGACGCAGTCTTGATGAAAAGCAGATGGAGACGGTCATTCCGCACGGATTCTGGATCCTTGAGACGGAAGTGTCGCTTGAAATGTTCGCCAGTTTCGTGAAGGCCTCCGGATACAAAACGGATGCTCAGCGTGATGGTCAGGGCGGCTACCGGGTCGATTTGGAGACCGGGCACATCGAGGGACCGGACGCTGGTGCGAGCTGGCTTTCGGTCGGTTACCGGCAGGACAGAAAATTCCCGGTGGTGAACGTCACGTGGTACGACGCGCAGAAATTCACCGAGTGGCTCAATGCAGAACTTTCGACGCATGAAGAGCCGGAAGATTCCCGGCGTCAGGTCCTTCTGCCGACGGAAGCGCAGTGGGAGTACGCCTGCCGGGCGGGTTCCGCGGCCCCCTACGCTTCCGGAAAAGATCTTGCGGATCTGATGCGCTGTGCGAATCTTCGTGAAGTAGAGCAGAATCGGACGCTCATGAAGTCGTTCGACCTGCACAAACAGAATCCCTGGTCCTTCCCGCTTTCCGGTCCATTCAAGTACGCAGCATTCACGGGAGCATTTGAGCCGAATGCGTGGGGGATCTGCGATATGCACGGAAATGTCTGGGAATGGTGTGCGGACGGCTACGCGGACTACGAGGAGGCTGTTCTGCCTGCGGAAAATGCCGGGGAACTCCAGAAATTCGTTGGCCGGACCGGTTCCGATTCGAAAAATCTGAAAGTCATGCGAGGCGGAGGCTGGAACACGAGCTTCCTCCATGCCCGCTCTGCCGCACGAAGCAGCTACGCGCCGTCACGCCGGTTCGTGGATCTGGGATTCCGTTTCATCATCCTGCCGCTGGATCCGGAAAAGAGTGCCGACGCAGAAAACGAGGAAGAAGAGGATTCCGAAGACGTTTCGATGGGATCTATTTTCGGCGGCACTTCGGAGGAAGATACTGAAGAAGACGGCGAAGACTCGGAAGACGGCGCGGACGGCGATGAAGATGAGTTCAGCTTTGACGATGAAGAGTTCGGCGACAGCGAAAACGCAGAGGATACGGAAGACGCTGAAGATTCGGAAGACAGCGCGGACGGCGATGAAGAGGATTTCGGTTTCGGCGATGACGAGGAAAAAGATGTCGCTGACGATGCCGATGATGCTGAAAGTGAGGATGGCGGAGAGGAAGAAACGGAGGATGAAGAGGACAGTCTGTTTTGAAATTCCGTGAACCTGGCGGAGCTGCTTTTGAAATGCCGTTCCTGGTCCGTGCAAATGACTGAGAAAACGGCATTTCAGGAAAAAAACGGGAGTGGACGCTTCAAGAGAAACATTCACTCCCGTTCGGGCCTGGATTCAGGATTTTTTGGCAAAAACCGCGCTGAAGCACCGGCAGATGAATACTCCTGCGGCACCGATGAAGATCGCTGCGATGAGGACGATCGGATGGAACGGATTAAATTCCTCTACGTCCAGAATATGAAGGTAGAGAAGTTTCATCAAAAACGCGCTGACCGTCATGGAAAGGAAGCCCGTCAGAAACGTCGCCGTCGTTCCGCGCAGCGGATTGTCCGGAACGAGGATCTTCGCGACAGCTCCGGCAATGATGGACATTCCGCACCACATGAAAACGTAATTGAAAACCGGCTCCATTGCGTATGCGAGCGGGATCAGGGACTGAATGTTCCAGTTCATCGGCAGGCCTTGCTCTCTTCTTCTCCCGGATCTTTCCATACCGGCCCCCAGACGTGACTTTGAGGACCGCCGTTTTCAGTGGGACTTTCCATGGAGTTCCAATGGGAACCGCAGAGTTCCATAAAGACTCCACAGACATTCAGACCGTTCATGAATTTTCATGCCGGACTGTGTCTTTTGGCGAAAAATATGCACAGAGCTTCCCTTATGGGAAAGGCACAGTGTGAGTGCGGAACGCGATGCCGTTCGCTGGAAACACCGCGTTTGGTACTGGTCCGGATCTTATTCCTGCGCCTGAAGTTTTGCCGCTTCATTCTGCAGATTATTGCGCGGACCCGGGGAGAAGTACTGCACATCGTCGCTCAGATAGTAGCCGCTCGGAAGCGTCTGTCCGCCAATGTGCGACTGGCAGCCCGTCGTCATCGAAAAGGCCGCGGCCAAACAAATACCGATAATCAAACCGTACAGAGGGCGCATTCGCCACCTCCTATTCTTCCAGGTAAATATGAAACCAATTTTAAGTATCGCTACATTTGGTATCGTCATTAAAATCGGCATACTTTAACAGAATGTGAGGGGATTTTTTATGATCCGCAAAAAAAGAACAGTTTTTCGATTTCTTCTTTGGGGAATCGTTTGCGCAGGTTTTTTATTTTCTCCATTTTCCTTCTCGTTCCGTTGTCCGTTTTGCCTGTCGACGGCAGTTTCGGTACAGACGGTCTCCGCACAGGCTGTTTCGGCGGAGGAGATCTCCATCCGTCTTGAGATCTTCTGCGACGGACCGCTTCAGCCGATGGCGGCACAGCAGTGGGGAAGCGCACTGAATTCTCTCGGATTTTACGGAGTGCAGATCCGCGGCGGCGATTCATCGGACGTCCTCGACATTCGGCCGCTGGGCGGGGGGCTTTATGCTGTTTCGGGGATGCTGACGTCTGGAGACCGGATCCTGCTGCCCGGAAACGTTTCCTTTTCGCTCGGACAGATCCGCGGAATGAAACCGTACCTGGAGGAGCAGATCCTTCTGCTTGAGCAGTCGGAAGCAGCTTCGGCGGATACGGCGGATACGGCGGATACGCAGGCAGAGCGGGACGCGCTTTTTCAGGAGCTTGCCGAGCCGGTAGGTTTCAGTACCCGGGGCGTTTCACGCAAGAAGGTCCTTCAGGAGCTGGCGCATTCTTTTGAAACGCACGTCCGGTTTCCGGTAAGTATCCGAAAAATGTTTGACGGATCGGATCTCGTGACGGAGGAACTTCGGTCCGTTTCGCGCGGGACTGCGCTGGTTTACGTCCTGCGCTACCTCGGATACTGCGTCGTTCCGGAGAAAAATGAGTCCTCCGCGGGCTATACGCTGCGTATTCTGCCGGCAGATCAGGCGGATCCTCAGCGTATTTTGCCGGTCGGCTACCCTGCGGAAACTGCGTCGCCGGATGTTCTCTTTGAACGCTTCAACGCGAACGTAGACGGAGTTTCGGCCGCTCGGATCCTGAATTCGCTCCAGGAGCGCCTCGATATTCCGTTCCTCTACGATTTCAATTCCATGGCCGGACAGGGGATCGAGCTGGAAGAGGTGACGATCCGCCAGAAACCGGGACGCTTCAGCTACAAAAAACTCCTTGACGCAGTCCTTTACCAGGCGAAACTTCAGCGCGAGGTCCGAATTGACGAATCCGGGCAGGTCTTTTTCTGGATCTCGACCATCCGAAGTTCGGATCTGGATTGAGAGTGTCCCCCTTGCGTTTCGTTGGCGTTGGAGTATAATGAATGCGCATCCGGCCAATATGTTCGGTTTTGAGTCGCTGAAGATCCGGACGCGGGCTTTCAAATTTCGGAAACCATCAGCTTTTCATTTTTTGTTTATGGGCAAAATGACCAAAAAAGTACTCGTGACCCGGCCTCGGGCACAGGCGGAGGAACTGGAGAAACTTCTGCGTGCGGAGGGGCTGGAAGTCCTGTTTCAGCCGGTCATTGAGATCGGGGCGCCGTCGGATGGATACGCGGCTCTCGATGCGGAACTGATGCGTCTGGAAACGTTCGACTGGGTCGTCTTTTCCAGCACGAACGGCGTCGAGGCGTTTCGGGATCGTCTCGAAGTGCTTCAAAAATCTCCCGGTCCGACGCTGAAATTCGCCGCCATTGGTCCCGGAACGGCACGGGTGATGGAAGAGTCGGGGTTCCCTGTTCATTTCATGCCGGAAGTTTATCGTGCGGAGTTTCTCGCGGAAGGTCTGACTGCGGAAGCCTCACGCGGTGCGCATTTTCTCCTCATTCGGGCAAGCCGCGGGCGGGAAGTCCTTTCGGAAACGCTTCGGAATGCCGGCGGGGCGGTCACGCAGGCGGTCGCATATTCCAGCACGGACGTAACGCGCGAGTCGGACGCTTGGGACCCGGAGATCCAGCGTCTGCTCGATTCCGGAGAGATCGGCTGGGTGACCGTCACGAGTTCCGCGATCGCAGCGTCGGCTGTTCGGCTTTTCGGTACGGAGACGCTTTCCCGGACCCGGCTTGCGAGCATCAGTCCGCTGACGAGTTCCGCGCTGGCGAAGTACTCGCTTTCCCCTGCGGCAGAAGCACGGGACGCGACGATGGATTCCCTCGTTCGTGCGATCGCAGAGGCGGAGGCGCCAATGTAAACGCAGGCGTCGGGGTGTGCCGGCGTCTGAAACGAAGACTGCGAAGAAACACGAAATTGAATTTTAAAATCGCTTCATGAATTTCGTGTTTCCCTTCTGTGTGATCCTGCGGATCTTCTGTGCTCTCCATGGCAGGATCGATCGGCTAAAGGTCCCACGCGCGATTTCACCCTGCGGGAGAAATCTGGCTGCCCGTGAAGAGAACGTGCTCGTGAGGGAGAAACATCTTGAAAGTTGTTTCTCCCTCAGACTCCCTCTTCAAGAACTTTTTGATGTTTTTGTGTTTTTTTGATTTTCTTTCGCGCTTTTCGTGTTCCCCAAAAAGTGCTCAAATCTGAAAAAACCCCGGAAAAAGAGACGCTCCCCCCCTGTTTTTTTCTCCGACTTTTGCGTATAATGGGGCACAGAAGTGTGAAAAATCAGCGTCTGCCCGTTTTTTCGCGCGACGCTGTAATTCTGAGTTTTCAGAATGTCATTTTATTTTAAAAGGAGACCCTCAAAATGAGAAAATCGATCCCTTCCCTTTTTGCTCTGCTTTTTGCGTGCCTCATGTCGTTCAGCTCCGCAAGTGCCGGTGAGCTGATCTTTGCGGAAGACGGCAGCGTCGGCTACAAAGAAAATCCCAAACAGTGGTGGAGCGAATACGTCGTTCACGATATTCGCCGTCCGATCCCGGAACGCGTGACGGTCGATCCGGCCAACCTGGATTTTGCGCCTGCTCCGCCGGATGCGAAGATCCTCTTTGACGGAACGAACCTCGATCAGTGGCGTCCGACCACGTGGAAGATCACGGAAGACGGCCTTCTCGAATGTGTTTCCGGCGCCGTCATGACGAAAGAGGAATTCGGCGACTTCCAGCTGCATCTGGAATTCCGCGCTCCGGCGGACCTTCAGAAATATTCTTGGGGAAATCGCGGAAATAACGGCGTCATTATTTTCGGAAGCGTCGAGATCCAGGTCTTCGACAATTACTCGCAGAACACCTATCCGGACGGCTGGTGCGGTTCCGTTTACGGTCAGACTCCGCCGCTGGTCAACGCCTGCCTTCCGCCTGGAAACTGGCAGACCTACGATATTTTCTTCAAGGCTCCGAAATATGACGAAAACAACAAAGAGATCGAACCGGCACGCGTCACGATCATGCTCAACGGCGTGATGGTCCAGAACAGCACGGTCATCTACGGCGGTACGGGACACGGTACGCTGCCGTCGTCCTTCAACGGACGCAAGACGGGTCCGATCGGATTCTCCGGTCACGGATGCCCCGTTCAGTTCCGTAACGTCTGGATCCGCAGCAAGTAAAAATATTAAAAAGTTTTTGAAGAGGGAGTCTGAGGGAGGAACGATTTTCAAAATGTTCCTCCCTCACGGCCGTTTATGACATGACGGGCGCCAGATCTCTCCCGCAGGGTGAGATCACGCGTGGGACCTTTCGCCGAAAAACTCAACCACAGAGAGAAACACATTGAACGGAGGCTGCGAGCCGTGCGGAAGGGGAACGTTTGGCGGCGCGGATGCTGGTCGAGATCCATACGCACACCCAGAATGGAGGCCCATCAAACAGGAGTAAAGGATGAATAAGTATATTTTATTTTTCCTCTGTTTTTGTATCGGTTGTTCTGTTTTTTCGGAACGTTTCCCGATCGTGCCCCAACAAGAACAATATGTTTCGGTCATTATTCCTGATGCGGATGAATTGGAATCTGTTACGCTGGTTTTACGACAGCATCATGCAGGACAATTTGATTTAGAATTTGATCCAGCACATCAACATGTGAAACTTAGAATCGATGATCCTCAAAAAATTAAAGAATTGTGCCGTATTTTTCAGGAAATGGCCCCGAAGGTCGTTGCCTGGCCTCGCGGCATGCTGTCCTGCCCTGCCCCCAGCCGATTAATTTTGAAACGCAAAGAAACACTGCTCCTGCAGCCTAATGAAATTGCGGAGTGGGACCTGATAGGTACTGAAAATTTTTCCGGGACCTTTATTCGGCTTGTTACGGATATGGAGTTTCCAGGGATGGAACGGTTGGGAAGAGGGTATCTCGTCGATGTTTCCCCTGAAGGATCGAGAAAACTGAATGATTTTTTCAAAGAGGAATTTCAGAGAAAGCGACGTAATGGAGAAGTTTGCGTTTTTGAATCTTCACCGAAAAAACAATGACCGCCGGCGAAAATACGCACTAAGTTTGCGATCTACTGATTTAAGACAAAGAGAATATCCAGAATTCTTTTCTTCTGTCTTGACAAACCGTCCCGGATATGCTAAACTGAAAATATCGAAACAATAAAGTTTCACTTAAATTGAAGTGTTCCAGTGATGCTGGATCTATCCTGAATGTAGTTCAAAGGAATCTTCTCCCATGGCGAATTTCGAACTGTCTATTCCTGTTCAGTGCGTTCCGATTTGGATCTACTATGGAATGAAAACAGTCGGCAAACTGTTTTTTCTCTGGGGTGCTGTTTTTTTCCTGGTCTCTTTTGGCGTGATGGAACAGGAAGTCGATCCGGAGAAAAAGTCCTTTTGGATGATTTTCGTCGCTTCCTCTGCTGCGATGGCATTCATGGGAGCGATGATGGCTCTGCTTTCCCGATTCATGCAGAAGCCGGAAATTTCGAAAGATCTTCCCGTCTTTCTGTCGCTGGCCAAGACGGTCCAGATCCTTCTGATCGTTCCGGCGGTAATGCTCACGACGAGTCTGGTTCCGCTTGTGCTGTTTCTTTCATTTGCCTGCGATTGGCGTATCTGGCACGAGGTTCCGGAAATGGGGACTTTTGAAAGCGTTGAAGAGATCCCGGTCATGATGTACCGTTCGAATACAGGTCGAAAGAGTGGACCACAGTTGGAGGCTCCAGTCGAAACGAAAGTTTCCTCCACGTTCCATTACCGTTTCTTCACCGTGACTCCGGAAGGAGAGAAACTTTCGTTCGATTCCTGGACGACTCGGAAACTGGACACGTCGGTCCCGTTCCTTCTTGAGCGAAGCGGTTCCGTTTACCGAATTCGCGGGACTTCAGCAAAGTCATTTTATCTCGATGATCTGGAGCGAATGATCATCGCGGCCATGCTGATTTTGACTATCTGTACTCTGGCAGTCGTTCTTCGCGGAATCTTGAAACTCCATCGTTTCTGCCGCCGCGTTCATCCGCCGGTCATGGGAAACGCTGCTCCACAACGATAAGGAGAAACGTTTAGAAAATTGGAGCATCCGGCCGCTGTGCACCGGTACGCAGCGGCCGGATGAGGCGAAATTAAATGAACAGCGTGTTCGTGCTTCGTGCTGCAAGTTCCGCGAAGGTCGCGACACCGGCAACTTCATCCACTTCGATCAGCTCTTCTCGAGTGATCCCCATGACATCCATCGCCATGTCGCAGGCAATGAAACGGACTCCTGCCTCGCGTGCAGACTGGATCAGCTCCGGAAGGGAAAGGACCCCCTTCTGCTTCATCACTGCCTTCATCATTGCGCTGCCCATACCGAGCATATTCATCTTTGAGAGCGCGAGCTTTTCTGCACCTTTGGGGAGCATCATGCCGAACATTCGGGAGATCAGATTCTTTTTGAGTGCGGGTCCCGGATTTTTCCGCAGGACGGCCAATCCCCAAAATGTGAAAAAGATCCCGACTTTTGCCCCGGAAGCAGCCAGACCGTTTGCCAGGATGAGCGCAGCCATCGCTTTGTCGAAATCATTGCTGAAGAGGACCATCGCGACAGAATGCTCTGTTTCTGTTTTTGGCAGTGCCGTTTCTGACGGGGAGACCGCGTGGTCCGCGTTTTTCCGTTTCAGCACATCCGCTTCAAGCCAGGACTCTTTCTGCACGAGGTTCCGCAGTTCATGATTTCCGCTTTTCGCCCAATTCCGCAGGTCGTTCTCAAACGTGGACGCTGCCAGCAGGTGGATCCCTGTTTCCGGCGGCAGGGCGTCCATCTTCGCCTTAAGTTTTACGACGGGACCCGGACAGGGAAGTGTCCGCACATCCAGCGTCTCTTCGATTACGGGAACTGCTCCGGAGGAATTGGAGATCGAAAGGGTGGAATCGGCTTCTGAAACCGGAGCGGAAACTGAAATCGGGCACGCTCCGGCACACGGAGACGCGATTTCTTCCCGACGATCCGGATGGAACATTTTCCACGTAAGCCAGCCTCCGGAAAGATTCATGGCACGGAATCCGTTTTGCTTCAGGATCCGTTCGGCCAGATATCCGCGGAGTCCCACCTGGCAGCAGGTCACGATCAGGCGCGAACGGTCCAGCTCGCCGAGACGGTCTCTCAGCTCTCCAAGCCGAATGTTGACGGCTCCAGGAATCGCGCCGAGTTCGTTTTCAGCCGGTTCGCGCACATCCAGAATGAACGCGCCCTCCGGGATCGTATCCGGGTAAACCGGGTCACTCAGTCCCGTCAGGATATTTTCCGCGACGAAACCCGCGAAATTGACTGGATCTTTGGCGGAACTGTATGGCGGTGCGTACGCCAGCTCAAGTTCTCCGAGTTCCGGAGCTTTCAGACCGTTCCGCATTGCCTGCGCAATGGAATCGATCCGTTTATCGACCCCCTTGGATCCGACGATCTGCGCACCGTAGATCGTGCCTTCGTCTCCGAAAAGGAGTTTAAGCGTCATGCGTGTACCGCCGGGATAGTAAGAGGCGTTGGAAACAGGGTGAAGGTAGAGTTTCCGGAACGTTTTCCCCATGGCACGGAGTTTCTTTTCCGTCAGACCGACCGACGCTGCCGTCAGCCGTCCGACTTTGACCACATTCGTTCCGAAACTGCCGCGGTAGACCGACTCGCGTCCCGCCATATTGTCCGCAGCAATACGCCCCTGCCGATTCGCCGGTCCAGCCAGCGGGATCGCTGTTTTGCCGCCGAAGATCGGCTCAATGACTTCCACGACGTCGCCTGCCGCAAAAATATTGGGATCCGAAGTCCGAAGATGCGTATCCACGATCACGTGTCCGCGCGGTCCGCATTCCAAACCAGCTTCCTGGGCCAGCCAGGAATTGGGACGCACTCCAGTGGAGACGATGACCAGATCCGTCCTGAGCTTTTCGCCGCAGTCCAGCTCGACCTCGACACACTCCGCCGTTTCGACGAAATTTTTCACCGTGCAGCCAAATCGGATCCGGACTCCCGCGTTTCGCAGTTCGTCTGCCAGCGAGTGCGCCATTTCTTCATCCAGCGTCGGCAAAACATGGTTTCCGCGCTGGATGACCGTCACGTCCAGACCGCGTTCCCGCAGGTTTTCTGCCGTTTCCAGCCCAATGAACCCTGCACCGACGACGATCACACTTTTCGCTCCTGCCAGCTTCGCCATTACCCGATCCATATCGCTGAGCGTCCAGAGCGGAAGGACGCGGGAGCCTGCATTTTTCGTATCCTGCTCAATTCCGGAAGGTACGGACCCTGTCGCCAGAAGGAGTTCATCGTACGTTTCTGTGTATTCGCCGTCCGCATTACGCACCGTCACGGTTTTTGACGCCCGGTCGATTCGGAGGACTTCATTCTCTGGACGAACATCTACCCGAAACCACGACGCGAATTTTGCCGGAGGCATGACCAGCAGACTTTCACGTTCTGGGATCACACCTCCCACATGGTATGGTAAACCACAATTCGCGTAGGAGATGAACTTTCCCTTTTCTAAAAGCACGATCTCCGCGGACTCATCCAAACGGCGCAAACGCGCTGCCGCACTTGCACCAGCCGCAACTCCTCCAACAATAACGAATTTCATGGTTTTCTCCTTTTTATTAAATTTTCAATTTCGCCCTGCGGATGATATTATGTACCAACCAATTCTCTTTGTCAAGGGGTTCAGCGGGAATTTTTCTAAAATTTCAAAAAATTTTCAATTTTTCGCAAAAAGACCACATTGATTTTGGGGCAATGCGGTCTTTCTTTTCAGTAGAATGTGTGTTCCTGAATGAGTGCAGAGCAACTCACCGTCCGTTCTTTTCAGAACGTCTCATCGTATTTTCGCTTACTTCAGCTCGATCCGGTAAATGTGGACGGCAAATCCCGCGAAATCTTCCGTCAGCGTGTTTCCATCGAGCGTTACCGTTCTGTCTTCAAAAACGACTTCTGCACAGTCTTTCAGATTTGCCGGGAGCGAAAATCGCGCCTGGACCGGTTCCGGCGAGGAGTTCACGCACAGAAGCCACGCGCAGCCGCCGCGGATCTTGAGCAGGCAGGAGACCGAATCGTTTCCGAGCGGGTCCTTTTTGGGGCCGGAAAGGATCTCCGGTGCTGCTGGCTGTTCGGGAGTACGTTCGAGAAGAACGGGACTGAGTTCCCGAATGCGCGTCGCGACGGTCGAAATGTTCTTCCAGGTCTCCGGAGTGGTCGTGATGCCGTAGTTAAATTTTTTCTTTTCCGGTTCGACCGTTCCTCCGTAAGTGTACCACGTGATGCCGTTCGCGCCGTGAATGATCGACGCGAAACTCATGGCATTCAGCTCGTCAAACGTCGGGAAACGCTGCCAGCCCCAGCCTTTGAAATACTGGATGATCGGCCAGACGCTGCGGGGTGTTTGGGATCCGGAGCGGCGAATATCTTCCCAGCAGCATTTCATGTCGCGGATGGTGATCGCGACGCAGTTTTCTGCACTTTCCGGCTGCGTTGTCCGGACGGGGTAGATCTCTGGAAGGAAATTGTCCGTCCCCAGTACGTAGTCGCGATAGTTGGAGATCTCCTGTGCGGAACCGACGGGATCAGCCTGCGTCGAAATGCGCGTCGGATCGAGTGCCTTTACGGCGTCGTCCCGGTCAAAAAGTTCCGAAACCGTCGTGTGTGCCGACGTATCGTCTCCCAGATACCATGCGAGAATGGCAGGATGGTGCCGCTCGATGTCGATGAACCGTTCGTCGATCGTGTATGCCGGGATCCAGAGACGGAAACCGTATTTGTGCGCTGTTTCGAGAAATTCATCCGTTCGCGGCATATTGTACGAGTGCGCGAAATTGAAACCGGCATCCTTAAGTCCGGAAAACGCCCGGTCCAGATCGAAACCATTGAATTCACGCTTCATGACGCCGTAAATTCCGATGGGAAAGAACGGCTCGCCATCGATGAGCGTCATGCCGTCGTCGCGAAGGGTGACTTTCGGTGTTTGGGGCGTTTCGCCGATGAAGAAACATTTTTTCGCATGGACGGTATTTCCAAAGAAGTCTGCCGCCTTCACTTCCACACGGTGAAGCCCCTCCGCCCACTCGGTTTCCGGCGGAAGAATGAGGCGGTTTCCCTCACGGCGAATGACGGAAGTCACGTCCTGTTCGTCAACTGTGACGCTGACCCCTTCCATGAAAACGGGAGAATCGTCCGTGATCTCAATGACCAGCTCGGTTTTTGCGTCCGTCGTCGGGGACTCGCTGACGATCTTCACGCGCGGATCAAAAGCGTCGCCGCGCAGAGTCCAGTTTTGGGCATTCTGAATGATTTTCGGTTTGGCGGAGTCCGCAGGCGTGAGGGAGAGTTCCTTCAAAATCGGCGTTTTGGGGCCGTTCGGGACGAGAAATGCCTTGACGCGGAAATACTTTGCGTCCACCGTAAACGGTTCTCTCCAGAAACTCTCCGGCGTGCCGTCAGGTCCAGCGTACGGAGTCCAGGTGATCCCGGCGGGCTTGGCATTTTTTGTCTCTGCGTTCTGATTTCCCGCATTTTCCGGTACATTCGCGGTCGAGATCTGGAATTTCAAAGCCGTTCCTTCCGGAAGATCCGCCTTCCATGCGACGCGCCCCGTCTCGAAAATGTCGGAAATGAAGGAACCGTCGTGCGTGAAAAACTCATTCGTGCCGTCATCCTTCAGCATCGAAAACATGACGTTCCGCACGGCACAGAGCTTTCCATCATCTACGTTCGGGTAGTCGAAACCGAGCTGAATGACCGCCGAAACGGCTCCTTCCGGAACCGCATCGCGAATGGAGATCTCCTGAAAATTACCGCGTGAGGCACCAAACGGGATCACCGTTCGGCCGCACTCTTTCCCGTCTGTATCGTGCCACCGAATGAGCGAGAGCCACATTTCGCCGGCATTTCCGTTTCCCTTGAGCTGCATTTCGGCGTAGATCTGGAAGGAAAGCACGAATTCCGACGCTCCCGCAGGCACTTTGACGGGACGTGACGAAACGCTCCAGGCAGTGTCGATCTTCCGGTCGATCTCTCTTCCGGAGATCAGAAGGCATTTCTGTCCCTGAAATTCACTGCCGAAGGTAATTTTCAGCAGATCCTGGTAGTTGTGGATCTTTTCGGGATCCCAGGCGGTGTTCGTCTCAAACGTGTCGGCAAACACGATGGTCCCGGTCGGCGCGACGGCGATCCCGTCTTCCTGAAGGAGGATCTTCTGGTTTTCGTAGATCCCGCCCCCGAACAGTTGGGCTGCGGAAAGAAGGTTCAATCCCAGAGCCAGTACTAAACCGGCTTCAGCGAGCAGAGACAGTGTGAATTTTTTCTTCATATTTCGTTCCTGATCCAGGCAGAGGATTCAAAAAAAGCTTCCGATGTCGGAAATGTGGAGGGACGTTAAACTTTCCTCATTTTATCATTTAAGTGAAGTTTTTTCAAGGAGGCCGAAAGCGAAAAAGAATAAAATGGACAGAAAAAGAGAGAAAAAAGGTTCGTCCAGCAGCGGATATTCAGCGGTTTCAGCGGTTTCAGCGGTTTCAGCGGTTGAAGTTTGCGGCGTAAACGGTCTTACACGCAACGGCACTCTCCGAGAGCCGTCTGGCTGCCCGTAAAGAGATGACGGCCGTGAGAGGGAAACATTTTGAAAATCGTTTCCCTCTCAGACTTTCCCTTCAAAAACTTTTTGATGTTTTTGTGTTCTTGATATTTTTGAGCATGAGGACCTGCTTTCGCAGATCTTTCATTTACTCTTCGTCAAGGATCTCGACGGCATCGAATTTCTTGCCTTCGAGCATTTCGAGGGACGCTCCGCCGCCGGTGGAGACGTGGGAGACTTTGTCGGCGTATCCGAGCTTCTGGATGGCTGCCGCGGAATCACCGCCGCCGATGATGCTGACGGAATCACTTTCGGCGATCGCGTCGGCGACGGCTTTCGTACCGACTGCGAAGGGTTCCATTTCGCAAACGCCCATCGGACCGTTCCAGACGACCGTCTTGGCGCTCTTCACGATGTCAGCGTAAAGCGCAGCGGTTTTCGGACCGATGTCCAGACCTTCAAAACCATCCGGGATCTGACCGGCATCCACGACCACTTTGTTGCAGTCTGCGCTGAAGGCGTCGCCGCAGTGGGTGTCGATCGGAAGAACGAGCTTGTCGCCGCCCTTTTCCATCAGTTCTTTCGCGAGGTCCACTTTGTCGGCTTCAACGAGGGATTTGCCGACCTGCTGTCCCTGGGCGAGCGAGAAAGTGTACGCCATAGCGCCGCCGATGAGGACTTTATCGCAGATTCCGAGCAGATTGTTGATGACGTTGATCTTGTCGGAGACTTTCGCGCCGCCGAGGATCGCGACGAACGGACGGGCCGGGTTGGCGATCACGTCGGTGAGGTACTTGATCTCTTTCGCGACGAGGGAACCAACGACGCGCGGTTTGCCGGCCATGGCCATCGGGACGGCGTACATGGAGGCATGGGTACGATGGCAGGTGCCGAACGCGTTATTGCAGTAGATGTCGCCGAACGCAGCGAGTTTCGCGGCGAATTCTTCGTCGCCTTTCTTTTCGCCTTTTTCAAAGCGGACGTTTTCCAGGACCACGACGTCGCCGTCTTTCATCGCAGCGACTTTGGCGGCAGCGTCTTCACCGACAGTGTCGGCCGCGAACGCGACTTCTTTGCCGAGGAGTTCACCAAGACGAACGGCAGCCGGTTTGAGGGAGTACTTTTCCTTCGTTTCGCCTTCCTTGAGTTTGTCGGGACGGCCGAGGTGGCTCATCAGAACGAGTTTTCCGCCGCGGTCAAGGACGGATTTGATGGACGGCAGGGCCATGACGATACGGCGATCGTCGGTGATGTTCTGCTCGGCGTCGAGCGGAACGTTAAAGTCAACACGCATAAGGACGGTCTTGCCGGCAACATCCACAGCATCAATCGTTTTTTTAGCCATGACACAATACTCCTGTTAAAAAAGCTTCCTGGGAACCGCTCATTTCCGTCAGCCCGAATCCGGACCCAAACGAAGGGAAATGCGGTTCCTGAATGTTCTTCCATCGGCGCATGAGAAACTCATGGAACCGATTCAATGTCGGAAAATTTACTTCCGATATTTAATTATCCAAATTTTTCAAATTTTTTCAAGGGGGAGGGGGACGAAATCATCAGGTTTTTCGTGATTTTTACCACTGAAAACACAGAGGAGGCACCAAAATGCACTGAAACGATTTTTTTAATACAAAATAGACGAAAAGACACGAAATTCTCAAAGTGATCTTAAGATCCTTTTGAGTTTTTCGTGTCTTCCGGGAAATTCGCGTCAGGCGCATTTTGCCTTTTCCGTGTGTTTCCGTGTGTTTCCGTGTGTTTCCGTGTGTTTCCGCACCTTTTCTGTGGTCTCTGCGGCAAAACCGGCACGTGCTTTTCAAATGAGTCCTTTTTTTGGAGACCCGGATCTTCAGGACCCCAGATTGCTGGTGGACTGCATCATCGGGAGCGGCGTGGAACGTTTTCGGCTCTGCGGCACATCCATCGGCACGAGCGGCGTTGCCTCTGCTGCTTTAGGTTTCGAGTAGAGGACCGGGTCTGCGAGGTTCGGAAGTTCCGGTTTCTGCGGAGCTGCCGTTTCATTTTCCTGGACCGTCTCTGCCGGAGCGGCTGCACGGATCATCGGGATCGGCGGGATCTCGGTCGGTGAGGCGATTTCAGACGCATTCTGCGAGACTCCGGCGACGTCTTCCAGCGTCAGCGGTTCGATCTTCGCGACCTTTTTGACCGGGATAGACTTTCGGATCGTACCGTCTTCCATCGGAGTTCCGGCAAAGTTTCCTACCGGTTCCGCCTGTTCTGCCGGAAGCATACCCATGTTCGGATCGTAGGTCGGGATGCTGTTTTCAAAATCGCGCTGGTCTACATTCAGATGCGCGAGGTTCATCGGCACGACCTCCACTGCGGACTCACGCGGTTTTGCCTTGATCTTTCCGCGCAGCATCGGGCAGTCTTTGAAGAGGTCCGTTTTTTCTGCGCAGAGTATGATCTCGCGATAGAACGGCTCCAACGAACCGTTAAAGGCAGTCTCGGCATTCTTGAGTCTCTCGTAGACCGAGGCGATCATTTCTGCGCGGATGTTCTCGTGCATTTCGTGCAGAGCTGCGGTCCAGAACGGCATCATCTCGGCAGTTGCAGTACTGGTGCAGGATACCGTCGGCGCGTTGATCGTTCCGGAGATCTCGGCAGAGATCTGCATGGATGGGAATTCTTTTCCCGCATACTGTCGGTAGACGACCTGTGCATTTTCCGCTTCCTTTTCCGGTGCGTCAAAGGAGACCTGATTCATCTCGAGCGTGATCTTTCCGCGAATTTCTTCGCCAAAGACCGTCAGAGCAATGACCACCGACGTATCGTGAGCCTGCGCGTAGACCGGCAGCGACGTGTAGTCACCCCAGATGAACGCATCATTCGCCAGCGGGATCCGTGCCGAGATGGTCTGAAGACGGGAATTCGCTTTCTGGCGGCACGCCAGCGTCACGAAGGCGTCGCGGGTCAATTCATCCGGGAGAACCTCGGAATGGAAACGGAGATTTCCGCGGTACGAATATTCGCATTCGGGTTCGATACCGGTCTCCCAGTCCGATTCAAAGGAGAACGTCTGGCCGAACAGCTCGATCGTTCCGTCGCTCAGAAGCGATTTCGCCTGCGATCTGTTTTCCGCGAGGATCCCCATTTCTGCCATTCGGCTCACGGCTTTGCCCCAGTCCAGTGTTTCCGCAAGACGTTTCCGAATATCGGACTGGAAAAGGTAATTCGCCAGCATCTCTTCCGTTAAAATCGGGTAGTGCAGGATCGCAGAGAATGCCTCTCCGTCCAGAGCGATCTTTTCCTGCATCTCGGCAAGATCGCCGGCTACCGACTGGTTCAGCTCCATCCACTGTGTCTGGATCGTGATGGCTTCCCCGCGCAGCGTGCCGATCTTTTCCAGGATCGCGATAACTTCCGGACGTTTCGCATCTTTTGATTTAAGGACGGCCGGATCCCATTTTTCCAGCTTCAGCTCTTTCATCAGCTCGTTCTGGCAGTTTTCCATTTCCGTGTTGATGCGCGTGACTTCCGCAGAGATCCGCTGGTATTCCGGCGTACGGAGCGACTTCACTTCTTCCAGGTAGCGGAGAGATTCCAGGGAGTGTGTTTTGTCCGCAAGGACCTTCCGGATCTCCGGGTCGAAGACCGGTGCGATCGATTCCGGACGCCATGTTTCCTGAAGTGCGAGCGTACCGATGTTCGGAAATTCCACACCATGCATCGACGCAGACCGAAGCCGCAGATCCCGACTGATGCGCGAGATGGGATCCAGTGCGAGATGCGTCTGCTGAATGGAAAGATCAAACCGGGCATCTTCATCATTGGACGCTTTCATCGTTAGCGGACCAAGCGTCAGTTCCGTTTTCATGAGATCGTTTTCCACGCTCTCGCACGTCAGTGACGCAGGCACCGCCTTCTGGAACGCATGAAAGACCCGTTTTTCAAGCGGATTCTGGACATTCATCAGTACCGCGACCACTCCGACTCCCAGAAGAACTCCAAACGCGATCTCCGTCCCAAGGAGACATTTCCCCCAGAAACCCAGCGGTTTTGCTGTTTCCCGGCTCTCCACGGTCAGCACAGAGTGCGTTTCCGCTTCACTCGGCAGGTCTCCACTGGAGAAAGTTTCCGAAGAAACCGGTCTTCCAGTACGTCGGCGGGACTGGGGACGACGGCGTCTCGGGCGGCGTTCCGGCATTGGGCTATTTTCAGGATCCAGTTCCGCATTTTCCATTTCCGAGCCATGCTCGATACCGCATGACGTCTGCTCCCGTTTCCGAAGCAGTTCATGGAGTGCCGCATTTCCGCGCTGTTTCGGAATGATGACCCGACCCGGGATCTTCGGGATCGTGACGCTTGAAGTCAGCTGCGCATCCAGAGAGACTGCTGTTTCCGGCTCCTGATCTCCAGAACGGGAGGTTTCCTGAGGCTGGGAAAGCTGGTCCAGAAGCTGTTCGCAGTGCTCGAAATTCCGATCAAGTGCCTCGTCAAACGCTCGCATATGTGCGTCTGAAACCACGGTCTGATTCCGGAAATTTTTCTTTTCGCGCATGACCCTATCCGTTTCGGCCTGCATTCGGCAGGAGTTGATGTTTTGGCGGACTGAACCCGTTTCAAGCATCATCGACTGAAGCCGTTTTCCGGGTTCCGGAAGGGAAAGAGAGCGTGCCTCTCCCAAACGAATTTCTGTATCCGAAGAGTGCTTTTCCATTGCGGTTTCCTCATAAAATTTTGCCAGATTTGCTTCCAGATCCGCGACCGAAAGCGGAGCATCTTCAAAAATGTCGCCAGATCCCCGGCTCGAGACCCCGTCCAGCGGGGGAGAGACCGGATCTGACCAGATCGAATCGTCCAGACGGCCTGACGAAACAGGCGCGGTACTATTTCCCGAAAGCATCTCCGGGGCCGTATTGCTGCGGAAACCGGATCCATCGGAAACGAAATTTTCGTTAAGTTCTGAACGATTTTTGCTATCCATTTTCGCCAATTTTTCTTAATGGTTAAAGGACGGGCCTGGATTTTGACACTTTGA
>JAGBAA010000093.1 GCA_017939795.1 Thermoguttaceae bacterium
CCTATGCCTGATGCTGACATTCTGAAACGCTATAAAGATTTAGGCGGCGAGCTTATCACTATCGGCTCTGACTCCCACTTTAATAGACCTTCTGTACCATTTTGCCGCTAATGAACGTAGAGTAATTATCGACAAAGACGGCTGGGTACTGGATGAGGAAAATACCCAGTATGATGAAGTTCGGGAAATCGTATGGTGCTGCAGCTACATCCCTGAAAACTGATCGACAGCTGTAGTCAACAACCACAACACGCCGTACTCGGGCAGTTGGGACATTCCGTTCGGTCTTGGAAGGTGGACTAACCCCGTCGAACAACCTTCCAGCGCGTGGCCAACGGACCCGGAAACCCCGGAATCCTACACCACCCCGTCGCAATCGTACGTTGACGACCTCGACACCTTTTTCTACGGTTACGACAATTCCGACCTGTACGAGACCGGCCTTCAGGAAGATATGCGGCACCACTTAATTCAGACTTTAACAAACTGGGATCACAAGAGATTCGTAAAACCGCTCCTGTCCAAAGGTTTAAAGTAAAAAAGGAAATCACAGTAAAGGCAGGAACTGCAGCTAATGCATTTGGGCAGGAGAACGGAGGAGGGATACAGTATTTATTGGATAAGTCTATACGTTATTATAGATACCAAGGCTATTTGGAAAGGATTGAATAAGATGAACCGTAAAGAACTTAAAAAGACCCTGGAAGAATTAGGCATCCCAGAAGGTGCTGTTTCGCTGACCGGCGAGGCGCGGCCTGCCTGCATATCGCTTAAAGCACTCAGAAACAATGTTTGGCAGGTTTTTTTCATTGAAGACTTCGGAATTCAGAGTGTCTCCGACCTGTTTGACTCGGAAGAAGATGCCTGCAAACACGTGCTTCAAATGGTTTTGGGAGACTTGGAATATTTTCAGCGCCAGGATGTAAAAGACTGGTATGCAAAGTTACTTACCGACCCCGAGTATATCGAATTTTGCCGAAAGCTGAATGAGAACCGGAAATAAACGTCGGACAAAAGGAAATTGAATGAAAGATGACAGTTTAGAGGAAAAATTAAGGCTTTATGGGAAAAGAAAGCAGCACTGTGCGGAAAATGGATTCCCTTACAGGCGCAAAAAACAAGCTAAAATGGAGTCGTTCAGCCTGTATTGGGGCAAAAATAAATCGTTCCGTCTTTGCCGGGAGGATAAATACCCTTATTCCCCTCGCGTTCGCGATATACTTCCACTTTCCCACGCTTTCTTTTGGACGATTACCTACCTGATACTTGAAGAGAGTTTTGGAGTATATGGGGCAATTGGATCGTTTATCGTCCTGATAGTTTTAATAATTATTGACGGAAAAAGGATCGATCAATCTGCTTAAAGGGGCCAAGGCCTGGAAGTTCAGAAAGAGAGGTAAAACAAGCCGATGATTACAGGCAATCCGCAAACTTTCGCGCTGGAACATCGTTTGCTGGAGTTCATTTCGACGGACGAAGGGGACTCCTTTTACGGCAGTCTGGCCGTTTGGGTCGCCGGAAAACGGTTTACGACGCACGACTGGGCCACCTGGCTCAGTTACGTCTGCGACTCGATGGAAGGCCTTTCCCATGAAACCTTTCCGCCCGCCCCGAAATTTACTTATGAGAAAGGTTGGGAAAACCGTTCGGCAGGGGAAATTTGCCGTCTGGTGGACTTCTGGGTTTACGGAATTGGCCAAAATTACGAGCCTAGCGATGAAGAAATTATGATCGGCTCAAAGATCGGAATTCACGAAAAAATCGGGAGCGGGTTCGACGCGCCGTTTTGCGACTGGTTCCCGATCTACCTCATTGATTATCCGGACGAAACCCGCCGGATCATCCTGCGCGACCGCCGTCATTCGGACGCCCTCCACGAGTGCCGCCTTCCTGTCCGCGAGATGCAGGAAACCATGCGGGCATGGAGCGCTGCGTTTCGGGAGGACGCCCGGAAATTCAGGGAAAACTGGGGGCCGGGAAACTTGCACTGGAACCGCGTTCTGCGCTTTTTCTCGGATTACTTTTACAGAAAACAGTTTTCCGAAGAACTCGAGGAAGAAAAAATCTGGGAACTTCAGGAAAAATACGCCCGAAAACACGGGCTGCGCCTCCCGGGGGAGAAATCGTGAAGCTTGCCTCCGCAAACTTTTCATTCACCCCCTTGTAATTTCCCCGAACGTATGGTACACTACCTTATGGGGGCCTGCTCTGGTTGAAAGTTGGTGGCGGAGAAGTCATGAAAAAACCGGTTGGAAGAATTATGGGAAGAGTGGCATTTGTACTAAAGTGATGTGACCATAACAAAAGGACCGCCGAATGGGTATCGAAAACGGGTTTCAGGAATCCATGGATTATTCACGAAAATGCTTTGTCGCAAGCCGAAGCGTCACGGCATTTTTATGGCTGGTTCTGCTTGGAACGATCCTTTTAATGGTTTTTCTTCCTGTTGATTCCTGGAATGGGGTCTGGTTTTGCCTGATATTTGGCGTTGCTTACCCGCTGATCGGGCTCGCTCAAAGTGCGCTGAACTACCGCCGCTGCCCGACCGGCTGCGATGTATCATTTCAGGACGGAAAACTCCTCTTTGTGGAACGTTTTGATCACGACGAGAAAACGTTTGTCGGAAGCCGGAAAATTGCCGTCCGCCTTGAAAAATGCCGCTGGCGAATGGGGTATATGGAAAACCTGGTTTCCTGCCATTACCACATTCTTCCCTTTTCATCATTTTTTCCGTGGCGGCGTGTTCCCGTTCTTGAAATCGTTTTTCAGGCCAAAGATTTGGAAGACGGGGATCCGACTCTTTTCTCCTCGGCTCCGTACTACGTTTATCCTCTTGGATTTACGGAGGAAACCCGAAAGATGTGGCAAAATTTTCTGGAAGAAAAAGACGTGCCGCGTCTTCAGGACCGCTGGCGCTGGGAGATGCTAATTCACGGGATTTTCCTTTATTTCGGATTGGTTTTCGTGGGGTGGTGTTTTCCTTTCGGCCCGCGTTTTTTTGAAAATTTGGGCTGGGAATTTGTTCCTTTCGCGTGGTTTTACCTGTTGTTCCTGATTCCCGTGATGATGTTTTACCTCTCCTGTTTTGTAACGGGAAATACCGGGTGCCGCCCTCGAAAGAACACGATTACAATAATCACTCTGGGCCTGTTCGCGGCCCTGCTGGTTGACTTTTTCCAGTCGGGAATCTTCCAAAAAATGTTTCAATATTTCACTTGATGAAGGGGGAAATCCTGCCTCCGCCTTCGCCCCCGCGATCGAGCTGATGAAAAAAGCGGGCCTGAAACTTCCTGAATGAGGGGACCTTCCCAACGCGCCCGGTTCGTGGTATAATTTGGATGTACGGGGTCACACCAATTTAAAGCCTCCCCTGCAAGGGGAGGTGCCCCGAAGGGGCGGAGGGGTTCCGGAACTGGTGAAAGTCCGTCCTTTGGTTGAAACCCGCCGGATCATCCTGCGCGACCGCCATCATTCGGACGCCCTCCACGAGTGTCGCCTTCCTGTCCGCGAGATGCAGGAAACCATGCGGGCATGGAGCGCTGCGTTTCGGGAGGACGCCCGGAAATTCAGGGAAAACTGGGGGCCGGCAAACTCGCACTGGAACCGCGTTCTGCGCTTTTTCTCGGATTACCTTTACAGAAAACAGTTTTCCGAAGAACTCGAGGAAGAAAAAATCTGGGAACTTCAGGAAAAATACGCCCGAAAACACGGGCTGCGCCTCCCGGGGGAGAAATCATGAACATTCCTATCACCCTCAGCCGTGACGACTTATATCTGTTAAACGAAGCGGCCAACAATTACCTCTACGGGCCGCCGTTTCACGTGGTCAAAAAGGACATTTCCCCGAAAGAAAGGGCGTGGCTCGAAGATTTCGACGAGAACGACGCGGAGTACCTGAAAGTCCGGCGGGAAACGTACTGGTACGTCACCTGGTTCGACCTCGAAAACGGACGACCGCAGCGGGAGCCGGTTTTCGTGACGTTTTCCGCCCCCAAACGGGTGCTGGAGTTGTACATGCGCATGTTCGACGCCTGGATCCGCGAGTCGGAAGCCGATAACGGGTACGACATGAAAGTCATTACCGGCGTCCCCATCGAAAAACAGCGCAAAGCGTTCGAACGATTTCGGATTGCCGTGGAAACGGCGCTTGGAAAAACGAAAAAGGAGAAGTCCATGAAGATGAAAAATTGCCGGTTCTGGGTTTGGAGCCTGGGCCTTTCGCTGTTTTTTACCCTGCCAGCGTTCTGCGCGGCGGAAGAAGCGGGATTCGAACCGAAAAACCCGACTTTTGTTGAGGCCATGAACCTTTGGCAGGGAAACGGCATGGAAAAGGACATTCCGCGGGCCGTGGAGCTTTTCGAGCGGGCGGCTGGCGAGGATCATCACGTCGATTCCATGAAAGTGCTGATCTGGATCTACAGTCAGGGCGACGGCGTGGCGGTGGATGAGCGAAAGATCCGCAAATACATCAAAATGGCGGCGGAGGCGGGTGACGCGGACTGCCAGTTCGCGATGGGGGAGGTGCTGATCTCCGACAAAGATCCGGCCAGAAAAATGAAGTGCGTCCCGTGGTTTGAGCGGGCGGCGGAGCAAAATCACCCTGCAGCACAGCGGACGCTTGGGATTTTCTGCTCCACGGGCAAGTACCTGCCGAAAGACGACGAAAAGGCCGTTTACTGGTTCCAGAAGGCCGCCGACCAGGACGACGGGCAGGCGCAGCTCATGCTTGGCCTTGCGCTTCGGGACGGGATTGGGACTCCCAAAGACGAGAAGCGGGCGTTTTCGTACCTCCTGAAATCCGCACATACCGGCAGCGCAGAGGCGCGGTACCACGTGGCCGTCTGTTACATCAACGGGACCGGCACGCCGCGGAACACGCAAAAGGCGGAAACCTACCTCCGCCAGGCCGCCCAGCAAGGCTTCGCCCCGGCGATCGAGCTGATGAAAAAAGCGGGCCTGAAAATTTCTGAATGATTTTCCGATTACTACAACACGTGGGACGGCCAGTCGCCGGATTCGGGCGGATATTCGGACTCCTATCCGTCGTCAAGTCCGTATGCGTCGACCGTCACGGACAACGGATTCAGTTTCACCTGGAGCGGGCACGACATCATGAGCCGACAGGGTGTATACCTCCACAACGCGCCATACTCCGGCATGTGGGAGATCCCCTACGGCCTCGGATCCTACTCCAACCCCGTCGAACAGCCCAACAGCGCGTGGCCGACGGACCCGGAATCCCCGGAATCCTACACCACCCCGTCGCAATCGTACGTCGATGACCTCGACGCCTTTTTCTACGGTTACGACAATTCCGACCTGTACGAGACCGGCCTTCAGGAATACGGCGAAGTCACCGTCACCCACGCCTCCGGCAGCGCGAGTTTTTCATCTGCCGTCGACTTTTACGAAGATTTCCGCAATGATGAACTTGGCAACGAAGGTCAGGGAAGCGCGTTGACGGAAGGGGAAAAACAAACGATTGTTGAAGCAGTTGCGGTCACATACAATACATCCAACGTATCGGCACAATCCAATTCGTCATCTTCCCGGTTATCGTGGTGGGATTTAACATGCGCTTATGCCGCGGGATTTGGCAGCGGATTAGTGCAAGGCGGTAGAAATATCGCAAATGGAGTTATTGGTACTGTAGAGGAAATTAAAAATACTGCCATTGATGTCGGGCATGGCA
This sequence comes from Thermoguttaceae bacterium, assembly GCA_017939795.1. Taxonomy (GTDB): domain Bacteria; phylum Planctomycetota; class Planctomycetia; order Pirellulales; family Thermoguttaceae; genus RGIG3701. Next base: position 5,693 of record JAGBAA010000093.1, read on the forward strand.
CAATAACCGCCGCAAGTTTATTAGTATGTGACGAACCTATCGTATATGAAGCTCAAAGTCAGGCACTTCGAGCCCTTGAAAGCAACCAGATCAGTACGTCTCGATTTTATTGGCGTTTTGGTGAGACCGTACTCACCTTTGGTACCAACGAGCAGGTTCGAGCGGCCATACAATGGTGGAAAGGCGAAATCACAGACGATGAGTGTTCAGAAATCATTGGCAGTACAGCATTTGCGCAGCTTATAATCGCCAGAAGCGGAAATGCGATGGGAAAAGGCAAGCCCGCACCAAAGCCAGAACGCCCGGCAGGATATATTATACCTTCGCATGAAACGGTTTCAACTGTTACCACACCAAATTTCGCAACAGGTTTTCGTGGAAGTCGAGGATTCCCATTGACAAGAAGTCTGGTGCAGGAAAGAAGAAATCAAAGACAGCTCGTTAATGGCCGATATTATTCAGGACATGCTTTGGATCAATTACAAGATCGTGGTATAATGCCATCTGTAGTTGAAACCGCTATTCAGCATGGTAGAAAGATACCAGACAGTATGCAAATGTCTTCATTGACGATATCAACCGAATTAAAGTGGTTGTGAATCGAGATGGAGAAGTTATTACGGTAATAACTCTGTAAGGAGGATGTAATGAAACAACCAACCAAGGAAGATCTGAGTGATTTTCTTCATAAAATCAATGAGATTTTGTGGAAGTATTGGGACCCAATTGGGGTTTATAAAGATCCAATGCCGGATGTATTTGATGAATATTTAAGTTATGCAAACGAAATTCTAATTTTACTATATCAATATGAAATTCAAAGAGATCGATTGGAGATTTATTTAATGGAAATTATTCGAGAACATATCGGCTTGACAGCACCAGATTCCTTTTTTGTTGAAAAAAATCAAAAAACACTTGATATGATTTATTCTATATGGGCCAATTTCAAAAAAGACAATGGTTTATAGGCCATGCTTAATGTATATATATCCAGAAATTGTTTTCGCACTGAATCCGTATTCGCCGGCGGTGTATGGTCCGTGTACACGTATCCTGTCGCAGTGTATTCACTCTCCAGGAGTGACCGTCGATCTTCGTGACTTTCGACCGCCCAAACGTCCCCTTTCCGTTGGCTCTGGACCGGTGACGGCTACGCTGCCGACGAGGTTCTGGAAGCAGCCTTGACTGCGGGCGGGAATAGTTATTTTGAGAATGTTCCCGCAGTACACGGAACACTTGAAAGAGGCTCAATACTGGATCCGACCGGTCTGATGGATGCAACGGACCAGGTCCTCTACGACATCGAAGAGGGCAAGTCGCTTACAGAAGCAGGTGGAAATGCCATTCTCACCCTGACATATGACCGAATCGTCGCCAAAGCCGCAGGCCAACTCCCCACCCCCGGCGGCGATCCGGCGGATAAAGTCGGGTTTGCACGGAAGGTAAAGAACGGTACAAGTGATTCCGCGAAACCAACGAATGTACCGCATGCTGGAAATGTTCGGAAACTTTCGATAAGGAATGGAAGAAATATGGCATAGATCCGCATGATTTTGAACCACAATATACAGATGATTCCAGATTTTATAATATTGCAGTGGATACCAAAACTGGTGAAATCATATTGACTCCAGTCAGACCGGGAAGTTTAGGAAATATTCACACAGGAGAGTTTTTACGATGATAAAAGTAGAATTTCACTTGTCGAGTAATGTTTTAGAAGACGCGCATGAGTGGTTGAAACCTCTTCATTTGCCATTTTGTACACAAAGCAGAAAACAAAAAAATCCATTTCTTTTAGAAGATCCCAATGTTTTTTCTTCCGAAGTGCTCATGATCCCGTACCATGAAAATGGAAACTCCACGGGGACGGCACTGAGAGAGTCATTTTCACGGATTCTGCCTTACTGGGATGGGATTTGGAATGTGATCCAAAAGAAGAAACTAAAGTTTTTTATCTATATTACGATCCCAATAGAAAATGAACTTCCGTCGATCGTTTTTGACATCCCTTGGGAGGTCCTTTCCAAATTTCTCATTCCGTGCAGGATCTGTTTTGATTTTTATCAGCCGCGGGAGTTTCGGCAATCACCAACGAATGAGGAGCTGGTTTTGATAAGACAGATGGGGGAGGATTACTGGAATCCTTCCATGCTGGCGGAACTCTGTTCGGGAGACGGGGCGGTTCTGGTTTCGCGCGAGACCAAAACACAATGTCTGGATACTGCGGCATGGAACGTGCTTGAGGCGTGGACTCAATCGCCTCAAGATTTTGAAACTCCGCTAAAAATGAACATTTCCGTTCCGTGCGGCATCCAATTTTTCGATTTGGCGCTTTTTCTGGAAAAAGAGACTGTCGAGCGATTGATAAAAATGGAGTGCGAGGTAAATATCGTATTTTTGAACCCTTCCTTAGGAGATTAAAATGTCCTGTAAACTTGAACTTCTGATCACGAAATACGATCCGCAATACCGGGATGAAAACAGAGTTTACCTGCGTTGGCGTGAGGAGTGGTGTATGTACTCACAGATCGGTAAAACGTTTAATGGGAAAGTCTTCACAGCCAGTGAATATTTCGATACGGAAGATCGTTATATCGAATCGCTGAAGATCCTCCTTCGCGCATGCGGCATTTCGGAAATGAAAATGAATCAATGGGGAAATTGGAGAATACTGCCCAACCATACAATTTTCCAAGAAGTGCCCTATCCAGTCGAAAAGATCCGGCCGATGATCGCTTTTGGTGATCTATCTGATTACCGGGATGATGATTCCGGGACAGAAATACACATTCCACATCAATCAATTTCCGAGGAGGACGTACTTGGCTGGACGACCTGGTATCCCATTCCACCCTGGTTTCACACGAATGACAGAAGTTTTTCGTTGTCGAATGAGTTTATCGCCTCTCTGAGACAGGGCCGGGCCTGTACGATCGATGAGATCGAACTATTGAGCCGTCTCTGTTTGCGGGGAGATTTTGGTTGCTATTTTACGGGGCCGAACAACAGTTACATTCATTTCGGCTGGGACTATTACATGTATTTTGGCGGCGATTTCGATTGTGACTGGCCATCCCTGAAATTCCCGGACGGAATGTTCATCGAAGCGATTCCGACTCCATACCATCCGGAAAATGATGACGATGACGAGTGATTTATTTCGAATACGTTGACTTTCACAGCCTTTCATCACGAGCGGGACGAAAATTATGAGTGGTCGCTCGACGAAACGGGGCGGGTGTGCGTCAGCGGGTACAGTTACGAGCAGGCCGGTTCCATGTCCGCGAACGGATACCGGGGCGGGGAAGGTGCGTATAATTACGAGTCAAGCAGCTACACACAGGGAAACGGCTGGTCGAGTTTTTACCACTCCGGGAGCTTCGGTTCGTCGAGTTTTTACGACGAATATGACTTTACCGCCGACTGGTCGGAATCGTTCGACAGCGTGACGAACAGCTATTCCAGTGCGCATTCAGCCTCGAATAATGTTGAGGGGGATAACTACAGTTTGTCGGGCTATTTTTCCGATCACTACAACACGTGGGACGGCCAGTCGCCGGATTCGGGCGGATATTTGGACTCGTACCCATCGTCAAGTCCGTATGCTTCGACCGTCACGGACAACGGATTCAGTTTCACCTGGAGCGGGCACGACATCGCGAGCCGACAGGGTGTATACCTCCACAACGCGCCATACTCCGGCATGTGGGAGATCCCTTACGGCCTCGGTTCCTACTCCAACCCCGTCGAACAGCCCAACAGCGCGTGGCCAACGGACCCGGAAACCCCGGAATCCTACACCACCCCGTCGCAATCGTACGTTGACGACCTCGACGCCTTTTTCTACGGTTACGACAACACCGACCTGTACGAAACCGGCCTTCAGGAATACGGCGAAATCACCCTCACCCACGCCTCCGGCAGTGCGAGTTATTTAAATCAAGCCGCGTTATATTCCGCCTTTTATGATGGAACCGTCGGTAACGAAGGTGTGGGCAGTGAGCTAACAGTTGAACAAAAACAAAATATTTGTACATGGGTCGAGGCGATAGGGGATCAAGCAAATGCTGCCACTTAGATTTTCTATTCAAAGTGAACCATTGCATTTATGGGGCAAGGAGTTGGAGTTAGAAAGTGGTTTGGATGTGCGGAAAGATGGTGAAATTGGGTATGGAATAGGAGTCTCCATAAAATTAGGACCAGAGCAAAAGAAAGGGATGAAAAAATGATCATTTACAGATTTTTAATAGAACAGATCCTGTGTGGTTTTGCTTTAATTGCAATATTAATAGTTTCCGCAGTTCATGCGGACTACCTACCCATTTTCGTGTACGTTCAGACTGACGTACAGTTGTGCGAAAGTTTGGAATCGGAAGAATTTCTGGCAATGTTTTCCGAAAGCCGTGAAATATACGCATATTACCAGAGTTTATCTGAGGAAACACCAGAGGACAGGATGGAAAAAATGGAGGCGTATTTTCTTCAACAGGTACGAAATAAATCGTGGAATGAATGTTGGAATATTGCCTACGGGATCATTTGTGCCTATCACGATCGTCCACACCTCGCCTATCCCTGTCTAAAAAGAGCCTGTGAAGAACTGGATACTAAAGCGTATCAGGCCTGGTTTTTGCTCGCCTGCCTCGAAAGGCTCTATTCAGGCAATAATGAGGCCGCATATCGCTATATCGATCGTTCAGTTGAATTGGCTTCTGAAGAATTTTTGCCTTTGCTTGTTCGGGGAACCTTTCTTGAACAGGACGGCAAATACAGAGAGTCGATACGTGATTTTACATTGTGTCAGAAACTCATGTACGGCACATTGGAAATTTTGCCTTATCTGGCGGTGAACCATATCCATCTTGAAGAATATGATAAAGCCGCAGCCTATCTGGAATCTTTTCTAAACGGGAACCGTGCTTGGACTCCGGATTGTTGTCTGTATCTTGCAGGCTGCTATCTTCATTTAAATCAAAACAACAAGGCACTCACAGTGATCGATCGTGCGATGAAACGTTTTCCGCAGGAATCAGCATTTCCTCTACTCTGTTATTTACTCCATGATCGAAAGGGGAGCGAGCCGCTTCCTGAAAAACTTTTTACGCCGGGTATCAAGATCATATTCCGGAGGAAAGACACGAAAGAAGATGAAACACAAGCCCCCCGCGAGGATTTAGATGATTAGGAAAACCTTACCGGCAAATGGTTTCGGACGAATGGACACTTTCCGACGGTTCCGGACGTGCGGTGGAGGACTACGGTTACGACTACGCTCTATCCGCGCCCGGGAGCTATTCGCTCTCCATGGAAAACGGTTCCGCTTCGGTTTACGGCACATCCGCAAGCAATGACACCCTTGCGTGGCGTGACCGGACGGAGTATCGATATTCCGTCGCGGATGGAGAATGGCAGACGAACATGACGGGCTGGACGCGGCAGACGGCGGTTTCCGGATCTTCATATGCGGGGTCCGGGAGTGGAGCTGGTACGAGCGGGGATGCTGTTTCCGGAAGTTCGTGGGAGGCGCAGGCCAGCGAAGAGGGAGCGTTTCTGCGGGCGGAGGTCACGGAGATCGACGATTTGTGAGACGTAACGGAGGTGTTTTTTTCAATAAACAAACTGGTGAAGTATGGAGAAAAAGCAACTCCAACCATTATGGAAAAGGTGAATGGAAAGTCGGAATTCATGGTAAACCACCTGAACCAAGTCATAAACTTACAGTAGATGCCAACGGGAAATTAATAAAAATAGATAAATAAGGTAGTAACAATGGAAAGAACGTCCGTCAAAACGCTGAAAAATATTTTAAATTTTGATGATTATTCACGATCCATGTTTTATGTTGGTTTTTTTATGAAAAATGAGATTGCGAAAATTTCGTATGAGGCGGCACATCAGAAAGCACTCTTGTGGTTCCTGCAAAATGTTTACGAATGTCCTGGAATCGATGTTTTCTGGAAAGCATGGCTTCTGCCAAAACGGCAAATCATGGGAGATAATGAATTGAAGGTTCGGATGCCATTGCTCAGGAAAATGCGCAGTTCCGGGATGATGATGACACGTAAAGAGTACCTTGCCATATGCCGCAGTGACCGGGAATTCAGGCATGAACTGCTTTTTCAGAAAGACGCACCCGTGGATCTGTGTGTCGATCTGATGATGTCCAGTTTCTTTTGCGATATTGCCTCCAGATACTTTTTCATGAATCGAAAGATGGATCTGCTCTTTATTTTTCATGATGATGTTGGGTTTGATCTGGTCGGAACGAGTGAAGAAGGCCGCAGTACGGGAATACGAATGCTTAAGGAGTTGCGTCAAAAGAATGAAGAGCTGTGGCGATGTGTTCTTTCGTGTGAAGGGGAATTTATAAATACAAACACAGAATACCCGTACCAGATCCAAAATAAAAATGAGTTTCAGATTTTTTCCAAAACAGGAAATGAGACTTGATGGAGGCTAAAATGTATTTGCCAAACGGCAGCGAAACGCTGTATATTACCGAATTTCTGATCGGAAACGGGGATTCCCGGATCGGTTTCCTGTTCCTGAATCTGGACGGCGAACGGCCCGTTTACCGTGACCGGAGGATCGTTCTGTTTTCGGATGTTCAGGATGCGGAAAAAGCTCTGCAATGCTCGAACTGCGGAGCCGGGATTTTGACCCGCGTGCCGGAAGAAATTGAAAACGAAATCGATTTCTCGCTCGCCCTGGAGGATTTGGCCGAAAGTATCCGCGAAGCCGGAAAAGCGATCCAAAACGCGGGAAACTTCCTCGATTGCCTTCAGTTCCTGATGGATATTTATTTTGACACCATTCACCCGGCCGACGCCCAGCCAGCCGCCCATACCGCGCCCGGGAATCTGAAAACTCCGGTTTCGCCTGAAGAAATCCCCGATCGGTTTTACCGGATTTTGTTTTGCGCATCGCAGTTTTTTATGTTTGAGACCAACCTACAGACTTTTTCCGACGAAACCGGCATCGAAGCCACCGATTTACGGGACGCCTTCAAATACGCTCTGGGCGATTTGATGACGAATGCGTATTTTTGGGGGGAGTGACCGGTTTTTGGAACCAAAACAGGAGAAAAAAATGAAAAGACTTATCAGTATCGGGCTTGTGCCCTTGATGCTCCTGATTTATTGGCTGACGGCGGTGCAGAGATTCCCCTATGATGTGGCGATTTTCATTCCGTGCAGTCCAGACGCGTTGAATAGCTATAAGCTGTTTGAGATTCTGAATTTTCTCATGTTCACGCTCATGTATCCTTTTAAAACGTTACTCTTCTCCCGATTGGGTATGCCGTGTTTTCTTTATCTTGATAACTCTTCTTTGATTCGTTATCGGGAAGAGCACCAACTTTTAGGCCAACTGGTAATTGGGGCCGAAATCGCCATTCCCTTTGCGGCAATTGGCTTGATTGCTGCCTTTTTGTACCACTTACGGAAGACCGACTCCTCTTTTTGGTTTTTACTCCCCTTTTATATCAGTATCGGGTATGGTTTTTGCTGGACACTGAATTTACTTTATCAAGGGATCAGTGCGCTGATAATTTTCCTTTTCTACATCCTTTTTGGAATGTTCTGGGCCGTCGTTTCGCAGGGGACGTACCGGCTCCTTGAGATGACACCCCATAAACCCAAAGATTAAATTTTCCGATTTAGAAAGGGAAACCATCACCTTTACATCTTTCAGGTCTCACGCGGAGCTGCGGAGACGCGGAGGATTAGCAAACCAGGGATTCACACGAAATTATCGAAGATTTAAAAGACATCAAAAAACGCCCAAGTTCCTATATTTTTCCAAATGGTACAAGAGCAATGAATGACAAAATTTTGGCCATACTGCGCGGCCTGCGTGAAAACCCGCTGAAATACACGCGGACCGGCTCGTTTGACGAAACGGCGGCTCTGCTTTGCGGGCTGGATCACGCCACGGGGAATCAGGCACTCGAGGGGTTCCAGGAGTGGATGACGATCCAGTTGAAAGGCGATTACAGCAACACGTTTTGGGCGATTTCTTCGCTATATGTGACCTTTCCCGAAAGTCAGGGAAATCCGGCTTTTGTGCCCCCCGACGAGGATCGGGCCCGAAACGGCCTGCTCGATCAGGTGGAGCAGTTTCTTACAGACCGAAAAACAGAGGGGTTGGACGCTCTGAGAAAGAAATATCAGGCCGTGAGAAACGAATGGGACGAATGGTACGAGAATGAATTTTTGGCCGATCTGGAAGAGGAGCAGGAAGATGATTGACGAAACCGAATTGCTGGAAGACTTGCGTCACATTCGACGCCGCCCCAAAATGTGGATGCGCCGCGGCACATTCAACGATACCTGTGCGCTGATCCACGGGATGGACCTCGGCACGGACGGCCAACTGCTCGCCGGTTTCCGCGACTGGCTCGGCAAGAGGCTCGGAACGCCTCACGAAGATCTTCCATGGTGGGACCTTTCGCTCATGCTGACATTTCCGGAGGAACGATTTTCCTCCCCGGTCGCACCCATCCCGGACGACGAAAAAGCCCGCACGGAGCTGATCAACCAGATCGAGGAGTTTCTTATGAATTGCAGAAACACAATTGAAACCAGAATCTTTAATTAATGAAGAAGGAATATTTGACTGGTGGAATCGTTCGACGGCGTAACAAGCGTTATCACTCCCCCAAACCGCGATTTTTTTGACGGCGTAAACCGTGTCCCACGAGACCTGGCAAAACCGGGCAGCATCCTGACAGGTCATTCCCTGAAGCAGATCGCGGACAAACCTCTCAAAATAGCGGGTATAACGCGCATTCGGACGCGCGAGATCGATGTGGATCTGCGCGACTTTCCCGCAATCGAGACAGTGAACTCTCGGAATTTCCGCATGGATCCGTGTCCTCATATTTCCCATCGGCACGCCGGTGAAAATGCGCATTTTCGTCCCCTTCCTACGAACGTTTCCGCTTCTGCATCCTGCGCATTTGAACTCCTCCGGATGCCTCCAAAAACATTCAAAAATAAAAATGTCCTTTTTTATGGAAATTTTTCGGAGGGCGTCCTTGCGGATTCCTTGAACATGGTATAAAATAGTGGCAGATATGGTTCCTCCGATAGGGTTTTGGTTTTGATTTTTCTATTCTATCAGATACCATCTCTTTTTTCAACTACCCCAGGTACGCAGTTGCCGGATGAACCTTATTATAAAAGGTAAGAATCCCCAAAAACGATGGAAAAAATAAATTTATTCCTGAAGAAATCTTTATGTTAAGAGGAAAAGGAGATCCAATGAAAGGAAGAATAGAAAAATATGTGTGCCTGATTGCGGCAGTTTTATTGTGGGGCAGTTCCGAGGTCGTGAATGCAAGTTATTTAATGTTTTATTTTACTCCTATGACCGATTATGAATTATGTGATTTGTTTGAAAATGAAGAACCGATAACCGAAAGCGATATATTGATCAAAGAGGAGTTCGATCGTTTCCGAGATGAAACTCCTCACGTAAAAATACAACGGCTCGAAGATTTTATACTGAAAAAAGTCCAGGAAAATCCGAACGCTATTGAATGGTGCGGTATATACAGTCAATTTTGTTTTTTTCGCGGTACACCTCAAAAGGCGTATTCCTGCCTGAAAAGGGCTTGCGAAGAACTTCAGACGCAGACTGCGCAGGCCTGGTTTCTGCTTGCCGCTCTTGAAAGAGAGTTTCTGAAAAATAATGAGAATGCATACCAATATATTCGTCGGGCCATTGAATTAGAACCTGATGATCCTTCGTTTTTATTTCTTTTAGGGACTTTTCTGGAACAGGATGGGAAATACGTGGAATCGATCCAATATTTCACAAAGGCGATCAAAGCAACGGACGACACGCCCGGAGGTTATGCTTATCGTGCGGTAAATTATATTCATCTCGGAGAGTATGCCAAAGCAGCAGCCGACTTGGAACACGCGCTGTCTGGCGAGTGGGTACGTAATCCGGACTGCTATTTCTATCTCGTAGGCTGTTACCTGCACTTGAATCAAACGGAGAACGCAATCGATTTATTAAGTCGGGCTGTAGAACAATTTCCACGTGAGGCGGCTTTTCCATTGATTCGTTATTTGATTCAGGACCGAAAGAGCGACAAGCCGCTTCCTGAAAATTTGTTTACTCCAGGGATTCAGATTACCTTCAAACCAGAGAAAAGAATTTGAACGAAAAAACCGACAAAAACTCCTATCCATCTTCAAGTCCGTATGCTTCGACCGTCACGGACAACGGATTCAGTTTCACCTGGAGCGGGCACGACATCGCGAGCCGACAGGGTGTATACCTCCACAACGCGCCGTATTCCGGCATGTGGGAGATCCCCTACGGTCTCGGTTCCTACTCCAACCCCGTCGAACAGCCTTCCAGCGCGTGGCCGACGGACCCGGAAACCCCGGAATCCTACACCACCCCGTCGCAATCGTACGTTGACGACCTCGACGCCTTTTTCTACGGTTACGACAATTCCGACCTGTTTGACTCGGAAGAAGATGCCTGTAAACACCTGCTTCAAACGGTTTTGGGAGACCTGGACTATTTTCAGCGTCAGGATGTAAAAGACTGGTATGCAAAGCTGCTTACCGACCCTGAATATATGGAGTGACCGCAGACTGTATGTTCCTGTTCTCGTGAAAAATTTTCGCGGGGGGGCTTGCGGGTCTATCGTCTATGGTGTAAAATGGAAGAAGTTTGGCCTTTCTGCCGGACTCCGAGCATCTCCTCAGTTTCCGGCGGCCATGTTTTGTTCCCCACTTCCGGCAAACGCCTGCCGTATGTCTTCAAACATTTTCCAAATCGTATCATGAAATTCAGAATCTGTCTTTTTTCCCTGATTTTTATTTTGCTTTCGGCGTTTTGGAACTCTCCGGTCCAGGCCCAGGAACCGACTGGGGAAGCGTCTAAAGAGCTGCTGGATTTCCCGATCCTCTTTGCAGCGCGGCACAATTACCAGTCCACGCACATTTACGACACCTTCTACCATTGGCGGCAGGACAGACGCTGGCGTCCGATCAAAAATCCAGGTACCAGCGGCATCTATATTCTCGAAAATCCCTCTGATCCTCCCGAAAAACACCGCATCCGGACAGTCATCGATCCCACGACCACGCCAACGCTGGGAGACGGGAACTATTCCGACCCGGAACTGTCGTACGACGCAAAAACGATCCTCTTCACCTACAAAGGCTCGCCGAACGGCAACACGGTCATCTACAAGATCAACGTGGACGGCACGGGCCTGACGCAGCTGACGAATCTGGACGAACACGGCAATCCGTATAAAGGGAACTATTCCGGACACCATGATCTCGCACCTGCCTGGCTCCCGGACGGAAGGATCGTCTTCACTTCGACCCGATACAGCGGGCTGGTGCCGTGCTTCAATACCGGCGTCACGATCCTGCATGTCATGAACGCAGACGGCTCGGACATTCACGCGATCTCCGTCAACGGCGAAACAGAATTTGACCCGACAGTCCTTCCGGACGGGAGGATCCTTTTCTGCCGCTGGGAATACGTCGATAAAAACGCGCTCGTCATTCAGAGTCTCTGGTCCGTTTATCCGGACGGAGCGGAAGAGACCGCTTACTTTGCGAACAATCTGGCCTACCCTAACGCGATCCTTCAGGCACGGCCCGTCCCGGGAGAAGAGACGCTCGTCGTCGGTGCGCTGACCCGTCATCAGCCCTTCCCGCGCGGCTCGATCGCCATGATCGACATTTCCAAGGGGATCCAGAACTCCGCCTCCGGAAAAAATGACATCAAGTCGATCTTCAATTTTGAGCATCCCGAAGATCCGACCTGCGACCTGGGGCAGTCGTGCGATCCATGGGCACTGAACAAAAACGTCGTGATGTACTCCGGCCAGATGGACAATCCGACCAACGGCGGGAATTTCAACTCCATCCTTCTGATCGACCGCTCCGGCAAGCGGGTCGAGGTCTGTTCGCTCCCGGACATCGACATCCACAATCCGACGCCGCTCGTTCCGCGTCCCGTTCCGCCGGTCCTTCCCGACAAGACGGACCGAAGCCAGACGACGGGGAGTTTTTTCGTCACGGACGTTTACGAGGGGCTGAAGGGAGTGGAACGCGGCTCGGTGAAGTGGCTGCGCGTCGTTGAGGAGACCTCCCGAGTCAGCGCGTCGCCCGGTCCAACGTACTGGAATCAGCGTTTCTCCACCTCGGCAGCCCTGGCCTGGACGCCGAAAATTTACCATGGCATCGTGCCGGTCTGCGAAGACGGAAGCGTCAGTTTTACCGCTCCATCTGGGCGCGCGATCTATTTCCAGCTTCTGGACCAGAATTACCGTCTCGTCCGCTCCATGCGCACGTTCATTCAGGCGGCTCCGGGAACAGCGCGAAGCTGCACCGGATGTCATGAGTACGGTCCGCCGACAGGGAGACCCGGCCCAATGAAAATGGCCGCCAAACGCCCGCCATTGGAGCCGCAGGACGAATCGTGGGGAAGCGGGTACATGGACTATCCCTCGATGGTCCAGCCGATCTTCGACCGGAAATGCGTCCGCTGTCATGGCGGAGACGAAGGAATTGCCGCGGGTCTCGACCTTTCCGGCTCGCCAACGCAGCTGTTCAGCATCAGTTACGAAAATCTCGTTTCCCGCCGGGAAAAACTTTACCATGTCGACCTGATCTCCGCGATCTGCTGCGCGAATCCGACGTCGTACTGGTCCACGAAGATCTTCGACCCGTACACTCACGGTTCCGGAGCCGCTCCGCTGGCGGAAAAGGTCCTCAATGACCCGACGCACAAAGACCTGTTGACGAAAGAGGAAAAAGAGCTTCTCTTTACCTGGATCGACACGAACGGTCTCTATTTCGGAACATGGCACTACACGCGATCCGGACCATTCCTCGTCGGGTGGCAGGAAACCGTCGACCGTATTCGCGAGGTGATGCAAAACTCCAGCTGTGCCGATTGCCATGCGGACTCAAACGGCAATATCGCCCGGTTTGAAGACGACTGGATCAACTTCGAGCGTCCGGAATACAGCCGCGTGCTGCGTGCTCCGATGGCAAAAAAAGAGGGAACGCTGGGGATCGGTGCATGCCGGAATCGCAAATTCGAGCAGGATTACCGACGTTTGGGACTGCTCAAATACAAATTCCGCGACACGTACCCGGTCGATCTCGACAAACTGCCGACGCAGACATGGAAACCTGTTGCGGGCGAAAATGACGGTTCCGGTGCCCCGGTCGTGTCGATCGAGTCCGTGGAAGACCCCGTTTACCAGCAGCTCCTGTCGATCATTCAGAGGACGCGGCGTTATGTTTACGCCTCACCGCGCATCGACATGAAGAACGCGCACGAGATCCGAAAGGATTGGGTCCAGGAAGGCCGTTCCCGTCAGGCGATCCCACAGCCGATTCCGGAAGAACCGCCGAAAATCAGCCTGACGCTTACCGAAAAGGGACTGCCGAAACTCACCTGGCCGAACGACAAACGGGTCATTGGCCTGATCGCGCAGATCCATCGCGGAACGAAACCAGAGTTTGAGATCGGCGATCAAACGCGGATCGGCACGACGGAGACGAACTGTTTCGTGGACTTTGATGCGCCGGTCGGAGAGAATTTCTATGCGGTCGTTTTTGTGTGCGACCCGGCAAAAACGTGTGGAACGTGCTATGTGGACAGTACGCTCGCGAAAGAGCTGGACGCACTGGGACAGGGGATCGTTCCGGAGCGCAGAGCGATGGAAAACCGCTGCCCGCTCTCAATGTTCCAGCCAAAGAACGGCGCGCCGGTCTACGTTGGTTCCGTGAATGTTTCCGAGCAGACGCAGACAGAAAAGAAACTCGAGAAATCAGTCTTCACCCAAACGGCGGAATACCATCTGCAAAACGGGTTCCTGACGTCTCCGATCGACGGAATAGATGCCAACGCGGACGGGGAGCTATCGATCTCCTTCGACGTAAAATGCGAGCCGTCAGGCAAATGGGCGGTCCTGTTATCCTATGGACACTGGGATCGCGGCTGGTTCATCCAGAATTTTGAAGGCGTGTGGCGTTTTCGCATTGGAAACATCAACTGCGACTCCCAACAGCCGATCCCGATGGGAAAATGGGTCCATCTTGAAGCAGTCCTGAAGAACGGCGAAGCGAAAATCTATCAGGACGGCGAAGAGATCGCCTCCGCGAAGCTCAATGCTCCGCCGCGTCTGTGGCTCGGCGACCTGTTCATCGGGCAGTACGCACTTACGCAGAAACCGGAGTACCAATTCAATGGCGTGATCCGGAATCTGAAGATCGAATCCGTACGGGAAACCGATTAAACCGTGAGATCTGGTGAAGTCTGAAAAAATCGTCCATCGCCCCGTGATCTAGAATTCCGGGACGATGGACGACGCTTACGGAAGCCGTTCCTCCGTGTTTCATCCCTACAATTTTACCATTTTCTCAAATTTCTACCAAATTTTCATCTTTTTTTTCCAAAAGTCAGCAAATTTTAAAATTCTGCGTATAATATTGGAATATTAAGAATTTTTGCGTTGATTTTTATGAGGTTTAAAATGTGTGCGACTGTCAACAAACAGCATATCCGCAATTCCCGTGCTTTGGCTTCGTTCGGTGCCGCTCTTTCCGTGCTCCTCGGCACTGCGGTTCCTGTAAGTGCGGACCTGGTCGCCTACTGGACGTTCAATGATCATGCAGACGGTACGCTGCTTTCCGCAACACAGGACTCTTCCGGAAATGGTTATACCGTCACGAATGTCGGTACGGCAAGTTATGCGCCTCACATTTCAGATACCGACCCGCTTTACGGTAATCATCTTGCCCGAGATGGGGCAACCGTTGAATCCAAGAGCAACTGCAACATAACATCTGCCGGGGTCTATTCCAACAACATGACCATTTCCTTCTGGGGAACCCAGCCAACGACGAACTGGCGGAATTACCTTACGCTGAGAACAGGATCGACTGGTGAAGAACTCCAGTTTCAGAAGGCAAATAACGGACTCGTTGTTTATAAGTCGAACAACAAAAATCAAAACGCGATCAATATGGTCGGCAGCAGCACTCTGGATCTTGGCTCGGACTGGCATCATTTTGTCGTTACGGTCGATTCCGCCGCGCAAAAGGCATACATGTACGTTGACGGAGAGCTGATCAATGAAAAGGAATGGACCCATGCCGAGCAGATCACGGACCTGACTTTCAATGGTGCGTGGAGTTTCGGGGGACGCGGCAGCGATGCGGATCTTGACGAAGTCCAGATCTACGATCAGGCGATGACTGCCGAACAGGTGAAGTATCTGTACAACAACCCGTCGCTCTATCATGCGGCAGTCTATCAGCGGAATGTATCCGGCAGCGGAAACTGGTCGGATGCGCTCTGGGACGCCAACGGACTGACCGGTCAGACGTTTGCCAACTCCTCCGCTGTCAAACTGACCGCATCCAATTCTCCCACACTGACCCTGGATCAGGCGGTCACGGTCAACTCGCTCGATTTTAACGGCTCGATGACCATCGGCGGCACGAACACTCTCACCTTCAACGGCGAAAAAAGGATCACCGTCGCAAACGCTGCCGACACAGCGACGATCAGCACACCGATCAACGCTCTTTACGACAACGGCCTGACAAAAACAGGTGCAGGTACGCTGACGCTGAACAATAACCAAAGCACCTTCACCGGCAACGTCGTCGTGAACGGCGGAACGCTCATCGCGTCGGCAAGCTGGAAGTACGTGGACACGACGGTATTTGGCGACTATGTCTCCAAGACCGTGACGGTCAACGACGGCGCGGAGCTGGTTTTTGCGGCGCAGGACGTCGTTTCCAACAGTGGGACCAATTCCCCGATCCGGTTCATCGCCAACGGCGGTACGATCCGCAACTCCGGAACGGTATACAATAACCTCTCCAACACGGAGTTTACCGACGGCGCACAGCTTTACGCAGCAGACGGCAACGCCACGTGGAAAGCGTACAAACTGTCCAGTAAAGTCTCCGTGCTGCGCAACACCGACGGTTCCGCCGCCCAGCCGGTCACGTTCTCTTCCGATCTGACCAAGGCGAACGCAACTTACTCTTTCGGAAATGGAACGAGCATTTACGTTGAGGACATCACCAGCAGTTCGGGGGCAGCGGACGCGAACGCAGACCTGATCGTTTCCGCGCTCGTTACGAATCCAAACCAGGAGAGCAACGGAACGTTCCACAAAGACGGCGCGGGCATCCTGGAATTCACCGCCGCCAACACGTTCAACGGCACGGCAAGCATCCGCGAAGGCGTTTTGCGTCTCTCCGGCAACGGTGCCCTTGGAACCAGCACAGTCACGCTTGGCGATAAAGGCACGCTGGAATTGAACGTCGCGGACGGCGCGGAAAAGACTTTCACGAACAAAGTCACCGGAGCCGGCAAGGTCGCCAAAACGGGTGCGGGAACGCTGAAACTCAATACTGCAAACGGTTTTGAGACTTCCAGCCTGAACGTTTCGGCAGGACGTGCGAACGTCGTCGGTACGCTGTCGGGCGATCTCGCCATCGCGGACGGCGCATCCTTCTCGCCGGGCGACGGGATCGGGACGCTGACGGTCAACGGTCTTTTCTCAGCAGACGATGGCGCACGGCTCGTGTTTGAACTTGGCGTGGACGCCTCCGACCTGCTGATCCTCGGCAGTGGGAGTACGCTGGATATTGCGGACGATGCCGTCATCGAACTTCTTTTTGCTGATGCGGACCCGGATAAAGCGTACACGCTCATTCAGGCGGAAGACGGTTTGGGTGAGTATACGGATTCGGCATTCTGGACGAACCTTCTGACTGCGGCGAGCGATGCGAACTGGGATCTCTCTGTCGTCGGCAACACGCTCCAGGCGATCGCCGGCTCCGGTACCATCGATCCATCCGATCCGTCCGTTCCGGAACCGGCGGCGTGGGTCCTGCTTGTTCTCGGAGCTGCTGGACTGTTCATCGTTCGCCAAAAGCGCGTCTGATCCATGATCATACTAAAAACACGGCATTTGGGGTTTTCGAATGCCGTGTTTTTGTGTTATTTTCGTTTCAACAGTCCCAAATAACACATTCTGCATGATGATCTTGAAGGAATTTTTAAAAATTTTCAAATTTTC
>JAGBAA010000094.1 GCA_017939795.1 Thermoguttaceae bacterium
AGCTCGGAAAACGCGAGTATCGCACCGGTCATGGCGAACGCGGTGAGTGCGTGACGAAGTTTCGTTGTGTTTGTTTTCATGGTTTTACCTTATTTAATGAAACATTTGAAGATCCCGGATGTCTGACTTGTTTTCGTTTCATCAATCAAAATAGTAAAACGAAATACACCGGTACTGAGGATAAAATCGAGAATTTTTGGGGATATTATGAAAAATTTTACCTATGTCATCAATATCCCCCCCCCCCCGTAAATTAACATTTCGGAAAAGTTTGACTTTTCGGCTGATTTTAAAATAAAAAAGGACCGAATCCGATGGAGAAACGGTCCTTTGGGGTTAAAAATTGAGGGGATGTTTGATTTTTACGGGATCAGCACGCTTCGTCCGGTCTGGCCGGTGATCGGGGCGAGTTCCGCACTTCCCGGTGAGACGATGCTTCCGGGATTCACGATATCCAGCTTCCCGCGGTCCACCCAGACTCCGGCACCGTCCAGCTGGAAGATGCCCAGCGAGATCTCGATGCCCATTCGGCAGGTCTCAAAGCCGATCCAGCTTTCGACGAACGTGTTCTGCGCGGAAAGGAGCGAGTTGAGCGCGTCGATCAGGTCACGGGCAAACGAGTCGCCGAACTGGGAGGTCTGATTCGGTTTCGGCGGCTGAAGGAGCTGGAGGTTCGCCTGATCCACTCGATTCATGGCGACGAAGACCGAAATACGGCGCAGCTCGAAATTCAGCTGGGCGACCTGGACCTGACGGACGAGCGTTCGGATGTTTTTGTGGACGGAATCTTCGTAGTGCAGGTACTCACGGCGGGCGCGGTCGTAGGAAATGAGGGTCTCGACGTAATTGTTGCGTTCCGTTCTCCGGTCGACCGGCGTATCGACGCTCAGTCCGAGGGAGAGCGTCGAATTCTTGTGCGAGTTCTCCAGCCCGCTCTGGACGTTTGCCGTCACGGTCACGTCGCTTTTCAGGGCATTGGCGGCGATCTCGATCTTTCTCCATCGATCCACCAGAGCCGTACGGGCGTTCATCCAGTCGAGACGGTTTTCACGAGCAACGTCCAGCGCGTGCATCTCGTCGATCTCCACCGGCGTCAGGACGACTGCATCAAGACGGGCACGGGCCTGAAGCATCGACATGTCGAGGAGTTTGCTGTTGAACTGGTCCATCCACAGATCGAGTTCGACCGTGCTTCCGGTCGCCTGGACCTTGTGCAGCGATCCTTCGATCTCGGCCATGCGGTCTTTGAAGAGCAGGTAGTCTTCTCCGAGCTTCTGGACACGGTCACGGAAGAGCTTCGGATCGATCGCCGTTTTGTCCACTTCGCCGCTGAGGACTTCCGGACGCTGGGCGAGCCGGCGGAGTGCCGCGATTCGTTTCGGATACGCCTGACGCAGATTCACGAAATCCTGGTCGATGTTCTTGCAGAACTCACGCATCTGAACGACCTGGGCTTCCAGTTTCGTGACGGTGTCCGCGAAGGAGGTGTGTCCGTTGCGCAGATCGCACTGGTAATCCGCGAGCAGATCGCGCATCTCGGTGACTTCGGGCGACATGAGAATGAACGGCTCAAGCATTTCGTCATGGACCGACGCATTGATCCCCGGCGGCAGTCCGAGGGCCATCTTGTACTGGTCGAGTGAGTTCTTGTAGCGGTTCTCCGCCGTCATGAGGTTGATCTGGGCGCTGAGGAGCGACTGGCGCGTCTGGTCGACCTGCGTGCGGTCAAGCCGGTCTGCTTCGTAAAGTGCTTCCATGCGGTCCATACTGTACTGAAGGTCCGAGACGTTCTGTCTCTGGTTCGCCAGTTCCAGCTGCGTATAGATCAGGCCGTAGAGATTGCCGGCACTGCTCATCGTACCTTCTACGCCGGGGATCGAAACTCCCCCTCCGCTTCCGGGTGCCGAGATGCCGATCCCGCCGACCATAACGTTCACGTAGAAGCCTTGACGGTAGCGTTCCATCTCGCGCAGATTGCAGATGAAGGCACGCTCGGTCTGCGTGAGATTTTCAAGTGCGTACGCCCGGCCGTAATTGCGCAGAAGAGGCTGAATGAACGACATATTCAGGAGCGTCGTGGAGATCCCGGAGGAATCGGAACTTCCGCCGCAGGTCCAAACGATGGAGTTCGCGATGTTTGCCGCAAACGTTCCGCCGAGTGCCGTGTATTTCGAACCGCCCGCATCGACCGAATTCAGCTCGACGTTTCCCGTCCCGCGGAAACGCGTGTCGTAGTACGCACCGCCGCCAAGTGAATAGTGCACGTCGAAATCGTAGCGGTTCAGCGAAACACGAAGTGCGGAGAGGTAAATGTTCTCCATGGCACTCTGGTAGTCGGGCGAGTTCACCAGTGCGATCTGAATGGCTGTCTGGCGGTTCAGAAGCACGTTCCCCTCGGCATCGCGCGGAAGATTCGCCTGCCAGTTCGGATTTTCCACGGACTGGATCACTCCGTTTTTCGTCCAGCCGTCCCACCCCTTTTTGCCGTAGACGCACCGCATCATCGTGTGTGCTGTTGCGTCATCCTGCGGCATCGGCTGATTGTCGCGGTCGTACGGAAGATAGAAACGCGAATTCGGCGACATATCGAAGCGATAATCCGTCATCGAAAGTCCCGGAAACTGGCATTTTTTTTCCTGAACGATCTGCTGAACGTCCGTGTTTGCCTGCTGACGCCAGTACTGCCGCTGGCATCCGCTAAGGAGACAAATGACGCTCAAAATCAAAATCCCCGAAAGGACACCCGGCTGCTGTTTTTTGCTGAAAGAACCCATCGTTCATTCCTCATGCGAAACATTTTCATTCTCTTTTCGTTTTTCATGGGGGGGCATATGAAAAACCACTGGACCGAACACTACGATCTGGTGTGTTGGATTCATCGACATATAAATAGGTAAACTTTAACGATTATCCGGATTTTTTTGAATGTGCAGATTTTTCCGATTTTGCGGAGTATTGACTCTAAAAAAGATGCAAAACGCCTGTTTTTTCGTTGGGCAGGGCAGATCGGGAATTTTTGGGAAGTACTCTGGAGGCTTGGGGATGGATTTTTTTGACTTTTTTGGTTTTTTTTAAGAAAAAAAGAAAATTTTGACGGCGTAACTGTTGACAATGCGTAACTATTATGTATACTGAAGAATTGAAGAGCCGACAGTGCGGTGTCTGGAACTTCCGTTTCGTGGAGACTGCCGCGGTTTTTCAAAAGATTTGGAAAGTCAATGAGAGATCCAGTTTCAGAGTTTTCCCGTAACCGGAACTTTTTCCAATGGAGGGTCAGCCCATGAAAAGAATGCTTTTTTTGTTGATCGTGTGTGCCGCGTTTTTCATGATGTCGGCGAGAGAAGCTGAGGCGCAGGTCTCGGTGCAGATCGGTATCGGAGCCCGCCCGTACTATGGCGTTTACTATTCGCCGTACTATTATGCGCCGGTCCCGCGGCACGTGCATATCCTGCCGCCGCCACCGCCTCCGCACGTACATCACCATCCGCCGCATCATCGGCATCACCACGCTCCGCCGCCCCCGCCGCGGCATCATCATGCCCCGCATCACCACCACCATCATCGCTGATCGTGCAGAATGAGTGAATTGGGAAAAACGAAAAGCTCCAGCCTTTGAGACCGGAGCTTTTCGTTTTTTTTGTGGAAGAGCTGGTGATCGATGGGATCCTGACTTGACGTTTTTCTCTGTTTCTGCTAGAATAAAGAAAAAGAAAATGGAACGAAATCAACTTTTTCCTTTTTTGAGGAGGAATTATGGAAAAATCTGCGAAACTTTTTGATCTGACGGGCAAAAAGGCTGTCGTGACGGGCGGATCGATCGGCATCGGCCGCGGATATGCGACGGCACTGGCCATGGCGGGGGCGGACGTCGCCATCGTGAACCGGGATGAGAAGACCGGCGCAAAGACGGCTGCGGAACTTGCGGAAACGTACGGTATCGATTCGTTCTGCATTCCGTGCGACGTAACGGATCCCGACCAGGTAAACTCCATGATGGACGAGGCGGTGAAACGGCTTGGCAGGCTGGATATTGCGGTCAATAATGCGGGGATCGCGCTTCTGGGAGCGGACGAGAACGTGCCTCCGGAAGATTGGAAAAAAGTCATGGACGTAAACGTTTCCGGAATGTTCTATTGCTGTCAGGCGGCTGGCCGTGTTTTCATCCGTCAGGGAAACGGCGGGAAAATCGTGAATACGGCCTCGATGTCGGCGCGTATCTGCAACTGCAATGCGTCGTACAATGCGAGCAAAGCCGCCGTCGTACAGCTCACTCGGATGCTGGCGGCTGAGTGGGGACAGTATAATATTAATGTGAACTGCCTGAGTCCGAGCTATATTCTGACGCCGATGCACGCTTCTTCACCGCTGAAACTGCGTGAACGGATCCGCGAACTTACGCCGCTGGGGCATGTGCAGCGCGTCGAAGACCTCTATGGTCCGCTGATCTTCCTGGCATCCGAGGCGTCCAATTACGTGACCGGTACGGAACTGCTCGTCGACGGCGGGCATACGCTCAACAGTTGGCTCGTGCCGCTGAAACGGGCGCTTCCGCCGCGTGTTTCTCCGCAGGAAGAAGTCGTTCAGCTCAAGCATGATCTTGATCTGCTCGGTGTTTCGTATGATGAAAATGGGATCAATGAAGCACTTCATCCTAACATGGCGGAGGCCTTTGGCGCGATGTTCGGCGACTGAGTCGGACTGTGGATCCCGATCCCGGACGGTTTCTCTTGGCTGCAGGCCGCACGGAAGATGTGCGGGAAGGACCTGCTGTACCAGTGACCAACGGGAACGGGTTCATGCCATTGCGCGGAAGCACAGTCCGCCCGCCGCGGCTCGCGGCCTTCAAAAACTTTTTGATCTTGATTTTTTTGATTTTTTATGATCGGGTTTTAGGAGCGGGCTGTTTCCAGAGTGCGGCAGCTGCACAGAGGGCGGTGAAGAAAACAAGCAGACCTGAGGCCGAAAGCGCACAGGTGAATCCGAACGCATCGATCACGACGCCCCATGCAAAGGAACCAGAGGCCCAGCCAATATCGCATCCGAGGAAAAAGGTGGCGGTCGACGCGTGCCAGCGGGACGGTGCCGTGAGACGGTACGCCATGGTGTTGAGGAGTGGAAATCCAAGTCCGACGCTGATCCCGTAAAGTGTACCGCTAACGAAAAGCATGGCAGCGGAGTTTGCCGGAATGGTCAGGAAGAAGGAGAGCATTCCGGATCCCAGTGTCGGTACGAGAACACGGATGGGGGGGAAGCGGTCTCCGAGTTTTCCCGCAAACAGCCGGACGGCAAACATGGCGATCGCGGTCCCAAGAAAGAAAAGCTGGGGATTTGCGATTTCGTTTCTCTGCGCAAAAAGCATAAGAAACGATGAGTAGAAAGAGCAGCTGAACATGAAAAGTCCGCAGACGAATGCCATGCTCAGTGCGCCGGGTTCAAAAAAGGAGCTCGTGATCCTGCTCCAGATCGAAAGGTGAGGCTGGGGAACCTCTGCCGGAGGAGCATCCTGTGTCTGGAGCGCATCGTGTGTCTTGTGTGCCTCTTGTGTTTGCGGAGCATTTTCGTTGGATTCTTCTTCCAGATTCGGCGTATATCGACAGACCCAGGCCAGAAGGATGAGGGAAAGAGAAAGGCCGGCCACACCGTACCAAAGGACGTCGTTTCCCCACGCAGAATTTTGGCCGAAATGGAACAGTGCGTATCCGAGCGACGGACCGATGACGGTAGCGAACGAGTGCCCGAGGCCATAGTATCCCATTCCTTCACCGAGTCTGCGTCTTGGGAGAACTTCCGCAGAAGCGTTTGCCGAGGCCGTCGAGATGCCGGAGAAGCCGACTCCCTGAAAAAATCGGACGGCAAGCAGGACCCCGAGGCCGGGAAGGAGAAGCGGGGCAAAGTTTGCGAGTGCCATGACGATCCCGCCGACGATCAGGACGATCCGGCATCCGTATCGCGCGGAAAGTGTACCGGTCAGGATGCGTCCAACTCCGGCCGCGAGCGCAAAGACGGCAGTCAGAAGACCGCTGAAAGCTGCTTTTCCGCCGAGTGATTCCACGTAGAGAGGCAATGCTCCGTAAAGTGCATGGCAGATGATGGACGCGATCATCGAAAGTGCGATGATGTCCAGAAAAACGAACGTCCAGATCCGTTCTGCTCTGCCGCCGACCGCGTGTGGACTGTATGTTTTCCGCGGACTGAATGTGCTCATGGGACCCCTACCCTTTCTGAAACGAAAACCTGGATGCCGCACAGTATACCATATTCCGGGATTTCGTAAATCCGGGGTCCCCGAAAAAAGATGGAATTTTTTGACCAGCCGCATTCTGGAGGCCGGAGGATAGGAGCTTTCCGAAAAGTTCAGCTGGCTGTGTTTGAGAGATTTTTCAGTCCTGCTCAGCTGCACGAAAGATCCTTCGGTCAATTTGCGGAACGAGCTGTCTCCTTCAGCTTAGAATTGAACGGACATTCCGCACATTTGGGATTGCGTGCCGTGCAGATGTTTCGGCCGAAAAGGATGAGCTGATGGGAAATTTTGACCCAGCGGTCCTGCGGAACGATACGCATGAGATCCTGTTCGATTTTTTCCGGCGTCGTTTCTTCTGAGAGTCCAAGTCTCTGGGAAAGACGAAGCACGTGCGTGTCGACGACTACCCCCTCCGCGATCCCGTAAAATGTGCCGAGAACGCAATTCGCGGTCTTGCGTCCGACACCGGGAAGCTGAACGAGTTCTTCCATCGAGACGGGGACTTCACCGTTGAATTTTTCTGTGAGGATCCGGCAGCATTCCCGAATATTTTTCGCTTTGTTTCGATAGAATCCTGTGCTGTGGATGTCGTGCTCCAGCTCTTCCTGCGAGACGTTTGCGTAGTCTGCGGCGGACTGGTACTTTTGGAAGAGGGACTGCGTCACGATATTGACCCGCGCGTCCGTGCACTGCGCCGAGAGAATGACCGCGACGAGCAGTTCCAGCGGATTGCGGAAGTGAAGCGCACAGCCGGGTTCCGGGTAGAGCGTGTCGAGACACTCGCAGACCTTTTGTGCGTGGGCGGCGGAACCATAAGGTGTTTTGCAGGGAATCGAAAATTTCATGGGTAAATTGGACCTTTCGTGAAAAATCGCTCTTGAGTTTTTCATTTAAATATGGTATACCATAAACGAAAGAAAAAGAAAAGAGATATTTCGGAGAATTTTCCATGAAATCCCTGCGTAAATTTCGTTTTTTCAGGTTCCTGGCCGGGATCACGTTTTTTTTGCTGACGTTTTGTCTGCCCCCGTCTGTTCTGCGTTCGCAGACCTTTCCGTATGATGCCGTCGTCTGCAAATCGGAAGCGTTTGCCCGAAGCGGCCCTGGCTCGGATTTTTATGCGACAGATCGTCTGGAAAACGGCGTTTCCGTCCAGGTTTACCGTCATACTCCGGACGGATGGTGTGGGATCCGGCCGCCAGTGGGCAGTTTTTCCTACGTTCCTGCCCGGTATGTTCGGATGATCGAAAATGATCTCGGGCAGATCGTCGGAAATTCCGTGCCGGTCTACGTTGGGAGCCGCATTTCTGCGAGCTATTCCCAGATCCAGCGTTCGCTTGCGCATGGAACGATGGTGGAAGTTCTGGAACTTCCGCGCGAAGGAGACGAAGCACTTTGCCGGATCTCGCCGCCTGCCGGTGAATTCCGATGGATCCATGCCTCATCGCTGACTCCGAATCTGACTGGGGTGACGGCCGAACCTGCTCCGCAGGATCATTCGCTCGGAACGTTGGCGGGTTCTGCACCCGGAAACTTTTCCGGTTCCTTTGCTGACGGTGCTTCCGGCGGAAATTCGTCCGGTCCGGTACCTTCTCCCGGAACCTTCATGCATAAGGTGAATCAGCTCGACATGGACCTGACGGCCGTGATTGCGATGCACTCTTCCGCCGCAAACTGGGAAACGGAAAATCTCCTGATGCGCGCAAACCGCCTCATGAATCAGGCACAGAGCATCCAGGAACGTGAAGCACTTGAGCACGTACGTCAGAAGATCCTCAAGGCGGATGATGTCCGTCGCGGAAGGATCGAATTTCAGGAACTCCTGGCGACGGCCTCGGACGATTCTCCCGGTTTGATGTACGATCCGGTGGAAAAAGGGAACGGTCCTTTGCCTGATTTTTCCAACGTTTCGGAATTTCCGGCTCCGTACTCAACTCAGCCCGGGCGATGGGAATACTCCGGGATCCTCGTGCGAGTTCATCATAAACGCTACGCTCATCTTTCTCTGCCGCCGTACGCCATCGTGAATGAAGACGGTCTCCTTCGCTGCTATGTCTCGCCGGCGCGTGGAGTTGAGCTTGAACCGCACATAAAAAAGCGTGTTGCTCTGGCAGGCGATCGAAACTACATTCGGGAGCAGAGAGCTTTCAATCTGAATGCGCACACCATCGTGAACGTCTGGTGACGCGAACGTCCTGGATCATGCAAAACGCCGCTGATCGCAGAATATGTGCGTGACGGCGTTTTTTTGCGTGTCGGCCTGCATCCGTCTTCGCGTATTGGAAATCGGCCGGCGGAGGAACTCCAAAAAATTTCGCGGCGGGGGTTGACTTCCCGGAACCTTTCTGCTAAACTGAAAGTTCTGCGGATGGATCTTTACCAGCGGGTCCTCCGCATATCCGGAAATGCCGGTCCAATGATCTCCTGGTCGGACGGCATCACAAAAAGTCCGGGTTTCCTGCCGTTTGTTTTCCTGGAGTCATTTTCTTTTTTGAGAGGATTTTCCATGTGCCAGAATGATTTTCGTCCGGAGCAGATCTCCGTCCTTCGTCCATTTGAAATTCCTGCCGCTTCCGTTTACTGTTCGGGATCTGCGCTTTCCATGTATCGTTCAGGAACGTTCGGTATTTTCAGACGTTTTTTGAGTACGTTCGTCTGCCTGTTTCTGGCGTCTTTTCTTCTCTCCGGAATCTTTTCTGCTCTGAATGCTGCTGAGTCTGCCGCCGTCACGCCGGGGCATGGCGTCATTCCGAATGCATCGTTTGAAATTCCGTCGGCAACAGACACTCTTCCGGCAGACTGGCGTGCTCCCAAAGAAAAATTCTCCCGCAGTACGGAAGAGAAACGGACCGGCACGGCCTCGTTCCACTGGAAAAATGAAGATCCCGCCGCGTATCGTCTCTCGCAAGCGAGCGTGAATGGGCTGGTTCCCGGTGAATCGTACGTTCTTTCCGCGTGGGTCAAATCAAAAAACGTCCGCGGCGGAAAAGCCTCCGTCTGCATCGAGTGGAGCGGTCCGGACGGAAAGTGGCTCGGCGGCGCGTACGTTCGCGGAGTGAACGGCACAAAAGACTGGACGAAAATCACGCAGGTCTTTCATTTTCCGGAAAACGCCCGCAATCCGCACATCTCCTGCTACGGTACGCGCGAAGGCGGGACCGTTGCCTGCGGTGAAGCATGGTTTGACGACCTGGAGATCCTTCCATATATTCCGCCGTGTATCCGAGCCGTCACGACGGACCAGTACCGTAACCAGACGACAGGCGGAAAGGTCCGGTTTTTTGCCGGCCTGACGTTTACGGAGGCAGATTTCACCGTAGATCTTCAGAAACGCATCGTGCTGGAAATCGCAGAAATCGATTCCGGAAAGAAACTCCAGACGCTCCGCGATTTCACGTGGAGCGCAACACCGGACGCAGGACGCTCCAAAAGCTGGCTGCCTGGGAAGGAAGTCCTCACGTTTGAGCTGGATACCGAGACGCTCGCACCCGGCAAATACGCACTGACTCTGAAAGTCCCGAATCCGAAAGACTCCGGAGCGTTGGAAGAAACGGAGACCGTCACGCTGACGAAATTGACGGAATTTCCTGAGCGAAAATCATTCATCGACGAGCACCGCCGGTTGATCGTGGACGGAAAACCGTACTTCCCGCTTGGTCTCTATTTCCATCAGCCGACGGATGAAGACATTGCGCGGCTCGCGGATTCCCCGTTCAACTGCATCATGTGCTATCCCCGGATCACCCGTGAGCGTCTGGACCGACTGCACGAAAACGGGATCGATTCGATCTACAGCGTGAAGGATCTCTACGAGGGCCTGCACTGCAAGACGGATGAAGAAGGCAGGCGCAAAACCGCGGAAGTGATCCAGACGATGAAAGACCATCCCGCCGTCATCGCGTGGTACATTAACGACGAACTGCCGCTCTCCATGCGTGAAGTCCTCACCGGACACCGTGATCTGGTGGAGGAGCTGGATCCGTCCCGTCCTGCCTGGGTCGTTCTCTACCAGGTCGAAGACATTCGGGATTACCTCCCGACCTTTGACGTCATTGGAACTGACCCGTACCCGCTCCCCTCGAAACCGGCATCTACCGCCTACGAATGGGCGCGGAAGACCCATGATGCCTGCTTCGGAGTGCGCGCGTGCTGGCAGGTCCCGCAGTACTTCAACTGGGCAAACTACGGACGAAGCAAAGAAACCTCCCGAACGCCGACTTACGAGGAAATGCGAGCCATGACCTGGATGAACATCGCGGGCGGCGCGAATGGGATCATCGGTTACTCATACTATGATTTCTACCGGAACTATGCCGGAAGAGACGGTTCTCCGGAAGAAAAGCAGAAGTCGTTTGACCGGACCTGGAAAGACGTCTGCCGAGTCGGAGAGGAAGTCAAAAAGTACGAGCAGATCCTTCTTTCGATCGATCCGCCGGCTGCCGTGAGTCCCGCGTCGGAATTCGGGCAGGATATTGCGGTGCGTCTTTACGGAAACGGCGAAGAAACGTGGATCCTTCTGGTCAATACGCAGACGGAATCGCGAACGGCCTCCTTTACTCTTCCGGATGGATTGCGCGTCAAAAATGCCGCAGATTGGCCGAACGTGAAGATCACGGAAGAAAACAAAACGCTGACCGTCGAATTCCCCGCATTGGAACCGGCATTCCTTCAGCTCGGAAAGTAAACGTCGCGCCGCGGGATCTCTGATCCGCGCCGCCTGCCAAGATCCTCTTTTTTTCGCTCGCTCCCGGTACGCAGCTGCCGGGGGCACCTTTTTTCATTTAAGGAGTTTCACGTGAGCCGCTTTTTTTCCTCCCATTTTTTCCCAGTCGCTGTACTCCTGATCCCATTTCTGACCAGCCTCGCGCAGGCGGCCGCTGAAGATTTCTGGACCTCGCCCGTCTGGACAGAAAAGGAAGAGATCCCATTCCCCGAACTCACGCCCTTGACCTACGAAGAAAAGGAGAGCTGGTACGGTTCCCATTTCTGGAAAGGCAGCGACTGGTCCCGCATCGGGAAAGGCTGGTTTCACCCCGGAACCAACACACCGGCGGTCCTGACGTTCACGGCTCCTAAAGACGGGAACGCCTCGATCCGCGGAAACGTTCGGAAACTCCACCTTGACGGAAACGACGGGATCCTCGCGGAGATCCGCACCAATTCCCAAGTCCTCTGGGAAGGAAAGGTCGAGCCGAAGGACAGTGTCGGGATCATGCATGACCTCCAGCTCACACTTAAAAAGAATGACCGGCTCCATTTCGTCGTGAAGAGCGGACCGACCATCTTCTGCGACACGACCGCGTGGGATCCGGAAATCGTCTACGAAAGTGAGACTGCCGGAGGGGCTGAGACCTCTGAAGGGGCCAAAACCACCAGAAGATCCGAAATATTTAAGGCCTCCGACGGATTCGGCGTGAACGAAAAGCAGGTCCTTCTGGATCCCCGAAAGCCGCTCTCCCATTGGTCCTACTCGCTCGAAAAAACGCGGCCTCAAACTCTCTCCGCGGCTCCGGAAGAACTTGCGCTTCTTCGGGATACGCTGAAGGAAGCCGTAGCGCAGGGGCACGAAATGCCGAAAGACGCGCAGCTTTGGAAAATGCTCCTTCTGGAATGGAAACGGGACGACGCGCCGGGGCAGGTCTTCCTCACAGGAAACGCGGGAGAACGGCAAAATGACGCAGTCCTCGCCTCCGCAGGAAAGCATTTGGGGACCGGTCTGCGCCTTTATGAAGCACTCGAAAAAGATCTCTCCGCACTTTCTGAAAAAGAGGCCGAGTACTTGAAACTCGCCGGGACGAAACTGAAAGAACTCAGTGCGGAATTCGTGAAATGGAGTGCCTCCGATCCCCCAAACCGCGGCGACTGCGTGAAACTCTACTTCCAGACACGAATCTGGAAACGCGCGCTGATCTTTTCTAATCCGCTGATCCGGAAATGCGGGCAGATCCTCTTCGTGAAACGAAAACCGACTTCGTACGATCACCTCGTGATGCAGTACTTCGGCTGGCGTGCGCAGCGGGGCGGAAGCGGACTTTTCATTCTGAAAGAACCGGGAACATCGCTTGCCTGTGAAGATATCCTCAAGGGGAAAATGGACGGCGGAAACATCGCGGATCCGTGCCTGAGCTGGGATGGAAAAAAAGTCCTTTTCTCGTACGTGGAAATCGGCGAAAACAGCGTTCGTTTCCCGTGGAAAAACGCCTGGACGCCGAAAGTTCCCAACGAGCAGGAAGAAGATCACCGTGAATACTACCATCTCTACGAAGTAAACGTCGATGGGACCGGCCTTCGCCAGCTGACGCAGGGACACTATGAAGACCTCATGCCCGCGTATCTTCCGGACGGCAGCATCGTATTCGTTTCGAGCCGTCGAAAAGGGCATCCGCGCTGTTTCTGGTGGGGATTCGGCGAACGCTGGACAAACTATACCGTCCACAAAATGGGACCGAACGGCGAGGACGTGAAGCCTCTGTCCTGGCACGAAACGAACGAATGGTACCCGACTGTCGCGCATGACGGGCAAATCTTTTACGCCCGCTGGGACTACATTGACCGCGACGCGGTAACGCACCAAAACCTCTGGTCCATGCGTCCGGACGGAACCAATCCCTCGGCCGTCTGGGGAAATGCCTCGCTCGACATTTTCTGTGCGTTTCAGGCAAAGCCGGTCCCAAACAGCCGAAAGTGGATCCTGACGGCATCCGCGCATCACGCCTGTACCGGCGGTTCACTGGTACTCCTGGACCCCTCCGCCGCAAAAGACGGACCAGGCGCACTGGAACGCCTCACGCCGGAAATTCCGTTCCCGGAAGCCGAAACGAACGACATTCCGCGTTTCTACGCTTCGCCGTGGCCGCTTTCCGAGGATCTCTACCTCGTGTCGTACAGTCCGTGGAGATTGGAATTTGAGCCGAAAGCGACTCGTGACGAGGCGCTGGGAATTTACGTTCTCGACCGTTTCGGAAACCGTGAACTTCTCTACCGTGACCCGAAGATCGGATCGGATTCCCCCCAGCCGCTTGCCGCGCGGAAACGACCTCCGGTCATTCCGAGTTTCCTCCCGGAGGATCCGAAAGATGAGGGACGATTCTTCATCCAAGACATTTACCAGGGACTCGGAGAAGACGTCAAACGCGGCTCGATCAAGGAACTGCGCGTCGTGCAGATCTTCCCCAAAACGACTCTGACGGCAAACGAACCGCCCATTGGTCTCGCAGGTGAGGAAAACGGACGCGCGGTCCTGGGAACGGTCCCCGTCGAACCGGACGGATCCGTCAATTTCATAGCGCCGGCAAGGAAACCGATCCTGTTTCAAGCACTGAACGAAAAAGGGGAAGCGTACCAGATCATGCGCACACTGACGTACCTCCAGCCAGGTGAAGAGATCGCGTGCATCGGGTGCCACGAAGACCGCACGAGTACCGCGGGTGGAAATTCTCCGTACTTTTCGCCGAGCACGCCAATGGTGCCGAGTACGCAAACCTCGCCGAGTACCCTGAGCGCGGACCGAACCGGAACGCGGTTTCCCATGGCCGCTGCACGCGAGCCGTCACGGATCAGGCCGGGAAAATTCGACGGTCGGCCATTCTCCTACGCGGAAGCCGTTCAGCCAATCTGGGACGCTAAATGCGTTTCGTGTCACGGAGCCGATCCGGAAAACGAAGTCTTCAAAAAGAACCCGATCGACCTGACCGCCAAGAAAGACGGTGCATTCAGCCGCTCGTACGTCACGCTGATGAAGCGGAAAGATCTCATTCCGCGCTGGCCCCAAAGAAACCGCATCGAAGTCACGGAACCCGGCGGGAAAAACGGCGCGATCGGAAGCGGACTGAAAAAAGTCTTGGCAAACTCAGATCACGCGAATGTCCAGCTCACGGACGAAGAATGGGCGCACATCGCGATGTGGATCGACCAAAACGCCATCTTTTTCGGTACGACGGATGCGCCCCAACAGTCACTCCGATACCAAGCAGTCCCCGTGCCGATGCAGGAGATCCAGTAGAAAAAGTCGCGGAAACAGAGATTTCCGGCGGATCCAGAAACGTTTCAGGCAGGCAGTCGAAACAAAACCGCAGGCCGTCGGAATACTTCAGAGTGAACGGCAGAGAGTGTTTTTTCCTGAAAAATGGAAGAAAATTTGAAAAATTCAGGAAAAAACCTCCCCCCACTCCTTGAAATTTTCGCGGAAACAGGATAAAACAAAAGATGAAGGCGTTCAAACGTCAAAATGAAGCGGTCTCGAAGGTCCATCCTGAGATTCAGAGGCTCTCAAGACTGTCTTTCACCTAAAGTATTGGAAGCGGCTCTGGATTTTTGGAGCTCGCCGTTTTCCCGCCGTTGACCCGTCAGAAGATTTTTTTGACTTTCAGAAAAAAACTTGAAGGAGAGATTCAAAACATGACTACTAATCCGATGTATCGTGCCGCGGAATGCGCAAAAGATAACGTAGGCGCCATTGCTGAAAGCGCACTGAATGCTGGAAACGGCGTGTTCCGCCTTGCGCCGAACTGGGTCCCGCGCAGTTTCCTTCAGCCGGGAAAGCGAATCAAGCTCGCGCCGACCGACTGGTACGCGCTGGGTGTGCACCGCGGCGGGATCGATGAACGCTGGTTCTCCTCCACGACCGACGCGATGAATGACGGCCGCACGTGGGATGAAGGGCAGAGCTGGTGTGTTTTTGAAGGTCAGCGTTTCCTGCTGCGTGATGTCGTCGCGGAACTTAAGGGCCGCGTCGTCGGTCAGTCGATCTGGGATACGTACCAGAGATGGCCGGTCTACTCCAAATTCTTCGACAACGCGGGCCCCATTCCGCATCATATGCACCAGATGGAAAAGGATGCCGTCCTGACGAACCAGGAAGGTAAACCGGAATCCTACTATTTCCCGCCGCAGCTCAATGCCGCCGAGAATAATTTCGACTACACTTTCTTCGGTCTGAATCCCGGAACGGAAAAGAAAGACGTCATCCGCTGTCTGGAAAACTGGAACAAAGGGGACAATGGGATCCTTGACCTCTCCGCAGCCTACCGTCTGAAGAGAGGGACCGGCTGGTGCGTTCCGCCGGGAGTTCTGCACGCTCCGGGTTCTCTCTGCACCTACGAGCCGCAGTGGGGCTCCGACGTGTTCGGAATGTTCCAGTCGCTGGTCGAAGGCCGTCAGGTCGGCTGGGATCTCCTTACGAAAGACGTTCCGGAAGATAAAAAATACGATCTGGACTTCATCGTCGAGATGCTCGACTGGGAAAAGAACGTCGATCCGTACTTCAAGAAGAACTTCTACATGGAGCCGGTCGTTGATCCGGAAAACAGCGGCGAAGGATACACAGACCGCTGGATCGACTACAAACTGTTTGACGGCAAGCAGATCGTGACGGCGAAAGAAATCACCGTAGATCCCGGCGCGAAATGTGTCCTGCGCGACCCCGGTGCGAGCGCGTGGATCTTCGTCCAGGGGGCCGGCTCGATCAACGGTCTGAAAGTCCAGACCCCCGTCATGATCCACTTTGGTGAAGAGACGGACGATGAATTCTTCGTGACGGCAGAGGCGGCTGCCCGCGGCATTATGTTGGAAAATACAGGATGCGAACCGCTCGTCGCTCTGCGCTACTTTGGTCCGGATGTTCACGAAAAGCTCCCGGAATGAGTGTTTTGAGTGAATTTTGAATCACGCCGTTCTCTGAAAAATGGGGAACGGCGCATTTTTTTGTTTGGAAATTTTTCGAAAAATTTTTTGAACTGAAATTTATTGGGAGCCGGAACGGTCCGATGGATCTCTAGTGCCTGAAGATCCAGACTTTTCCATGACGAAAAAATTCCCTGTGCGCATTTCAGCTGGTTTGTTTTCTGACCGCGGTCGCCGGCATTTTTTATGGAATTTTTGTTTTCTTCGGAGGGGATCCTTTCTGCGGCAGAATGCATAAAAACGGTACGCCGTGCATTTGCGCAGAAGGGCGATCGGTCGGAGGCGTGTTTTTGGGGCAATCCGGTTTCCTGTCCGATGGAACTTCAGAAGAGGGAACACGTTTTTGATTTTTGATTTTAGAGTCAGTAAATGACGTACTCAAGCCGTCTCTGAATTTTAAGGAACCTGATCCGCATGCTGAAAAAATTTTTCCTGAACGAAACATTCATTTTTATTTTGATCCTCCTGAATGCCGTGACGCTTTTTCTGCAGTGCATGCATGAAAGCAGCCGGCTCCTGCTGTTTTTCGATACTGGATTCCTTTTCTGTTTCCTGATCGAAATGTTTTTCAGACTGCGCGAGATGGGGTGGCGCGGATACTGGAGCGATTCCTGGAGCCGGTTTGACGGTACCGTGACGCTGCTTTCCTCGCTTTCGCTTCTTCATTTCTTTGCTTTCCTGGGATTTCCCATTTCGCTGGAATCGCTCATTTTGCTGCGAGTGTTTCGTGTTTTTCGGTTTTTCCGGATCCTGAGATTCATTCCGGCGATGGATTCCATCATTCGGGGAACCAAGCGTGCGATCCAATCCTCATACGTCATCGTTTTGGCTTTTTTTGTCATTGCGTTCATCGTTTCGCTCATTTCGTGTACGCTCTATCGCCAGACTTCTCCGGAATACTTTGAAAATCCGATCCGTTCTTTCTACACCATATTCCGGATCTTCACGATCGAAGGCTGGTACGAGATCCCCAATTCGATCGCGGCATCCTGTGAAGACGGGATCTGCGGCGCGGCAACAAAGATCTACTTTACGTTTCTGCTTTTTATCGGCGGGATCATCGGAATGTCGTTCATCAACTCGATTATCGTGGATGCGATGGTCAGCGACAATACGGAGGCACTCGAAAGTAAAATTTCGACTCTGGAGACCAAGATCGATCATTTGACGCGCCTTCTTCTGTTGAGCGAAAATTCTCTGAAGGCGTTTCAGGAGAGATTTCCTGCCGCCCAGGAAGACGAGGGGGATCGGAACGATCCGGAAGACCTGGAGCCGGAGGGCGCTGCCGTTGATCCGTCTGTGCTGATCCATTCGGGAGATACTCGGGAGCAAAGGGGAACAGTGCTTCCGCGATCATCAGAAACTGCAGATACTTCCGTTGGGGAAATAGATGGCCTGGCCCCAGCTGACGGCAGTACGAAACGGAATACATAATCCGGGACGGCGGAAAAATACAAAAAAACGCCAGGTGATTTTTCGCGGGTGATTTTGAGGAATGAAAGGAGTGAGAGCTTCAGGAAAAGGAGAATGCGGTAAATCTGTGTGTAGTGCCGTTTGCTGA
Organism: Thermoguttaceae bacterium; assembly: GCA_017939795.1. Classification (GTDB taxonomy): domain Bacteria; phylum Planctomycetota; class Planctomycetia; order Pirellulales; family Thermoguttaceae; genus RGIG3701. The sequence continues at coordinate 17,484 of JAGBAA010000094.1, forward strand.
AGAACCTTCCAGATGACCTGGCGGAATTTGCCTGTTTTTGCTAAATTGAAGTTTAGAGACTCTTTTTGAAGCCGATAAAATCCGGTTTTTCGGCATGATCGAACCAATTTTTGAGTTTATTTTCAAAAAAAAGCCTTCGAGTACTTGCGTTTTTGCGAATTCGTGCCAAAATAGAAGTAGAATTTCATTCCCTTTGCGGAATCGGAGTTTTTTTAATGCTTTTGAAGATTTTTTGAAAGCATCTTTCGGATGGATCTGAAAGGCTAAAGGCTCCGGCTGTACGTTCCCTCATTTTTTCGCAGGGATCGTGGTCCGCAATGCAGGAATCGTCAGAAAACCTTTCAGGAGATTTAATGTATGAAACTGGTTCCGATTGGAGAAAAAATTATCGTTCGTCAGCTGGATGCCGCCTCGGTCACGGCCGGTGGGATCGTTTTGCCCGATTCTGCCAGCGAAAAACCGTCTGAAGGAAAAGTTCTGGCAGTCGGTGACGGAAAACTTCTTCCCGATGGGACGTACGCTCCGCTTCAGGTCAGCGAAGGCGACCGCGTCGTTTTTGAAAAATACTTTGGATGCAAAATCACGCTGAATGGTGAAGAGTATCTGATCCTCAATGAATCGGAAATTCTCGCAGTCATCGGCTAGGTATTTGTTTTGCCGTCTGCGGTGTCTGGAAGATAAAAGACGGAAGACGTCAAAACTGGACGTCGTGAAAAACCGGACGCCGCGAATGAATTTGCAGTTCGGAAAAGATTGCGGATGGAATTTGAAAAGGAACTCAAAATGAACAGTCGGAAAGTTTTGGTCACGGGAGCGACTGGTCTGATCGGAACGAAGCTGGTCGAGAAACTCCTTGCTCGCGGATATGCCGTGCGGGGGATGGGACGGCGTCCGAAGCCGGAGTATCCTAAAGGGTGTACCGTCCCTCCGGAAAATCTTTGGGAGCATCCGGAGTTTGAGTATTTTCAGGGAGACGTCTGCGATGCCGATTCCGTTTTGCGTGCGATGGAAGGATGCCGATTTGTGCTTCATCTTGCAGCATATGCCAAGAATTGGTCGAAAGATAAATCGATCTTTTACCGATTCAATGTGGATGCGATGGAGAATGTCTTCCGGGCTGCGAAGGCTCTGAATGTGGAGCGGATCGTCTGGACGTCCACGATCGTGACGCTCGGCCCGACTGCTCCAGGGGTTTGCGGCGACGAGATGATGGAACGGATCACGGACCGATACTTTACGGAGTATGAGGAAACGAAGTCGATCGCCGAAAAAAAAGCATTCGAGTGGGTGGAACGGGAAGGTCTTCCGCTGGTCATCGTAAATCCCACGCGAGTTTTTGGTCCTGGACAGCTTTCTGAATCCAATGCCGTCGTGGACCTGATCCGCCAGTACTGCCGCGGAACGTTTCCGATCCTGCTGAACTACGGACGAAATGTGGGGAACTATGTGCTGGTCGACGACGTCGCGGAAGGGCACATCCTTGCGCTGGAACGCGGACGGATCGGCGAAAAGTACATTCTGGGAAGCGAAAACTATTCGCTTGGCGAATTCTTCAGGACCGTTGGCGAAGAGTACGGCAAAAAGCGGTTCCAGCTCCCGATCTATAAAATCATCCCGCTTTGCGTCGCGAACGGAATGAAACTTTCCGCGGAACTTTTCGGCATTTATCCGCCGATCACGCCGGGGTGGGTAAAGACGTTTCTCGCGGACTGGACGTTTTCATGCGACAAAGCGCGCAGGGAACTCGGCTACGAGCCGGTGAGTGTGCGTGAAGGGATCCGCCGTTCGATCGAGTGGCTGCGGGAATTGAAGGAGATCCGTTAGGTTCTCTTTTGCGGTCGGATTTGAAAAAAACTGGATTTTTCAGGAAAAAAAGCCGAAAATTGAAAGATAGGTCGGATTCTGTCCATTTTCCAGTACACCCAAAGGTTTTCCAATGCCCAGAATGATTCACAAAACGCTCGTTTCGATTTTTTTCCTGATCCTCTGCATCTCCGGCACGGTCATGGGACGGGAGATCTACGTCGACAATATGCGGGGCAATGACGCATTTACCGGCCATACGACCCGGGCAACCGATGAAAGCGGGCCGGTCCGCACGATCCAGCGGGCCTTGGATCTTGCCCGAAACGGCGACCACATCATTTTGACGAACAATCCGGAACTTCCGTACCGTGAGAGTTTGCGTCTTTGCGGTGAAAAACACAGCGGGATCCCGGGATTTCCTTTCCGGATCATTGGAAATGGTGCCGTTCTGGACGGAAGTGCCGAAGTTCCGCCTCATTTTTGGCATTCGATCGGAGCCAAAGGAATTTTCGTTTACCAGCCGCTCTATATTGCGGATCAGAATCTTTTCTATCGCGGGAAGCCGATCAAACGGCTGGATGCTAAAAACGTGCGGACGACTCAGGAGCTTCTTGCGCTTGACTGGCAGCCGATGCGCTGGTGCCTCTGCCAGGGGAAGGTCTATTTCAAGCCGAAAGACGCTTCCATGGTTCTGGCGACTGGGCGTCTTCTGCCTCCAGGAAGTTCCCAGGCGGCTGTCCGTCGGCAGTATGCCATTACGGCACCTGAGAAACAGTTTGGGATCCTGCTTTCGCATGTGTGCAATCTCGAGATCCAGGACCTGACCATCCAGGGGTTCCAGAATGACGGATTGCTCCTCGGCGACATGGCGGTCGACGTCAAGCTGACGAACGTGACTTCTCGAGGAAATGCCCGAGCCGGTATCTCGGTCGGGACCGGCTGTGCGCTCTGGATGAAAGACTGCGTACTTGGAAACAATCAGGCTGCGCAGCTCGTGACGGAAGAAGGCTCACTGACGTCGATCTTCACGTCGGAGCTGATCCCGTATCCCGCACCTGCCTGGGTCGAAAACGGCGGCGATGTCTATCGGGATCGTAAAAAGATCACTGGCGGTTTGAGCGAGATCGTCGATACCGGATTTGAAGATGAACCGAACTATTTCGGAGACGAAGCCGCCGCGGTCGAAGAGGTCGAGCTTGAAGAGGAGACGGCGGAAGACGGCGATGTTCCGGAATCGGATGAAGACGAGGCTGAAGAAGAGGATGGCGGATTTAGTTTCGGAGCTGACGGCGATGAGGACTCGGAAGAGGAGACTGGCGACGGGGAATCCGAAGACGACGGCGGATTTGATTTCGGCGGCGATGAGGACTCGGAAGAGGAGTCGGACGACGGGGAATCTGAAGACGACGGCGGATTTGATTTCGGCGGCGATGAGGACTCGGAAGAGGAGTCGGACGACGGGGAATCTGAAGATGACGGCGGATTTGATTTCGGCGGCGATGAGGATTCGGAAGAGGAGTCGGACGACGGGGAATCTGAAGACGACGGCGGATTCAGTTTCTGAAAAAAACGGAAGACCGTACTGCAGGATCGGCGGTACGGTCTTTTCATGTTAAAGGAAACGCTTTCCTCCGTCTACGGGAAGTGTCAGTGCGTTGAGAAAATCAGCTTCCGGGGAAGCGAGGAAAAAAATTGCGTGCGCGATGTCCTCTGGAGTTCCCCACCGTGCCATGAGTGAATCCTTGACGGCGTGTTCCTGCCAGCTTGCGGGGGCGTTTTGGCCCCAGAGTGTCTGGATCCAGCCCGGTGCGATGCAGTTGACGCGAACATTAGGACCGGTTTTTTGTGCGAGAGACCGGGCGAATGCCGTGACCGCTCCTTTGGCTGCTGCGAAGAGTTCCGCGCTGTCGCCGGCCATTCCCCATTCGACGGCATCCCAGCCGATCATGAGGATCGAGCCTTTCTGGTCTGCATTTTGGATCTTTTCTGCGATATTGCGTGCGATTCGGATCCCTGCCTGAACATCGATGCGCCAAAGAGCATCCAGTTTCTTTTCGAAACTCCAGCTTTTTCGTTCTCCCGTCAAAATATCAACTCCCGCAGCCAGCACAACGGCATCGAGTCCCGGTCGGTCTCTCCAATGCCAGGCTTCTTCCACGAGCAGATCCTGCTGTTCCGGATCTCCAAGGCCGCAGAACCGGCACTGAATGGGGATCTGAGGGAATTCAAGCTGAAGATCTTCCAGAGGTTTCCGATTCTGGAATCCCTGAAGGAAAAGGGCATCGCCGTTTTGCGCAAATCTGCGAGCTGCCGCCAGACCGATGCCGCCGCTGGCACCGGTAATGAAAATTTTACGCTGCTTCATGGATCAGGTATCCTGGAAAATGAAGATGTCAGAATTTTTCGGAAAGTCAAAAAGACGGAAACCGGAGCAAGTGTCCGTTTTCGTTTAGTGGCTGCCGCAGCTTGAGCAGGATCCGTCTCCGCTTTGCGGGATCCATGCACCGTCTTCAAGAATGACCATCCCTTCCGGAATACAGCAGTCTCCCGAAACACACTCCCCGGAAACACACGTTCCGTAGGCGGGAGCGGCCGGAACGGTCTGCATTCGCGGTTTTCCATCGCCGGAAGGAAGAACTGGCGGTGCGAGTGTAGGGACCGGTGAGGATGCGTAACTGCCTGCCGCGGAATTCTGAACACCATTTCCATTTCCGGGATTGGTGTCCGGATTGGAGCTGAAGCGGGTAAATACATTCCCCCGGGCTGCGGGAGGCGGAGCCGGAGCGTCCACTTTGGGGTAGGGATGCTCTCGCATGGTTCGGATGACCTGTGTCGAGACGCCGTTATTTTGGAGTTGAAGTTCCTCCTGCGTCTGGATCGGCTGATAGAGACCGTGGGTTCGAATGTGCGTGATGATATTTTCGTCTTCGACTCCAGCCTGTCTCCATCCAATGACGTCGTGGACCGTCACGGGACGGGCCTGTACCGGGCGGCCTGTCTTCTGTTCCATAGCCTGGCGGTTTCGGGCATCATCCTTTACGCTGCGGGATGCAAAGAGCGGAACGCTGGAACTTGGATCCGATGTCGGGCGGGGTTGGGACTCGTACGCGCCGCCGGTCCCGACGTACGCACCTTCATGAAAGATCCCGGATGCACAGCCGGAAAAAAGCCCTGCTGTCAGCATTGCCGTACAAAGTCCGGAAAGCATCCTGATTCCTGAACGCAGTTTGATATTCTGGGGCTGATCTTTCATGAAATTTTCCAGTTTGATCGTATGAAAACCAAAAATGAACTTGACTTTCGTCAGTTTACCTGTTTGGGAGGGAAAAGTCAATTTGAATTTTGGGATTTTTCGCTATTTTTTAAGATTTTTTTCTGTGCGGTCTTCCTGTTCAGGTAAGATTTTCATCGGTCGGCAAAAAATACTGTTTGTTTTGGGAAAAATGTTGATTTTTTGCACTTTTTCGCAAGAGGTCTTTGTGATGGAAAATTTGAGGAATTTTCTTTTTTGGGGCCTCCCCCTCCTTTTTTCTTTTTAAAGTTCTGGTAGAATAAAATAACATTGTGTTTCCTTTTTTTTATTTTAACCATCAAAAAATTCAGGGGAATTTTTATGCTGAATACTGATGAAATTCTTTCAACGATCGAGATGCTTCATGCAGAGCATTTGGACGTGCGTGCCGTTACGCTGGCACTGAACGTAAATGACTGTGCCGCGACGACTTCGGATGCTGTGGCTCAGAAACTCTATGCGAAAATCTGTACGTTTGCAGAAAAACTGGTTCAGACGTGCGATCGCGTCGGTGCTAAATATGGTATCCCTGTCATCAATAAACGGGTCGCTCTTTCTCCAGTTTCGACCATTCTTGCCGGTCATGGAGCGAATGCGCCTCTGAAGATCGCTCAGGCTTTGGATCGTGCTGCGCAGAGCTGCGGGATCGATTTTGTCGGCGGTTTTTCTGCACTGGTGCACAAAGGGATCACGCCTGCAGAAGATCTCCTCATCCGTTCCCTTCCGGAAGTTCTTTCGGAGACGAAGCAGGTCTGTTCTTCCGTCAACGTCGCGTCGCGCAAGGCCGGGATCAACATGAACGCGGTCAAGATGATGGGTAAGATCGTCCGCGATATTGCGTTCGCCACGGAAGATATTCGCGGTTTCGGCTGTGCGAAGCTCGTCATTTTCTCGAATGTTCCGGAAGACAGCCCGTTTATGGCCGGAGCGTACATGGGAGTCGGCGAACCGGAAGCCTGCATCAATATCGGGGTCTCTGGTCCTGGCGTCGTCAGCAGTGCGCTGAACCGTTTCAAACAGCTCCATAATGGGAACGTAACGCTGGACCAGCTCGCGGAAGAGATCAAGATCACCAGTTTCCGCGTCACCCGTGCTGGTGAGCTGATCGGACGCGAAGTTGCGCGTGAACTTGGGATCGAGTTTGGTATCGTGGACCTTTCGCTCGCTCCGACTCCTACGGTTGGCGATAGTGTGGGTGAGATCCTCAAGGCACTGGGTATCCGCAAGATCGGTTCTCCTGGATCGACGGCTGCGGTCGCGATGCTCAACGATGCCGTGAAAAAAGGCGGTCTGTTTGCTTCCAGTTCCGTTGGCGGTCTCTCCGGCGCATTCATTCCGGTCAGTGAAGACTCTGCACTGGCGGAAGCTGTCGGAAACGGTTCGCTGGTCCTGGAAAAACTTGAAGCCATGACGGCGGTCTGCTCCGTGGGGCTCGACATGATCGCGATCCCCGGCGATACGAAACCGGAAACCATCTCGGCGATCATCGCAGACGAAATGGCCATCGGTGTCATCAACAACAAGACGACGGCTGCCCGAATCATCCCGGTTCCCGGCGCGAAACCCGGCGAAATCGTCGACTTTGGCGGTCTGTTCGGTTCCAGCCCGATCCTTGATGTCCGGAATGACGGCGGAAGTGAAGAGTTCATTGAACACGCGGGACGTATTCCGGCTCCGCTGCAGTCTCTGACGAACTAGTATTGGCGAGGGCTTTACTGAATGGAAGCCCTTTCCTTTGCTGTACTCTGCGGCTCACGAACCTGTCGGCTAAATCAGCGTTTGTGGGCCGCCATTTTGTTGGCTCATCTTCTCCCTGCTTTCTCGCGTCTGTTGTCTTGTATTGCGGTTTCTGCCGCAGAAAAACGGATCCCGCTGAAGTTTCTGTTATGTATGGAATCTATTTTTTACGCGAAATTTTGCGAAAAGAAATCGGCTCTTGCGAAATGATGTTAAATTTGAAGAGATCTCTTTTAAATTCTGGAAATTTATTTTGTGTCTTTTTCTGCTTTCCCTGGGATTTGTATTTGGACGCGTTCTTTCCCTTTTTGTGTATTTTAGTGTTTCTTTTTCTGTTTCCGCGGTAAGACACGGGTGCGGACTTTTCGACGGATCAATAAAAAAACCCGTCTCGATCACTCGAAACGGGTCAGTGCGGAAAACAGGACTTGAACCTGCATGAAATTAGCTTTCACCAGGCCCTCAACCTGGCGCGTCTACCAATTCCGCCATTTCCGCGATTTTGGTTTTTGACTGTTGAATGTTTCATTCATCAATCATGTGCAATACTATACCACAAAAGAAAAAATCGTCAAGGGGGGCTAGGGGAATTTTTTTAATTTTTTCCAAAAAAAGTAAAATTCTTTGAAAAAACCCTGAAACAGGCGGTTTCTGGAGTTTGGGATCACTGGATCCAGGTGTTTGGTTTCCATGTTCCGGTTCCTTTTCTCCCGGCGGCGATCCCATATTTCCAGAACTTTTGGGTCCGTTTCTAATTTGCTTTCGTCCCTTTCTTTTCTGCCTTTCGGAGGATCAGCGTCACGGGCGTACCGCGTTCGGGGAGCGTTTTTTCGTTGGCGACGTAAACCAGGGCCTCATTCGAGCTGGAACTTGCCTGCGGGACGTCCAGAATGCAGCTTGGGAAGTTGGAGACTCCAAAAAATTCCCCTTCCATTTCGGCCGCATATCGGCGATTGCCTTCGCCGTCTTCGTAAAAAAGACTTCCGGCAAAGACCCACGGGACGCGCATTGGATTTCCTTCGGAATCCGCGACCAGATCCTGTCCGCGCATTTCAACCGTTTCTCCGTCTTCATTCTTCCATCGAACGAGGATCTCGATCTCTTCTCCTGTCGGCGGAATGAACTCCGGCTGGAATTGGACGGGTTTCCCCGGTTCTGCTCCAAGAGCAAGCAGTGCCGTGTGGATGAAATGTCCCGGTACATCCGCGCAGAGAACGGATTCATGGCACTTCGTTCCGTTGAACATCAGCATCGTCGCGGGCTTTCCCGTTTCGTCTTCGTAAGGAAACGTCCGGATCCCGCCGGTTCCCTGGCAGAGGAAGAATTCCAGCATCGCTCGTTTCTGGCAGACCCATCCCTGAAGGACGACGTTCTCCCGTTTTTTGTCGACCCAGATCGGTTTTTCCGGGTGGAAGCGTACCAGTTCCGATGGATCTTCAAAAATCGGCTCATCCAGCTTCAATGGGGCGAACATGTACTCCTCGTCCTCAATGTATTTGTCCAGTTCCTCCTGGGAAACCTGACCTTCCGCTTCTCCAAGATCGAAATCCTCCCCTTCTCCAAACGTAAATTCTTCGTTTTCATCAAAGGAAAAGTCGTTCTCCCCGTTTCCTTCTTCTGGATCGGGAGTCTTGATGTCCTCCATCGTGCGAGAGTCTTTGGGAGACTGGCTGTCGTCGGCTTTGGAAACAGAGTCTTCCGGTATGGCGGCAGAGGGAACGTCCGTTTCGATCGCGGGAGACTCTGGTACTGTCTTTTCATTTTCGCAGCCTGTCGTGAAGCAAAGAAACAGAACGGCAGAAAAAAGTGCTGCGATGCCGCAAAACGGGAACCTGTTTCGGACAGTCGGGCAGTCGGTATTGGGACGGTCTGTTCCCTGGTGCGGATTTTCGCAGCATATCGCTGTTTGGGTCTGCAGAACTGCGGGGAAAGTTTTCCATTCACTATTGAAAGAGCCGAAGGAATTCTTCCAGCTCTGGATTGGAATGCGTGAAATGGTGCGCAGGAACGCTAAAAAGCATTTTTTTCGGAATAAAATCTGGTTTTTCATCAAAAATCTCCTGAAATTGCCCTCTACCTGGTTTTCATTTTATGATATACTGAAATGCAGAAAAATGGAATGGGGAACCCCGAAAAAGATGAAGTTTTTTTCCAAAAAGGAGTTTTTTTATGCCGTACATTTCACCGGATCTGCTTTTTCAGACGCGTTCTGGCGTTACGCCGCACGTTTTGTGGGGGGTGCCGTGGAGCGAAACGTTTTTCGGTGCGGCATTTCTTGAACAGAAAGAAACTTTACGGAAAACGATCTACGCACTTTTTCAGCTCGCAGCATTGGAAAATTCGGCAGATCCCTCTTCGTGGCGGGATGGATTTTCGCAAACTCTGGCTCCCTTTTTGGAGGCGGATCGGCTTCGTGAAGTGCTGAAGTTCTCCATGTGTCCGGAAATGCGTCTTCCTGGAGCGTTTCCCATTCTGGCGGCAGCACGTTCTCTGGGAACGCTTGCGTCCTGCGGGATCTTCCGTTTTTCAGAAACGGATCGGCTTTTTGAGGAGCTGGAACAGTTGACCCAGGATGCATCTGCGCTGAGCGTGGAAGAGGAACCTCTCTGTGCGCTTTTGCTTGCCGGTGAACTCGCTCTTACGCTCGCTTGCCAGCTCCATTTTGGGAAAGTATTCCCGCGTGTTTCAGAGTCTGCGTGCGGCGATGCTTCTGTTTGTGATCCGGGGACGGTAAAGGCGGAGGTGGTAAAGGGACGCGGAAGTTCCAAAAATGCAGACGCAAAACGGTTTCAGAGAGAGAAGAAACTGCGCAGACAGGCAAAGAAGGTGCTTTCGGAGTCTCTGGATCTTCTTTTGGATGGAGCTGGAATGCCTCGTGCAGACCTTCTTCCGTGCTTCCGGATCCTTGCCGCGTCGTGGGTCCGGTCCCGTTGGCTGGATCTTGCGCTTCAGGAGGATGAAAAAAAGGACGGGATCGGTTCGGCTGGAAAGGGAATGCCGGAGACGGTCTTCGATGAAGATGCACTCTCCAGCTTTGAGTGGATGATCCGCCAGCTGATTTACCTGACTCGGCCGGATGGTTCTCTCATCTTCAGCCAAAGTGAGGAAAAGAATGCATTTTGGTGTCCGGAACTGTTTGTTGCTGCACTGCGTCTCGATTCGGATCGGGCAGACAAAAAACTGGCGGTCGCCGTTTTGCCGGACCTGAAGATCAAGGACGCGGACCGGCATGAAAATGAACTTCCGGAACCATCGCTCATTTCTCCATGGGGAAAAACGGCAGTTTTGCAGAAAAACTGGCGTACACGCACGAGTGCCGTCGTTTCATGGGGGGAAACGATGCCGCGTTTGGAGGTTTTGAATCGGAAATTGCCGATGCTCTCCGGAGATTGGGGATTCCGTGGTTTGTGGAATGGCAGGGAACTGCGTCCTGTCGGTGAATGGACCCAACTTTTTTGGCATTCGACCGAGCGTGCAGATTATCTTGAATTGGAGCTGGAGCTTTCGGCGAATTTTACGCTTCAGCGTCAGATCCTGCTCGCGAAGGAAGAGAATTTCATGCTTTTTGGCGATGCTCTTTCCAGGGACGGTTTTCGCGGTGAGTCTGTTTCCCGCGGGAAACTTCAGTGGACGGTCCAGCTTCCGCTCATGCCGGGAGTGCGCGTGGAAGAAAATGTACCGGCTCTGGAACATTTTGTATTTTTCCCCAAAGGCGGGGCTGGGACCTTCCTGCCGCTTTCTTTGCCGGAATGGAGAGAGGAACTGCACGGAGACGGCGGGCCGGAAGTGCGGGAAAATGCGTTCTGCCTGACCTGCGGGTCCGATCATGGGGCACTCTACGCGCCCATTTTTCTGGATCTGGATGCCAAACGGATCCCGCTGGCCCGGACTTGGAGAAGACTTTGCGTCGGAGAGAAACTCCAAAATGTTCCGCCGCATCGGGCAGCCGGATTTCGTGTTCAGACCGGGGAATCCCAGTGGCTCATTTTTCGCTCTTTGGCGGAATCGTGCAATCGGTCCGTGCTTGGCCGCAATTTGAACTCGGAGACTTTCATCGGAAAATTTCTCGAGGACGGAAACTGCGAAACGATCCTGGAGGTGGAACGCTCGCATTAGCCGTTTATGTTTCAGCAGCCGGGAGTGTAGATTTTCAGCTTTCTCTCCAGAACATGGAATCCATGAACGCGTCTGAAAATCCATCTTCGAGTGCCAGGTCGATACACTGAGTCTCTCGAGCCAGCGTTTGGGCGCGAGTCCAGAGTACGGGCGTCCTTGCGGCGATGACGGCACCGGCAAGTGACGTATTGCCCAGAAAATGGATCTTCTCCGGTGGGATATCGGCAGGGATCAGACCGATCTTCTGCGCATTTCGGATCCGAAGACTTTTTCCGAAACCGCCGGCAATATGAAACGCTGAAAGCTGGGCCGGCAGAATACCTTCCCGTGCTAAAAGAAGCCGGATCCCGGTACGGATCGCTCCCACGGCAAGCTGGAGTTCCCGAAAATCCTGCTGCGTGACGCAGATCCGTCCGGAAATATGAAAAACAGTCATTTCGGCATCCGAAACTGGGGATCCAGGAGCAGGGATCGCCGTTTTCCGGATCCGCTTGCGCCATGCAGAGGGAATTTCTTCCGGGATCTCTTCCTGATCCAGAAGGCGTCCGTCTTCCGTCAGGATCCCCAGCCGAAGGAGTTCTGCCGTCAGGTCGATCAGAGCCGAGCCGCAGATCCCCGACGCCGGTTCATCGTGCAGCGTCGCGAAAAACGGTGTTCCTGCCCGATCTTCCACATGAAGGACGGCTCCGGTCTCAGCGCACATTCCGCAGGAGATCTTTGCGCCCTCGAAACACGGTCCGGCTGCCGTCGCGCACGCGATCCTTCCAGAGGGCGTCTCAAGCACGATCTCGCCGTTCGTTCCCAGATCGAGCAGGATCTCGCATCGTTTCGCGTTGGTTTTCTCCAGCGTTTTCTCGGAAGTTTCCGTGTATTCTGTTTCTTCTGGACGCAGAGCCAAAAGCCCTGCCGTGATGTCTCCGCCGACGAATGCGCCCATGACGGGGAAAAGGAAGATCCGTGTTTCAGGACGGAAACAGGAAAACATTCCGTTCCAGCACGGATCTCCGGCAAATCCCAGGCTTTTCAGGTCCTCGGACGGCGTAAATGGAAAAGCGGCCAGAGAGGAAAGGTCGATTCCCGCAAGAGTCTGCTCGATCGTCGTGTTGCCCGCAAATACGAGACGGCGTACCGACGCAAAGAGCATTTTTTCTGTTTCAGCGACAGAGCTGGGGGCCTCTTCTCTCTTCAATTTAAGGGCTGGCGTCGTCTCAAAAAGTTCGTGCGTCATCTCAAGGACGGCCTTCAAAAGTGCAGACTGAAGTTCTGCCAGCTGTGCAGGATGCCGGGTCCCATACTGGATCCGAGAAATGACGTCTGCGCCATACGGAGCTTGCGGATTGGGACGGGAAACCGTCGCGAGGATGGTTTTTTCCTGGATCAGTGCAGCCGCAAGAGTCGTCGTTCCGAGATCAAAGGCGAGAGAATACCCACCGGATCCCTGACTGTCTGCGTCCGGATGGAGGCGTTCCCATGTGTCCGCATTCTCGAGAAGCTCCGGAGAGAAACGGGTCTGGATGAGCTGATGCCGGATCGGGATCCTCGGCAGAATGACCGTCATGTCCCGGTCAACGTACGTTCGGCACGCACGAACCGTTTCGCCTGAGGCAAGCTGGACGGTGCATTTCCCGCACGTTCCTCCCCCTCCGCACGGCATCGGAAGGACTTCGCCAATGTGCTCGCGGATGATGTCGGAAAGTCGGGCGTTTTCGGCAGTTTCTACCGTCTGTGATTGATTCGGAAAGTGGATCTTCATCTTCTGCGGAATGAAATAAAAAAGGGATCCCCGGATCCTGCGCGGCGAAATGAATCGTCTTTTCACGCAGGATCTGGGGACTTCTTGAAAATATGAAACCGTCAGGATCCCATCGGTTTCGTCATTCCGAAAGTGCCCGAAAGGGGAAAATATCGGACACTTTCAGGATACAAAACAAGGAGAACTACTCGCCTACGGCCTCGCTGACCTGGATCATCGCGCCGAGAATGTCGTGCCAAGTTGCCGGATTCGTCATGCACGCGTTCGAGAACATACAGCCATCCCAGCAGATGTGCTTCAGCGCACCGGTGAATTTGCCGGATTCATCGCAGAGCCAGAATTTTGCATGATGCGGAATGTTCAGCTTCCCATTCGGGTCGTTCACGAGGCAGTGCCGACCGGTTTTGTCGTGGTCGCCGGAACCGAAAACGGAGCCGTCGTTCTGCGCGACGTGGAAATCAATGACCCACGGACGCAGTGCAGAGGTGAGTTTAAAGAGGGCTTCGTCGAGCACTTCCGGATCTTTCCAGTCGTAGTTTTCCGGCAGAATGCGGTCTTCCGGCGCATTGTAGCCGAGCAGGTAGAGCAGTGTGTGGGACATGTCGGCCTGGAAACCGAAGATCTCCGGCCACGCAACGCCTTCCAGAACACGCAGCATCCATTTCCAGGAGTGCATTCCTCCCCAGCAGATCTCCCCCTCTGCTGCGAGCCGTTCACCGTAATCCGCCGCGATCTTGGCTGCCTCGGTGAAGGTTTCGATGATCCGATTCGTGTTTTCGACCGGTTCTGCGCTCCATTCTTCCACGCTGCAGGAGGAGTCCACACGGATGCATCCGCCGGGACGTACGCCAAGTTCACGCAGTTTCATTCCGATCCGGCACGACTTGCGGACCATCTCGCAGAAACGGTCGCGGTCTTCCTGAGACCCCATTGCGCTTCCGCCGCCGCAGCCCGTCCATATCGGAGCGACGCAGGAGCCGATCTCCAGTCCCAGTCCGCGTACTTTATCCGCAAGCCGTTCGAGGTCCTCGTCCGTGCTGTTGATGTCGATGTGCGGCAGGGAAAGGAAAAGGTCCACCCCGTCGAATTTTCGACCGTTGACGTTTGTGTCCGCCGTAAGCTTCAGCATCGTATCCAGGTCAATGAACGGTTCCGTGCCGGGCTGACCTTTTCCAACGACTCCGGGCCACATCGCATTGTGCAGTTTCAGCATAAAATTTCTCCTGAGGTTAAAGGCGGGTCTGTAATTGCAGGAAAACCGGTATTTCGTCTTCTGCCGGACGGTGTTTCATTACCGATCCCCGTCCGGACAGTATTCAGACACGATCCTACTGTTTGTAGTTCGGGTCATTTGCCAGTTTCCAGTCGACGCCGGCATCCCGGTCATTCGGGCACATGAGGGAGACGTACGTCATGTAGTTGATCGCTTTGTTCAGCGCACGTACGCTTCCGTCGGCGAACGCAAAATTGTTCACCTGCGCATGGCGGCTGGAGACGTAATTGCTGAAGTCTGTCTGAGCAGAGGAACCGCTCCAGTTCAGACCGAAATGTTTGTACGCATGATCCGCGCCGCCATGGTAGTCCCATCGGTCACTGGGACGGTAGTCGGTCGAGAGATTACTTCCGCCGGGAGCTTTTTTGTAGCATTTTTCGGAAATCAGGATCGTATAGCTCGCACCGTCATGGATGCTCGAGATCGAGGATTTCGTATAGGATTGCCCCTTTCCATAGTAGAAGAAGAGAAGTCCGGAAGCACGTACCCGTTTGCTCGGATTTGCCCGTTCCGCACCGCCTTTGTTCGTGTAGTCAGATCCGTAGTAAGACGGATTTCCCACGTTCGCCATGTAGCTGAATCCATTGGCGGCCGCGTCGCCGGCAGGGCATTTGAACTGCTTCACGGGCGTCGTTTTGTATCCGCTGCTCATGATGTCGTCCTGGATCTTGCCCATACCGAGTTCCTCAAGGATCTGGACATACCAGGTCGAAAGATTGTTTGAGCTTCTTCCAACGTACGGAAGGCGGTCTTTGTTGCTGTCGTAGAGCGCCATCGCTTTGGCAAGCTGGCTCTGATTGTTCGCGCAGGTCGTCTGGAGGGCCGTCAAACGCGCATTCACGATAGCCGGCATGAGCAGTCCCACCAGTACCCCGATGATGGCGATGACGACGAGCAGTTCCACGAGCGTGAAACCGCGGCGCATGGCAGACGCAGACGTTTTTCGAACGGACATGAGTTTCCCCTTTTCTCTTTTTTCTCTTTCTGTATGGACGATTTCCATCGCCGTCTTTTTCTTTTCGTTTGGACGATTTCTTTACCGTCTGTACTTGACTTTTTTCTTTACGCACCCTGCGGCGCAGAGGTTCAGTCTATCCTTTTTTTCGACAAAATGACCCCGATTCTTTTATTTTGCCTGATTTTCAGGAAATTTCCAGCCCCCATACCCGATTTTTCTTGAAATTTTTGAAAAAAAGTGCCCCGGGGGGCTGGATTTATTTGAGTATTTGGTGCAAAATAGTACGTAGAAGAAGAAAGAGCCGAACGGAGCCTGCGGGAGACCGTCTTCGGGAGGGGCAGTGTATCGCCGTTTTCGGAGATTTGATCCGTGTGCGTCCATTTTCGGAGAATCAAATTGCGAGCCCCCGTTTTTGATCATTCGATCAGCGGATCGCCGTTTTCCAAAAAATTGAGATCCAAAGTCAAAAGGAACCGACTCATGAAATCATCCCATTCCAAAGGGTTTACTCTTGTGGAACTCCTCGTCGTCATCGCCATCATCGGCGTCCTCGTTGGACTGACCATTCCGGCCGTTCAGGCGGTGCGTGCCTCTGCGCGTCAGACGCAGTGCCTCAATAATATGAAGCAGCTTGCCGCCGCAGCCGCCTCCCATGAAACGACGCTTGGATATCTGCCCAGCTATTGGGGAACCTATGGCACCAATAATGCGAACGCAAGCTGGGTCGTTCCGCTTCTTCCGCATCTTGGCGAAGGCCCCGTCTGGAGTCAGTGGGAAAATGGAAGCGGTTCCACGCAGGAACGCTATCCGACGCTTTCCTTCCTGATCTGCCCCATTCAGCCCGCCAAGAAAAAGGTTCAGGCCGGGCTTTCCTATGGTGCAAACTGCGGCTACTATAATGGAAGCGGTATCCAGGGAGACGATACGGGGAAAAAAGTTTACGCCTACCAGCTCGGCGCGTTCGTGCACAAAAATAATCAAAAGTCCCGCATCTCAAAAATGAAGGACGGCGCGACGTATACGGTCCTCTTTGGCGAAAATACTCAGGCGCATTCGTGGAATTCCTCCAATGTCTATGATTTCGGCATTGTCTGGAATTCCAATACATCGACATTGCTGGGTATCGGAATGGATTTCAAAAGCACGACCCGCAGCTGGAAATATGCACGTCCCGCAAGCCGTCACGCGCAAAATGGTGCACATCTGGCGTTTGCTGACGGCGGCGTTTTCTATTGCAGCAAAAGTGTTGACCGCTTGACCTACTGCCAGCTCATGGCTCCGGACGATAAGAAAGCCGCAGCCTACTATGGAAGCATAAGCAATCCCATGAATATGGGGACCATCGACCGCTAAAAAATGCAGATGTCTCGAGAGCCTCTTGGAAGAGAGGCTCTCCCTGCTGTTTGATTTCCCGCCTCAAAATTCCACTTTGATCTAACTGACGCAGCCCGTGGACTTCCGGTTTGGCTGCCAATCGATTTTCATGTTTATTTTTTAGGAGTTCAAAAATGCTGAAACATTTCCTTACCCTCGCCTGTCTGGTTTCTTTTACTGCATTTTCCGTAATTCCAGCCTGCGCTGTGAACTATGATGAATCGAAAGTTCCTGAGTACACGCTCCCGGATCCGCTGATTTTCAATGATGGTTCCGCAGTCAGGACGGCCGCGGACTGGACCGGGAAACGCCGGGCCGAGATCTTTCGTCATTTCCAGGAGGAAATGTACGGTTTCCTTCCGGAAATGCTCGCCAAGGCCGGAGATCATCCGGATTTCGTGACGTTTCGCCTTCTGGAATCCTCGGACGACGCCCTTGACGGCAAAGCGATCCGGAAGCAGGTCGAGCTGACGTTCACCAATCCGCAGAAGCCGGACAAAAAAGTCACCGCCAACCTCCTGCTCTATATTCCGAAGAATGCGCAGAAACCGGTCCCCGCGTTTCTGGGGCTGAATTTCTACGGAAACCATGCCGTCGAAAATGATCCGGCGATCCTGCTCTTCCACAATCGGGCAGGGCAGACCATCACCGAAGAGACGGTCGACAAAGAAGGGAAACATTCCCGCGGCGGAAACCGTACGCAGTGGCTCGCACCGAAACTCATCGAAAACGGTTACGCGCTGGCGACGATGCACTATATCGACCTTGCGAACGACAGTCTCCAGAACGGCTTCAAAACGGGGCTTTTCGATCTCTACTCCGATTACGAAAACGATGCCTCCCGCGGTCCCTCGGACTGGGGTTCCATCACCGCGTGGGCGTGGGGACTGAGCCGTGCACTGGACTATCTTGAAACAGACGAACTCATCGATGCGAAAAAAGTCGCTGTCCTCGGTCACTCCCGTCTCGGAAAGACCGCATTGTGGGCTGGAGCGTCTGATGAACGTTTCGCTTTCGTTATCTCAAACAATTCGGGCTGCGGCGGTGCGGCACTCAGTCGGCGTGAATTTGGCGAGACCATCCAGACCATGAGCGGCGGTCTCCGCTACTGGTTCTGCCCGAATTTCTGTAAATTCGGGCCCCGCGTCAATGATTTCGCCATCGACCAGCACGAACTCATCGCGCTTGCTGCTCCGCGTCCGGTCTACGCCGCCAGTGCGCAGAATGACCAGTGGGCTGACCCGAAAGGCGAGTACCTTTCCTGCCTTCATGCGGTCCCCGTCTATGAACTCTTTGGCATCGAGAAACCGTTTGCCGGACGTACAGTTCCGGAAATGGCCGAGCTGAACACATCCGTCGGAAACGTCATTGGACACCATATCCGGACCGGAAAACACGACGTCACGGAATTCGACTGGGACCAGTACATCCGCGTCGCTGACCAGTTCCTCAAGTAGTTTTGGACGAGTTCTTGCGAAGAACTCCGACTGGGGCCAAATGGTGATTTTCTGATTGGAACTGGCCGGAGTTCTTTGATTGGAGTGAATTGAAAATTTTTCGATGCCTGGTGTTTCCTGCCTTCTTTTATTGGAATTTTGGAGGAATTTCCCATGAAGAATGTACTCCGTCGTCGATTTCTTGCCGCTGGAACAGCTTTCGGAATCGTTTCGGCGTTTCCCGTTCCGGCTCTTTGGGCCAACGATGTCCCCTCGGCGGACTCTCCCGGCGAAGAGCTTCGCTTTGCGCTGATCGGCTGCGGTGGACGCGGAATGCTTCTGGCGGACGTCGTCTCGAAATTGCCGGGAATGCGCCTCACCGCCGTCTGCGATCCGGACCGGTCCCGTCTTGGTCCTGCCGCGCAGAAGTACGGTTTGGAGAAAGCCTTTACTGACCTGCGCAGGATCCTTGAAGATCCCGATGTGGATGCCGTCCTTATTGCGTCGCCGAATCACTGGCACTGCCTCGCCGCGATCTGGGCAATGCAGGCCGGAAAGCACGTTTACGTGGAGAAACCGCTCTGTCTCTCGTTTTGGGAAGGCCGCCAAGTCGTCAACGCTGCGAAAAAGTACCGAAAATTCTGCCAGATCGGTACCCAAATGCGTACGGATGCCGTCCTTCATTCGTTCGTGAAGCAGAAACTTCATGAAGAAAAGCTCCT
Source organism: Thermoguttaceae bacterium (assembly GCA_017939795.1). Taxonomy (GTDB): domain Bacteria; phylum Planctomycetota; class Planctomycetia; order Pirellulales; family Thermoguttaceae; genus RGIG3701. The sequence goes on from JAGBAA010000094.1 coordinate 35,951, forward strand.
CGGCGACATCCGCTCCGTCCGAGTGAACCGTTCGTGGCCCCGGCGTCCGATCGGTCTACGGGAAACGCCGTGCCCCATCCCAGAACACCTTGACTACGATCTGTGGCTCGGACCTGCACAAAATCTGTCGCTCTACCGAAACCGCATTCAGTACGACTGGCACTGGATGTGGAATACCGGGCACGGCGAAATGGGGAATTGGGGCGCGCATCTGCTCGACGACTGCCGGAATGATGTCCTGCAAGACCGAGTTTTCATTCCGAAGCGTGTTCTCTGCATTGGCGGAAGAGTCGGCGAAAAAGATGCCGGTGAGACGCCGAACATGGCACTCACCTGGTTCGATACGGGGAGTATTCCGGTCGTTTTCGGCATTTCGGGGCTTGAAGATGCCCAAAAACGGCATTTCACCGGAAACACAAAAGGGCCGAGGAGCGGGTATGTCGTCTACTGCGAGGGCGGACGGTACGAAAAATTCTGGGGCGGCGGTGTTTTCTACGATTCCGAGGGAAAGAAGATCTGCGAGATCGCGGGGAATTCCGAACACTATGGAGCATTTCCGCACATTCAGAATTTCGCGGATTCACTGAGAAACGGAAACGAAGCGGCCCTTAATGCTCAAATCGAAACGGGATTCCACTCTTCCTTCTGGTACAATGCGCCGAACATGGCGTACCGGCTCGGTCGGAAGTACTCGAAAAGTGAGACCATTTCGTTTCTCGAGACGACCGGAAAGTGCGGATGCTGGGGCGAAGTTCTGAACGAGATGGAAGAGCATCTGGCGAATAATCGGATCCAGATGGAAGACGGCACATTCACTATGAGTCCCTGCCTGGAACTCGATGCAGAAACTGAACGTTTCGTCGGTACCTACGCAGAAGAGGCAAACCGAATGGCGGAAATGCGTCCCCGACGCGGTATTTTTGCGGTCCCGGAAGTTTAGAGTTTGGAAGACGCGGCTTCAGAGACTGCCCGCATTCTGTTTCGAGATCTACTGCATTTCTGCCGCGAGATGTTCGCGGAGCATGACGCGGATCTCCGCCCTCAAGCCGACCGTAGGGACACGCAGGACCGGGAAACCGAGACTTTCTGCCGAACCTCGTGCTTCCACGTCCAGATCGTATACGACTTCCATGTTCTCGAAAGGAAATCCAAGTGGAATGAGCAAAAGCGGCGGTCGGGATGTGCCGGGAGCTGTGATTTTCTGAATGACGTCAAGTGTTGACGGCTCCAGCCACGGAATTGGCGCAGCACTGGCACTCTGCCATCCAAGAATGACCCGGTTTTGCGGAAAACGTGCTTCCAGTGTCTTCACCGCAGCCAAAACTTCTGCTTCGTACCCATTTCTGCGGGCCAGCGCGGTCGGTAAAGAGTGGACCGAGAAAAGGAGGACCGCCTCCGTCTGCTGTTCAGCCGGGAGACTCTTAAGCGTTTCGGAAATGACGGCCTCTGCTGCGTTCAGAAAGTGGGCGTTTTCTGAAAACGGCGGGAAAAATTGGGCCTCTGAGAAAACATCTTCCCCCAATTCTTCTGAAAGTTCATCTCGGACCTGCGTCCATTTTTCGAGATACGTCGTGAGGTATCCGCCAAACGGAGACGGAATGAAGACGAGCGGTCGTCTTTTTCCTTCCTCCGCCATTTGCCGAAGCGTCTCTTTCAGTGCCGGTTTTGCATATCGGCATCCAAAAAAGACGGGGACTTCCGGTACATTTTCTGCCCAAAGACGCATGAATTTCCGGATCGTACCGTTCATGGGACTCCGGCCGTCGAAAAGTGCATAGTGCGCCAGAACTTCTGCCATCCGTTTTTCCGAGATCCGCTTCCCCTGTGCAATATTCCGAAGAAACGGCTCGACGTCTTCCATCGATTCTGGACCGCCGTATGCGTAGATGAGTAAAGAATCAAACTTTTTCATTGGCCTGAGTCCCGTTTTGTGCGCTTTCTGGTTCAGATCTCCACAAGTTCCGAGGAATCAAAATGCGGCGCGATCGTGCACCGAAACTGTTCTCCCAAAATCCTATGGTGCGCGTCAAGGACGCAGGCCAGTGAATTGTTTTCATGGGAGATATGCCCCAAAATGACCTTCCGAAGCCGTTTCCCATGCCGTGCGAGGAGATTCGCCGACTCAAAATTCGAAAGATGACCGGCTCTGGAGCGGATCCGGTCTTTCGCCCACTGCGTATAGAATCCGTTTGTGAGCATTTCCGGATCGTAGTTGCTTTCGAGAAGTACACCGTCCAGCGACTCGATCACAGCCGGAAGCTCCGAAAAAACGTGCCCCAGGTCTGTGCAGACTCCAAATCGGGTCTTGCCGTCATCCACGACAAAACAGACACCGTCTGCGGCATCATGCGGCGTCGAAACCGCTTCAATGGAAAGATCGCGAAAACGGAATCGTGTATTTGCGCAGAAATGCTCCACTCCGCCAGGGACACGGATCCCTTTTGTCTGAACGGCTTCGCAGGTCTTGAGCGTCATCCAGACCGGAAGTTTGAATTTTCGGTGAAATGCACTCATGCTGGCCGTGTGGTCGCGGTGGTCATGCGTGATGAAGACGGCATTCACGCTCCGAATGTCGATCCCGTGCATGGAAAGTCGGTTTTGCGCGCAGATCCCGCTGATCCCTGCATCAAAAAGCAGGCGAGTCTCCCCACTTTCCACGTAAATACAGTTTCCGCTGCTTCCCGATTGGAGTGAAATGACTCTCACGTGACCTCCTCTGGATGAATCATTCGCCGAGCAGGTAGCGATTCACGACCGTGATCCCGCTGATGATCGCGCCGATGATCCCGACCATCCCCTGGTCCGTGCCGCAGACGAAAAGATTCTTGAACGGCATCGTTCCAGAGTAGTTTTTGACTGGTGCACCGTAGATCGCGCCGTTTTCGTGACCGGTGAAACGATAAACGGTTTTCGGCGTAAACATGTCGGAATCGATCATGTACGGACGAAAATCCGGGATCATGCGCGACGCAGTTTCCGTGATCTTTGTGTACCATTCCTTCTTTTTCGCCGCGTATTCGTCTTTTGGGAGAGAATTCCACCGCTCGTAGTTTGCCAATGCCGTGATCCGGATGACGCTCTCTTTCAGCGGTTCGCTGTACGCGAAATTGTTCGGCGAGCAGATGACGCCGCTGCGCAGGTCGCAGAAATCGTCCGGTTTCCGATAGTCAAATTTTTCCGAATCGTTGAAAAAAACGATCGTGTCTTCGTGCCCGAAATTTTTCGGCTGACGATCCAGGACGGAGATCGTTTCGACGAACCCCAGCTCTCCCGGCTTACACTGTTCCATGACCGATTTGTCGTCGAGGTACTCCTCACACATTCGGAGCGTTTCCCGCTGTCCGGCCGACGAAAGGACCGTTTTGGCCCGCAGTTCTGTGCCGTCTTCCAGAACAACGCCGCAGACGGTCCGTGCCGAGTCCATTAAAAGACGCTTTACGCCCGTTTTCAGACGCAGTTCACCGCCTGCTTTGCGGAATCGGTCGACCAGCGTCTTCAGAAGGATCCGGACCCCCTCCCACGGACGGGCGAAACCTTCGAGGAAGATCGAGCGGAACATGATGCTGAATTGATTGAAATCCATGTCCTGCTGGCGGGCGCTTCCATAGTACATCAGCGGGCAGAAGATCATTTCGACCAGCTGCGGATCCCGAATACACGACGAAACGACTTCCCGTGCGGAAATGTCTGCCGGGAATTCACCCATCTGATTGTAGTCTACCAGCTTTGAGACAAGCTGACGCAGTCCATCCACTTCTTGAGGGAAATATTGCGCGACCTGTTCTTCAAAACAGGAAAATTTGTTCGTGAATTTCAGCGTTACGCCTGGAAACGCGATTTTGGATCCAAGCTGAGGCACAAGGGCAAGCTCCTCCCACGTCAGGCGCAGCTGTCGGAGCAGTCGATTCATTGGTCCGCGCTTTCCGCCTTTTTCTGCATAGTTCGTGACGGCGTGAAGTCCCACATCATGGTTTCGGCCATTCTGGCGGTAAAAGGAATTCAGCCCGCCGATGAGTGAATGCTTTTCCAGAATGCAGACTTTTTTATCGTAGTGGGCAAGTCGGCAGCCTGCCGAGAGACCGGACATTCCGGCTCCGATGATGATCGTATCGTACATGATCGCGTTTCGTATCTGAATCTGACGAATATGGGTCCCCAAAATCCCCAAAACAGTTCTTCCGCCCTGCTTTTGGAAGATCGTTCCAGTGCCTCTTATGTTTCCCAGCCGGCGGAATGCTCTGCCGGACATGGGATTTCATGAGATCATTGTTTCGCGAAACTGTTTTCTCTCCAAACACAGAAAGCCCTGACCGCTTTACCAGATCAGATCATGGCGCAGTCAGGGAATGGATGAAAATGGATCTCGCGCAGGTTTGAAAGATCAAAGATCCGCCATTTTCGGCGCGAGATACTCCACCGTGCTGGCCATCGAGTTGAGGGCCGTGTATTCTTCTTCCGGAATGTTCACCTTGTAGCGGCGGCGCAGTTCCATCACGATGTCCAGAAAGTCCATGCTGTCGAGTTCCATCTGTTCGCGGAACGAGACTTCGTCTTTCAGTTCGCTGATATCTTCATCGGGCGCGATGTCCGAAAGAATTTCCAGAACGGCTTCACGGATTTCCTGTTTAGTCATATTCAACCTCAAATGACGTTAATGGTGAAAGTTTAATGGTTTTTGAACGAATAAGCGGCCGAAATGGCCGATGGATCCTTCTGTTTCTGTGAGACGCGCCGCGAGTGCGTCAAAATGGACGCTCCGTCAGCTGTCTCTCGAAAGGATCCGCCTGATTCAGGCAGTGAATTTTTTGATGATGACGACGGAATTGATCCCCAGCATCCCAAACGACGTGTTCAGAATGTAGTTCACGTCTCCCAGCGGCTTCGGTGCGCCGGCGACCAGATTCGGAAGGGCACATTCCTCGTCGATCTCGTCAAGATTCAGGCACGCATGGCAGAATCCGTCTTCAAATGCCGGCAGGTTGCCCGCGAGTTCCAGTGCGCCGGCCGCGCCCATGGCATGACCGATGAAACCTTTCGTCGCGTTGAAGTGTGTCTTTGGGCAGTCGGTGAAGACTTTGCGCAGACCGGCACATTCCTGAGCGTCTCCGCTGTGCGTTCCCGTCGCATGCAGGTTCACGATGTCGATGTCCTGCGGCTGAAGTCCTGCTTTTTCCAGGGCCTTGACGATACATTCCGCCTGACGTTCCGGATTCGGAAGAACAAAATCCGTTGCGTCGCTGTTGATGTGGTGTCCGACGATCTCGCCGTAGATTTTCGCTCCGCGGGCCTGTGCGTCGGAAAGACGTTCCAGCGTGTAGAGGCAGCCGCCTTCCGAAACGACGATCCCGTTGCGGTTTTTATCGAGCGGACGGGAGGCTTTCAGCGGATCTTCATGCGACGCCAGTGCGCCCTGATTGTTGAACGCAGCAAAAATGCCGAACGTGTGGATGCTTTCCGACACACCGCCGGCCAGTGCAAGATCGCATTCATGAAGCTGAAGCATCTGCATTCCCTGGATCAGCCCGGTGTTTCCCGCAGCACACGCAGCCCCCAGCGTGTAATGCGGACCGGTGATCTTCATGTTCAGCGTCACTTCGCCCGCCGGGTTGTTCGCGACCGTCCGCGGATTGTGGTGGTGCGTCCAGAGGCTCGTGTCGTAGTCGTACTGCGAAATATTGTACACTTCGTTTTCCGTCTCGACATTTCCATGTTCCGTCACGCCGACATACACACCGACGCGGCTTTTGTCCAGCCCGTCCCACGCAATACCCGAGTCATTCACCGCTTCATGCGCACAGTAGATCGCGATACTGCCGGCACGCGTTCCACGGCGGACTTCTTTTTTGGTCTGGTATTTCAGAGGATCGAAACTGCAGATCCCTGCGTGCGTTTTGCCGAAGTAGCGGATCTCGTAATTCTGGATCCCGCCGCGTCCGTCAAGCAGAGCCTGACGAAAATCAGCCAGCGTGTCGCCGTTCGGCGCCGTGAGTCCCACACCCGTGATGACGATTCGTTCCTGCATGGATTTTATCCCCCAAAACAAACTGAATAAAAATAAACGCGTCCATTATAGCACATTTTTTATTTTTTTAAAAGGGGGAGGGGGGCAGATTCTCTAAATTTTAGGAACAAATGGAAAGATAAACAGAAACTTTTCGGAATTTGCTGGCTTTTTTCAAATTTTTTCCGGAAAACTTTCAATTCTTTTCCACTCCCCCTTGAAGAATTGGCGGAAGTATGGTATTTTATGGTCAGGACGTTTTATTTTTCCATTAACCCAAATCCAAACAGATGGAGTACCAAATCATGGTCATGAAGAAATTCATCAACGACCCCGCCAACCTCACTGCTGAACTGCTCGCCGGTCTTGAGATCACCTCCGGCGACATCATTTCCCTCGAAGCTGGCGATCTGGAAGAACGCAAGCTGGTCTGCCGCAAAGAGAAGAAAGCCGAAGACAAAGTCGCCATCGTCACCCTCGGCGGTGCCGGTCATGAACCTGCGCTTTCCGGTTTTGTCGGAAAAGGGATGCTCGATGTCAGCGTCGTCGGCGATATTTTCGCGGCTCCCGGTCCGATGGAAGTCGTTGAAGGCCTCAAAATGGTCAACCGTCCGGCTGGTACTCTTCTCGTGACGCTGAATCACGCCGGCGACGTCCTCTCCAGCGACATGGCGCAGCAGATGGCTGCCGATTTCGGTCTTGAAAACATCGTGAACATCAACACGCATGAAGACATTGCGCCGGGTGCCGATGCTCCGATCGAAGACCGCCGCGGTCTGGTCGGCTGCGTTCCGCTCATCAAAGTCGCCGGAGCGGCTGCCGAACGCGGCTGGAATCTGGATGAAGTCGTCCGCGTTGCCAATAAATTCAACGACAATATGGCGACCCTGGCCGTCGCTCTGAAGGGCGCGACCCATCCGTCCAACGGAATGGTCATCTCCGAGCTGGGCGATGACGAAATGGAGATCGGTATGGGACAGCATGGCGAAGCCGGTACCGGCCGCGGCAAGATGCTCTCTGCGGATGAGACCGTCGCCAAAATGCTCACTTCTCTCGTCGCTGCCGTCAAGGCTGAAAAGGGCGATAAAGTCCTCCTTCTGGTCAACGGTTCCGGTGCGACGACGATGATGGAAATGCTCATCGTCGCCAATTCCGCGAAGAAATTCCTCGACGCCCAGGGAATCGAACTGGCCGTCTGCAAAGCGGGCGAAATGCTGACCGTTCAGGAAACCGCCGGATTCCAGTTCCTGCTTGCCAAAGTCGACGATGAGATCCTCGACCTCTGGAACGATCCGTGCTGCACCCCGGCGTGGAGCTGGTGAGCCTCGCAAAGGCTGGATTTTTTGCAAAAATGAATTCAGTCTGACGAACCACTGAAAAACACAGGAGGAACGTTTTCCGATGCAGTCCGCATTTGCGTGCCGTCCAAAAACGTTTCCTCCTGTTTTGTGTTTTAAGCAAACAGGGAGAAGGAAGAAGGCTTGAAGCTGGAAGAATTTTCTGAAATTTTGAGTCCCGGGGCTTGCGCAGATTCTTTTTCTGAGTAAAATGAATGAGTATGGAACGACCGGGCGGAGCGTCTGTCCGGAAAGTGGTCTTTTTTGAAAGCGGAATGGATCCATGGCCTATCGATATTTTTCAGCGGAACGGCTTCCTGCAGATGAGGCTCTTTACCCGGTCAGCGTGACGCTTGGAGGGGATGAAGCGCACCATCTTATTCACGTTATGCGCGTGCGTGAGGGAGAACCGCTCATTCTTTTTGACGGTTCCGGAGCGGAATTCGACACGGAGATCACGCACGTGAAGAAAAAAGAGCTGACGGCCGAGATCCATGCTCGCCGGGTGGAAGATCGGGAATCTTCGGTCTGCGTGACCATCGCGGCTGCGCTTCCGAAGGGAGACCGGCAGCGTTGGCTGGTCGAGAAGCTGGTCGAATTGGGAGCGGCGGAATTTCTGCCTTTGGAAGCGGAACGTTCGGTAGCGAAAGCCGGTGATGCGGCCGCGTCACGAATGAATCGTGTGGTGGTAGAGGCGTCGAAACAGTGCGGACGAAACACTCTCATGCAGCTTGCAGAACCGAAAAGCACCAAAACGCTTTTTTCGTCTGATTTCACGCAGGCAGAAGAGAATGCCGAGACGCTCAAACTCATCGCGCACCCAAATGGAAAAGGATTAATGGAACTTCTGGAAGCCCCTGAAAATCAGGGACGCAGGGTCCTCGCAGCGATCGGTCCGGAAGGCGGATTTTCCGATACGGAAGTCGAAAACGCGCTGAATTCGGGTTGGGTACCCGTTTCGCTTGGAAAACGGATCCTGCGGACGGAGACTGCTGCGGTCATGGTTTGCGCGGCCGCAGCAGCAGGGCAGGACTGAGCGGACTGGAAGAGCGGAATGAAGTAAAAAGCCGAAGAAAGAAAAAGAGGGAAAGGGCACAGACAGAATGGATCAGCTTTTGCCGTGGTCTCCGATTTTGGGCGGTTTGATGGTACTGTCGGCAGGATGTTCGGCTTCGGAGGCGGCGTTTTTCTCGCTGACTCCCGAGCAGCTGAACGCCATGCGGACGGGAAGTGCCGCAGAACGGCGAGGTGCACAGCTCATGGAGAGGTCGGATCGGCTTCTTTCGACGCTTCTTTTCTCAAATCTCATCGCGAATATGCTCTACTTTGGCATCGTGTCGGTCGTGACGCTGAAAATTCAGTCTGAAAGTGCAGCTTTGGCCGGTGCGGTGAGCGTCGGTGCGCTCCTGACGATCATTATTTTTTGCGAACTGATACCCAAAGCAGTTGCTGTGCTTATCCCGCTAACTTTTGTGCGGTTTGCGGCATTTCCCCTTTCGTTTCTGGAACTGATCTGTTCGCCGTTTTTGCCGATCCTTGGACTTGGGAAGGAACTTTCGCTGCGGCTTTTCCTTCCCCGGCTGCGTCAGGAACCGATTTTGGATCTCGCCGATCTGGAACAGGCGGTCTCGGTTGCGCAGGAATCGGGTGGAGCCGTGAGGGAAAAAGAGTGTCTGCGGTCGCTCATTCGTTTTTCGGAAATGAGTGCGGAGGAGATCATGCGTCCCAGAACGCACCTTCCAGTCTTTTCTGTGCCGTTCTCTGTGGGATCTTTGCGTGAACTGGAATCGGATACCGAGTTGGTTTTTCTTGAGGAAGAGGGAGACGGCGATGCGGTCGACCGCGTGTTTGCGCTGGAAAAACTTGCGCAGATCCCGGAATCCGGATATGATGCGCTGGAAAATTTTGCGGAGTCCGCGTACTATGTTCCCTGGTGTCTTCCGGCGGCGAATCTTCTGGAGGTCATGCAGAAAGAGGGGATCTCTGCCGCGGTCGTGGTGGATGAGTATGGCGCGACGCCTGGTGCCGTGCTCCTTTCCGATATTTTGGAGACGATTTTTGCGCCGGATTCGGAGCGTGTTTTCCAGCTGACCGATCGAAATCCGATGGAGAAGATCGGTGAGGATCAATGGCGCATTTCGGGACTTTTCTCCGTGCGTGCTTTCTGCCGCTGTTTCCGTCTGAAGTTTCCAGAAGAGCTGGAAAGCGCGACCCTTGGCGGCCTGGCGGCTGAGAAACTTCAAAAGATCCCGGAGGAAGGCGACTCTTTTCAATGGAATGGTTTCCTTTTCCAGGTCGTCTCTGCCGGAGAGTTTGCCGACATGGTACTGGAAGCCTCCCGTAATGTACCGGAAAAGAATGGAGAAGCCGATCCGAATGTCCCATGATTCGGGAAATCTCCGGATCGTGTCTCGTTTGCCGGAGTCTTTTGCTTGATGGAGATCCTCGTTTTTCTGAGGGAATGTTTGGAGGATGGGGGAGATCCTGGAGTTTGGGTCTGTTTTGTTTGAAATTTTCGGAATTTATGGAGAAAAAGTTTTTCCATAGCTTGACAAAAAAACTCTGTCATGTAGAATAGTAGAATGGAGGCCGATTTCCGGTCTGAGTCCGATGGCAATTGAGCATTTATTTTGCCTCGCATTTTTATTTCTGGAGTGTTCAAATATGAAAAAGTCCCCCTGCCGCCGTTTTTTATTTTCGTTTTGTCTGATATTTTTGTTCGGTCTGTTTTTCAGTCAGGTTTCGGGCGTATCTGCTCAGCAGACGTTTTGGCTGGACGAGATGGATCTGACGCTCACTCAGTGCGGCTGGGGAACACCGCAGGTAAACCGTCCGATCTACGGCGACGTTTTCTCCATCGGCGGCGTAAAATTTGAACGCGGCATCGGCACGCACGCCTCGGGCGAGATCTGCGTTTCCAATCCGGCGAAAGCGGGAATTTTTCACGCGGAAGTCGGCGTCAGCGACCAGGAAAAAGCAGTTGGTCCGATGGAGTATCTCATCTACGCGGATGACGAACTGGTCTGGAAAAGCGGCGAGATGACGGCAGGTATGCCCGCAAAAACAGTGAAGCTCCCGCTTGACGGAGTTTCGCTTTTGCGTATCGTGATGGACGGCGGAGAGCAGAACGGCGGTGACCATGCAAATATCGCCAACGCGAGGATCGAGTGGCCGGAAGGCGTTCAGGCTCCGGAAAATGCAGAGTCGAAGGTTCCGCGGACGATTCTCCGTCAGAAAGAATGGACGGACGAAGGCGGAAAAAAATTCACGCGTATGGACGAAAACGCGTCGGAATGGTACGCTCTGCGCGAACTCCTGAAGACCGGTATGAGCGAGAAGGTCAAGGCAGAAACCGTCCATCCGGCTTCTGCGGTCTACGAAACGGACCGTGACCCGCTGGATGTCGTGACGCGGAGACTTTACCCGCTGATCGATGCACTCCGCGCAATGCAGAACGGTCCGAAACTTACGGAGGAAGCTGCGGCACTGGAGGCTCTCAACGCGAAAGTCAAGACTGTCCCGGTGGAAAATATTGCCGAGCGCAAAGCCGTTTTCGCGGAAGTGACGGCATTGCGCCGGAAGATCATGTTCCAGAATCCGCTTCTGAACTTCACCGACCTCGTGTTCCTGAAACGCCACTATCTGCGCGGTATCGAGAACATGGGGAGCCACATCTGCGACCAATGCTATGGCTTCCAGCAGCTGCCGGGAGGCGGGCTGTTCGTCCTGAAAAATGCGTTTACGGATGATCCCCAGGTCGTCCCCGTCCTCACCGAGCCGGTGAAAAACGGACGATATGCGGGCCGGATGCTTGACGAGAGCTGGGGGTATCTCTCTCCGGAACTTTCGCATGACGGCAAGCAGATCCTCTTCGCCGCCGCCGACACGAAAGGCTCAAAGCGGCACGAGTATATCTGGACGCAGGAAAACTGCTTCCACATCTTCAAGGCTGATTTTGATATGGAGACAGGAAAAGCGTCGAACATTACGCAGCTGACCGACGGTGCGTTCAATGAATTTGACCCATGCTTCCTGCCCAGCGGCCGAATCGCGTTCATTTCTGAACGCCGCGGCGGGTACGTGCGATGCTCCGGTCTGCGTCCCGTGCCGACGTTCACTCTGTACTCGATGAATCCGGACGGAAGCGACATTTCGACACTTTCCTGGCACGAAACGAACGAGTGGGCACCCGCAGTGGACCACAATGGGATGCTCATTTATACGCGGTGGGATTACGTTGACCGCGGCTCGAACAACGCGCACCATCTCTGGATCACGACGCCGGACGGACGTGATCCGCGCGCGCTTCACGGCAACTACCATAATGACGAGTTCAGCACGCCGCACTTTGAAGGAGACGTGCAGCCGATTCCCGGTTCGCCGAAACTGGTCGCGACGGCCAACGCACACCACGGACAGTCCTACGGTTCCCTGATCCTCATCGATCCGCAGGTCAAGGACGACAATCTGATGGCGGCCATTCGGCGGATCACTCCGGACCAGCTTTTCCCGGAATCCGAGATCCGGCACGGCGGCACGAATCCCAACCGTTACGCGACGGCGCATCCGCTTTCCGAGCAATTCTACATTTGCGTGTACGATCCGTTCGGGGTCTGGAACGCGCATTTCACGAACAATTTCGGCATTTACCTCCTCGACGTGTTTGGAAACCGGACGCTTCTTTACCGTGACCCGCAAATTTCCTGCCGCGACGCTTTCCCGCTCCGGACGCGCAAGATGCAGCCTGTCGTGCCTCACAGAACGCTTCTGGGAAAACCGCTCGCACCGGGAGAAAAGTTCCAGCCGATCGATGAGTCGGAACTCCCCAAAACGGCCAACATCGGGCTGGTGAATGTTTACGATTCCAAGTATCCGTTCCCGGAAGGGACGAAGATCAGCCGTCTGCGTGTGGTTCAGGTCCTTCCGAAACCGAATTTCGTCGCGAATCAGCCGCGTATCGGCTACGGAAACCAGAAAAACGCACGGCGCATTCTCGGAACGGTCCCGGTGGAAGAGGATGGAAGCGCGTATTTCAGTGTCCCGGTAAACATTCCGATCTACTTCCAGGCTCTCGACGAAAACGGCGTCGCGGTCCAGACGATGCGTTCCGACACGTACGTGCACGCAGGCGAGGAGCTGATCTGCCAGGGATGCCATGAAGACCGCCACAGCGCGATCACGGCCCGGCCGCAGGTCCCGCAGGCGATGCGCCGTGCGCCGAGTACGCTTACGCCGGATCCGGAAGGTACCGATCCGTTTAACTACGTGAAGCTCATCCAGCCGATTTTGGACGCGAAGTGCGTCAAGTGCCACGAGGAATCGGACGATCCGAAGGCGATCGACCTGTCGCGCGGTCCGGAAAACGAGCATTTCTTTACGTCGTTCCGGAATCTGAAACCGTACTGCTTCTACTTCGACCACAACCATTGGACCGACCCGGAAACGATGCCGGGCAAGTTCGGATCGAACGCGAGCAAACTGTACAGGATCCTGACCTCGGAGCACCACGGTCTGGAACTCACTCCGGAGGAACTGTACCGTTTCACGCTCTGGATGGACAATAACTGCGACTTCTACGGCGCGTATGAGGAATGCACCCTCCAGCGTCAGGGACAGATCGTCCAGCCGAGCCTCGAATAAGTCCCTGAAAAAGACCGCGGCCTTAACCCTGCCGCCAAACAAAAAGCCCCAAACGCCGACTTCCCGCGCTTGGGGCTGGTTTTTTGTCCGTCCGGAGACATCATTCTCAATTTGAATTGGGAACATTTCCTTCGCGCACGACACTGCTAAACCAACCGACGTCCCAAGCTTTCGCGTTTCCAGAAAGCCGATTGTTTCTGAAAATTCCTGACGCTGGTTTCAAGACTAAAATTCCAGTTCCATGATTATTCAGGATCTGGCAGCCCCTTACCGTCGGGTTCGTGCCGCTGTCGAGGACCGCAATTCCAGACTCCGCGTTTCCGCTGGCCTCGCAGTTCGTAAACAATCCGGAGGCACCTTGCGAGACCAAAATTCCCGCCTGTTGATTATTCGTGGATCGGCATTTCTCCACCGTCGGGTCCGTGCCGCTGTCTCGGACCTCAATTCCAGAATGCGCGTTTCTGCTGGCTTCACAGTCCGTAAACGTTCCGCTTGCGCCTTCGCAGACCAAAATTCCGTCACCTTCCTTGGAATCCGTGGATCGGCATTTCTCCACCGTCGGGTTCGTGCCGCTGTCTTGGACCTCAATTCCAGACATCGCGTTTCTGCTGGCTTCGCAGTCCGTAAACGTTCCGGAGGCACCTTGCGAGACCAAAATTCCCGCCAGTTGATTATTCGTGGATCGGCATTTCTCCACCGTCGGGTTCGTGCCGCTGCCTTGGACCTCAATTCCAGAATACGCGTTTCTGCTGGCTTCGCAGTCCGTAAACGTTCCGCTTGCGCCGGAGCAGACAAGAATTCCCACCTGTTGATTATTCGTGGATCGGCATTTCTCCACCGTCGGGTCCGTGCCGCTGTCTTGGACCGCAATTCCAGACATCGCGTTTCCGCTGGCTTCGCAGTCCTTAAACGTTCCGCTTGCGCCGTCGTAGACAAAAATTCCGCAGTCTTCCTTGGAATCCGTGAATCGGCATTTTTCCACCGTCGGGTTCGTGCCGCTGCCGATGACCGCAATTCCAGTCATCGCGTTTCCGCTGGCTTCGCAGTTCGTAAATCGTCCCCTGGCTCTGTTTGATATACTGAATCCCACACTTCCGCAATCTTTCGCGGCACAGGCGGTTACGGTCGGGTTGGAGTCTTTCTGATTGACGGTGAAACCTGCTCCATTCTCCGAAGTAAACAGACAATTTTCAAAAGTACACGTCAGTGACTGGACTGAAACCGCGGAATGGAACGCGTCAAACTGTTCCCATTGTGTTCTTTCCTCCGGCGTCGCGTTTTCCCACTCATCCTCTGTCCAGCGATGGTCATCTCCCACGTTTTTGAACGTCAGGTTTTTAATTTCCGCGAAACCGCTTTCAACGCGCAGGACGTTTTCTTTTCCGCCCAGAAGGATGACTTGCTCCCGATCGTTTCCTTCACCGGTGATCGTAATGTTTTTACGAACGATGATGGTTTCCGGGACATCATGCGTACCGCGGCGGAGGGTGATCTTTCCACCGGCGGGGATGCGGTCGTAGGCTTCCGCGAGGGTGCGTACATCGTCCGGAACAGTGATTTCGGTCTTAACGGGAGCTGGAGCTTGAACGGGAGCTGGAGATGAATCAGAAAGCGCGTCGAAAAAGGCGCAGCAGGTGGGAAAACGGTTTTCCGGAGTCATGGAAAGTGCCTGGCACAGTGCGGAGTTGACCGACACGGAAAATTTTGGATCTTCCGGAGAGAAGCGCGCTTTTTCAAAGCTCAGGGCCATGAGGCTGTCGCTGGTAAAAGGGAGTTTTCCCGCCAGAAGTTCGTAGAGGACCATCGCCAGCGCGTATTGGTCCGCGCGTCCGGTTTGCGGCTGCCCCATCATCTGTTCCGGTGCCATGTACGCGGGCGTGCCGGAGTTTGAGGACGCGTGCCCCGTCATGGAACGGCCGAATGTCTGACTCACGTTCGTGACGTTTTCCGGACGGATCCGCGCCGCGATGCCGAAATCGATCAGGATCGGTTTTCTGCCGGAAAACATGATGTTTCCTGGCTTCACGTCCCGGTGAAGGATCCCTTCCGAATGCGCGAAGTCCAACGCCTCCGCGATCGGCCGGAGGATCGGCAGGACCTTTTCCAACGGCAGGCCGTTTTCGTGATTCGGCTGGGCATGAAACCAGTCGGAAAGTGTTCCGCCGTCGGCATGGTCCATCACGAGGATCCACCCGAAAACCGGGTCCTTCTTCATTCCGAGCGTCGCGCAGATGTTCGGGTGACGGAGTTTCCCGGTCAGATCAAAGACACGGCGGACTTCCTCCATCGCCTCTTCATTTCCGCACAGCTCTTTCGAGAGCACTTTCACGACGACTTTCTGGACGGCCTCATCCCCGGAAAGTTCCTCCGCCAGCCACGTCTGTCCCATCCCGCCTTCGCCGAGACGCTCCAGAAGACGGTAGTTTTTGAACCACCCGAGAAGGTATCCGGGCGTCAGAGAATCAAACTGCGAGGAATCGTAATTCACCACCTCCGACGAAAGCGTACCAAGGGGCGAAAGGGAGTTGATCAGAGAACTAAAGTCGCCGCTGCTCATGATTCTGTTTCCATTTTAAGTAAACACGCGGATGAAAAAACTAACTCTATTTTACTCTGTTCATGGATTTTTTCAAGGTCTCATGGATTAAATATTCATGAATCATTCAAAAAACGTGATTTTGCAGCAGACAGAATACAGAAATGGTTCAGCTCTTCCGCTTTTTTAGAGACTCGCAAAGGTCTATTTCTCGATGAAAAGTCTTTCATACGGCGGTACTTCGCGAAAATCGTCAGACGGTCAGGATAATTCGCCCGCCGTGGGGTGCGGCGGGCTGTTGGGAAATATGGTTTAGAAGCGGAAGTCGCGTTTTCCTTCATGAAGCTCGAAAAGGTGTTCGGCCGCGATGAGCCGGACTTTTTCGTTCGGGATCCGCTGGAGTTCCTTTTCGATGAGCGCCTCGCCGATCTCGCGAGTCTCCGGAGACGCATAGTCTTCCAGGTACTCCTTCAGCGTCATCAGCGCGTTCGGCTGGCAGCAGTTCACGATCTGACCGGATTTCACCAGACTCATGAACCGGTCGCCTGTCCGCCCTTCACGATAGCAGGCCGTGCAGAAACTCGGAACGTGCCCCAGACGCATCAGCCAGTTCACCACTTCGTCGAGCGTCCGATTATCCACGACGTCGAACTGCGAGGAATTTTCATCTTCCGGCTCCGGCGAAACATACCCGCCGACCGACGTGCGCGAAGCTCCGGAGATCTGCGAAACTCCGAGTTTCAAAACGCGTTCCCGCGCCTTGACCGACTCGCGCGTCGAGATGATCAGCCCAGTGTACGGCACCGCCAGACGCAGGACCGCCACGATCTTCGCGAACGTATCGTCGTCGATCGCCTCGGAGAACATCAGCGGGTCAATATCGTCCGCCCGGCGGATCCGCGGTACGCTGATCGTGTGGGGACCAACTCCTTTCGCGGCTTCCAGGTGCTCGGCATGCATCAGAAGACCGACGAAATCGTACCGATACGGTGCCAGCCCGAAGAGCACACCGCACCCTACGTCGTCGATCCCGCCTTCCATCGCCCGGTCCATCGCCTCGGTATGGTACGCGTAGTTCGATTTCGGGCCGGTCGGGTGCTTTTCCTCGTAGATCTTTTTATTGTACGTTTCCTGGAACAGGATGTACGTTCCGATCCCCGCGTTTTTCAACCGTGTGTAATTTTCGACCGTGGTGGCTGCGATATTCACGTTGACCCGGCGAATGGCTCCGTTTTTGTGGTGGATGGAGTAGATCGTGTCGATCGATTCCAGCACGTAGTCCAGCGGACACATCGTCGGATGTTCTCCCGTTTCGAGCGCGAGCCGTTTGTGCCCCATGTCCTGAAGCGCAATGACCTCGGCTCGGATCTCTTCCTGCGTGAGCTTTTTGCGCGCAATGTGCGTATTTTTCATATGGTACGGGCAGTACGTGCAGCCGTTGACGCAGTAGTTCGAGAGATAGAGCGGCGCGAACATCACGATGCGGTTTCCGTAGAAACGCTGCTTGATCTCCATCGCCTCGGCGTAGATGCGCTCGTTCAGCTCCGGATCCGTACAGTCCAGCAGAAGGATCGCCTCACGGTGCGTCAAACCGGCACACGTGCGTGCTTTATCGAGGATCGCAGAGATCATCCCCCGGTCGTTGCGGTGCTCGTCCGCAAACGCCAAAGTCTCCCGGATCTCCGCGTCATTGATGAACTCTGTCGCGACACAGGACTTCAAATCGTACATTTTCTCTCTCCTTTACTTTTTGAACTCCGCGTTAATTTCTGTTTCCTGTTTTGGTTTTGTTTGGTTTTGTTTTTTGTCTCTGGCTTTGCTCTTGCGGCTCTGGCTTGAGACCCGGTCTCCGTTTCTGCATCCCGGAATTCGGTCAGCCGCCCGTTTCCTTTTTCGAGCAGACTGATTTGGCGCTTACGCCAGGAAGCATTCCGAGTTTTCCGGAAAGTGAGCTGATGATGTCCGGCGGTGCGTCAAGCATCACGCTGATGACGTTTACCCCGTGCGGGCGATACGGGATCCCCATCCGGCCGATAATGTGCTCGGAATAGTCCGACAAAAGCGCGTTGATCTGCTCGACCGAACGGCTCTCCTCCACGATGATCCCAATGATCGCGATGCGCTTTCCCATTTTTCTTCTATACTTTCCGGCTTGCCGTACTTTTTGTGTTTCCCATGCCCTCCGGCCACAAAAAAATCCCCGTTCCAGTGAAGAAACAGGGATTTTGAACATTCAAAAATCAGGACTGACAGACCACACCACAGGCACGTGCGTTTCCGTACCTGATGCACCTGCCATTTTGCACAACCGCAAAATTTCAGTCACTCCCGCCTTCACTGCCCGGAACCCCCGGCACTTCAGAACGAAATCATTTTATGAGCCGATCGGCTCTTCATTTTTTTTGTTTTTTGCGTCTTTGGTCAGAAAGGATCTTTCCATCAACACTTTCATTCTACCATATTCGGAAATTTCCGCAAGGGGGATAGTGCCAAAAATGTGAAAAAATACCAATTTGTTGAGTTTTTTCAAATTCCGTTTGCGAATCTGCTTTTTTTCTGAATGGCCGATCTGGAATCCGCAACCTTCGGAAACAGGACCATGGAACCCTGGAAAATCACCGAATAAACAGAAGTTCCATATATTTCGGAAGCGGCCAGAGTTCATCGTCGGTCATCATTTCCAAATTATCGACGATGACGCGGAGTGCGTACATTCCCTTCAGGACAGAATCACGATAGTGCCGCGCTCTCTCCATGACGTTTTTCTGAGCGTTGACCCCGGCAAGTGCCTTTTTCAGCTCGTCGATCCCCTGGATCAGAAGGTCGATCTTGACGTCCAGTTCAGAAAGGACTTTCTTCTGCGTAATGGACGTAAGTGCCGGCAAAATGTTCGCCTTGTGCCGCAGAACTGCCGGAAAAATCATGGTTTGGGCAATTCGAAGCATCGCAGACGCTTCGATATTTCGGATCGTGCAGTAATTTTCTGCCATGATCTCCTGCCGGCTGTGGAGTTCCGTTTCGTTCATGACGCCGTACTTTCCAAAGAGGGCGACGGATTCTTCCTCCGTGTAGACCGGGAGACAGTCTACCGTGTCTTTCAGATTCGGCAAACCGCGTTCTGCAGCTTCTTCGACCCACTCCATCGAGTAATTATCGCCGTTGAACAGGACCGGTCGGTACTCGCGGATCATTTCGCGAAGGAGTTCCCGCACGACAGCTCTGAATTCCTTCCCCTGTGCCGATCCCTCTTCGATCCGCGAAGCCGCGAAGTCCAGACTTTCCGCGACGATCGTGTTGATGATGGTGACGGCAGCTGCGGAATTCTGACTTGAACCGACGGCGCGGAACTCGAATTTGTTTCCGGTGAACGCGAACGGACTCGTACGGTTTCGGTCTCCAGCATGGCGGGTGAATCTGCGGAGGATCGGCATCGGGATCGCACGTTCCGCGTCATCTTCATGCGGATAGTCTGCCGGTGCACTTCCGTCCGCAATAAAGTCCAGAATGTCTGTGAGGTCTTTGCCGAGGTAGATGCTCATGATCGCCGGCGGAGCTTCCGCTGCGCCAAGCCGAAAGTCGTTCTGCGGCGATGCGGCCGAAAGACGCAGGAGTTTCGAATAGCGATGGACTGCCCGACAGACTGCAGAACAAAAGACGAGAAACTGGAGATTGCTTTCCGGAGTATCTCCCGGATTAAGCAGGTTTTCCCCCGTATCGGTCCCGATGGACCAATTGTTATGCTTTCCGGAACCATTGACGCCGGCAAACGGCTTTTCGTGCAGGAGGCAGAGAAATCCGTGACGGCGGGCGACCTGGCGCAGAAACTGCATGACGAGCATCTGGTGATCAAGTGCGAGATTCGTCGTCTCAAACGTCGGCGCAAGCTCAAACTGTCCGGGAGCTGCTTCATTATGGCGCGTTTTGATCGGAACACCCAGGCGCATCAGCTCGAATTCAACTTCCGTCATGAATGCCAGAACACGTTCCGGGATCGCACCGAAGTAATTGTCGTCCAGTTCCTGCCCCTTGGGAGGACGCGCACCGAAAAGCGTTCTTCCGCAAACGAGCAGATCCGGACGCTGAAGTGCGATCTGGCGGTCTACGAGAAAGTACTCCTGCTCAACACCCAGCGTACACTCGACCCGCGATGCCGTCTCATTGCCGAAAAGTCTCAGGAGACGCAGTGCCTGACGGTTCAGAACGTCCAGAGAACGAAGCATCGGCGTTTTCTGGTCCAGGGAGTCGCCCGTCCAACTCACGAACATCGTAGGGATGACGAGCGTTGCGCCGTTCGGATTTTCGAGGATGAACGCGGGACTTGAAGGATCCCAAGCTGTGTATCCGCGAGCCTCAAACGTCGCGCGAAGCCCGCCGGATGGGAAACTGGAAGCATCGGATTCCCCGCGGACGAGCTCATTGCCGCTGAATTTCGCGATGGCTTTCAGGTCGCCGGCCGGCGTAAGGAAACTGTCGTGCTTCTCCGCAGTCTCGCCAGTCATCGGCTGGAACCAGTGCGAGTAGTGGGTCGCTCCGCGTTCCATCGCCCAGTCACGCATCGCGGCAGCGACTGCCGGAGCGATCGACGGATCCAGTCCGCCGCCGCGTTTTACGGTCTGCTGGAGAGATTCAAAAACCTCGGCAGGCAGACGTTCTTTCTGGACCGACTCGGTAAATACGTGCGAGGCGTAAAGCTCGGTCAGAGAAGTATTGCGGAAATCACCCCGACCATTCGGCGAGGTCTGGGTCCCAACGAATTCGATCGCATTTT
Source organism: Thermoguttaceae bacterium (assembly GCA_017939795.1). GTDB lineage: Bacteria > Planctomycetota > Planctomycetia > Pirellulales > Thermoguttaceae > RGIG3701. Next base: position 56,233 of record JAGBAA010000094.1, read on the forward strand.
GACGGGCGTTCATGGAATTTTTGGAAAACTCTCAAACAGGAAAACATAAATAGTCGGAAACGGAAACAAAAACCGATCTCCCGTCATTCAGTATACCAGAAATTTCATTTTCGCCTATCCCCCGCAGGTTAAAATGGAGGAATTTTTCCATTAAAATCAGAAAAATTTTCCGATCGTATCGACTTTTCTGCTCTGATTGGGCAGGCTCGGTAAAATAAAAAAGAGTCTGTTGCGTAGAAGTTGACGATACGGGTACTCGGAATCGAAGGGGGCCGAACGCCTGGGATCGAAGACCCGGCAGAACGTCGAAACTGAAGATGGACCGTATGCCTCCAATCGGACTTTCCTGACCCCCGTTCCTGATCCCCCTGATTTTAAGGAGAATTTGAAATGACGAAATCAAACATCCGCCCGATACTGGAAGAGATCGAAAGCAAGGCGCGCAGTCTCCTGAGCAGCAGTCCGATCTCCGAGCTTCGCCGTCTGAAAATCGAATCCGCAGACGACGGTCTGTGCCTCCTGGGGTCTCTTTCGACCTGGCACCATAAACAGCTTGCGCAGGAACTGGTACGCCGGCTGAGTCCCGCTCCGATCCCGATCCGAAATCTCACCAGCGTACGTTCCGAATACGAAAGATAAGCACCGCCGAGAGCGGGATCTTGGAGCTTCTGTTTCGTGAAACAGAAAAACGCCTGATCCCCAGCTGACCTGGATGCTGGAGAGCAGGCGTCCGAAAAGAGGAAATTTCCGCAGGAAACCTGGATCGTTTCAAAAAACGGGGACACTACTTGACTTTCCGCAGGGTTTTGATCGGAGATTCAAGTGAATTTTCAGCCGGTTCCACGGCGAGAGCCTGGACTTTGAAATCGTATCCGACTCCGGAACTCAGGCCGAAGATCGTCGTCTTCACCGTTCCGGAAACTGCCGTTACGGAGACGGTGCTCCAATCCTGAGTTCCGCTTTCCGCGTAGCTGAGCAGGTAGGAGACGGCTCCGTTGACCGCCTTCCACGAGATTTCCGCACTGCCTGCCGTTTTAGTTGAGACGGTCGAGATCTTCGGCATGGAAAGCCACGTTCGTGCCGAGAGTTCCCCACTTGTTTCCGAGGCCAGGAAGTAGCGGTCTTTTGCCGCCAGGACACGCACGAGATAATCCGAACCGCCTGTCAGACGCGAGATCGTGTACGTGTACCGAGTGCCGTCAAATGCGAGTTTTGATGCATCAACAGACCCCGCATTGGACCAGCGGCCTTTCTTGACGTCAAAGTACTGGATCGTGTATTTTGTCGCTTTTGATCCGGAATTTTTCCCGTACGCGGCCTCCCATGAAACTTCGATGGTCTTCTCTCCGGTCGCGGCGGCCGAGAGGATCTTCGGTACGAGATACGGCGCCATCGTGGTCTTGACGTTCACGCTGCTGGTGAGGGCAGAAGTCCCTGTCCTGTTGGCGAATTGGGCCTTGATCTTGTACTGCGTGTTGCTCTGCGCGTTCGTGAAGGTCAGGACTCCGTTTCTGAATTCGACGGCAAGCCCATTCGAGAACGTTCCCGTCCCGGACCCGTTTTCCAGTGCGATCGCGATGGTTTCGCCTTTTTCGAACATGAGCGTCAGTGTATCCGCTTCTTCTGCCAGGTTCGTGGAGGTGAAATTCGAGACATTCACCACGAAAGAGTCGTCCTTGACGGCCTTTCGGTCAAACGACATTTTTGGGGCCGCAAGAACGACCGCCTGCGTTTCGGCAGTCTGAGCGTCTGCGATCCCCAGCGGAGTCACGCGGATCTCCCACGTCGTGCCGGCCTTGGCGTTGATCTTAAGGTTCGTTGCGTTCTTGACCTTTTTCGTCGTCCAGCGCGACGTGCTCACGTCGCGGTACTGTACGGAATACTCGGTGCACCCATCCACGCTTTCCCAATTGACGTAAAGTGCTTTTCCATTTTCGATCTGGACCGTCACGAGAAGCGGAACGTCGACCGATTCAACGGCCCCAATGTCCAGACTTTCGTCAGAGAGACGTACGTTTCCCAAAAGGTCGGCTATTTCGCGCAGTTCATCACTGCCGCCCACGCCAAATATCTGAGGCACGTCGCGGCCGTTTGTCCCTTTGTTCTTCAGCGGCGAGTTGCGGTGAAGCGCCGGAGACCAGTTTTGCCAGGAAGTCAGACTGCCCGCGCCGGAACTCGCCGGAAGAGTTTCTGCGAAAATTCGGTCACGTACCGCTTCAGTGTACGCAATTCCGTATCCGCTTGTCCTGTCATTCGTCATGGAGTACATGACGTCCCATGTTCCGCGATCCAAATTCATCTGTTTGTCGAGTTCAGGTCCGTTCTCCACGATGATGGAGTTTCGGATCTTTACGTTTCCGGCACTGGTCGAGTAGATCGCGATGCCGTTTTCCGTACGGCTGGATGTGTTTCCGACGATCGTGCAGTTGCCTATGGTCAGGGAACTGGTCGAATAGATCGCGCCGCCTCCGGATGTGCCCGCAGAACAGCCGGCGATGAGGGAAGATGTGAGCGTCAGGTTTCCGGAATTCATGACGGCTCCGCCCGCTCCGTCGGTTTCGCAGGCGAGGATGGAAACGCGGTCAAGTTTGGCATTCGCGTCCTTTTTTACGTAGATGGCGGCTCCGCGTTCTCCGTCCTCATGAACTGCACCGGAGAGCGTCATTCCGGCGAGGATGACGGGATCCGAGCTCGTTCCGCCGGTCACGTAGAAGAACCGTGAGCCTGCATCTGCTGTGAACGAAACGCCGTCGGCCAGAATGTCGAAATTTCCGGAAATCGTCAGTTCCCCTTCCGTCAGGTGAATGGCCGAAATGCCGGACGCAAAGCGGATCTCTTTCACCGCGCTGTTTTCATTCGCAGCCTGAACGGCTTCCCGTAACGAGATCTTTCCGTCCTGAGCCGTGGAATCCGCATTCGTATCCACGATGATGGAAGTTCCGGAAAACCGCGGCGTGTACTGTGCCGTGACGGTCAGGTCTTCCGCAGCGTTTTTCCACGGCTGGTCCCAGCCGGAGAAATCGTAGAGATCGCGTGCCGGCGGCGTCGGTGCTTCGATCGGAGCGCCTTCCAGATCGGAAACGCCGTCTTTCGTGAGGACTTCCTTCAAAAGCGTGCCGTCAGAGTCCACGAATTCAATCCGAATGGGCGACTCGTACGCTCCGATGTCGACGGTATCTCCAAGAGTACGCAGAGTGCCGGAAATGTCGGTCCCGTTTTCCGACGCAAGTGCCTCGACCGCCGCGAGGAAAAGCGCGTTTGCGCCCATCGCCTGCATTTGGGAGCAGACGTCATTTGTCGGATCGGAGTCTTCGTCTTTCAGGACGAGTGCCGCATTTTCCGTATGTGCTGGGCTGTCTGGCGCACCATCCCATGTTTTCCAGTCCTGGTCGGCAGGAAATTCCTTAAAGATCTCCTGTTGAATGAGTGAGTTGACGATTTTGGTCATGCTGGAACTGCTGCCGGCAACCTGACTCAGTCCGCTGATCCCATCGGAGAGGATGGAATTCCACACCCCGCAGGATTCCGAGTCGTTGAGCAGATCCAGGTCCCGGTTTCCAGCAAACGTAGAATTCACGACAAATGAACGGGATGTGAGGTCTGTGGTGTACGCGCCGAATAGTCCGGCTGAATTATCTGTCAGGATTGAATTCAGGATGAGTGTTTCCGCGGCGTCAACGTCGAGAACGGCACCTCCGGCAGCTGCGGAATTTCCTGAGATCCGGGAATGGCTTACGAGCAGGTGGCCGGCATGGTTGCCGATGGCTCCGCCGCCAAATGAGGATGTGCTCTCGAATATTCCGCACTCCTGAACAGTCAGCCAGCCGCCGTCGGTCAGGAGGATCGCCCCGCCGTAAATGTCCATTTCGTCACCGTGGGCATTCCCGTTCTGGAGCGTCAGGCCGAGAAAGACGACGGAGTCAGTTTCCGTTCCGCCGACGACGTGGAAAATGCGGCTCGCCTGGTTTCCGTCGATGGTGAGGCCGGTATCTGCGACCAGATCGAAGTTTCCAGAAATGTGCAGTTCTCCTTCCGTCAGGACGATCTTTTCGATTCCGTCGGCAAAACGGATCTCGCGGATCGCTTCATGCTCGTTGGCGTACTCGACCGCTTCACGCAGCGTCACGAAAGCATCGTCTGCCGACGCATCCGCCGGTCCATCTGCCTCACTGTTGACGATCAGTACGGATCCCGCACAGAGAGATCCCAGATTTGCAGGAGTTACGCTCAAAAGATTTCTCGATTCCAGTGATTCAAGACGCAGTGTTTTGCGGAATTTGCGTGTGTCCGTTTTTGAATTTCGGGAACGTTTCGGAACAGAGTTTGTCCGCAGGAAGGTATTTTGTTTCCAGATTTTCAACAGTTTCTTCATGAAGTGACCTTTAGTTTTTTCGGATCTGTATATTTTCCGTACATGCGAGGCCGGACGTTTAGTGCAGTGCCGTTTTCATCGATGCGGCGTTTTTTCCGGATCATGCGGTACCAGGGACGTTCCACACTGTTTTGTATTTGGCCAGCGCATGGAATGCACATACTCTACGCAAAAAATCGGTCTACAGTTCATGAAAAAAAAGAGAAAGGCAAAAATTGCGGGTCGTGCGCACGACATTCATTCGCGAAAATCGGTAAAAGAGAAAGAAACCGTGTATCCGAACGCGGATCCCGCAAAAAATTTCTCTCCAGGATCTTGAGAAATGCCCTGGGCTGCTGAATTTCCTGCCAGGTCTGCTGGAAGACTCATGGAGAGTACTCCAGACCTTGAGAGCTGCCGCGTTTGAAGTGTCGGGAAAAACTCTCAGAAAAATTGCGGGGCACTCTTGACTTTTTCTGTGTTTCGTGGTATCCTGAACGTATCGTTCACGGAGCGGGAAATATTTTCACATTTTTTCGCATGATTTTGCGTCTGCTCCGTCCCCTTCCTTACTCAACCCACCTTTTCAGAAAGGATCGACGAATGAAAGAACTGCGAATTGGCCAGATCGGTACCGGATTTATGGGCCGGACCCACTCGAATGCGTATCTTCAGGTGCCTCATTTCTTCAAGACCGGATTTCAGCCCGTCCTCAAGTGCGTCTGCTCGCTGGATAAGACACTCAAGGACTACGCGGATACGTGGGGCTACGAGTCGATGGAAACGGACTGGCGCAAGGTCGTGGAACGCGACGATATTGACCTGATCGACATCGTGGTCCCGAACAATCTGCACCACGACATCGTCATCGCTGCGGCGGAAGCCGGGAAAATGGTCGTTTGCGAGAAACCGCTTGCCATGAACATGAAAGAGGCGGAAGAGATGGTCGAAGCGGTCGAAAAAGCGGGGGTTGCGAACATGGTCTCATTCAACTACCGCCGTGTTCCGGCTGTTTCGCTGGCAAAACAGCTCATCGACGAAAACCGCATCGGCCGGCCGTTCCACTACAATGCGGTCTACAATCAGGATTACACGATCTCTACGAATGTGCCGATGGGCGGTGCGGCACTCTGGCGTCTTGATTCCAAAGTCGCGGGTTCCGGCGTGACGGGCGACCTTCTGGCTCACTCGATCGACCTGGCAGAGTGGCTCAATGGTCCGATCGCCCGCGTGACGGCGAAAACCGAGATCTTCGTCAAGGAACGAATGCACGCCGAGACCGGCAAGATGGAAGCCGTCACCATCGATGATGCCTGTGCGTTCATCGCGGTCTTCGAAAATGGGTCGTTCGGTACGTTCCACAGTACGCGCTATGCACGCGGACGCAAGAACCACAATACGTTTGAGCTGAACGGCGAAAACGGTGCCGTCTACTTCGATCTGGAGTGTCCGCACAGTCTTCAGTTCTTCCGCTACCGTGACCCGGAAACGGGAGAAAAGACCCCGGATCATGTCGTTGGATGGCAGAACATTCACGTCACTAACTCCGAGCATCCGTACATGGGGAACTACTGGGTTCCCGGAACAACGATCGGCTACGAACACACGTTCATCAACAGTTTTGCCGACTTCCTCACTGCCGTGAATGAGGGACGCGACTACAAACCGGATATGCGGCAGGCGATGCGTACGCAGTACGTCTGCGACATGGTCCTCGAAAGCGCACGTACGGGACAGTGGATCGATCTTCTCTAAGCAGACGCTGTTGAGGATCGGAATTTCGGCATTCCATGAGAAAACAAAAGGAGCTGACGAAGGGGCAGCTCCTTTTGTTATGGACGTTCGTTTTGCCGCAAGCGGTCTCATGCACGGCGGCATTTTGTGAGAGGGAAACATTTGGGAAATGGTTTCCCTGCCTTTAGCGCCAGTGACCAACGGGAACGGGTTCGTGACTTCGCGCGGAAACGCCATCGCCCGCAGCGGCACGCAGCCTCCCTTCAAAACTTTTTGATGTTTCTGATTTTTTGATCGTTTGATTTTTTTTGAAGGGAGGGATCGCCCGTTTTACGCTTCAAACGGCGTGAGTGAGTCGGTGTAGATCTTCGCGATCAGTTCCGTTGCCGCTTCCACCGGTGAAACGGAAAGGAGGACCGGAAGGGAAGGGGTCGTCTGCGTCAGTTCGACCAGCTGAGCGATGCTTTCCTGCGTGAATCCCTCATCTGCAAGTTTCCGGTCCGCACCAACGCTGAAGAGCCATTTTTCGACGGCTTTCGCAGCAGTTTCCGCTTCGCACGGACACGCTTTCAGACCGGGGACCATGGGGGCGAGAATGTCCGCAAGAACGGCTGCCCGTGCTGGGTAGATCGCATTCACGACCGCCGGAAGAAGCATCGCGAGTCCCAGGCCATGCGTCAGGTTTGGTTTCACGGCACTGAGCGGATGTTCCAAAGCGTGCGTGAGATGCAGGAACCCATTATCGAACGAGATCCCGGCCAGCAGTGCAGCATACGCCAGATTGTAGCGTGCCGCGAGGTCTTTCGGATCCGCCAGCGCGATCGGCAGATTTTTGTGGACCAGTGCGATGACTTCACGGGCCAGCGTGATGGCGAAAGGATTCGTGCAGGTGGTCGTGGCGGCTTCCACAACGTGATTCACGGCATCGACGCTCGTGTAGAGAATGTGCTTCGGCGGCAGCGTCAGCATGAGTTCCGGGTCGTCGATGGCCCATTCCGGGTAAATGCACTCATATGCGATCGCCGGTTTGTAGTTTTTGTCCGCAACGGATGCCACAGCAACGCGGTCGCACTCGGTTCCCGTTCCGTGCGTCAGGTTGATCGCGACGATCGGGACGGCCTTTTCCGGCGTGAAACGATAGCAGTAGAGCGATTCACCCGTTTCGTTCGGGTACTCAAGCAGGATCGCGACGCTTTTCGCGACGTCGATGGGGCTTCCGCCTCCGATGCCGATGAGTGCCTGAGCGCCGAAATCACGTGCGGCTTTCGTCGCTTCGTCGATAGAATCTGTCGTGGGATTGGGGATCACGCCGTCAAAATGAACGTACGCAATACCGTTCTTTTCCAAAGCATCCACCGTTGGTTCCCATGCGCCGGAACCTTTGTACGCGCTTTTCGAGGTCAGGATCATGACCTTTTCGATGCCGCGTTTTTTCAGTTCTGCCGCAATGTCGTTCATTTTCTGAATAGCACCGCAGCCGAAATAGACGAGGGAACGGGCTCGGATCTCCTGGATCGTGTGAATGTCGACGTAATTTTCAAACATCATGTGAGTTTTTCTCCTGAAAAAGCAGGGTCTGGAAAAGAAAAGAAAATTTTAGCCTCTCCGTCCGCGTTTCCAGTTCCCCGCAGACGGAAAGGGGGGAAAATCGGAAATCATTCCGTGAAATGGATCTCCACATTGTCGAGATCCAGAACGGCATCGACCTGACCAAGTGCCGCGAAAACGAATTCATTCATCGTCTTCCAACTCGGATCTGCGATCGGGACCATGAACGTTTCCGTCGGCTTGCCTGCCGGAGTCACTTTCAGCGTATAGTTTTCTCCGCGGTCAGGACCGACCGGGATGAGAATTTCAAAACGTGTCCAGGTGTTCGGCTCGAAGGTACTGGAAATCTCGGAGCAGCGGAATCCATCCGTACGGATCCGCAGCGGAACGGCGACCCGGTACGGAGTCGATTTGTCGCGAACTTCCACGAGCATTTCGGCTTTCTCGGACATTCGGACATCAAAAGCGAGCCGGGCGATACCGTTGACGGTGTAGGTCATCCAATAGGAGAAGAACGGATCGAATGCGTTTTTCTGATCCGGCGTGTCGGTCATGCGGAGGAAATGATTTCCGTTTTCTTCCAGGATCTGATAGGAATCAGGTTTTCCAAAGGGATTTCGGACCTTCAAAAGCGGGGAACGGCGCGGGGTTTCAAAATCATCGGAAACTTCAAGCGGCGGAGGTTCCGGTCCGTCCGGAGTCAGGACAAGCGGGGGAATGGACCAGTTCTGTGCCTCGGCAAGCCACTGCGGATCATCTTTCAAAAGCCCTGCGCGCGTGAAGTCGAACGGCTGGAATCCGATCTTTTCGAGAACGGGGCCGGAAGCCTCCGTGAATCGGAAATCTCCGCCCTGCGCGTCTGCAAAACAGGGATCCGCGATGATGCTGTCCGCGTCTTTTCCGAATTTGCGCCACTCTTCGATCGGTTTTTCATTGAACGTGACCCCTTTCTGTGTGTCGAAATTCCAGTAAACGTTCCGGTTTACCGCAGAGTAGGGATTTTCCCAGTTTCCGAGCAGCAGATGTTCGCCACGGGAGGAATCATAGAGGATGATGTTCTGTTCCAAAGTGAACGAAAGATGCGTTTCCGGTCGGGAACGCTTCAGCTGTTCCTCGCGGCTGAACGCAAAAATATTGTTCCGCACGATGTTTTCTTTTCCGTAGTGCTGATGGAAGTTCCCCGTGTGCGTTCGGTAGACCAGATTGTTTTCCATGACGATATTTGAGGAACCTTCATCCGTATAGAGGCCCCAGCCGCCGCGTCCGTACCGATTGTACGAGGCTACATCGTGGATCACGTTGTTCGAGACGGTCGTTCCGGGCGAGATCCCGAGACAGTAAACGCCCCCCATGTCGGAGAGGACGCCGTGCCCGATGTGGTGAATGTGGTTGAATTCGATCTGGTTTTCGACGGCGGCAGATTCACGGTATCCCCACACCCAGCCGACGGAGATCCCGGTGTAGAAGCCGTCAAGGATCTCGTTATGCAGGATCCTGTTTTTCGGGGAATGCCCGATCCATACGCCGATCCCGCCCGCATCGATGCGTCCGTAACCGCGGATGATGCAGTTCCGTACGGTGACTCCGGAGGTCAGATTTTGCGGAGAAAGATCCGTTCCATGCCCGGCACCAATGCGCACACCGCCGGCTCCGAGGTCTTCCATGAGGCACTTTTCGACGCGGCACGCACGGCATCCCTGGTGGAAATGGAAGGCATAGCCGCCAATATTCCGCACGATACAGGACTCAAATGTCAGGGCTTCCGCATGATCCGCGAGGATCGAGATCGGTGAACTCACCGCGGACTGGCCGTCGGAGAGTCCCTGCGGCGGAAGATTCCACGTATCGCACTCAAAAATCAGGTTCCGGAAAGTCATTTCGCGGACTTTTCCGGCATTCTGTATTTTATCCGCATTTTGCGTTTCTCCGGCAGACGGAGTTCCCTCAAATTTCAGAAAACCGCATTCCGGGAATGTTTTCGGACCAGCAGGAGCGAAGATGCGGACATTTTCGGGCGTTTCGCCTTCGCGCGGAATGTAGAGGCACGTACCGTCGCGCTTCAGCAGAAATTCTCCCGGCTGGTCGAGTGCCGACTCCAGACCCTCGACATGGTAGCGGAGGTTCGTTCCCCAGTAGTCCAGTTTCCAGCGCGGACCGCCGGTCAGCGTGACCTGGTTTTTGGCGGGATCGACTGCCGCGACACGGTGAAGCGATGATTCCCAGGAATGGTAGAATTTGATCTTCACGTCATTCAGAGACGCATTCTGCGCCGCTTCTGCCCAAAGTGCCTTCTGCTCGTCGCGTGCCGTGAATTTGGTGAGCGGCTCGTCCTGGTCGGCTTCCAAAATGTAGAAGTACCGCCGCCCGTCCGGAACGTCCGCATTCGGCGAGCGCGCCGGAACCGCACGTTTCCCGTTCACGAAAAGGGATTCAAACCAGAATGTTCCGTCTTTTACGGCTTCGATCTGCGTCGAGAACCATCCATTCTGCAGAACTTTCCATCCGGAGATCCGGATCCCGCGGGTGAAGGTCGGTTTTCGGTTCGGGTCTTGAGCTTCGTAGTGCGTAAAAGAATCTTCCTGCGAGAAAACGACCGGCTCGCTTAGGAAATACTCCCCCGGTGCGATCCGGACTGTTGCGGTCTTTCCGGGGTTTGCTGAGTGCCAGACTCGGACTGCGTCACGGACTTCTGTCAGCAGCTGGCCCGGCTTCATCTCAAAATTCTGGGCAAACAAAACACTGCCTGAGAGCAGAAAAATCAGGAAAGGCAGGAATTTTTTCATCGTTTTTCTCATCGTTATCTTTCGGGTCGGTGATCAAAATGGGATCTTTCTTTCATTTTACCCGCGGAGTACCCGGATGTCAAGCAGGGGGAACGTAAATTTCAGAAAATTATGGAGCGTGGATCCGGATGGAGAATTCCAAATCCGCAATTGGGGTACCTCAATGAGAAAAGAGTGTATTTGAACGGTCGGCAGAATTTTTCTTTTTATCCTTTCTTTTAAGAAGACCCTTGACTTTTCCGTGCATTTGGAGTATACTGGGGACCGTATTTAATGTTTCGGGAGCGTACTGGAGAATCTGAGCGCATCATGGTCCGGGATTCAGAGAAAAGCAGAATGGGGATGAAATTTTCCTAAAACAGGAGAGACAGAAAAATGAAAAAAAAGATCGGACGGCGAATGGAGTTTCGGCAAATGGATCTTTATGGAATTCTTTTCGCTGGTTTTCTTCTGGCTGCGGGAGTTCTTTCTGTACTGAGTTTCGGAACTGCCTGTTTCGCGCAGTCTTCCGCAGGTGAGAGAAGTTCAGGAGTTCCTTCTCCGGCACAGACGAACAAACCGGCAAACGAAACAGAACCCGGACTGGATCTTGCCCCTCTGGAAAAACGTGCCTCCGAGGGTGCCGCCGATGCACAGGCTGCACTGGGGATCCTTTATGTTGCGGGTCGGGAAGTCGAACGCGACACACGGAAAGGCTTCGAGTGGCTTGAGAGATCGGCGAAGCAGAAAGATCCGCGGGGTACGTACTATTTTGCGCTCTGTTTTCTTGACGGACTCGGCACCCCAAAGAACGAAAAACGGGGAGTCGAACTGCTTGAAGAAGCCATCCAGCTCCGCTATGTTCCGGCGCAAATGTTTCTTGGAAAAAGTCTGCTTTGGGGACGTCATGGACTGAAAAAAGACACCCAAAGAGCCATTGAGCTGCTCACAGCCGCGGCGTTCGCTGAGGATCCGGAAGCCCAGTTCCTGCTTGGGACTGCGTACTCTGGCACAGAAAAAAGTATTCCGGCAAACCGTCAGCGGCAGATGAAGTGGCTGACGCTTTCCGCGGCGCACGGTTTTATTCCGGCACAGGTCGCCCTTGGGGAAGAATATCTGAAGACCGGGAATGAATTTTGGGCTAAAGAGTGGCTTGAAGAAGCGGAAGATGCTGGAAGTGCGGAAGCTGCGAATCTTCTGGGACTCCAGGATCTCCTTGGATGGCCGTCTGGGATACAGGATCTGGATTCCGCTCAAAAACGGCTTTGGAAAGCCGCGGAAGCCGGGATCCCGGAAGCGCAGTTCGTCCTCGGAACGCTGGAGCGTGAACTCGGAAATGAAACCGCGTCGGCATACTGGTATCAGCGCGCGGCACTTCAGGGGCACGAGGAATCGAAGAAGGAACTCCGAAAGACGAAAGTATCTGCGGATTCTGCAGCACGGATCGGTTTCGCTTTTCTGCATGGACTCGGTGGTGTGCAGGATCTGAAGACCGCACGATCCTGGATGGAAAAAAGTTTTGGATCCGGAGATCTGACCCACGCCTTCGTTCTGCAATTCTTCGTAGAGAGCGGCATCGGCGGGGAAAAAAAGCCGGAACAGGCAGTAGAGATCCTGAAAAAAGGAGCGGAAGACGGAGATCCTCGATCTATTTATGAGCTGGCGTTTCGTCATTGCATTGGGAACGGTGTGCCGCAGGACTTTAAAAAAGCCCTCGCGCTCATTGAACAGGCGGAAACAAAACGGATTTTTGATGCGAGAATACTGACTGTTCGCGGACTTTGCGCGTTTTGGGGAGTCGGGATGAAACGCGATCGGGATCTGGCCTTCACGCTGTTTCAGAGAGCCGCGGCAGCGGGAAATGAACTGGCGAATGCCTGTGTGCATTTCCTCACGATCCATCCGATTCCGGAAGAAGTCGTTGAACCGGCAGAGATTTTGGTGCGGATCCGGAAAGAAGCAGAGGCGGGAAGTGCCTGTGCACAGTATCTGATGGGAGAGATCCTGATGCGCGGCTGGCGCATGAAGAAAGATGAAAGACAGGCTGTCGAATGGTTCCGGAAAGCAGCAGAACAGGGAAACGCTTCCGCGCAGGTCACGCTTTCTTTTTTGACCGACTTGGGGATCGGAACGCTGCGCGATTCGGGAAAAGCAGAAAAATGGCTTCGTTTGGCCTCTGAAAAGGGGAATCCTGCGGCACAAAATATCCTGAGACTGCGCCAGATCCCGCTCGTCGATTTTCTCGCACCGCGCTGATCCCCCATTTTCGCACGTACACTTTGCCGGGAATAGACTCTCGCAGACGTTTCCGGCTTTTCCTTCAAGAAAGGTTTTCGAAATGCTCAAGATCGGTTCCCTGCGTCTTCAGTCTCCGTTCCTTCAGGCTCCGATGGCCGGATTTTCCAATGATGCCTGGCGCAGGATCCTGCTGAAATTCGGCGGCGTGGGACTTTTGGCGTCGGAGATGATGCATGCACGCGGGTCACTTGAAATGGAACGGCGGCGTAAAACGCTGCACGGACGCCTTTTCGGACTGCCTCTGCGGGAAAAAGGAGATCGGAGTGCAGACGGAACGCAGAATTCTGATGGAACGCAGAACACGGAAGATCCTCTGCGCCGTTTTGCGCAAAATGGAAATTCCAGGAACCGTACGTTCGGGAAAGATGCGGCACAGAATCCATTTCGTGAGGCCGGAGTCCCGCTTTCGGTCCAAATCTGGGATAATCAGCCGGAACCGATGGCTGAATTTGCGGAAAAGCTGATCCGCGAATACGACATTCAGACGATCGATCTGAATTTTGGATGCCCGGCGGCAGACGTCGTGCAGAAGGCGCACTGCGGGTCCTGGCTGCTTCAATTTCCTGAAAAGGTCGGCGAGCTTGCAGAGGCGGTCGTTCAGGCATCTGCGCGTGCTTCCAAAGCTCTGGGACTTTCCGCGCCGGTCCCAGTGACGGCGAAAATGCGGCTTGGGTATTCCGCGGAGAAGCTCACGCATCTGGAAGTGGCGCGCACGCTGGAATCGGTTGGCGTCTCTGCCGTCACGGTCCACGGACGCACGACGCGCCAGATGTACTCCGGAACGGCAGACTGGGAGAAGATAGCCGAGGTCAAGGCCGTACTTTCCATCCCGGTCATCGGAAACGGCGACATTCGGACGGCACCGCAGGCACTCGACGCACTGAAAACATACGGTGTGGACGGCGTCATGATCGGACGAACGGCCCTTAATGAACCATGGATCTTCCGGCAGGCTTTCGCGCTGTTCTCCGGGATCTCCGAGTCCGAGGCACTTCACCGTCCCGGACCGGAATTTCAGCGGGATCTGCTTCTCGAACATTTCAACGTCCTGCTCGAGCAGCATGAAGAGGCGGAAGCCGTCATGCTGATGCGGAAATTTGCGCCGTGCTATGGCGTCGGCATGAAAAATGCGAGACAGTTTCGCGTGCGCGTCGTTCAGACACGGACTGCCGAGGAATTCCGTGCTGCCGTCCGTGAATTCTTTCCCTCCGAAACACTTTCCATCGATGGGATCTGAATTTTCTGCTTCATCCAGCACATGCGTCCCGGTTCGATCACGAGACCATTGAAAAATACGGAATCCACTGAGATGAAAGGACATGAACATTTCTTGATGCGAAATTCACAAAAAAAAACGAAAAAACACGAAGCGAGATTTTAAAAATTTTTAAATCACGTCGTGTTTTTCGTCTCTTTTTGAGATTTTGTACTGAAAATCATCAGGAGATCACGGGAACTATTCCTCTTCCTGAAGGATGGTCTTCTCGCGGTAGAATCGCACTACCAGCAGGAAAAGCAGGGCGTTTACGAGTGCAAGGATCAGGAAGAAGAGACCGTAGGCACTCCCAGAGAGGAATCCTTCATGCCTTTCGCAGAGGAAATTGACCCCCGCGACAAAAAAGTTTCCGCAGGTCGTCGTGAGGAGAAAGGCCCCCATGACGATGGATTTCATACTGCGCGGGGACTGCGTGTAGGCAAATTCCAGAGCCGTGACCGAGACGAGTACTTCTGCCGTCGTGAGGATGAGGTAGGCCGGAATCTGCCAGGCAAGATTCAGCACGATACCGCGGCCCGCCGCCAGTTCAAATGCCAGCGGGAAGCACTGCGCGATCACTGTGAGGAAAAGGCCGACGGCAATCTTTTTTAGTGTCGAATGCCCCCAGACTCGGTGCCAGACCGGGTAGATCCAGTATGTGAAAATCGGAATGAGGATCAGGATCAGGAGCGGATTAAGAGCCTGAAGCTGGGAGGGAAGCAGCTCGAAACTTCGGATGCTTTCCGGCAGGAACGTCAGCGGCGCAAAGATCTGCGCGTTCATTCCCTGCGCCTGCTTGACCCAGATGGTGGCAGTCTGATCGTAAACTGCCCAGAAAAGGATCAGGAAACCGAAAACGATGGAAATGCGTCCCAGAGTACCGAGGCATTCCCGATTTTTCAGATCATCGAGGATCTTCCAGCCAACGGGCTTCACGATCCGGTATTTTTTGCGTCCGAGCCAGAGAATGAGCGTTGCGCACGCCATCAGGATCCCGGGAACTCCGAACGCCCAGCCGGGACCGCAGTGTTTCAGAAGCCACGGAGTCAAGAGCATCGAAAAGAAGGATCCAAAATTGATCGCGAGATAGAACCAATGGTAGACGCGGTTCAGATGGTGCTGATTCTCCGCAGTGAACTGGTCGCCGACGATCGCGGAAGTACATGATTTGATCCCGCCGGATCCCAGTGCGATGAGGGCGAGTCCCAGGAAAAGGAATGTGTGCGGATCGCAGCTCTGGAAACAGTCGGGGAGTGCCAGCGCAAGGTGTCCCAGACAGTAAACGAGCGAAAGCCAGAACATGATGCGGAACTTTCCAAAGAAAATGTCCGCCAAAAGCGCACCGAGCAGCGGGAAAAAGTAAACGGAGCCTCTGAAAAGATGGATCCATCCGGCGGCTTCATTTTCCTGCATATTGAGGTACGTGGAACCTGAAAGATAGACCATTAAGATCGCACTCATTCCATAGAAGGAAAACCGCTCGGCTGCTTCGTTCGCTACGATGTACGGAACTGCCGACGGAAGCCCTCCGGTGGAGGCCGGCTGCGAGGACGCAGTCGAAGAAACTGTTGATTCTGTGGAAACGGAGGCGCCCGAAACATCGGACCCGACGGATAATTGTTCCGATTCTCTATTCATGGAAATGCCTGAAGGTGAAGTAAGGAAACGCCGAAATTCGGCAAAAATGCATTTGGGAAAATTTTACCACGAAATGCCCGTTCTGTCAAGTGCCCGCAGCCGAATGTGCCAGCTTCGTGAATTGCCGGCTTCCGAATGAAAATCAGGCCCGGAAAAAAAGAAAGTACGCAGACTCGATCCTGCGTACTTCCGGAAACTCCTGCGTCTGGGTCAGTCGTTGATGGATGCGGCATTTCCATCGGATTTCTTTCCGAGGTAGGAGTTGATCTCCATGTCGATACTGTACGAGACCCGGTGTGCAGAACCGTCGCACATGACCATTCCGAATGCACCGGCGTGCGTGCTTCCAAACGGCTGCCCCACATCGTATCCGCTACGGTCCTGGAGCGGTCGGCAGGAGTTTGTATTGTTCGTCTGCCGGACATTGTCGTTGTCTGCGCCGGCGTATGGTCCGTGGTCGTCGCCATTGGCATAGTTGGAGGCCGGGGTCGGTTCGTATCTGTCCGTGGTGAGGTACTTCTCGCCGTAGAGATACGTGTTGCTCGTTCCGTCACGGATCTCTCCAAGCTGCACGGCACTCTTGAAGTCAGTGGTGCCGGTGATGGTGTGGCTGACGGTCATCGTCTGTCCCTGCTCGTAGGAATTTGGATAGCCGCCCGTATAGTATCCGTCACCGCAGGCCCCAGCATAGTCGATCTTTGCGCTCACGCCGCCGAGGTCCCTGCAATTGTTCGTGTATGCCCACCCATAGTAGGTTTTCGCCATACGGCGCGAGGGACAGTTGAAGTACGCAATGGGCGTCTGCGCACGGATCACATTTGCGTCTTTGATCGTATTGTCTGCGCTCTTGTTTCCGTCACCGCCAAGCTGCCAAAGTGCCTGCTGTTCGAGGAACGGCAAAAGGGAGTAGACCCAGTTTCCCGGCTGTTTTTCGCCGAATCCGAAGTCGGGATCTCCTTCCCAATATGCACGCCAGCCGCCGGACGGAAGGCATTTGGAAGAACTTTCGTGATTCAGCGCAGCAAGTCCGAACTGCTTCAGATTATTATTGCACTGCATCTGGCGGGCAGCTTCACGAGCCTGCTGGACTGCGGGAAGAAGCAGGCCGACAAGCATTCCGATGATGGCGATGACGACAAGAAGCTCCACAAGTGTAAAACCGCGACGATTTTTGGACGTCGCAGTTTCCGTATTCTCAGAAACAGAACGGATTCGGAATTTCTGCATGATCTATTCCCCAATATTTTCGATTTTCCAGGATCCTGATTTGTTTTTTGTTTAAAATTTGCGAGAGCAGCTTTTCCGCATGGAAAAGTCACCTATCCTTTTATTATACGACCGAAATCATAAAAATCAACTGTCTGAACGTAAAAATTTTAAATTTTTGAGGAAATTTTTCTTTTTTTTTCGGTTCTCGGCACTGGGGGAGTTGAAAAAGAAGATTTTACGTGTACAATGAAAGCTGATTCATTTTGACCGGATCCCGCGTTTCGGCGGGTTCATTTAAAACATTTTGGAGGCGGTGAGCCTGCTCCCGCAAAATTTCATGAAAAAAGCGATCGCTCTTCTTTCCGGCGGATTCGACAGTCTGCTGGCCGTCCGGATCATGCAGAAACAGGGTTTTGAGGTCATTGGGCTGAATGTCATCACGCCGTTTTGCGACACGTCCGCAGCTGCGCAGGAAGCTGCCGAAATGCTCGGCATCGAGTGCCGGTACGTTAAGACGGATGACTCGTATCTCGAGCTGGTCCGTCATCCCCGATACGGCTACGGAAAAGGGGTGAATCCGTGTCTTGACTGCCATCTGTATATGATCCGGCGTGCCAAGGAGCTGATGGAAGAACTCGATGCCGACATCGTCGTGACGGGCGAGGTCATTGGTCAGCGTCCCATGAGCCAGCAGCGTCACCATCTCGAAATGCTTGACTACCACAGCGGGATCCAGGGACGGCTCATTCGCCCGATCTGCGGGAAACTCCTTCCTCCGACCGAAGCGGAACTCACGGGGATCGTGGATCGAGAGCAGCTTTACGCCCTTTCCGGACGCGCGCGCACGCCGCTCCATCAACTTGGCACGGAACTCGGCATCGAAAAGATCAAGACTTCCATGGCGGGCTGTGTTCTGACAGAAATCTCCTTTGCACCGCGAGTTCGCGACCTGATCCGGCACGAAACGGACCAGACGGAGGCCTGGGAGTACGAGATCCTCCGATTCGGCCGCCATATCCGCCTGGACCGTGAGACGAAAGTGGTGCTGGGACGCCGGGAGTCGGACTGCGATTTCCTCTCCGCGAAATTCCGCGAATGCTGTGCGGAACGTGCCGACGTCATGTACTGGGAGCCCGAGAGCTACATGGGACCGAGCGTCATGCTGATCGGTCGGATCGACGGCGAGACGATGCGTTTCGCGCAGGATATGCAGGTCGGCTACTCGAAAAATGCCGTGCCGGGCAACATTCAGCTTCATCGGTACCATAAAACGGAAGAGTGGATCGAAGCATTCGAGCCGACGGAAGGTTTCGACATCAAAAAGTTCAAAACGCTCTGACCGCCAGGCCGCAGCAATCAAAAATACACAAAAAACACAAACACACAAAGACCTCAAAAAGTTTTTGAAAGGAGAGTCTGAGAGGGAAACGATTTTCAAAATGTTTCCCTCTCACGGCCGCGGTCTCTTCACGGGCAGCCAGATTTCTCCCGAAGGGTGAAATCGCGCGTGGGACCTTTAGCCGAAAATCTCAATCGCTAAGGGTATCGAATATTCCGTACAAAAACATCGAAAAGTTTTTGAAGGCCGCGAGCCGCAACGGTCGAAAATCTGTGCAGGCTTGCGCATTTCCTACCTGTTTACGAAGGAGGCAGACATGAAAAAAAGCAAATTCGATTTGATCCACCGTTCCAGAACGTTTTTTGCCGCGTTCCTCTTTTTTGCCGTTTCCCTCGCCATCTGTGTTTTGGATGCGGAATGCGGCGAGTTGAAGATCCTCGCGCCTCCGGAGCATCAGAATTCCGCTTATGGAATTGCGGCGGAAGAGCTTCAAAAGTACTGGGAACAGGTTACTGGAAAGCGTCTTGAGATCGTGTATGAAGGAAACTCTGAAGACGATTTTCTCGTCATCGGCTCGGATTCCGTGAATCATTTTGTTCGGGAACTGATCGAACGAAAAGTGATCCGCGATCTCCCGCTCAAGACCGCCTCGGACGACTTTCGGCTTCTTTCCGTCAGGGATGGCGAACGTATGCACCTGCTTTTTGCCGGGGGACGCGGCCGCTCAACACTTTACGCCGTTTACGCATTTCTCGAAGAACGCGCGGGCTGCCGATGGTTCTGGGACGGCGATGTCGTGCCGAAACGGGAGACGCTCGACATTTCGGGCCTCGATGTTCACGAATCTCCGCGCTTTGAGTACCGCGGGCAGCGCTATTTCGCGCACCGCAGTCTTCACCGTTTTCAGGCCGAGCACTGGTCTCTGGAAGACTGGCAGAAAGAGATCGACTGGCTCCTGAAAAAACGCTTGAACGTCTTCATGCTGCGCATCGGAATGGACGACGTTTTTCAGAAGGCGTTCCCGGACATCGTGGACTACCCGGATCCCGCGAAACCGCTTCCGGAAGCACTGGGCGGGTACGACAACCGGTCACTTTTCTGGTCGCTTGAATTCCGCGGGAAGTTGCGGAAAGGGATCCTTGACTACGCCTTTGAACGTGACCTGATGCACCCGGAAGATTTCGGCACGATGAGCCACTGGTACTCACGTACCCCCAAACAGTTCCTCGAAAAAGTCGATCCGAAATTCCTCCCGCAAGCCGCGGGACCGCACAATGTGCCGACGGCACTGGCGTGGGACATTCGGGAGGATGAAAATCTTCAGAACTACTGGAAGCTGACGGAAGCGCACATCAAACACTACGGAAAACCGGAACTTTTCCACACGATTGGACTTGCCGAGCGTCACTGCTATCGTGACCGCGAAGACAATCTGCGTCTGAAGCTCTACACGTACCGCCGTCTGATCGAAAATCTCCGGAAAAACTACCCGAACGGTACCCTCCTGCTTGCCGGCTGGGATTTCTATTTCGGATGGAAACCGGAAGAAATGCGTGAGTTTATCGCACAGCTCGACCCGGAAAAGACGCTGATCTGGGACTACGAGGCTGACGCGCCGGGGGCGAACAACTTCACGAACTGGGGTGTCGTCGGAAAATTCCCTTACGTCTTCGGCATTTTCCAGGCATACGAGAATGCGATGGATATTCGCGGAAACTACCCGCGGATCGAAGAACGTCAGCAAGCGATCCTGAACGATCCGTTCTGCCGCGGGTACATTCTGTGGCCGGAGAACTCGCACGCGGACATTTTCATGCTGCACTACTTCACGCAGAACGCGTGGAAACCGGGAGTCAAGAGCGTCGAGGAACATCTCGCCGACTTCTGCTCCGACCGCTACGGCAATCAGGCCCAGGAGATGAACGCCGTGTGGGAGAAAGTCCTTCCGATCTCGCAGATGCTGAACTGGAGCCTGAACTTCTGGTCCCAGACCGCAAAAATGATGAACGCTCCGGATCGGGTCACGACACCGGGAATTTGGCGCAGCGCATACGAAGATCAAAAGCCGCGGCTTGCGGACGCTCCGGAGATCTTCCGTCTTCTTGCCGAGATCGACTGGTCCGCCCCGTTCATTCGCCGCGACACGATCGACCTTGCGCGTACGACCGCCGACCGGATGCTGACATTTGCGCGCGTTTCCGTGGTCCATTCGATGCACGAGTGGCGAGAAGGGAGACTTTCGGCCGAGGAAGTCCGCGTCAAGATCGCGGCGTATCGGGAACTTCTCGGTGCGATGCGCGATATGCTCGCCCTTCATGAAGACTACTCGATGTGGGAGACTCTGGAAAAACTGAATGCCGTCGAACCCATTCAGAATCCGGATTTTGACCGCGTTCTGCTGGACAATGCGTCGTGCTCGTACTGCCAGTCGCACCAGTACGAGCTGATGGAGCACTGGTACCTGCCGTGTATCCAGACGTTTCTTGCGTGGGGCGAAGACCGTCTTGCACGCGGCGATAAATCGGCATTCACGCCTCCCGCGCAGTTCCCGAAAGTCCTGAAGGAGACTCGGGAAAAGGTCCTCGGCACGAAGCTCAGCGAAATGCGTCCCGCCCTTCCCCGTACGCCGGAGACCTACCGGCAAACGATGCAGAAAGCCTCCGCAGCATCCGCGGCGCTTCTCTGATTCAAAAAATCTAAAGAGAAAAACAGAGGGAGGAACGAATTTTAAAAATCCACGTTCCTCCCTCTTGCACGTCATGGCTAAACCAACCGTCTGCTGACTCGCAAAACATTGCCGCACGCAGGTCCGACTGCTCCGAAAATTTCACTGCGGAAACCTCCGAAACTGCCAAATTTTCCGTTCCTTTGGCTTCAGCCTTTCTCTTTGCGCCGATGCTCGAAGATCCGTTCCCGGCAGCGGGTCAGGAACGGATGGTACGTCGGCTCCCGGTAATCCGGAAAGGTCCACGGAAAGGCCGTCCATTCCCCGCGGGTAAACGAAAGCGTGATCTCGGCGTAGATCCCATCCCCAATGTAGATCCGATGGTAGAAGTCCTTCGATGAGGCCAAAACCAGCTTTCCGAGCGTCACATACCCCGGATCGATGTTCAGCGGACGGACTTCCGGTACGGAAAATTCACTCGCGAATTCTTCTTCCCACACATTCGACTGGTTTTTCATCTCTGCGAGCCTTTGAGGATCCATCATTGGTTCCATCGCAAAGAAGATCTTCCTTAAATGCGGCCCCATCGACGCATCATAGTACTGCGTCTGCTCAAACGGGAACGGTTCACTTTCCAGAACGATCTTTCCCCAGTGTACCTCAATTTTCTTCTTCGCCCACTCGATCGCCTCGGGATAGTGCGTGAAGACAGCCGTCATTGGTAAAACCGGTTCCGGAACATGGATCAGTCCCATGAGATCTCTCCTTTATTTCAAAAAATCAACTTGAAAGACCGGAAATCGACCACTGAAAACACAGTAAGGGACGTTCCTTCATCCTGATCGTTTTGAGGACTCCTGTTTCCCGTGTTTTCAGCAGAGAGTACGCCCTTTTCCATACTCTTGTACGAAAACGGGCGTTAGGGAAATCAGCGCGGGATACTGCGGAGGTACGCTGCACTCTGCCGCATACTTTCTTCCCAGCCGACGTTCTTGTCCACAGAACCTTCGAGGACCTGCGTGCCGAAATAGCCGGCTTCTCGGTATGCCTTGAATATCTTCACGTAATCCAGTTTGCCTTTTCCAAGGATGGTCGAATCTTTCGCGTGGGCGGCGACGATGAGTCCCTTGAGCTTCAGAATGTCTTCGCAGACTTCTTCCGTCGTTTTGTAGAGGCGGATCATGTTTCCCGGATCGTAGAAAATGCGGACTGCCGGGGAGTCGATGCCTTCGATCAGACGCAGATGTTCATGGTATTTCATCGGTGCTTCGATCGTCAGGACGACCCCTTTGTCCTCGGCCTTCGGTGCCAGTTCGCGGAAACGTCGGATGGTCTCGGCATACTTCTCGTCCGTATCGATCTTTCCGCGGCCGAAGTAGGAGATAAGGACGTGCTTCACGTTCATCGCAGCCATGACGTCGATGCATGAGGAGACCTGCTCAACTGCGTCCGGAATGGACCAGAACGGATTGCCGTTGAACTCGCCCATCGCCAGTGACGTGATCTCGATGCCGGTCTCGGCAGACTGGGCGAGGATCCGATCGCGGATCGCCGGGACCCGCATATCGCTTCCTTTTCCCGTAGGACGCAGAGGAAGGCTGATCTGGAGACAGTCCATTCCCAGTGCTTTTGCCTGGTCAAAATTACTGCTCCAGATGCCGACTTTACACGGTCCGATATTTTCATCCGCCAGGCATTTTGCGAGGCTTCCGCCGCACAGAAGCGTACCGGCCGTACCCATCACACCGGCCTTGAGCATTTCTCGACGATTCAGTTTCATTTTCTTCTCCTTTTCAGTTTTTCTGTGGACTTTCTTGAATTTCAAAATCAGGCGGGAGCGGGATCCCAAAAGAAACGGAAACTCACGGTTTCCCGTTTTTGTGCGTTTTATTTGGCATTCAGGTAGTCGCGAATATACTCGCCTGCCGGTGCCGCGACAGTGCCGTGGTTCGTGCCTTCGTAGCTTCGGATCTCAACCTCGCGATGGTTTTTCACAGTACGGAGCATCGCAGCCAGAAGGTAGTTTTCCTCAACTCGCGCAGGCCATTCGAGTTTTGGATCTCCAACGAGCAGGTGCATGTTGGGGCAGGGGACCTTCGTGAAATAAAGCGGAGCCATTTCGTCGATACACAGCGGGTTGTTTGCGCCGTGCTTTTTACCGGGTTCAGCACGTTCGCCGACGACCTGAAAGTGTGTCGTCATCTGTCCGCTGATCGGAAACGCGCCGGCCAGCTCCATGTTTGAAATGCCGAATTTGCCGAGGTACTGCGGATCCAGCGCGATCATTGCGGAAAGGTACCCGCCTGCCGAGTGGCCGCTGACGTAGACTTTTTTCGGATCGCCCCCATACTTTTCGATATTTCGGAATGTCCACGCGACGGATGCTGCCGCATCAAAAAGGGCGTCCCGGCAGGAGGCCTGGGGGTAGAGACGGTAGTTTACGGGGACGACGAGGAATTTCTGGTCGCGGAACTGCGCAGGAATATGGCGGTTTCCGCCGGAAAGTCCGCCTCCGTGGAACCAGACGATGACTGGTGCGTTTTTCGAGGCCGTTTGGGGACGGTAGACATCCAGAACGCAGCGTTCCCGTGCGTAGTCTGCATTTCCGGAGATCTCGGCATCCTGGGTATAGTAGGCGATCGCTTGCGTTAATTCGTTAGCCTGCTGTGCATTTGCGGGAACTGCTGAAACTACGGAAGGTACTGCTGACACAAGGAAGGCCAAAATCAGAATGAAATGGCGTGAAAAGATGGATGGTTTTTCCATGGGATTCCTTTCATGGGGATCCTGAATGTGGGAAAATCGGCGGGAAATCGTGGACTTTTCCTACATTATAGAAAATGTGTCCCCAATTGTCAAGGAGACGGAGAGAGAATTTTGCGAAAATTTTCTAAATCTCTGCGGTCGATGCTTTATTTCTGTTTTTGCGCGAATTTTTTGATTTTCTTTAGAGAAACACTTGACTCTCCCGATACTTTCTTCTATAATGAAACTGAGAATGTGGGGGAACCTGCGTTTTTTCTCCCAAAATACCCACCTTAAATGAAAGGAATGTTGCCATGAAAGATCTTTCCCGCCGTGATTTGATGAGACTTGGTCTCGGTGCGCTTGCAGTCTCTTCCCTCCCGATGGATCTGTTTGCAGGCTGTCCGAAATCGATCCCGATCGCGCTTCAGCTTTACTCGATCCGGAAAGACTGCCAGAAAAATCTCCCCGCCATGATCGAAGCGGTCGCGAAGATGGGTTACCAGGGGGTCGAACTGATGTCTGGAAACTTTGGCGCAGACGCAAAGGAATTTCGGAAAATGATCGATGCCAACGGCCTGAAATGCTGCGGAACGCACACGCCGAAGGAATCGCTCGATGATGAAAATCTTGCGAAAACCTGCGACTATATGGCGGAGATCGGCGGGAAGTACCTTATTGTTCCGTGGCTCAACGCCGATTCAAAAGACGGCTGGCTCCGTTACGCAGAATGGTTCACGACCCGTGTAGAAGCTCTGAAAAAGTACGGTATGGAAGTTGGTTTCCATAATCATGCGCACGAAATGACGAAGACGTTTGACGGAAAATGTGCGTGGGATATTATTTTTGAAAACACGCCGAAAGAAGTCATTCACCAGATCGATGTTGGACATTGTGTCCACGCAGGCGCGGACCCCGTGCCGTTCATCAAAAAGTACGCCGGCCGTTCCAAAGTGAACCACATCGCGGAATTTGGAGGCGGCGGGATCATTGGAAAAGGCGAAGTGAAGTGGAAGGAAGTCCTTCCGGCTTTCGCAAATGAGGGCGGAGCTGAGTGGTTCATCATCGAATGCGAAAACGACGCAACGCCGGTCGAAGATGCCGCGAACTGCCTCAAGGGGCTGAAAGCACTTCTGTAGGAAAAAGAGTTGGCGCACGGTTGGAGTGTTCGTGAACCTGCCGTACGCCTTTTTGTGAATAAAAAACGGACCGTACTCTTTGGAAATGCGGTCCGTTTGCGTTTTATGAGGCCGTTACGCTTTCGTCGTCTTGCGCTTTCTCACCTGGAGGAGGCCAAGACCGAAGAACGTTCCGACGAAGAGGACCCACGTTGAGGGTTCCGGCACGCCGAGAATATCGCCGTAGACTTCTGCCGCCCAGAGCTGACCGAGGGTCTGGAGGCCGTCCACGCTGAAGTGGATGCCGTTCCCGCTGTTCTGGCCGCGAAGGAGGCCCAGCAGAGCGTCAGAGTCCGGACCAAGGTAAACGTTGGCCATTTCTTCGGTCAAAGCAAGCTGTGCGTCACGGATATTTTCATGAGCGCCGTCTTGCGGACGCCAGGAAACGAGAGCGATCTCCCACGGAACATCCCAGCCGGCGACTTCACGCGATGCCAGGATCAGCTCTTCGAGACCGGCCTGGTAGGTTTCCTTGGCCATGTTGAAGTCTGCTTCTCCCTGATGCCAGAGGATCGCGGTGAAATTTCCGTCAAGGTTTTCGATCGCGGCCTGGAGTCGGTCGAAACCGTGTCCCACATTGCTTTCATTATCCGAATCCGGATCCCACCAGTTGATGCTCGTTCCGCCCCAGCCGACGGAGGAGAAGGCGACCGGAACACCGGTCATTTCGGAGAGTGCGTCCCCCATGCTGGGCCACGTAGAACCTTTATTGCTGTTGTCGGAGGCACCATTGATCTTAGTCGGCTGCGGGTCGTTCGCGTAACCCCATTCGCCCGTTTCGTGATTCATCGAGACGACGTTGCCCGTGGTGGAAGCAGTCGGCGCGTCGCCGTAGTTCGTGGAGTTGGACTGGCCGGCAGTAATGAAAATATCGCCGACGCCGATCCGGTCTCCGACGGAACTGGTCAGGACGGTATCGCCGCTCATGGCGCGGAACTGGTACTGATGCCAGCCGGCTCCAGCAGAAACGGTGGAGCTGAATTCGCCGGTTTCCGCGTTGTACTGCATGTCGATCCAGTTCTGGCCGTCTTCGGAAGCCTGAATGGCGGTGAGATTCACGCCGTCCGCGACTTTGAAGGAGCCGCTGAGCGTGATGTTCGCCATGTTGTTTCCGTCACGCTGGTAGAAATCCAGCCCGGAATTGGAGGTCGTGAAGAGGACCGCGTCGGACTCGCGGACGAACGTGTAAAGGTTCGCGATAGCGTAGTTCTTTTTCGTCTCATCGAATGTCCAGTCCGTATGGCCGTCGGAATTGCCCGAGTTGTTTCCGATACCGTACTGTTTTACTCCGCTGAAATGATTGTAGGCAAAAACCGTCTGATTTGCATCGATGTTGTGGACCTGCATGGAGCCGTGACCCGCGGATGTGTTCGCGCCGCTGTCGTTCGTATCGTAGAGCGTACTATTTCCGGCAGTATGGACATTTGAGGCCGTCTGACCGTAGTTGGAGGGCCAGAATTCGATCGCTCCATTAATGCCTGTACCGTTGGCGACACCAGCGACGTTTGAGGTCACGTTCATGTTGCGGACCTGCTGCTGATAGAAGATGCCGCTTTTCCCATCCGGAACGCCGATCTTGCTGATGTCGTCGGTGAAGGCGTCCATCGAGACGAAGACGTACTGGAGCGGGGAATCCACGGTCTCGGCGTATTCCATATAGTAGCCGACGCGGTCAAAGATGATGCCGTCGTTCTGCATTTGGGAGACGTTGTTCACGATGTCGTACGATGTGCCGTTCGTGTGGAGGTTCGTGTTCATGCTGGCCGTGATCTTGTGGCCCTGCACGATAGAGTAGTCGGTACTGTCTGCCACGTTCGCCATCATCGGCGCGATCGAGGCTTTCGCCATGACGTAAAGATTGACCGACTCGTACTGATTGCGGTTGGAATTGTTGCCGTGCTGGCTGTTGAAAGTCCAGTCAATTCCATTGTTTTGGGGATTGGGACAGTTGCCGATCCCGACTTCCGGAGCTCCTCTCCAGTTATTCACGGCGAAGACAGTCTGCTGCGCACCGGAATTATGGATCTGAAAACTCCCGTAGCTGCCGTTATTGTTTTTTTGGTCCGCATAATTGAATGCGTTGTCAGATCCTTGCGCATAGTCCGTGTTCCAGATCTCGACGTTACCGGTCTGGATGTTCGTGCCGTTGGTGACTCCGGCGACGTTGGACTGGACCGTCATGTTCTGAACGTTTTTCTGGAAGGACCACTGGGTAGCCTGTCCCTGGAACGGGAGACCGGTTTTCGCCACGTCGTTCGTCAGGCCGTCCATCGACGTGTAGACGTAATCTTTCGAACCGTCGGCTTTCGTCATTTCGAGATAGTAGCCGACCGTCAGCGGCATTCCCTTGAGCGTCTGCGAAACGCTCTTTTCATTATTCATGACATAGTTTGCCGTACTCAGACCGCCGGATGTCGGAATGTCCATTTTGTAGACGATGTTCATTCCCTGCGTGTCTTTCGCGATGACGTCAGCCTGCGTGGAACCGGCAGCCGCTGCAAATTCCAACGGTTTGACGTAGACGCCAAGTACTTTTGTGGAGTAATTCCCGGCATTTTCTGCAAACGTCCAGTCCGAAGCATCCGCACGGGATGCATTCCCGATCCCCAGGTCCGTATTTCCGTTCGTGTTCCACTTGTTGATGCCGAAAACTGTCTTGCCGTTTCCGTAGTCGTGGACCTGCATGGAACCGTAGGCTCCATTGGTGATGTTGTCCCCAAAATCGTATTTTCCGCCGTCGGCCCCCGGAATGTTTTGGGAGTTTGTCGCATTGTAAGTATTCGGCCAGAACTCAATATTTCCAGCTGTCGAAGCGTTGGAATTTCCCAGCGACGCGACGTTGGACTGGTACTGAAGATTCGAGACTTTCGTCTGGAAGACCGCACCGGAAGAAACGGTCGGAACTCCGATTTTCGTCAGATCACTCGTGTAGGCGTCCATGGAGACCCAAACCCACTCATCGTTCAGCTGGAGATGGTATCCGATACTTTCCACAACTCCGAACTGCTGCGCAGAATTGTTCACATCATAAGTCGGCGACGAATTTCCGTAATTTACACTCGTCGGAATGTTCCAGGAATAGACCTGCTGGTAATTCTCCGGCACTGTGAATGACTGTGCGTAAACTGCGGCTGCGGTGAAAAACGGCAGCATACTGGAAAGGATGAAACGTTTCATGACCTTGACTTTTGCAAAAAAGGTGAAAGCGGGGCAACACTTTTTAGGGAAAACATTCAACATACATTCATTGTATTTCAACAAAACGCAGAGTCAAGGAAAAAATAGCGAATTTTTCAAGATTTTTAAATTTTTTCCAGGAATTTCCCCGTACACTTCCGGATTTAACGAATTTTCGCATGATTTCGAGTCGCCGATTCGAGTTTTTTGCGTTTTTTGAGAATTTCGTGTCAGCAGCCGTTCCTTTTCTTGTCGGCGATTCCGCGGCAGTCCCTCCGGCGCAGCCATTTCAGCAAAAAAGGAAAACATTTTGAAAAAAATTCCCCCCGGTACTTGAAAAGAATCTGGAAATCTGCTAAAATCGGAGGAGTGCAGGGTGTGCCTGCTTCTGCGGGATGCAGGACCTTCCATTTTTCAACGTTTCCATCCGGTTTTCAACGTTTCCATCCGGTTTTCAACGTTTCCATCCGAAATTTCATTCAGAAAGGTTTCATGATGAAAAATATTTTTTCCCTCCCCCGGATCCTCTTTACTCTTTGTGCCGTCTGTATGCTGACTGTTTGTGCGCAGGCGAAAGATCTGCTCGATGTGCGGAATTCGCCGAGTGAGCCGGTCAAGATGATCTTCGACACCGACATGGGGAACGATGCCGACGACGCGCTCGCTCTGGCCATCATCCACAATATGATCGACCGCGGAAAGTGCGAGCTTCTCGGCCTCACGCTGACGAAGAGCAATCCGTATGCCGCGAAGTACTGCAAGGCGTTCAACACGCAGTACGGCCGTCCGGATATTCCGATCGGTCTGGTGAAAGACGGCGCGACGCCCGGTGACGGACGGTATGTCCGGAAGGTCTTTGAGATGAAAAAAGCGGACGGCACCCCCGCATTCCCGATCCCGGAAGGGTGGGAGCCGGAAGATTCCGTCGTTCTGCTCCGCAAACTTCTCGCGGCTGCGGAAGACCATTCCGTCGTCATCGTGCAGGTCGGTTTCTCGACGAACCTTGCGCGTCTGCTCGACACGCCGGGCGATGAGATCTCGCCGCTGACCGGAAAGGAACTCGCCGCGAAGAAAGTCCGCCTCGTCTCCGCGATGTTCGGTGCTTTCCTGTTTGAAGATGAACGGTTCATCAAGCACAAGGAGTACAATGTGCTCATGGATATTCCGGCGGCGCAGAAACTGACCCGCGAATGGCCGACGCCGATCGTGTTCAGCGGCTTCGAGGTCGGTGTGGACATCAAAGTCCGCGGCTGTACCATTCTGAACGACTATCTGATGCCGGAACAGAATATCGTGAAGGAATCGTATCTCGCGTACCGCGGTGAGTGGGAACTCGCGCAGGCGACGTGGGACCTGACGTCCGTTCTGTTTGTCGTGCGTCCGGAAGAAGGCCGCGACTACTTCACGCTTTCCGAAATGGGGACCGTGACCGTCCGCGACGACAGCACGACCTACTTCACGCCGGATCCGAACGGGAAGCATTTCTGCTTCAAGACGACGAAAATGCAGGACGTCCGTATCGAGGAAGCGTTCGTGAACCTGTGCAGCGAAAAGCACTAGTTCGTTTTTTGCTCCGTAAATTTCGGGACCGGGCTGTGTTTTGTGTCCGGTCTCTATTTTTCGGCATCATTTCAGATTTTCAGAAAGGACATTTTATGGCTCGCCCTTTAAGCAAAGTCGCGCCCGGATGGTGGGACTATACGACACTGGATCAGGAGATCATCGACGATGCCGCCAAACTGACGGAAGAGTCGCTTCTTCAGCTTTCGCGCCCCGGATTTACGGTCCACATTCATGAAACGCTGGAAGATTTCTATCTCTGCGAGGCACTCGAATACATAGAAGCATGGCGCATGGCGACGGCAGACGATCCGGTCGGCATCTGCGGTCCGATCGGTCCGACGGAACAGCTTCCGCTCGTGGCCCGGCTCGTGAACTCTCTGGAGCTGAACCTGAAACATGCGCATTTTTGGGGAATGGATGAGTGGGTCGAAAACGGCGTCCCGGTCGGGATGGACCATCCGCTTTCGTTCTACCGCGCGGACTATGAACTCTGTTTCAGCCGGATCCGCGAAGATCTGCGAATGCCGTTGGAAAACATTCACTTCCCGTCCGGTGATTTGGCTGAGTATACGCGGTCATTCGATGAGATCCGCTGTCTTGTTATGCAGGGCGGGCAGGGAGACACGAAACACTGGGCGTTCAATGATCCGGTCCGCCGTGAGGGAGAATTCGCCGATGTGCCGCCGACTCCGGAGCAATACCGTCAGAAAAGTGCCCGCGTGACGGAACTTCACCCCATCACCATCCTGCAGAACGCACGCACCAGCGGCGGCGGGTATGTCGCGAATGTCCCGCAGTTCGCCTGCACCGTTGGACCGGTCGAGACCTGGAAATCGGACCGCGTGAGCATTTGGCAGGCCGGAATGCACGACAATCCGTTCGGAATGCGGCTTTCCGCGTGGATGATCGCACGGAAGATCATGGATTCTGCCGTTCCGATGTCGCTTCTGGCAGACCATCCGAACGTGCATTTCCACTACTATCGTCCGGCAATCAAAACCGTCGGAGCTGAAATGCATTGAACGTCGGAGCTGAAACATCTGGCCGAATCGAAATTTTCCTGGGAAATTTTATTCAAAATGAAGCCCCCCCCTTGCAGAAATCGGGGAGTATGGTATCCTAAAGGAAATGGAATTTTTGTTTTAAATGAGAAAAAACTGGAACGGAACTTTGCCGAAAAATGTGCAGGTGTTTCTTTTTCGGCGCGTTCCTGGTTTTTTGTCATGGACCCTTTCAATATTTATCCGAAAAATGGCAATTTCACTCGAATCATTCGTTAATCGTTTTCGTAAATCCTTCCAGTTGATCCGCGACAATGTGGAGACCCTCACGAAACTTGACGCCGCTACGGGCGACGGAGATCACGGCGTGACGATGGTCCGCATCGTGGATAAAGCGGAAGCCGCTATTGAGACCAAAGGTTTTGGCGATTTCGCTGCGCTTTTCAAGGCGATGGGCATGGGTGCCATGTCTGCCGGCGGCGGGTCTGCCGGACCGCTCATGGGGCAGTTCTTCATGGGATTGGCCAACGGCATCCCCGCAGACACGAACGCGATGGATACTGCGGCCGTCGCGAAGCTGATGGAAGCCGGATACCTTGGAATGTTCAAGTTTTCGAAAGCCGAAGTCGGTGCTCGTACGATGATGGACGCTCTGAAACCGGGCGTTGACGCGCTCCTGGCTGCCGCGGAAGCGGGAAAAGACCTGGAAACGGCTCTGGCGGAAGCTCGTGATGCTGCGATCGCCGGCGCGAAGGCCACGGAACAGATGCTCGCGAAATTCGGCCGTGCCCGCAATCTGGGTGACCGTGTCCTCGGAAGTGCCGACCCCGGCGCGACGAGCTGGAGTTTCATTTTCACGGGACTCTGCGAGTAAAGAATGCTTTGAATGCAGCTTGCACCTAAAAAACAGAGGACTTGATATTTTAGTATTGCCAAACCATCAGTCTCCCTATGGAAACGTATTTTTCTATGGGGAGATGGTTTGTGTTTGTTTCTAAGAAATCGTATTTTTGCATTTTCAGGAGGACGACAATGAATTTTTACTTCTATCAGGATGGAAACCGGAAGGGACCATGTAGTTCTGCACAGATCAGGACTTTGGCCAAACACGGAACTATCACTCCAGAAACCATCATTGAAACGGAAGAAGGAAAACGCTCGTTGGCCTCTGAAGTCCATGGCCTTGATTTTTCTTTTACCTCATCTCCGTTTGAAATTCCTTCCCCGCAAGTCATGCCTCATACGCAGTTACCGGACCCGCAGCTCTTGCAGCAGGCAGTAATTCCGCAACCAGTTTCGTTTGATGCCAAACCGGAACAAACAAATGTGTCGCGTAAAATCTCCAACACCCGTTTGCTTAATAATAATTTCGATTTTTTTGTGCTAGCGACGCTTGTGAATATTGTTTCCTGGATCTGTATCATCATTACTGGCCTTGCCGCTGCAGATTCATGGTATATTATTTTTTCAGCTTGGAAAGAACGGGATCTTGGAGCTGGATTGGCAGGTGCTTTCTCAAAACCGCTTGCAATCTATCTTACGATTGCTTTTTTGGTTGAGTTGATCGTCTTTCCTTTTTTGGTCAGATTTATCAAACTTTGTGGAAAGTTTGAATTGTGGTTAGACGAAAATTCTTAAACTGTCCCTGCGAACAGCCTAATTCGAGGAATTTCCATTTGTCCCCCCCTTGCACAATTACGGATTTTCCCGTATAATAGCTGTATCGTATTAAAAGTTGCCGGAGCGTTTGTTAAAATTTGCAGCTCCGACACTCGAAATTTGTTTGGGGCGCAAGCTCCTGAATATTTTTTGCTTTCCGGGGGAAAGGGACTTTTTTTCGGAAGCTGAATTTCATTTTTTAAAAAGGAAACTTCAAAATGGCAGATGCACAGGGCAACAAAATTGCGAAAAACTTCTACGTGGACGTGAAGCCGGAAACGAAAGGCTTCTACCTCAAAGGCCTCACCGGTTACGATTGGGGCGTGCAGGACCGCATGACCCGCATGTTTGACAAAAAAAGCGGCCACACCGTGATGCTCGCGTTTGACCACGGCTACATCATGGGTCCGACCGCCGGTCTGGAACGCATGGACATCACCGTCAAACCGCTGATCGAGTACGCGGACGTTCTCATGTGCACGCGCGGTGCGCTTCGTTCCTGCGTCCCGTCTGACTCGAACAAACCGATCGCTCTGCGCTGCACCACGGGCGCGACGCTCCTGAACGAGCTGAGCTACGAGTGCCTTGGCGTCGACATTGAAGATGCCTGCCGTCTGAACGCTTCCGCCATGGCCATTCAGGTCTTCGCCGGTGCGCAGTACGAGCACAATTCTCTGGACAATCTGGCCCAGTCCATTGACCGTGGTCTGCGTTACGGCATTCCGACGCTCGGCGTTACGGCCGTCGGTAAAGATATGGCCCGCGATGCCCGTTACCTGGGACTCGCGACGCGCGTCTGCGCCGAGATCGGCTGCCAGTTCGTCAAAACGTACTATTGCGAGAACTTTGAAGAAGTCGCTTCCGGCTGCCCGGTTCCGATCGTGATCGCCGGCGGAAAGAAAGTTCCGGAACTTGACGCTCTGAAACTCGCGTTCAACGCCATTCGCGACGGTGCCTGTGGTGTCGACATGGGCCGCAACATCTTCCAGGCCGAGTGCCCGATCTCCATGCTCAAGGCGGTCCGCGAAGTCGTCCATAACGGCGCGACGGCCGAGCAGGCGTACCAGATGTACCAGGATCTGATGGCCTCCAAATGAGTAAAGGCTTTTGATCGAAAAAAGAAATGACGGTCCCGTTCACCTACGGAATCGTTCATTCATGGAATCAAGAGAAACGGTATTTCGGTGCCGTTTCTCTTTTTTGGCTTTCCAGATCGATACAAACGGCAAAATTACGCAAAATATTCTACATTTTTTCCAAAAAATCCGGTCTTAAGAGCAATAAATTCTTGACTTTTCAAATTCGTGGACTATACTTTACTTATTAAATATGCATGAAATTGGAATATCGTGCAGAGCAGAGATTCAATACTAAAGGCCTTAAAATGAAAAGACCCATAAATATCAACACTAAACGCGGTACATTTTCCCGTCTTGGCACGGCATTGGTTCTTGGCGGGACGATGCTTTCCTGTGCTTCTACGCTTAACGCGGGAGTCCAGCTCAGCGGGCTGATG
Organism: Thermoguttaceae bacterium; assembly: GCA_017939795.1. Lineage (GTDB taxonomy): Bacteria > Planctomycetota > Planctomycetia > Pirellulales > Thermoguttaceae > RGIG3701. The sequence goes on from JAGBAA010000094.1 coordinate 89,871, forward strand.
GGGAGAGACGTGACGGACCCCGTGGACGCGATCACGCAATATTTCTACGCGAATGATCTCTATAAAACGGGAATGACGGATCTCAAGGCCGGCCATGAATCGGCGTATGCGGATGCGGAATGTCCGGCGAGCCTTTTCGATAATTTGGTGGGAGGCGGGGCTTCCAAGTGGTATGACTCGACGATTCCCACGGCAGACGCTCCCGCTTTCGTGGAAGTCACGTTCCCGGAAGCGTTCGTCATGACGCACTTCACGCTCACCAGCGGCAATGACAGTATGGGATCGCGCAACCCGGCCAACTGGGGCGTTTACGGCTCGAATGACGGCGGGCAGACGTGGAATCTGATCTACAGCGCAGACGGGGTAGATGATTTTGTCAACACGACAAACACGACGATGCTTTACTCTTCGTTCACGAACGATACGATCGGTTCGACGGTCCTGAACTCTGCGCAGCAGGCGTACGTCACGAATGCGCTGGGAGATAAAACGATCTCGACCGCGGACTTCACCAATACGACGGCGTATTCTTCTTATCGTTTGGAAATCAAGACGACCTCCGGTGAGGGCGCGGCTCAGCTCGGCGAATGGGAGATCTACGGCAACAAAACCGGTACCGTGACGCCCAAAACAACACCGCTTCAGACGAACGGCAATTCCGCGCTGAACATTCTGGCAAATCGCTCCAAGTACACGCTGGATGCCCAGGATGCCTCCACCATTACGATGGACGCGGACGGAAACGTCAGCGCGTGGAAAGGTGTCGGCGAAAACGGACTTTCGTTCGTTCAGACCAACACCGCACTCCAGCCGAACATGACGACGGTCGACATCAACGGGAAAATGTTCAACGCGCTGAATTTCGTGAACACGACCGAAAAAGTCCGCTCCGAACATCTGATCTGCACAACTTCGGTGGTGGACGCACAGACGGTCCTGATCCTCGCGAAAAATGATGACAACAAAGGACTGATGGGCATCTGGGGGCAGCAGGGGGACTATGGTATCCGTCTGAATGGAAACGGCCGCTGGCAGACACAGGGCAACGGATCAAACGGCGGTGATTTCACGAACAGCGGTACGATTCTCTACAATGGCGAGGCTTCCAATGTCGTGCTTCAGAATAACGTTTACCTGACGCAGGCGAACCGTAGTGCGTATTCCTCCATGGGCAATAATGTCATCGGCGACTATTTCACGAGTACCAGCTATGGCAACCGCGGATATGACGGAAACATCATGGAAGTCATGGTTTTCGATCATGCACTCTGCCCGGCGGAAAACCGTCTGGTGAACACGTACTTCGAGACCAAATACGGCATGGAGATCGCCGGGGCGGTAGATGTCATCCCGACGGACAACGCGGAATTTTCCAAAGACCTCCTCGCCATCATGAATCAGCCGAAAGCGGAAGGTTCCGCCGACCGATACCTCATCAGTGAATCCGGAGCGAACGGCATCGCGATCGGAAGCCGGGACGTTCTGGCTGCCGCAGCCTCTTCACCGTTCGACATTTTCAACACTTGGGGGCCAGCGTCCGGTGCGGAAGTTTACGCGGTGACGAACATTTCGGGCGAGACCTTCGGTACGACGGAGATCACGACTGCGGATGGCGACACGATGCACGTTTGGAACAAGCAGCTCTACCTGACGAACAACAGCGCAGAAGACATGGCCGACTGGAACGTGACGATGGCGTTCGACATGGAAGAGGCGGGCTACGAATACGCGGACAAAGATATTTCCGACTGGGTCCTTCTTTACCGTGCAACGGAAAACGATGCGTTTATGGCAGTCGATGGTCTGGACACGACCGCGTTTTCCGACGGCTATCTGGACTTCACATTCAGCTCGGATCTCCTTTCGACCGGCTACTATGCGCTGGGAACTTCTGCGCTCGTAAATGCTCCTGAACCCGGCACCTGCGCACTTCTTCTGCTCGGATCGGCCGGCCTGTTCCTCATCCGCCGCCGCAGGAAGTAAGAAAACGTTTCCGACGCCCCCGTCCTTGGGGTGATGGAGCCGCGAGGGATGGCAAATTCCGATATGTCCTCCCTCGCGTTTTTTTATTGCTGAATACGGAGTGCAGAAAACGATTTTAAAAGAAAAAACCTGATACTGTCCAGCGGGGAGAGGGAACGTATCAGGTTTTGAATCAGTCTTCCGCGAAACACTCTGATGTTTCCTGAGTTCAGAGCGGAACGGGAGATGTCCTCAAATTAGAGGCTCAGAGCCGAAACCGGGCAGGAATCGGTGCAGGCACCGCAATCAGCGCAAGCAGCATCGTCAACGCAGCATTTGTCGTCAACGATAGTCAGAGCACTGCACGGGCAGGTATCAACACAAGCGCCACAACCGATGCAATCGTCTTTGTTAATATTAACGGCCATTGAAACTCTCCTTAATTAAATTTGATTTAATGGTTAGGTACATCCAACGCAGAAAACCATTCCCCGCATTAGATGTGTTTATTATAGCGCGTTTGGGAATTAATTTCAAGCCCCCTTCCTCAAAAAAAGGGTGAAATTTTCGAGAATTTTGCAAAATTTTTCCTTTTTTTTCTCCCAAAGGCTGGACTGGATCTGATTTTTTTCTATAATAGTAAGAGTTAGTTTTTCCTAAAATCGAGTTAGCCTATCCTAAAATAAACTGATGGCTTTGTGGAATGGATTTTAGGTAAATTTTAATGTTTTTCCATTGCATTTTTTGAGGTCCCTGTTTATGTCAGATCCGCGTCCTGAAGAAAATTCGCGTCCGGTTTCCTGCTGGTTTCTGCTTTTGCCGTTTTGTTCCGCGCTGCTTTATGTGCTCTGCTATGTCTGTATGCGGCAGCTTGCCGAGACGCGCGTGAATCCGTTTGTGATCGTCGGTATCCGTGAAGGGATCACGGCGATCGGCGGGGCTGCAGTTTTTGTGTTTCTTCTGGCTGGGAAGAAGGCTGCACTGCCGAAGATGAAGTACGTTCTTGCGTTTCTCTGTTCCTCGATCGCGCTTCAGCTGGTTGGAAATATCGTGCAGCAGAAGAGTCTTGAGGTGATCGGCATGGGGATCTCTACCGCAACGTGTTGGACAGGGCAGCTGCTTTGGACTCCGGTTTTCGGATGGTTCCTGCTTCGGGAAAAATTGACGCTGCGTCTGACGTGTTCGCTGATCTTCGCTTTTGCGGCACTTCTTTTTCTTACCGCCGGCACCCAAATGCAGAGCGGGGCAGAAACGGTCGAGCGCATGGAAACGGGAATGTGTTCTTTGGCGGTCGTTTATGTTTTCCTGACCGTTTTGGCGGGTTTTCTGATGGCTACGTCAAACTGCGTCGTCCGCTGGATGAATCAGGGGGGCGTCTCGCCGTTTTTCGCCGTCATGTTTCTTCCCGGAGTCGGCGGTGTATTGCTGCTTGGCTGGGAACTTGCGGCCCATGGAATGGCGTCCTTTTACGCGCTGAGTTCCGCGGACTATTTCTACACGATCCTCGCCGGCCTGACGAACATGACGGCATTCATTGCGCTGACGTTTTCGCTTCGGTATCTTGATGCGGTCCGAGTGTGCGTCATCATGATCTCGCAGCTCGCTCTTGCGCCGACGGCAGGATGTCTTCTTTTCGGTGAGACGATGAACGGCCTGATCCTGACGGGGATCGTTCTTGTCGTCACGGGGATCCTCATTTCGACCGGTGATGCGAAACAGAGCGGTAATACGAAACAGGCCGAAGCCGCAGATCAGATGGAAACAGAAACACTGTGATTTCCGGAGTTTGACATTTCAGCCTGTGAAGCAGGTGGCGGGTGTCCGGCGGATACAGCTGATCGTCGCTGGCAGCGGCTCAATAGTCGCTGACGTCGAATTTTCTGTCTCGAAAATAGAGATCCCGATCCGCTGCCGTGATCTCACGAACGATCCGGCAGGGATCTCCGACGGCAAGTACATTGTCCGGGAGGTCTTTCGTCACGACACTGCCCGCACCGACCACCACATTATTTCCGATCGTGACGCCCGGGACGATGACGACATTCCCTCCGAGCCACACATTATCGCCGATGGTGATCGGAATGCCGACTTCGTAGCCGGAATTTCGGGAATCCGGATGAAGCGGATGCGTGACGGCGTAAAGAGAAACGTTGGGACCGAACATCGTGTTTTTCCCGATGATGACTTTGCCGACATCCAGGACCGTGAGGCCGTAATTGGCGTAGAAATTTTCTCCGACCTCGATATTCCACCCGTAGTCGCAGTGAAACGGGGCTTCGATCCAGACCTTTTCCCCGCATTTGCCGAGGATGCCGCGAAGAAGAGCGGGAATCTCGTTCCAGCGTTCCGGGGGAAGGTGGTTGAATTCAAAGATCTTCCGTTTGCATGCAATGTGTTCCTCCCGCATTCCGTCCAGCCACGGTTTGTAGGGAAGCTCGGAGAGCATGCGTTCTTTCTGATCCATGCCGGTTTTTCCTTTTCTTTCCGATCCAGACATAAAAAAACACCTTGCAGCAAAAACAGCGAAGGTGTATTGGTGGACGCTATAAAAGCGGTGCCTTACGCAATAATTCTCAGAATCCAAGAATCATACTTACTGGAAATTGAGGAATTATCGTTCTGATATAATAAAAACAGTTTAACATTATTTGGGAATATTTCAAGGGGGGGCGACCGTTTTTCTTAAAATTTCTCAAAAATTTTAAATTTTGGGGAAATCGCACTTGGGGGGACTTGACAAAATTCCAGATTTTGACATAATTTTTCCAACTTCCTAAAAACAGTTTGTTTCCTGGTTTCGGTCGGGGTGTTTCCTGTTTATAGGAGGTCAGTACTCTTCCCGGCTTCGGCCGGGTTGTCTTTTGCTATTGGATCCAACGAAAAAACAAGAAAAGAGGTGAATCATGGCGTATTTCCTGAGTTTGGATATGGGTGTACAGAGTATCGGTTGGGCTGTTGTGCCCAAAAATGCAGCGGACTTTGAAAAACTCGCCATGGGAGTCCATCTTTTCGAGGGCGGAACGGATGGCGATATCGAAAAGGGAAAGGATGAATCCCGCAATCTTGTCCGCCGCAGTGCCCGTGCGCTTCGCCGGATGTACCGACGCCGTTCCCAGCGCATGATCCGTCTTTCGAATGAACTGAAGCGTCTTGGGCTTTTGCCGCAATGCAGGATGCACATTCCCGAGGACCGAAACGCGATGCTGGAGGAGCTGGATCAGAGATTTGCGTATTTCTGGCAGGGCGGCGAACTGCGCTGTGCTCATCTTTTGCCGTACATTTTGCGTAAGGAAGGGCTGGATCAGAAGCTCCCGGAACATGCCGTCGGCCGGGCACTTTACCATTTGGCGATCCGTCGGGGATTCCTGAGCAACCGGAAAGCCGTTGGTGATGAAAAAGAAGACGGTGTCGTGAAAAAGGGGATCAGCGAGCTGGAGAAGGAGATCGAGACGAGCGGTTCCCGGACGCTTGGCGAGTACTTTTCGATGCTCGACCCGGAAAAAATCCGTATTCGTACGCACTGGACGTCCCGAAAAATGCACGAGGATGAGTTTGAGCTTTTCTGGGAGGCGCAGGCACAGTACCATCCCGCGATGACGCCAACGGCCAAAAAACGGATCCATCGGGCCATTTTCTTCCAGCGGCCGCTGAAATCTCAGCGTTTTTTGCTCGGAAAATGCAGACTTGAGCCGACCCGACGGCGTGCGCCAATGGCGTGTCTGGAGATCCAGCGTTTTCGGTACTGGCAGAAGATCATGGATTTGAAATATACGGTCGGAAAGGACTTTACGGAGATCCCGCTCTCGCACGATCAGCAGGATATTTTGGCCGACGCGCTGGAAAACCGGGAGAAGTTGACGTTTACGGAGATCAGAAAACTTCTGGGAATGAAGAAAACTGTGAAGTTCAATCTCGAAAACGGCGGCGAAAAGCAGATCCGCGGCAACACGACGTCCTGCCGTCTGGCAAGTGTTCTTCCGGACCGCTGGCCGAAGATGACGGAAAAGGAGAAGAGTATCCTGCTGAACGAGATCCTGCAGTACCAGAGTTCGAGCGGTTTGGAGAAACGGCTCCGAAAACTCTGCCGATTCACGCTGGAAGAAGCGAAAGCGGTCGCGTACTTACAGCTGGAGCCGGGGTACTCGGATCTTTCCCGGAAAGCGGCTGGAAAACTGTTGGAAAAAATGAAAGAAGAGCGTATCCATTTCAAGGAAGCGGAAAAAGCTATTTACGGTTCACCGCTGAAAAAAGAAGATGAATGCGAATTTCTTCCTCCGCTGTGTGCTGACCGCGGAGCCGTCCTGACGAATCCTGTCGTGACGCGTGCATTGACGGAACTCCGAAAAGTCGTCAACGGTATCATCCGGAAGTACGGAAAGCCTGAACGTATCGTCGTCGAGCTGGCCCGCGACATGAAACGGAGTAAAAAAGAGCGGGAACAGATCTCCGACAAAATGCGTAACCAGGAGAAAGAACGAAACAAAGCGAAGGAAAGGATCATCAAAGAACTCGGCATTCTGGAACCGACGCGGAACGATATTCAGAAATGGCTTTTGGCGGAGGAATGCGGCTGGCATTGTCCGTTTACGGGGAAACAGATCACGCCGGCATCGCTTTTGGGGAAAGAGCCTCAGTTCGACATTGAGCACATCCTCCCGTTCAGCCGTTCTTTGGATGATTCGTTCATGAACAAAACGCTCTGTGATGTTTACGAAAACCGTCATGTAAAAAAGAATAAGACTCCGTTTGAAGCATACGGACACAATGAGGAAAAATATCGTGAGATCCTCACGCGGGTCCAGAATTCCGAAATGCCGAAGGCGAAGAAAGAGCGTTTCACGATGGAGAGCATTCCCGAAGAGTTCAAGAGCCGGATGCTCAACGATACACGCTATGCAAGCAAGCTGGCGGTCTCGTACCTCGGAAAACTTTACGGAGGCGTGATCGAACTTCCTGACGAAGACGGCAAAACAGGACGCCGGCGCGTTTTCAGCTGCACGGGGCAGGCGACTGCGTGGCTGCGGCAGGAGTGGGGATTAAACTCTATTCTGAATGACGGCGGAGATGAAAAGAACCGTACGGACCACCGCCATCATGCTATTGACGCGCTGGTGATCGCGTTCTGCAATTCGACGATCGTCCAGCAGTTTGCCCATGCGGCCGAAGTTGCAGAGCAGTTTGGCATGACCCGCCGTTTTGCGAGAGGGAAAGTGGACCAGCCGCGGGCGAATTTCCTCGAGATCGTTCGCAAGGCGGTGGAGAATATCAACATCTCCTTCCGGCCAAACCGTAAGATCTCCGGGGCGCTGCACGAGGAAACGAACTACAGTAAACCGCAGCGGGATCCGAATTCGAAAAGCAGTACCGTACGCCATAAACGGATCCTGCTCCAGAATTTGACGGAAAAAGACCTTCCGAACATCGTGGACGGCGCGATCCGAAGGCTCATTGAGGCGAAACTCTCTGAGATCGGCAAGCTCAAGAATTTCGCGGACGAGAAAAACCTGCCGTATCGCGAAATCACGACCAAAACGGGTGAGACCTTCCGGATCCCGATCCGCAAGGTCCGGGTTCGCGCTTCGGTAACGACTCAGACGATCGGCCGCGGAGCCAACCGCCGTTACGTTAAGACTGGGAGCAATCATCATATGGAAGTATATGCCGTGCTGGACGAAAACGGGAATGAAGTCAAATGGCAGGCAAAAGTCGTCACGATGTTTGAAGCCTACCAGCGGCGAAAAGAGGGGAAACCGATCGTCGTGCGCGATCATGGCGAGGGAACACGATTCAAATTCTCCCTCTTCAAGAATGATTTCCTCCTCAAAACGGAAGAGGACGGCAGTCAGACGCTCTACCGTGTGTTTAAGATGAATCAAAACGGACGAATCGGCTGGGGAAAACACACGGATGCCCGCCCTGCACAGCAGGTTACGGACAGAACACCCGGAAATACACCAGCTATCAACACCTTGCGCGGTAAAGTCATCAAAGTCCGTGTCGATCACCTCGGCAATATCCACCCGATGAACGATTAGCGTTTTTCCTGCGGCAGACGCTCGGGGAGGGTGAGTTCGGTCCGCCGTCCTCCGAAGACCTCCACGAGCGAGACGGCCAGTCGGCTGGCGGTTTCGAAAATCGTCTCCTGCATTCCGTTGACGATGAAACGCTGATCGATCTCCGTTATCAGTCGGCGTTTTATTTCGGACGTCAGTTCCGCGGAGAGCGCGTTTTCTTCCATCAGGCGATAGACCGACCGGTCTACGACAGGCCGAAACGGTTCCATGAGATCGTCGGCGAGACAATAGAAATCGTATTTGTTGTGGTGAAAGATCCCCAACGCCGGATTCAGTCCCGCCGCACACACCGCTCTGGCCGTGATCCCGCGCAGGACGGCGTATCCGTAATTCAGCGCACTGTTGATCCTGTCGCCGTTTTCCGGATCCCTTGAAAATTCCAGGTTTCCAAACAGTTTTTGCCAGTAAAATCGAGCTGCTTTCGCTTCCACGTTGGCGGGATCTCCGCTTTTGACCTCTTTCACCAGATTCGGCAGCGGGTCCGCATTGCCGAACAGTTCACTCAGTACCTGCGCCTGTCCGCGAATTTTGGCACAGACGATCTCTTTCCATGCCCGCTTTTGCGTGACTGGCGACGCGGCAGCCTGTTCCCGCATGAATCGTCCGCGATGTTTCAATACTCGGTCTACGCCCGCCCGTGCGGCAATGAAGCATACGAAGAAAAACAGCGGCGTCTCATTCGGGAAGCGATCCCGCCCGAAGGAGAAGTCCGTCTTTTCTCGCTGACCGACCGTCAGATGTCCAAAATGGAAAATTATGTCGGCAGTACACGAAAAGAACCGGAAAAAGATGAACAGCTGATGCTTTTTTAGGTGTTCATCAAAAAATTTTTTTCATAAAAAAGGGAGAAAACTGAAAGATCCAGCCAACTCCCTTTTCCAAAACAGAAAATTTTCTTGACTTTTCAGCCTCAAAAAGCTCCTGTTTTGGCGGGATCTTTGTCGTAAAACTGTTCGCAAGTTCAGTTTTTGACAGAGTTTACTACTCTGTCTATTATATCAGAACGACAATTCCTGTCAACCCCCAGCCCGTCTCTGCGGCGTCACGCGGTTGCTGGGATTATATCAGAACGACAATTCCTGTCAACCCCCAGCAGTATTCCGGACCGCGTTTTCCTGTTTTTTATTATATCAGAACGACAATTCCTGTCAACCCCCAGCGCGGCTCCGGCATATGGATGGGGTGGCTACATTATATCAGAACGACAATTCCTGTCAA
>JAGBAA010000095.1 GCA_017939795.1 Thermoguttaceae bacterium
CCCGCCTTCGCCAAGTTTCGCTTTCAGACGGTAATTTTTGTATTTTCCGAACAAATACCCGTCATGCAGATCTTCAAACTGTTTTGAATCGTAGTTCACGTCCTCCGGAGGAAGCAGCGTCAAGATAGATTCTTCAAAATTCTGGCTCTCGCTCATTTTTTGCCCTCACATCGATCGACAAATGGAAACAGTTTGATTTTACCTGATTTTCAAAAAGATTCAAGGAGGGGGAACACCGGAATAAATCACACTTGCACAAAAATTTCAAAACACACAAAAGACGCAAAATGGATCTCTATATATTCGAGATATTCCGCGTCTTTCCGTAAATTTCACATTTCCTTTTTGGCAGCTGGCCGCCAGTCTTAAATCTTCTTCGACGTCGCCAATGCGATCGTGCGTCCGCGGTCGCCGACAGCACAGTAGAAATGGTAGACGATGCCGTCGTGTTTGATCATCCACGGCTTGTGCGCGTAGGTTACGTCCCACGGCTCCGTCGGAGCGATGAGGTCCGGACCGGTCCACTTGGTCCAGTGGACGAGATCGCGTGAAACGGCGAACGTGTCGAACGCCTTCGGCTTCCAGAACGCGCCGAAGTAGAACATGACCCACAGGTCGCCGATCTTCACGACCTGCGGATCCCCGGAGATCCCGCGCTGATTATCGATGACCGGGTCCGCGCCGAAACGCTCCCAGTGCAGCATATCGTCCGAGACCGCCATTCCGATGCGCTCGACACCCGACGGCTGTTTCCCATTATAGTACATGACGAACTGTTTGCCGAGCGTCCGATCCCGGTCCCAGATCACGTTACTTTTGTAGAGCGTCCGTTTCTCGAACCACCGCGCATCCGCGTCGGAGGGTGCCATGATCGGATTCTGCTCATAGCGTACAAGCTCACCAGGTTTCGCCGGGTCGTCAGTCCACGCGACTCCCATGGAAAGCGGGTCCGGCTCGTAGCCCTTCTTATGTCCGCCGAGGTACGTGTACCAGTATTTGTTCTGGAACGGCTGCATCTCGCAGTTTCCGCCCCACTGCGTATCGATGAGAGCCGGATAAGCGGCGGCCTGCCATGCGTCCCATCCTTCCTTACGGAAAGTCATGAGCGGGCCGAGAAATTCCCATTTCAGCAAGTCGCTGCTCTGAGCGAGGAACGTTTCGTAGCCAAATTTTTGAGTCTGGGAGATGAAGCTCATGTACCATTTGCCATCCTTACGAAAAATTCCGGGACAATCGACGAGATACCCGCCGAGCTGATCCACGACGATCCCGTATTTAAACGGAGTCTTGACCTCCTCATAAACGGCATTCATTTCTTCTTGCGAGATTTCCGTACCATCACGCCTTGCCGCACTGCCATTTTCTGCCTGGACATTGAGTTCGGACCAAAGCGTTCCTGCCGACAAAACAAAGGCGGAAAAGAGAGAATGATCAAATTGACGCCGATTCATATTTTCATTCCTTTTTTGAGGGGAAAACATTCAAAAATACTTTCAATTACCAGCACAAAACCTGCATGGCAGACTCCATTGCATCCAGTATACCATAACTTTAGTGAAGATACAAGGGGGATGTTTTCCGACTAGAAAGCTCTTTGCATAAAATGTTTTCTTTTTTCAAAATACAGAAACTCTTTTTCATGCAAATACTTGATATTTTTTCATTTTATGTTAAAATACATTCCAATATTTACTCTTAGATAAAATTTAGGGAGAACGCATGAAATACGATATTTTCATCAGTTACCGCCGTTCGGGAGGTTCCGATACTGCTCAGACGATCAAAATGGCCCTCGAAAGACGCGGATACTCTGTCTTTCTTGATGTCGAGGCACTTCGAAGCTCTGGTCCCTTCAATACACAGCTCTACAAAAGAATCGAAGAATCTTCCTACTTTATCGCGATCCTTTCTCCCGGTTCTCTGGAACGCTGTTTCAAGAAAGAGGACTGGGTCTGCAATGAGATCCGCCACGCATTCCAGCACAACAAAGTCGTCATTCCAGTCATGCTTCGGAACTTTATCTGGCTGAAAGACATCCCGGTCCTTGATGACAATTCCGTTTCACAGGAAGAAGCCGAAGAGATCAGGGAATTGCTCCAGAAACTCTCCCTCCAGAATGGCCTCGCACCGAGCATGGAACATTTTGATGCATCCATGAACAAGCTCGCTGGCCTGATGCCGATCAACAGGACCAAAAAATTTATCCGAAAAACGGTCTCCTCTGCATGGGTCCTCTTGCTGATCATTATTTTGGCTCTGGGACTCATTGGCGGGAAATACTATCTCGCCCGAAAAGCTTTTGAAACGGCCGCGAACACCACCGCCTGCCTGATGGCCGTCTCGATCGGCGAGATGGACGTTGCGCTTTCCGGAGTCATTGCGACCCACGAAGAATGGGAAAAATTCCTCGACCAGTGGGAGACGAAGCCGCGAGATCGGGAGGAAAATCTAAAGCGGTTCCTGGATTTTGTTGAGAACAAGCGAACATTTTTTGAAAAAAAGATCGCCAGCACTCCTCCTGACGAACTCCCGAAAGAAGTAAAGCTGGTACTGCAAAAAAACAATGTGGACCTTGCCGAGACGGAAGCTTTTTACAAAATGCACATTCCCAGCCGTCGTGATTTGATTCGGGACTACTATGATTCCATGAAAATGTACGCGGAACTCCTGCGGGACTCTGCCGAGCCAGACAATATTCTGGACGGCCCATCGATGAGGCTGCTGATCAAGGATCTTGCCAAAGCAAATAAAAAAATGGCAGAAGACATGACGTGGGTGACCTGGTATGGGTACCTTACCCTGTTGGCCAAATTGCCGGATTCGGTTTACGAACACGCCGGGGAAGCACTCCATAAACTCACCAATTTAAGAGGCCCGATGAAGCAGTCCGTAGAAGATCTGACCCTTCAGATGAATCAGCGCATGAATCAGAGTGAGGAAAACTGGTTGAAGATCGAAAATTCCTTAACGGTTCTCGATGCGTACACAGACAAAGAAGCCGCTCGTCTCGACAGGATCGAACAGAAGCAGAAAGAAGTTGCCCAGCTCGAATCGAAGGTGGACCAAATGACGAGCGCACTCGAAAAACAGCTTGATGAACTCTTCACCCAATTCGCATTTTCACCTGAAGACTCACTTGGACTTTCCTGGGGGAAGATCCTGCGGCTGTCGACTGTACTTCGCCAACAGTCTATTTTAGCGTCTCCGTACACCCCAAAAACCTTGACCGTTCTTGAGGAACAGCTGACTCTTTGGGAGGAGCACTGGAAGAAAACGGACCCGCATGCGGAACCGATGGCCAAAGCAGCCCGGCATTATTTCCGTTTGCTTGCAAAAGGGGAGGTTCAGGACACGGGGATCATTGCCTACATGATCGAGAACGACGCGGAGCATCCGAATCTCCGTCCCGGCGACATTCTGCTGAAGACCGACGATAAAAAACTGACCTGTTTGGAAGACCTGGATATTTACATGAAAAAGGACCCGACAAGCACCCGCACGCGCCTTCGTTTCACCGAGGACGGTAAACCGCTGATCGAAGTCTACCATTTCCAGCCCGACACTCCGCGCGTCGCATGGATGAGCCTGAATGAGTAAACGTAAACATTTGGAGTGTTACCGCTTTGAACATTTTCAGAAAGAAAGAACCATGAAAACAACAAAAGAAGCATATCGTTATTTCGCGTTCATCAGCTACTCCAGCAATGATGAGAAATACGCGAAGGTACTACAGAAGAAAATCGAGACATACCGTTTGCCGACGGTCATCCACAAGGAACTGAATGAGCGGTGGGAGGGGAATTTTCCGAAGCGTCTGAAGCCGATCTTCCGCGACAGGACGGATCTGCCGGCCGCACCGCTCGGAACATCGCTCTTGCGGGAACTCGAAGATTCCCGGTATCTGATCGTGGTCTGCTCGCCGAGGTCCGCACAGTCCGAGTGGGTGAACCGCGAGGTGGAAAATTTCATCCTCATGGGACGGTTTCAGAGGATCATTCCGTACATCATCGACGGGGAGGGAAACTCGAACGACCCGGAAAAAGAGGCATTCCCGCCGATCCTGCGCCGGAACTGGACGCTGCGTGATTATAAAGACCTCACGCCGGAGGAGAATGCCGAGCGACAGGCAAAGCTGACCGAGATCCTTTCGGAGATCCGCGACGAGCTGGTCGGTCCTGCCATAGCCAGGGAAGGAAAACGGGAAGCGCGTTTGAAGGTGATCGCGCGGATGCTTGAAGTACGGCCGGATGAACTGATCCAGCGCGATAAACAGCGGGTCCGCCGACTGCGTCAGACGTGGTGTGCCTCCATCACTGCGTTCCTGTGTCTCGCGGCCTGTCTGAGTTTCTGGATCTACGACAAATACTACCGTCTCCATACGAATTACTTTGTCGATTACGTGGAACGCTGGGGCGTGCCGGAAGGTATTTTCCCGCTGACGGAAGAACAGACGAAAACGCGAAACGCCCACTACCGCATCCTCACCCGTGCCGGCCGTGTCGAAAAGCTCATCCATGCCAACTCCGCCGGCATTCCCGTTCCGGTCAGTAACACCGAACTCCAGGACCGCCCGATGATCGCGGAGTACCACTACCACGAAACCCCAGCCTCCAACGGCAAATATCAGCTTTCCACGGTAGAATACAAAGACCGCAACGATAAAGTCCTTATGGCCCGTAAATACACGGATGACCTGAAAGCTCTTGATTTTACCCAAAGCCGAGAACAGTCGAGTGAAGACCCATTCCGAATGCTTGCGTCGATGACTTCACTTGAAGACCCTTTCGAGAGAACATCCAAAGAAAAATCCCGAATCAGCCGTTACAGTTTTCAGTATGATTCCAATGGCTTCGTAACACGCTGTGAATTCAAGATGAACAACGAAAACATCCCGGCAAAAGATGCCGATGGAGTCTCCGGTTTCGCGTATGAGCTTGACGAATACGGCCGAGTCATTCTCAAAAAATACCTTTTTGAAAATCCGGAACAAAAAGCAACGAAAAAAGGGATCGCCAAGCGCCGTTACGAATACGACTCCGAAGGCAACCTTGAATGGACGACCTACCTGAACGAAAACGACGAACCAACATTCAACGAACAGGGATGGAAGATCAGAAAATATACGTACAATGAAAAAGGTAATTGTATTCGAAGAGAAAATTTTGCCAATGACCGTAAAACATCCAGCGGTTCACATTATACCTACGACGAACGCGGAAATAAAACGCAGTGCGAGTACTTTGGCGTGGACGGAAAGCCGTGTTTGCACAAAAACGGTTATGCCGGGTGGCGCAGCACCTACGACGAACGCGGAAATGAAACGCAGTGCGAGTACTTTGGCGTGGACGGAAAGCCGTGTTTGAACAAAAACGGTTATGCCGGGTGGCGCAGCACCTACGACGAACGCGGAAATGAAACGCAGTGCGAGTACTTTGGCGTGGACGGAAAGCCGTGTTTGCACAA
>JAGBAA010000096.1 GCA_017939795.1 Thermoguttaceae bacterium
CCGTATTGCCCTGATAGCTCAGTTGGTTAGAGCGGTTGACTGTTAATCAATAGGTCCAAGGTTCAAGTCCTTGTTGGGGCGCTAAGTTTCGGCTTTGCCGGGGCTGATTTTTTGAAAAACACATTTTGCCCTGATAGCTCAGTTGGTTAGAGCGGTTGACTGTTAATCAATAGGTCCAAGGTTCAAGTCCTTGTTGGGGCGCTTTTAAGCCGTCGAGAGACGGCTTTTTCTTTTTGTAGCGGTTGTTTTGATTGCTCTTTTGATTTTTTGTCTGCTTTTTTCAGATTCACCGTTTTATGCCCTGTTCAAACTGGCCAGATATGGTAAAATGAAAAAAATATTGAATGTGGAGTACTGTATCATGTGCCGATTCCGAATTTTATTCTTTTTGCTTTTTGCTCTGGTTTCATTTTGGGAAGCCTGCGGAGAAGGTCTGGACCGGGGGGGACCCGTTTCCGGAAAGGCTCGCAGCGAACAGCAGATGGACCATGAGGAACGTCTCCGGAGTCTATTTTATGAGCATGAACAGAAGCTCGAGAAACTGGCGGGTATTTGCGAAGCCAGAGGGTACGGAGAGCTGGCAGAAAAAGCACGTGCGCTGACTCACATGCCGGAGTCAGGGGAGAAACTTTTCGCTCTCATTCTGCCTCCGGAGGTGCAGGATGCGGAGCTTGCCCAAATCGGATCCGCGAAAAAAAGTTTACGTTCGTCCAAAGCGGGAAGCGGTGAAAAAAAGGAGAGGAGCGCAGCGAAAAAGACATTCAGCGAACAGTTTGGATCCCGGCTGCAGAAAGTGAAGCTGGAGGCTTCCGATCACGGATTTCGACTTGCTCAGGATGCGATGGACGCGGGGCACACGGCGTTTGCGTTTGACCTTTTGATGAAAGTGCTTGCGCTGAATCCGGATCATCCAGCCGCCAGGAAACTGCTTGGATACGAACTTCATGAAGGGTACTGGCTCTCTCCTTTTGAGGTCCGCCAGGCCCGCACGAAAATCTACCATCCGCGGTACGGCTGGATCCCGCGTAAGGGAGCGGAACGCTACGAACAGGGAGAGCGGTTCGTGAACGGCCGATGGATCTCCGAGGAAGAAGATGCCCGGATCCACCGCGACATCGAAAGAGGCTGGACGGTCGAGACGCCGCATTTCACGGTCGTGACGAACCACAGTCTGCCGGCGGCAGTGAAGATCGGTGAGCAGGTCGAAGTTCTTTACCGGGTCTGGAAACAGCTTTTTCTGCGGTACTTCGCGACGGATGCGCAAATGAAGGCACTTTTTGCAGGAAAGCCGTCTTCCGGAGGCGCGGCACAGGGAATGGGGGCCGGGACGGGCGGAAAGCACCGGATCGTGTTTTTCCGCAATCGAAAGGAGTACGTGGACTACCTCGCGCCGCGTTATCCGTCGGTCGCCAATTCGTGCGGATTTTACGTCATCGAAGACCGGACGAGCTACTTTTTTGCCGGAGAGGAGTTTGACCGCGCAACGATGCTTCACGAAGTGACGCACCAGCTTTTCAGCGAACTGCGCCGGACTTCTCCCCAGATCACCGAACGTCCGAATTTCTGGATGGTCGAGGGGATCGCGATCCACATGGAATCGCTGCACGATGAGGGACGGTATCATGTCGTCGGCGGTTTCGATACGCAGAGACTTCTTGCGGCACGGATCCGATTCGTGAAGGATGGATTTTACGTTCCGCTCCGGGAGCTGTGCGCCATGAACACGCAGGAATTCCAGACGCATCCGCAGATGGTGCGTCTTTACTCGCAGTCGGCTGGTCTGATGCAGTTCCTTCTGCATTCGTCTGATGGACGCTACCGGGACGCGGTCGCCGACATTTTGCGGGAGATCTATTCCGGGCAGTCCGTGATGAATACGCTTCCCAAACATCTTGGACGTTCATTTGAAGAACTGGATGAAGAGTACCGGGAGTTTATTTCCCGGAATGCGGAAGAGCTTTCGCAGTGGGAGATGGATTAGTTGGATCTCTGCCGGGCGGATCCGTTCCGGTCGGGTTTGAGATGATTTTCAGTTTTCGATAAGGATCGGTTTTTTATGAGTTCAGAAGCACAAAATGACGAGAAGGATTTCGTTCAGATCCGGCACAAGGAGCCGATGGAGCTGAGTCACCCGCGTGAACTGGTCGTGGCGGTCCCGCCGATGCACAGCAACGTGAATCTCTCCCGTATCGTTCGGGCCGCCGGCTGCTGCGGGGTCCGGAAGATCATCTGCTGCGGAAATGCGAGCGTGAATGCCAAGATCGCGCGAGAGACGGGGATCGATCTTGAGATCGAGCAGCATCGGACGCTTGCTCCGGAGCTTCTGCGGAAATGGAAGGCGAAAGGCTGGCGTGTCGTGGGGCTGGAGCAGACGAACGACTCGTATTGGCTGCACGAGTACGCTTTTCCGGAAAAAACGCTTCTGGTCGTCGGAAACGAACGTCTCGGCATCGAGCCGGAGATCCTCCGCTGTCTGGATGATGTGGTGGAGATCCCGATGTACGGCCTGCCGTTTTCGCATAATGCCGCGACGGCGACAGCGATCGCGATGTACGAATACTGCCGCCAGTATCCGCGATAATAGGAATCGTAGCGGTCGGATGTTTCGTTTCGTTTAAATCAGTTGGTGCGTTAAATAGTCCTGTGCCGACGCAGAAAAAATTTTTGAATTAATTCCCAAAGGCTTCCGATAGTCGAAAAAGAGTTTTGTTTTTTGCTGTGAAAAAGAAGGTATTCCGGAAGATATTTTCTTTTTCATGCGGGATTGAGCAGGTCAACATGGAAAGAGTCATTTATCGTGTCGTTACGAAAGATGCGCAGGGGCGGATCCGGACTCGGGATTTTGAATCATTGGATCAGATCGGAGCGCTTTATCATCAGATTGGGAATGACACGAGCAGTACCGTTAAGGAATTGCGCGGCCTGCCTCTTTTTCGTGGTCTGATCGGACCGATGCAGGAGGGGCAGATCGTACGGTATGAGACCCCGGAAGTTTTTGAACAGCTGACGCAGGATTGGTATACTGCGGTTCCGGTCACCAAAGGGCGCGGGATGGCGATTTGAGCCTCTTCCGTTTGCCGAAAAGTCTCGGTTCTATCCGAAAAATCGAAACTGCATGGCGGTCCGTACAGTTTCGACTTTTTGTTTTTTCTTGCTTTTTTTCTTTTAAAGAACGCTTGACGCCGACGGAATTTTTTGCTAAAATAGGGAGCGTATTTTCAGGGAACTCCCCCACCTGAACGGATATTTTGGAAACAATCCTGCCTTTAAAAAACGAAAAAGACGATGGATTTTATTCGGTTTTCTATCGAGAACCCGGTCAAAATTGCAGTCGGCATCATTTTGACGCTGGTTTTCGGGGTCATCGCGCTGGATCAGATCCCTATCCAGCTTACGCCGGACGTGGACCGGCCTACGATCACGGTTTCGACAAGCTGGTCTGGACGCAGTCCGGAAGAAGTCGAAGAGTCAATTATTCTGGAACAGGAAGAAAAGCTGAAGTCGATCCAGGGACTCTGGAAAATGACGTCAACGGCACGTCTCGGGCGAAGCTACATCAAGCTGGAATTTAACGTCGGGACGGACAAGGCGCGTGCGCTTCAGGAAGTGGCGAACTCCCTGGACGAAGTGAAGAGCTATCCGGAAAACGTGGACCGGCCGGTCATTCGAATGCAGGACTCTGCGGGAGATGAAGCGGTGGTCTACATGCTCCTGACTGCAGAGGATACGTCGTTTGAGGTCGCGGAGATCTACGATTTTGCCGACAGGTACATCAAACCGCCGTTTGAGCGGATCATGGGCGTTTCGGAGGTGGATATTCGCGGCGGACGCGAACATGAGCTTCACGTTCGTTTCGATCCGTACAAGCTGGCGCAGCACGAGATCAGTCCGGTGGAACTCCTCAGGGCGCTCCAGTCGGACAACGTGAACGAATCAGCGGGCGATATGCCGGGAGGACGTCTGGACTATCGGTATCGAATTTTGGGACAGTACCGTTCTCTGGATCCGATCCTCAAGACGGTCATCAAGCGCGACGTGAACGGTGTGCCGATCCGTGTGGAAGATGTCGCGGTCCCGGAGCTGGTTCTGGAAAAGATGATCCATTTCAATCAGAGCAAAGGCCAGACCTCCATGTCGGTTTTTGTGAAGCGGGAGACCGGGTCCAACGTGCTTGACATTGTGGAACAGGTGAAGCAGCGGGTCGATGAAATGAACGCGCCGGGCGGGATGCTCAAGCGGTTCCATCATGACCGATATGGTCTGAAACTGCACGTGACGTATGAGGATGCCAACTACATCAAGCTCTCGATCGCGAACGTGCTGAACAGTCTGTACACCGGCGGTTTCCTGGCGATCATGTGTCTGCTGATCTTTCTGCGCAGTGTCCGTCCGACGTTCATCATCGCCATCGCGATCCCGATCTCCGTCATTGGTACGTTTGTCGTCATGTACATGGCGGGACGCAATCTGAACGTCATCTCGCTGGCGGGGCTGAGTTTCGCGACCGGTATGGTCGTGGACAATGCGATCGTCGTGTTGGAAAATACGGACCGTCATCTCGCGAACGGCGAGCCGCTTCTTCGGGCTGCGTACAATGCGGTACGGGAAGTGTGGGGCGCGATCCTTTCTTCTACGCTCACGACGATCGGCGTGTTTGCCCCGATCCTGACGATCCAGGAAGAAGCTGGTCAGCTCTTCTACGATCTTGCGCTGGCGATCTGCTCGTCGGTCGGTCTGTCGCTCATCGTGGCGGTCACGATCATTCCGTGCTGCTGTTCGCGATTCATGAAAGTCCACGTGGAATCGACCGGCTGGAAGGCGAAGGCTCTTGATTTCTTCGGGCTTGTTTCGTTTTTCGGGTGGGTAAACGATAAATTCTCGGACTTCATCTACATGCTGACGGCCCGGAATCTTGCGGGTGTCTGGTCGCGTCTCGTCATCGTTTCCGCCATTACGGCCGCCTCGCTTGCGCTGAGTGTCATTCTCATGCCGCCGGCGAGCTATCTTCCGAACGGAAACAAAAACTTCACGTTCGGCCGTCTTATCGTGCCGCCGAGTTACTCGATGATGCAGAGCTACACGATCGGGAAACGCATTGAAGATTACGTCCGTCCGTTCTGGGAAACGAAGAGTCCGGAGGAACTTCAGAAGTACCTGAAAGACCACAACATCCAGCTTCAGGACTTCCAGACCGGGAAACCGCTGACGAATGTGCCGAATCTGCGCGACTTCTTTTTCGTGGTGGCGAACAACTCGGTCTTCATGATCGGGACGAGTGCGGATAATGAGAACGTGAAGCCGGTGGCGACGATCTTCTCCAACGCGATGCGCGAGATCCCGGGAGCGACCGGTGTCGCACGGCAGGCCTCCATTTTCGGAAAGACCGGCGGCGGATCGAATGCCGTCACGATCGAAATGTTCGGCGACGAACTGGAGAGACTCCGCGTGAGTGCGACGGCTCTGGAAGCGCGAATGCAGAAGATCTTCTCGAAATTCGCAGTCACCGCCTCTCCGCAGAACTTTAATGAAGCGGGACCGGAGATCCGGCTGAATGTGGATCAGCTTCGGGCAAAAGACCTGGGGTTGAGCATCAACGATCTGGCCGTCGCGAGCCGTGCGCTGATCGACGGGGCGTATGTGGGGGACTTCAACTATGAAGGGATCAACATCGACCTGATTTTGATCCGCGACCCGCGCGTGCATCTGGATCCCGCGACGTTCCGGGACCTTCCGATCTCAGTCGTGGATGAAAACGGAAACCGTTCCATCATTCCGATCAGTCAGGTCGTAGAGGAACAGCTGACGGACTCCACGCAGCAGATCCAGCGGATCGAGCAGCAGCGTTCCATCACGCTGACCGTCAGTCCGCCGCCGACCATGGCACTGGAAGAGGCGGAGCAGATCATCACGGATGAGATCGAAGATGCACGGGCTGCCGGCGAGATCCTTCCCGGGATCCACTACCGTTACTCTGGCAGTTCCGACCGGCTTTCGCAGGTCCGTACGGCATTGATGGGAGAGTGGACCGGGTGGAATCTGGAGTCCATCAAAAGCGTGTTTTTGAGCCGATTTTTCATCGCGCTTCTGATCACGTACCTTTTGATGTCTGCACTTTTCGAAAACTTCATTTATCCGCTCGTGATCCTGTTCACCGTGCCTCTGGCATCCGTCGGCGGATTCATTGGGCTGCACTGGCTCCGGATGACGGATCCGAGTCAGTCGCTGGATGTGCTGACGATGCTCGGTTTCGTGATCCTGATCGGTATCGTGGTGAATAATGCGATCCTTCTGGTCTACCAGGCCCTCAACTACATGCAGGGGTTCGGCGAGAGTGAAGAGGAGCGCATCGAGCCGATGGAACCGCGCATGGCGATCCGAATGTCGGTCCGAACGCGAATCCGTCCGATCTTCATGACGACCGGAACGAGCATCGCGGGGATGATGCCGATGGTGCTGGCGACGGAATCCGGAAGCGAACTGTATCGCGGACTGGGAGCCGTCGTGTTGGGCGGTCTGTCGTTCGCGACGATCTTCACGCTGGTGGTCGTCCCGCTGCTTTTCAGTCTCGTCATCGACGTCATTGGTGCACCGAAGCCGATCGACATTGATGCGCAGCCTGAGACAAAAGAGGAGCCGGAAACCGGGAATGGGCCGGAGATGAACGTCGAAGTTCAGCCTGCATGAGAAGGCAGGTTTGAAAAAAGAGTCTGAAAAAGAAGGGCATCTCCCCGTCGGAGTGCCCTTTTTTTAGAGAAAATACTTCATTTTTTTGCCGACATATGGTACGGACAGTCCGGATCGAGGTGCGGAAGGAGCTTCTCGCGGATCGATTCGGGGATCGGGACCGTACGCTGATTCTGAAGGTCGAAATAAACCATCGCGGCGCCTCCGAGTGCTGCGCAGGTGCCGTCTTTCAGGTAAACGCCGTGCGCGGCGTGGAGCGACGATTTTCCGAGGTGCGAGATCCACGTTCGGATCTCGACTTCACGCTCCGAAAACTGGATCGGGGCGCGGTAATCGATCTCGATCCGGACGAGGAGAAGATTCCAGTCCTCTTTCGTCATTTGGGGGTTAAACATCTCGAAGATCTCATTGCGAGCCTCCTCGAACCACTGTGCCGAGGCGAGATGATGGCAGTGTCCGACCATGTCGGTGTCGAAAATTCGAAGCTGAACCGTATGCGCCAGCATGATTTTGTGTCCTTTCCTGATTTTTTTTGGAAACTTATTTTGCGGGGCGGGCGGGGCTCGCGGATCGCACGGGAACTGGAGCCGGAGCGTCTGTTTTCGGCGGCAGCTCCCGATTTTTTTCCAGAATGTATTTTCCGACGATCTGAGCGATATTGCCCGGGTGGATCGTGTTGATCTCATAAAGAGCTTCGTTTTTCCCGTTCGTGACTTTTCCGCGGGCCTGATCGTGTGCCGAGAACGTCTCGGGAAGATGTGTGCGTTTCGGGTCTCCGTACAGTATCCTGGGATCCGAACAGATGAGCCGGACCGTCCCGTCTTCTTCATGGACCAGGTCGACCTTTTCGAGAAGAAGCGCGTCCATTTTTCCTTCGGCATCCAGGATCCGGACGGTCATCGTGGGGCGTTTGTCGGTCGGGACGTAGAGGAGCCCCTCGTGATCCGTTTTTTCAAAAGTCCACGTGAATTCGAGAAAAACCTGCGCCTGTGTTTGGGGAACCGAAAGCATCTGGATCCCGAACAGGAACGCGAGGAAGAAGAGAAACAGACGAGGCCGAAATGATGGAATGCGGGCGGATTTCATCGGGTTTCTCCTTTTTCCGGTACACGGTATTTACCCAGGATCTTTTCTTCGTCATCCGGCAGAACGGGCGCGATGATGCACGGAGCCAGCCGACCGTTCAGATCCACCGCCCCCCGGCGTCCCTGAATGAAAAGGAGATCGGGGACTTCCTCTACAGTTTCCGGCAGGCCGAAAAGGACCTTGGGTTCGGAACATTGAAGCGTCAGACCGGAGGAACTTTGGTCTTCATCCGGTGCCGCAAGAAATTCCCCCCGGGCAGCGGTCAGTCCGGTCATCTTTTCTTCTTCATCCAGAAATCGGACCAGGAGCATGGGGACTTTTTTGGGCGGGACCATCAGAAGGGCTTCCCGAATGCGGTTTTCCTGCATCCAGACAAATTCGAGAAAGATCGTTTCACGGGATCCCGCGTTTTGACTGACCGTTTCCGTGCTTTCATTTCCGAAGAGCAGAAGCGGAGCCGTTCCGGCAGTCAGGTTTGAAAAAACGGCAAACAGAATGAAAAAGCGGATAATGGATCGCATGGTTTCCGTTCCTGAGCAAAGCGTGAGGCGGACAATATGGTAAAGTATAGCGAAATTTTTCCAAAAACACAGGGGGGAAGGGACTCGAAATGGGAAAAAAGGGGTAATTTTTCTCTAAAAAACGTCGATTGCCGTTTTTTTTTATCGGAATTATGCTATAATTGAAGCGGATAGTGTAAGTTTTCAGAAAAACACGGAGACATTTTAAGGAGTTTTTTATGGAGTTGAACGCGAAATTTCAGAAGATCCGCATGATCCTTTCCGACGTTGACGGATGCCTGACGGACGGTGCGCTCATTTTTGATGAACAGGGAAACGAGATCAAGGCGTTTCATGCACGCGACGGTCTGGGGATCACCGTTTGGAAACGGAAGGGCGGTCTGATCGGTTTCGTGACCCGGCGCTGTACTGCGGTCGTGCAGAAACGTGCGGAGGAGCTGAAGATCCACGAGCTGTGCCAGGGGGTGGAAAACAAAATCAAAATGCTTGGAGAGATCTGCGCCAAATACGAGCTTTCTCCGGAGGAGATCGCGTACGTCGGCGATGATCTGGTAGACTACGAGATCATGCAGGCGGTCGGCGTGTCGGCGTGTCCGGCGGATTCCGTCCCGGAGATCCGTGCGATCGCGGACTATGTCTGTCAGACGAACGGCGGCCGGGGGGCTGTTCGGGAACTGATCGAGCAGATCCTGAAATCGAGAGATGAGTGGAAGGATTTCGGATTTTAAGCGTGGGAGTTTCGGCTTGAAGAGTTTCGGCTTGGGGACCGGCTTGGATGAATAAAGGATGAGATGGTCCTGTTCTCTGAGCCGGGAGAAGGATCAGAAAGCGTTTTTCGGGGAGAAAGCATGAAATTTGAATCGGGTGTCTTTCGGTGTCTGGCAGTCTGCGGCACTTTAGCCGTTCTGTTTGCCGGATACTATTTTTTCATGCCGTTCGTTTCGATCCCGATGAGGGCAGTGAAAAATAATTGGGATCCTGTCGAAGACCCCTTTTCGCTGAAACAGACGCTTCGCGATGATTTTAAGGAAAACGTTGAGGAATGGGAAAACAGCTGGGAGGTTGAATTCCAGAACAGCAGTTCGATACTCCAGAACGTCATGATGCGGGAAGACGGGGCGTTGAAGTGCGATAAACTCCTGACGATGTTCCGGCCGCAGAATGCTCTTGAAGCGGATTCCAGACCGTTTTGTCTGAAAGTCGAAGGCGGAGCCATCCTTCAGTTCAAGAGGAATGCGGAGAACCAGATCCAGCAGGTGCTTGGAAATCTGAATGGACTCATTCAGCTGAAGGGGGCCGTTCCGATGAGAGTTCCTGTTTTGAAGAAAGAAACGGATTCGAAGGATCCGGCCGATCCTCTGCAGGCTGCCGTTTCGCAGCAGTCTGCCGAATCTCTTCAGGCTGCCGTTCCACAGCCGTCTGCCGAATCTCTTCAGGCTGCCGTTCCACAGCCGTCTGCCGAACCTCTTCAGGCTGCCGTTCCACAGCCGTCTGCCGATCCGCAGAACAAAAAGGCGGAATGTCTGAAAGATCCGGTCCTGCTGGACTTGAAGACCCGGGATCTCCAGCTTGGAATGACTCGCTGTACGACGCAGCATAAGGTTTTTCTCACACTGGGAGAGACTCTGCTTCAGATGTCCGGAACGGGGCTGGTCATTTCTCTCAAGCCGCAGGAAATGTTGGGAATTTCTGCTTTTGACCGGATCGAACTGCAGCATCTGGACCGCATCACTCTGGAGTTGACCGAGGCGGTCCTGCAGAATTTGGTCGATTTTGGAAAATCGGATACATTCAGGAATAAACTTCGGGAGATCCTGAAAAACGAGAAGAAGATTTCCATCGTCCTGACCTGCCAGGGGCCGGTTTCCTACGAGCTGGATACGGGGATCCTGCGGTTTCAGAAAAATGTTCGGGTCTCATGTCCGGTGAAACTGCCGTCAGTAAAGGATTCCGAGCAGGAAGAACAGATCCAGCAGAATGAAATCGTCTGTGATGAACTGGAGTTTCGCCTGAGCGACACTTTGGTGAAGCAGCTGCGCGGAGAAAAGGACGAGCTGGAAACTTTTTCGGACGCGCCGGCCTCTTCTTTGGCGGAAACGAAGCCGGAAGCCGATCCTTCCGAACCGAAATCGCCGGCTTTGGAAACGGCTGCTCCATCCCTGGCGAACATGGCGGCTTTGGCGGGAATGTCTGCCGCTGTGCCGGGAAATGTGCCTGGGAATGTGCCTGAGAATGTGCCTGAGAATGTGCCTGGAACGCTGCCGTCGAATGTTTCCGGGACACTTCCCGAAATGAAGGAGCCGGATGGGACGGAGAGCACGGAGGACTCTGAGGATCTTCTGAAGTCCCTTCATGCCAAACAGATCCAGAAATTGGTATTTGAGACTCTGGACTGGGCGCTGCTGGGAACGGTTCAGAAGATCGATTTCCATTTTGAAACAGAAAAAATCGAATTGAGCAACGACAGCCAGTTCAAACTGGTCAACAGCCGGATGGATTTCAGCACGAGCCAGCTTTCGTATACTTTTCCATCCACAGAGATCGGTCCTCTTGGCCATCTGAGTGTCGTGAAGCCGGGGTACCTGACGTACAAGATGGACGCTGAAGAAAATTCAGGCAAAAATTCCGGGGCGGAAACTGAGTCCGGAAGCTATTCTGGAACCCCCTCCGGAACCCCCTCCGGAACCGTGTCTGGGACCACGTCCGGAACATTGGCCGGGAGTGCGTCCGGGCAGGAAAATGGCCTGGATCCTTCGCTTATGCTCCATTGGGGGCAGAAACTGGAAACCACATTTGATGCTTCCCGGCAGATCACGCTGGTCGAGCTTTCAGACAATGTGCTGCTCCATTCGCCGGCGTGGAATGGATATTCCCATCAGAGCGTGGCGGGCAACAGCAAAAATGCGGCTTTGCGCACCGACCGGATCGTCCTGGAGATCCGCAAGAAAAGCGAAGTGGAAAAACATCGGGAAGCCAGTCTGAAGGAACAGCTGAGAGATCTTCCCGACCGTAAAAGCGATGCGGAGTCTGTGAAAATGGGAGTGGATGACGTGGTCCAGACTGGCGACTATATGCCGGTTCGGCTGGAGGCGGCTGGAAGTATTTTGCTGAATATTTGGCATCTGGATCCCCAAAAGGAGCAGTCGAAGGATAAAAGATCCCTGACGCCGGACTTCCGAATGACCGGGATGCTGGATTCACTCAACATGGATTTTCAGATACCGAACCGTCTGCCGGACCATCTGTTTTTTCCTTCCGAAGATCCAGCTTCGGCGTCGGAGGACCGCAGGCAGAATAACGGCGGCAATGGGAACGCGGGGAATCATCGGAATGCGGGGAACGATTCGGCTGAGGTGAAAAATTCTTCCGAAAAAGTTCCCAGGACATTTGTTCTGTACGGCGGAAGTGCATCGGGAACGCTGCATTTGCTTCCGGAAAATGAAGGTTTCGTCAATTATCTGAAATTGAACGGGAAGGAGAACCAGGACGTCATTCTTCGGGAGACCGACAGTAAGATCGCTGCGGAAAAGCGGCTTGCGATCCAGGCGCATGAAGTCATCTGCTGGTACCTGCATCCCCAGACGCTTTTCAGTATGCTGCGCCATGATCAGAATAAGCCGGAAAGTGTCGTTTTGATGGAGGTCGGCGGTTCCAAAGTGTCGACTTCGGAGATCCATCTTGATCTGGCGAAAAACCAGCTGTCTGCGCCGGGTAAAGGATTCATGATCGTTCCATGCTCGTTCGGAGAAAATGAAGACCAGCCCGTACAGATCATGTGGGAAAAAAGTCTGGCATACAGAGAGAACGGTGTGTTGGCGGATGGGAACGTAAATGTCCTGAGTCCGGATTTTACGATGAAAACGGACCGGGTTTGGGGACAGCTCCGAAAACCGATCCCGTTGTTGCAGCTTGCCGATTTCAAGAAGATGGAGAAGAAAGAGTATTTGGATCTTTTTGAGTATATTTCCGCGGAGGAACTGTCGGGGCTGTCCGGCAGTGAGGGCAATGTTTTTCTGCAATATCAAAAGAAGAAAGTGGAAAATGGAAAAGAGTTCCGGAATGCATTCAAACTGCGGACCTCAAATCTCTATTTTGTTCCGAATGAAAAACAGCTGACGGCCGATTCGGGAATCATTTGGGGACTGTTTCCCAATCAGTCGGAAGATGAAAACGCGGCAAATGGCGAAAATGTCTATGCTGCGGATGTTCGGAACCAGAATGAAGGGGAAAAGAAAGCATCGAGCAAAAAATACCATCAGATTCTGGTCCGGTATCATGGGGAGCTGAAAGGAAATATTTTTGACGGCATGTTCGAGGTCTCCAGAAAGATCGAGAGCGTCCGGGTCGAAACCGATGCCGTTGAAATGGTACTGAACCGGATCCCGGAATTCAAGGATCTGCCGGAAAACGGAATTTTGTTTGAGTGCGATCTCCTCATCGTCAACCAGGACCCCGCCAAACTCATGGAAAAAGACTTTGCGTGGGCAAAAAAAGAAAATCTTCAGCTTGAACTGCAGGCAGTCGATAATGTCTGTGTTCGGGGAATCAGCAAGGACGGCCGGATATTTACCATTCACGGCTCGAAGCTGACTTATTCGCAGAATCGGGATGTCGGCACCATCACGGGAAGTCCGAAACAGCCGGTACAGATCATTCAGCAGATATATCCGGGAGCACCGCGGGATGTGCTGAGCGCGGATCGGGTGGATATCCAATGGAAGACCAAAAATCTAAGTCTCCACAAGGTCCGGGTCGAGAGTACCTACGGAAATTAGAGGTCCCCGGGGAAAGTGTTTGGATTTTAGAGAAAAGGTTTCGAATATGCAGGACTTTACGCCCTATCAGCAGAAGGTCATCAAACGCTACTACGACAATTACGATACCATTGGACGGCAGCGTCTGGCAGAACTGGTCACGGACATCTATCTTGCAGAAGGAAAGAAATTGGCCTCCTGCTGGCGCCGTGCCGAAGAGATCATGCGAAAAATGAAGATCCCGGAAGCACAGATCCGCCATATCGTCGATACAGGGGATCCTGCCAACCTCGCCAGCCTCGTGAAGCAGCTGGGCTGACCGGGCTGTGGATTTCGGGAGCGTTTCGGGTTTCTGGATCGATGAGGAAATGAAAAACACGCGGTACTCAGTTTTGAGTGTGCCGCGTGTTTTTATCTGGCGTGCGTCTTTTTGAATTCCGGAACACCCGGGAACGCGTTCCGACGGATCAGAATGCGTTCATCAGGATCAGGCTCGGCAGAGTGCCGATGATTTTGGTGATCCCGGATTCCAGCGTGATCCGATACGTGAGGACGTTTTCGGAATAGCTTCCAGTCAGTCGGACGTTGGGAGTGTCCGTTTCATCCATGATCGCCAGGATGGTTTCGTACTGTCGGATCGACTTGCGCATCTGGTCTTCCGGGGCGAGATCTTTTCCCAAAAGATCCACTTCGATTTTTACCACATTTGCCGCGTTCTTATCTTTTTCTGCATCCTCCTCTTTTTTCGTTTTTGTTGATTTTGTTTCATCGGCGGAAGACTTTGCGTTCATTTCATCTTCCGCAGCTTTTTTCTTAAGGGCCTCCAGCTGGATCTGAGCGACAGCACGAAGGGAACGGCAGAAACTCTGAAAGTCTAACCGTATTTCAAAAAGATCTTGCGTTTTTTGGGCGGATCCAAGGCATTCCGTCAGTTTTTCTTCCGGAGAAGATCCAAGACAGACGAACACATTCTCCTCGGAAGCACCGATCAGCAGAACGACCTGTTCGCCAAAGTACTGCGTCATTTCCGCAAGTTCCGATTCTGACGAATTGAGTTCCGGCGCAGTCAGTTCATCGATCAGACGGCAGAATTCCGGCGTCGGGAGCGTCATTTTGTCGCAGAGGATCCCATTTTCGAGCTTGATGTTCTTTTCGATCCGGATCTTTTTGGCCGTCTCGGTCTTTTCCTGTGCCCATTCCGCGATGCGGGCAGCGAGTTCCTTCATTTTCTCAGGTTCTTTCATCTGCATACCGTACACGAAACTCGTTTTTCCCGGTTCGGCATCCAGCACAAGTGTCGCGCCTGCTGGTTCCTGATCCAGTTCCGCGAGACGTTCTTCGAGAAGCTGCGTCACGGCTTTCCCTTTTTCACTGCCGCCAAAGAAATCCCGCGCTCCTTCCAGCCAGCTTTTCTGCTGGAGGTCTTCGAGTGAGAGTTTTTTGAAGGTCTCGAAATCTCCAGCCGCAATCGCATTGTTCAGGAGCGGAGTGGACTCTGTCCATTTCAGGGCGGACTGGACCCAGCTCATACCGAATGTGCCGGGCACATTCGTGAAGCTGAGGAATTCGGACGTCCGAGTCTTTTGACGTTTTGCGTATTCGAGAGACGCCTGGGAATCCGGAACGAGACGGAGCTGAGTCTTCCATTCCACGGCACCGGTTTCCGAATGGATCCCTCCAGCGATGGAGATCTGTTCCAAATCGTCAAATGCGAGGAGCTTCTGCTTTTGCGCAGCCTTTGCCTTCGCTTGCCGCAGTGCATGATCTTCTTCCGATTCTTCATCAAGAGGCTCCGTGCTGATCATGACCCCTTCCTCAATATTCTTGCGGACCATCTCACGAAATTCCTTCGGCATATGCTTCATGAAGAGTTTGATTTGGAAGGTCGCGTCTTCCCCGATCCCGAAAAGTTCTTCCGGTTTCCGGTTTGCGAGCTGTTCCGCCTGTCTTTCGTCTGCCATGATCCAGGTCCAGCCATTCTCTGCTTTCATGAACAGACCGCCGTATTCGATGATCCCGTCTTCCCGTTCCGTAAATTCAATGTCTGCGTTTTTGCCCGTCAGGACGTCGATCAGAAGCATGGGATCTTCCAGAGGGAACCCCATGAGAACGAGTGACTGATCTTCATTCGGGATCCTTTGCATCACGATGCCGGCAGGGGCTTCCAGATTCAGTGAATCCATGAAATCACGACCAAAGTATTGACGGATCGGACCTTCGATCATGGCGGAGAATGCCGGATTCGAAGAGACCTCTCCGATCTTGCGGATGTCTTGGAAAAAACTGTCGACACTTTGGACCGCAAGTGTCATGAAGGTTTCTGGAGTCGTTTTTCCTTCTTTCGCGGCGTCCTGTTCTTCGCTGCACCATGCCGGACCAGCAAAAAGGATCAGGAAAAGGAAGAAGAGCAGAACCGCAAAAGATTGGCGGCCGTGAAGCATTCGTTTCATTTTTCTCTCCTGGAGGAATAGTATACGTGGAAAACGTGATGAAATTGGAGGAATGATATTGGATCCGGCAGGAAACGTTCTGCAAAGGGCATTTCCTGCCGGATCCAGGGATTTCAGGATCGATTAGCTCCTATTTGGCGCAGAGCTTCAGGATCTGACCGATCTCCTGCGCACCGATGGCGCATTCACCGAGTTTCGTGCCGCGGCGTTCGAAGACGAGGATGATCTTTTCGATCACTTCGTCCGTCACGCCGTAAGCGGTTCGGGTAGCGTCGCATCCGACAGATTTGAAGAATTCGACCGTCTTTTCGATCGCGGCGTCGATCACGGCATCCGTATCTTCCCCACGAATACCCCAGACGCGGTCGGCGTACTGAAGGAGTTTGGCTTCCTTTTCCTTGCGGAGGTACTTCCAGAGTGCGGGCATGACCAGCGCGAGCGTTTTGCCGTGGTCCGTGCCGGTGAAGGCGGTGATCTCATGACCGATACCGTGCGTCGCCCAGTCTTCCACCACGCCTTTGGCCAGCCAGCCGTTCAGACCGACCGTCGCGGCCCACATGAGGTTGGCGCGGGCTTCGTAGTCTTTCGGGTTGGCGAGAACTTTCGGAGCTTCTTCGATCAGCGTCAGCAGAACGCCTTCCGACTGCCGGTCCTGGATCGGCGTGTTGACCGGGCGGGTCACGTACTGTTCGCAGACGTGGACGAACGTATCGACGATGCCGTTCGCGACCTGGCGTTCTGGAAGCGACATGGTGGTCTCCGGGTCAAGGATCGAGAATTTCGGGAAGCTGAGGGTGGACCAGAAGGCGAGTTTTTCGTCGGTGGAGAGACGCGAAACGACCGACCAGCCGTTCATTTCAGACCCGGTCGCCGGCAGCGTGATGACGCACCCGATCGGGATCTCATCCAGAACCGGCGCACCTTTCAGGCAGATGTCCCACGGATCTTCGCTTCCGGTGTACTTCGCGGCAGCTGCGATAAATTTGGTGCCGTCCAGAGTACTTCCGCCGCCGACGGCGAGAAGGAAATCGATCCCTTCCGCCTTGCAGATCTCGACGGCCTTCATGCACGTTTCATATTTCGGATTCGGTTCGATGCCGCCGAATTCGATGACCTTCCGGCCCTGAAGTGCGTCCATGACCTGTTCGTAGACTCCGTTTCTTTTGATGGAGCCGCCGCCGTAAGTCATCATGACTTTGGCGTCCTGAGGAACGAGATCCGCCAGCTTCGCGATCTGACCTTTTCCAAAAACGACGTTGACCGGATTGCAGTATTCGAAATTCAGCATGAAAATCTCTCCTTTGGCTGAAAAGCGTGGGAAAATGAAGGAAATCTTGCGTTCTGTGGAAAGAACGTAAAATTTGAAATCAAATTTAAGGGGACGCATCTTGACAAATGGCGTCAATTCTGTATTATAGAGGAAGTGCTGCGAAATTTCAAGGGCATCGGGAGGCTCTTTTTCGTAAAATTTGGAAGAATTTCCCATTTTCCATTTCGCGTCTTTCCTAAAAACGATAAAAAACCGGTTTTGCCGAATTCCAGGATAAAATGATGGGTCCGATTTCAGTTTTGCTCCTCGCTCTGTTGGGTACGTTCCTTTTCGGATTTTTGGCCTCGATGGTGTGGATCGCAGTGCGGCTTTGGCTGCGTCTGCCTGTTTTCCCGCCCCAGTCCCGTCTTCGACGGCTGCGGTGGAATGGAGAGACTCTTCTTTTGATCTTTTTCAGCTTTCTGCTCATGCCTTCTCTCCTGACCGTGACCGTGAAGGAACTGACGGGAACGACGGCAGAGACTGTACTGCCGGAGAGTACGTTGGCGGTTTCTTCTGCTGAGGTGTGTCCTGCGGCGGAAGAAGATCCCGCGGCAAAGAGTCTGCCTGCTGAAACGAAAACGTCTCAAGGAACGGAAACGGCTGACGGAACGGAAACGGCTGACGGAACGGAAACGGCTGATGGAGCGGAAACGGCTGACGGAACGGAAACGGCTGACGGAGCGGAAACGGTTGACGGAACGGAAACGGCTGACGGAGCGGAAACGGCTGACGGAACGGAAACGGCTGACGGAACGGAAACGGCTGACGGAACGGAAACGGCTGACGGAGCGGAAACGGCTGACGGAACGGAAACGGCTGACGGAACGGAAACGGCTGACGGAACGGAAACGGCTGACGGAACGGAAACGGCTGACGGAGCGGAAACGGCTGACGGAGCGGAAACGGCTGACGGAGCGAAAACGGCTGACGGGTCGGAGACTGCACCCGGGATAGAGAATGAAAAGAGATCGCACCATGTGGTCTTTGAGTACCTTTCCGGAGATCCGTCGCCGGAGAAGTACATATTTTTGTTCCTCTACGTCGTTTTTCTTGGTCCTTTTTTCGAGGAGTTCCTTTTTCGCTTCATTCTGCAGGGGTGGCTGGATTCACGGGAACGCGAGCGTTTCGGAATGCGGCGTTTTCGGAATCGTTTTACCGGGAGGGCTGTGCGAAAGTTGGGAACCTCCGATCCAAATGCAGACGGACTCCGGAGATCGTTGATCCGGCATCGGACGAACTGCTGCGGGTGGCGGAGCCTGATTTTGGCGGCGTTTATCTTCGCATTCCTGCATTTCCACAGCGCGACAGATACGTATCCGTCCAGGTCTCTGCTTCAGATCCAGTTTTTTTGCACTGCGGTTTCGTACGTGCTGATCCTGCTTGGCGGTTTTTCGATCCTCCATTTTCGCGATGGTTTCTCTCTGCGTGAAATGGGACTGGATCTTTCGCATTGGAAGACGGATCTGCGTCTTGGAGCATTTCTGTTCTTCTGTACGGCCCCGCTCTCCTACCTGTGCCAGTTTTTGCTTGCGGAGCCTCTGAATGGGATCTGTGCGCCGGATTTCATTTCACTCATTCCGCTTGCGCTGGGATTTGGCTTCCTCTACATGCGGACACGCCGACTGCTTCCGGGATTTACCGCACACGCACTGTTTAACGGATTTTCGTTCACGGCATTCATTCTCAGCTCAAAGATGGAGCTGGAGTTTGGGATGATGCTGGTCTCGCTCTTGCCGTAAATGCCTGATTTTGTCCGATTCCGCCCGACCTGTCCGCGTTCGACCAATGCCCGATCTTGCTGATCCGCAAGTCTTTCGGTCCATCCGTTTCGTGTTCGTCAGGAACTGCGGTCCGGGCCGGTTCGTGTTTGGGCCGGTGATGTATCGGTGATGTGCCGGTGATGTGCCGGTGATGTATCGGTGATGTATCGGTGATGTATCGGTGATGTATCGGTGATGTATCGGATGGATCTTTTCTTTTGATCCTTTGGAGTGGATCCTGGGGGACAGTCGAAGGATAATTTGGCCGAAGGAACCGTTTTTTTCGGCTTTCTCGTAAAATCGACCTTGCGTCAAAATTCAAAACCGGATATGATGCTGTCTGAATATTTTTTATTTTGCGGAATTTTAAATTTCCGATGAATGAAGATCAACCCTAAGGACCCGGTTCCGTGACAGAATTTCAGGCCAATCCGTCGAAGAAAAAAAATAAAGAGCATTCCCTCCTGACCAGACCTGCGGCGGGACTCATTCATTTTGTTTTAAAATATCATCTGCTGGTTTTGCTTCTGCTGGTCGGATTCGCAGCATGGGCCGGGCTTTATTCGCAGGAAAATCTGAGATTCAAGAATCGTCGGATCGATCTGATCAATCCGAACAGTGAATGGAACCAGTACTGGCTGGAGTACGTGGAAAAATTCGGCAGTGAAGACGACCTGATCATTGTCGTGGACGGAGATTCTCCCGAAAAAATCATCGCGGCAGTGAATCAGACTGCATCTGAGATCGAAAAGAAACCGGAACTTTACCATTCGCTTTTCTATCAGTTTGACGATTCCGCGCTGCTTTCCAAGGCACTTTATTTTGCGTCGGATGAAGAACTTCAGGATCTGAATCTTTTCCTCATGAGTCATCGCGAGGTTTTTGAAGGAAAATGGGACTCGCTGAATGTGGACCGGATCTTTCCGAAAACGTTCATGCCTCTGGCCATGGAGCCGGATCAGATCCCGCCCCGGATGGAAGCCAATCTGCGTCAGGCTCTGGAACGGATGGTCTTCAGTCTGGAAAATGCACTGGGAGAAGAGTACCGATTCGTGTCGCCGTTTCCCGCGATCGATTTTTCCCGAGGAGAAAATCAGGATCGGCTCCCCTCTCTTTCCGGTTCCTCAAAAAGTTCCATGGACCGTACTGCCGACGCTGTCCGTACTGCCGACGCTGTCCGTACAGTACCGGCTCATACGGTTTCCGCTCATTCGCAGTCTTTGACCGCAGTGCAGCCGATCCCGCCGGTTCCGTTTCTTGATGATTCGGAACTGGATGATGCGATCGCAGAAAGCCGCTATCCGGTTCCTGACCTTGCGTCTCCAGCATCCCCATCGGCTCCCGCATCGGTTTCGGCGGAATTCTACCCGCTTGGGAACTATGCGGCATTCTATCCGCCTGCGCTGGATCAGTCCGGAATGCAGGATTCGGCAAATCCCTATTTTGCGCAGGTCTCCCGGAATGTCCCGCCGTCCGGCAGTCTGGATGGAGCTTCCGCTTTTTCGCCGGAGCTTTCCGCAGGCGTTCCTCCGCTCCAGACGGTTTCCGTTCAGCCGCAGTACGGCAGTGCAGTGTCTTCGGATTCGTTCGGGAAGGTTTCCGGAGAAATGACGGTCGGTTCTGTCGTTCAGAGTGCGGAAACGGGAAATGAACTCGCCGTCAGTCCGAATCTCCTGCTCGAAATGAAGCCGGGATCGCATATTCACTACACGTGGCTCACTCCCAACAAAACGGCCGTCATGATGGTGAAGATGGTCGAAGAAGAGAATGAAGATTTTGCCCGCGGAACGGTCGGGATCGAGACATTGCGCGGGATCCTGCGTGATGTGCAGGCAAACCATCCGGGCACGACGCTGAAACTGACCGGTCTTCCCGTGATGGAAAATGACGAAATGCGTTCGAGCCAGGGATCCATGAGTCTGGCGACGTGGCTTTCGATCCTTGGAGTCGCGCTCCTCTATATTTACTTCTTCCGGGAACTGCGCCGTCCGCTCCTTGCGCTCCTCGCTCTTTTCGTCGGAATGGGGTGGAGCATGGCGTACATTTGCCTGTTTGTCGGTCACCTGAATATTTTGAGCATTTCGTTTGCCGTCATTCTGATCGGCTTGGGGATCGATTTTGGGATCCACTACACGTCGCGCTATCTCCAGTGCCGCAGTGAAGGCGACGATACGAAAAATGCTCTGGTCCGTGCCGGCCGAGAGATCGGTCCCGGGATCCTGACGGGGGCACTCACGACGTCCGCCGCATTTTTCATGGCGGGAATGACGGAATTCACCGGGATTGCGGAACTCGGCATCATCGCAGGAGGCGGAGTCCTCTGCTGCTGCGCCGCCGCACTGACGGTCCTGCCGATCTTCCTTTTCCTGATGGATCGCAATCGGGCACAGGGAAAGATCCCGAAGCCGCGAACTCTTGGAAATTTCCAGCTGCATCCCGGAGTCACTTTTGCGCTGAGCGTTTTGGTCGTTGGTGCACTTGCCGGCGGTTTGCCGAGGCTCTACTACGACTACAATCTGCTCAATCTCCAGCCGGAAGGTTTGGAAAGTGTCGAGCTGGAAATGCGTCTGATCGAAGAAAGCAAACAGAGTGTCTGGTTTGCGCTTTCCATGTCGGATGATCCGGAAGTCCTTCGGAAACGGATCGAGGAATTTGAGAAACTGGAAAGTGTCGATCATGTGGAGCAGATCGTGACGCTGATCTCGGATGAAAATCCGCTCGTTCGGCAGATCCATGATGTGCTGCTTCAGACGCCGACGAATGTGGAACGTCCCTACCTGACGAAGGAGGATGCCCGGAAACTTTACCGGTGCCTTGAAACGGCACGGCAGTGTCTGATGGGAAAAGAAGAATTTGCGCAGTACTATCAGCGGATCGAAGTACTTCAGGCGCAGCTTTGCGAAATGAAGCTGACGGACTATTTCCGGCGCATGACGCAGTACCAGGAATCTCTGGCGCATGATCTGCTTGCGAAGTTCAATGCGCTTGAGAAAATGTCTTCGCCGGAACCGCCGTCTCTTGCCGACCTGCCGAAATCCTACGTCGATCGAATGTATGCGGAGGACGGAACGTATCTTTTGAAGATCTACGGAAAAGGCGACCTGTGGGATATGGCGAATCTGGAGAAATTCGTGAAGGATGTGCGTTCGGTGGATCCGAAAGTCACGGGCAATCCGCTCCAGACGTACGAGTGCTCGCTCCAGATGAAAAAAGGCTACCAGGATGCGGCCGTTTACGCGCTGGCTGTCGTTTTCCTGCTCCTGATGCTGGATCTTCGGAAACTTTCGGACACGATCCTGGTCATGTGTCCGGTCTTCATCGGATTGATGTGTACTTTCGGCATCATGGGGTACCTGGATGTTCCGCTCAACGCAGCGAACATGATCGTGCTGCCGCTGCTTCTTGGGATCGGGATCGATGACGGCGTCCACATCATTCATGATTTCCGGAAATCACAGCACGGCGGTCTTTTCCGCATCGCACCGTCTACGTCGATGAGCATCATCCTGACGTCGCTGACGACGATCCTGAGCTTTGGGACCCTGATGCTCGCACAGCATCGCGGACTTCAGAGTCTGGGGATGGTTTTGGCGATCGGAACTGCGAGCTGCTGGCTCTCTTCGCTTCTGATCCTGCCGGCGATCCTGAATGTTTTCTGCCGCCGGCCGGTTTCTTCGGAAGAAGAGATGCGGCATCCGATGACGGATGAAAGAACGGTGTGTACGGCGTGTTCTTTGGAAGACGGCACTCATGGGCCGGTCCGTTCTCTGGAGCGTTTCTCCGTTTCCGATCCGGAATATTCCCCGGTCCGCATACCGGAGAGCGGGAGACTGAAGGACAGGGCGGCAAACATGGAGATTCTGAATGAAAATGTGCAGCTTCACAGCGAGGAAGAAGTTTCAGCCGCCTGGGGATGCCATTTTGATGATGGAGAACGTTTTCAGAATCGGCGGGTCACGTGCTATACGTGGGACGTAAACGGCGAGATCGTGAATTCTGCAGGAAAAGCCGCATGATTCCTTTTGAGGATTTCCTTTTTTTTGATTCCGAAGTGCATGGGATCCCGGCAGACGCCATGACTCTCTGCCGATTTTCCGGTCGATTGGACCGAGAGCGTCTGGAAAAGGCGATCCATGAGACTGCTGAACGTTCGCAGATCGGAGAACACTGCGCGGTCTGCCGACGGAACGGGACGCTGGACTGGTCTGAAAAGGAAATTCCTGTCGGGATCCGGTATTTTCACGGGGCACCGACTCCGGAGACGCTCCCGGATTCGGCGATTTCCATTACTCGGGAATCTGGCCTTCGATTCTGGATCTACGATGAACCGGAAGAGGACCGATTTCAGCTTTGGTTTCAGTTCCATCATTTGACGACGGACGCTCTCGGTTCTTTTCTGTTTCTGGATGAAATTTTTGAACGCTATGCGGGTCTTGCGGTTTCTCATGCGGATGTGCCGGACGGAAATGGGATCGCGGCGGCATTGCGTCCTGAATTTTCCGGTATTCTGCGCAAAACGGTCTGGAAACAGCTGAGGACGGCATTGGGATCTTTGCTGTGCTGTAGGAGATTTGCGCCGGCGATGCCTCTTGAATTGCGGGAAAATGCTGCGAATGGGAAAACGCAGATCCCCGGTCTGATCTCGTTCAGGAATGTTTCTGATGCGGGGGCGGAAACGGAACTCCCCGTGCTTTTCCATGCGTTTTCCCGGCAGGAGACCCAGGAATTTCTTGGAGCCGCCCGTGCGGAAGGCGTTTCTTTGAATGATCTGCTGCTGGCGTCTGTCTTTCGTGCCGCTTGGCGTCTTCAGGAAAAATTCCCCCAAAAGACCAAGCGGAAAGCCGTCCAGATCGCGATTCCCGTCAGTCTTCGGAAACCGTCGCAGAATTTTCCGCTTCGCAATCTCGTGAGTGTCGTTTTTCTGACAGAAAATTTGCGGAATTGGCGGTCCAGATATTTTCATTCCGGGACCGTTAGCAGAAATGCGAAAAATGTGTCGGAAACAGAACAGAGCCTCCGTTTTCTTCATGAGATCCGCGGGCAAATGCTTCGGTCTCATGCCGAGAAGCGGGCGGAGCTCCTTCTTTTGGAGCTGAAGTGGCTCTGCGCTCTGCGTTTCGGGGGCGATCATCGATGGGGAATGAAGTGGTTTCTGCGCCGGAAAACGCCGCTCGCGACGCTGGTTTTTTCAAATCTCGGCGTCCTTTTTCGAGATTCACGACTTCCCAGAACGGAGGACGGCAGGCTTTGTGTCGGGAACCTGACGCTGGAGGAGATCCGGCTGGCGTCGCCCCGGACCGTTGACGCGGCACTCACGATCGCTCTGGGAACGTATGCCGGCCGGATGACGTTTGGGATCAACCACGACCCCAAACGTCTGACGGATGAGAGCGTGCGCCTTTTTGAGCATTTTCTGATCGGCGAAATTCAAAGAGTCCGCCGGTTCGGTGAAGTATCCGGTGAAGTATCCGGTGAAGTATCCGGTGAAGTATCCGGTGAAGTATCCGGCAGGACAGAAGGAGATTGAGGAACGGGCATGGGAGACTATCCGCTTTTGGATTCGCATTTGGATCGGGAACTGCAGACCGGCTATTCTGCAGGAGAATTGACTCTGGAACCGATCGCGGAACTGCTTGCGAGACTCGGATGTCCGCAGAAACGTTTTCCTGCCGTGCACATTACGGGAACGAAAGGAAAAGGGAGTACTGCGGCGATGCTCGCGGCGGTGCTCCAGGAAGCGGGCCTGCGGGTTGGAGTCTACGCTTCGCCGCACATTCTCGCGCTTGAGGAACGGATCCGGATCAATGGCGGGTTCATTCCGAAAATGCGTCTGGCGGAGATTTTGGAAGAGAAGATCCGCCCGATCGTGGAAACGATGGAAAAAGAGGGCTGGACGTTCAGTTTTTTTGAGCTTCTGACGGCCGCAGCGTTTGCGTATTTCGCGGAAGAAAAGGTCGATTGTGCGGTCCTTGAATCCGGAATGGGAGGCCGAACGGATGCCGTGACGGTCTGTGAGCCGATCTTGACCGTCATTTCAAATATCGCGCTGGATCATACGCACCAGCTTGGCGAAACGCTGGAAGAGATCGCGTCGGAAAAAGCCGGGATCCTTAAGCCGAACGTCCCTCTGGTCGTGGGAGCCATGCCGGCAGAAGTCCGCGAAAAAGTTTACCCGGTGATCCATGGCATCGCGCAGACGCTTCATGTTCCGGAATCGTGGGCCGGACTTCATTTTCCGGATGCCGTTCTGCCGTTTCTGGAAGTGCGGATGGCGGGAGAGCATCAGCGTATGAATGCGGCCTGCGTTGGGCAGGCGGTTCGGATCCTGGGAGTCCTCGCACCGGAATGGAAGATCGAAATGCCGCATCTTTGGGAAGGTCTGAAGAAGGCGCATCTTCCCGGTCGGCTTGAGATCGTGTCTCGTGAACCGCTCACGATCCTGGACGCAGCTCATACTCCGGAGTCGATGGCGTTTGCGGTCCAGTGGCTCCTGGAAAATTTTCAGGAAATGCCGAAAGAGATCCTTTTTGCTGCTTCCCGGGACAAAAACTGGCGGAAAATGCTGGAGATACTCGGTTCGCTCAACCCCAAACGGATCATTTTGACGGAATTCACGCGGGACCGGTGTGTCTCTGCCGAGGAAATGGAGACGTTTTTAAAGGAGCGTGTTCCGGAAGTCTGCGTGGAGCGGGAAACGGTGCCGCAGGTGGCGGCGGAACGGATCCTGAGCCTCAGAAAATGGCGGGATCCCGAGGCGGCAGGAGGCGGGAACGGAAACGGAGAGACTCCGAATCTGGTTTTCGTGACGGGATCTTTTTTCCTTTTGCGTGAGATCTACGGACTTTTCCGCGCGTAAAATGAAGTAAAGCGAGGATTTTTCGCAAAATTTGTCCGGCCCTATTGCCAAAACGCAAGAAACTGGTAAAATAGAGGCAGTGAATTTTTAATTTTGGAATTCCTGCGGCCTCCTGTCGTCTCATCCAGTTCCGACGGAGACCGCCAGAATCGGATTTTTTTGGAACTAACGCAGATCCAGGAGAAAAAAATGGCTGAACTTTCGTTGAAAAAGAACTCTTTCCCCGGTCGTCCCGGTCCCATGTGCCTCATCGTGATGGACGGTATCGGCATTGGCAAGCAGGATGACTCCAACGCTGTTTTCGTCGCGAAAACTCCGACGCTCGACAAACTTTTCGGCGCGAAACTCTACACGCAGCTCCAGGCGCACGGTCAGGCCGTCGGTCTTCCGAGCGATGACGATATGGGGAACTCCGAGATCGGCCATAATGCGCTGGGTGCCGGACGTGTTTTCGATCAGGGAGCAAAACTGGTGAACCGCGCGCTGGAAACCGGCTCCATGTACGAGGGGGAGGTCTGGAAAAAAGCGGTCGCGCAGGCGAAAGAAAACGCGACGCTCCATTTCATCGGACTGCATTCGGATGGAAACGTTCACTCCAACACTTCCCAGCTCTACGCGATGCTGAAGCAGGCCGCGAAGGACGGCGTGGCGAAAGTGCGTCTCCACATTCTCCATGACGGACGCGACGTCCCGGAAAAATCCGCCCTCACGTACATTGAGGCGACGGAAAATGTTTTGGCTGAGATCAATGCGCAGTATGGTTTCGACTACCGTATCGCAAGCGGCGGCGGCCGTATGATCACGACCATGGACCGCTACGAAGCGGACTGGACGATCGTGGAACGCGGCTGGAAAGCACACGTGCTTGGCGATGCCCGCAAATTCGCATCCGCCAAAGAAGCCGTCGAGACCATGTACGCCGAAGATGAAAAAGCGGTGGACCAGTACCTTGAATCGTTCGTCGTCGCTGACGCAGACGGCCAGCCGATCGGAACGATCCAGGACGGCGATTCCGTCGTTTTCTTCAATTTCCGCGGGGACCGTGCGATCGAGATCTCCCAGGCATTCGAAGGCGGCGCCGATTTCGATAAATTTGACCGCGTCCGCGTTCCGAACGTCTTCTACGCCGGTATCATGCAGTACGACGGCGACCTGAAACTCCCGAAAAACTTCCTCGTCGCCCCGCCGGTGATCGACCGTACGTTCTGCGAGTACCTCTGCGCGGAAAAGGTCTCGATGTTCGCCATCAGCGAAACGCAGAAATTTGGGCACGTCACGTACTTCTGGAACGGAAACCGTTCCGGATACATCAACGCGCAGTGCGAGGACTACGAAGAGATCCCGTCTGACCGCATCGAGTTCGACAAAGCGCCGCTGATGAAAGCGGAAGAGATCACGGCGTGGGTCGAAGGTGCGCTTGCGTCCGGAAAATTCAAGTTCGGGCGTCTGAATCTGGCTAACGGCGACATGGTCGGACACACGGGGAACATGGAAGCGACGGTCAAAGCCGTCGAAAAAGTCGATGAATGCGTCGGCCGGATCCTCGCGGTCATCGAAAAGCTCAACGGTATCGCCGTCGTGACGGCAGACCACGGTAACGCGGACCAGATGTGGACTGAGAAAAAAGGCGTCCGCACGGCACGTACGGCCCACACGCTGAATCCGGTCCCGCTTTGCATTTTCGACCCCGGATACCAGGGTGAATACGAAATGGCGGACGTTGAGAAACCCGGTCTGGCGAACGTCGCGGCGACGGTCCTGAATCTCCTCGGCTACGAAGCGCCGGAAGATTACTGCGCCTCGCTGGTGAAATTCAACTGAATCCTTAAGGGATCTCCTGGATGGCAGGGATGCCGACTGGGGGATCCAGACAGGAAATGAACGGCCTGTCTGAATGTGTTTTCCGGGAGTGTGTGTCTTGAAAGCACGCATTTCCCGGAGTTTCTTCCATGATGTTTTGAGCACGATGCGGAACATTTTTGAGCGCGATGCGGAAGGACGGCTTTTCGTCTCGCATTCTGTTTTCCTCTTTTTGAAGATTCCTGCCATGAAAAAATTGATCCCGATTTTGATGCTCCTGGCCATTTTGCAGTTGGCGGCCGGCGTGTCTGCAGAAATTCCAGGAAATACCGGAGCCGAAAACGGCGTGCCTCAAATTTTGGAGGCTTTGACCAGTCCGGATGTTTTCTTTGATCCAGATTCGGAGCTGAGTCCCTCATACCTGGATTTTCGGACCGTGTGTTCCACGAGTCGGGATCCGTTTTGCGAGGGAGTTCTGACGCTGCCGTTTGCATCGGAGCCGAAGAAGGCGCGTGTCTGTTTTGATGCACCGCTTGAGCTGGACGCGTCGGGATCCGGACTCTTTTTTCTGGATCTGGAGTGCCCGCATCCAGAGGCACTTGGTTCGATCATTTTCTATTTTGCGAGCGGAGACGGCTGGTATTCCATGGCTGGGAGAGTGGAGAAGAGATCGCCGACGGAATTGCGGTGCGTTTTTGCGGCGGATTCTGCCAGGATCGAGGGAGAACCTGCCGGTCTGCAGAACGTAAAGGGCGTGCGGATCGCATTTTATGCGGGAAAACCGGTGGATCAGCCGGTGACGCTGAAGTCATTTCGGTGCCGAAGGAACGACGTGTGGATCCTGCGTCAGGAACCGGAGAAAAATCCTGAATCTGTGCGGTACGTCTCGCAGTTTGGTTCGCTTTTGCGCGGAATGGGAATGACGCCCGGCATCGTGAGTGAAGCGGAGCTGACGGAGGAATTTTTGAAGCGGGTACCGGTGCTCGTTCTTCCGCTCACGGCAAAAATGGAACCGCGGACGGTGAAACTGCTTTCGCATTATGCGGAAAACGGCGGGTTTCTGGTCGTCTGCTACAGCGTGCCGAAGGAGCTTTTGGAAACGCTGGGTTTTCGGAGTGTCGGGTACGTGCGGACACGTGACCATGGGATCGAGGTCGCGGGAATGGACGTTGAAGCCGATTTTCAGAATTTTCTGGGCGGTCCTGTGCCGGAGTTTCTGCCGCAGGCATCCTGGAATTTCCAGCTCGGAGAGATCCTTCCGAATATTGCGGATCCGCAGCTCGCCAAACCGGAAAATGCTCCGAGGGCCGCTGCATACTGGAGTCTGAAAAATGGCGAACGGACACGGTATCCTGCTTTGCTCTGGAGCGGGCGCGGTCTCTGGATCACGCATGTGCTTCTGGCGAATGGCGGGATCCGTGAGAAACGGGAACTCCTCGCGTCTCTCCTGAATCCGCACTATCCGCAGCTTTTGAGCCGGATCCTGCGTGAAAAATGGCGGACTCTCCTTCAGGTCGGGATCGCACCGCAGGATGATGTTCAGAAGAAATACCGCACCGCCGCTTCCCGGGAATTGGAAAAGCTCGCGAAAGAGGGATTCTCGCCGGAGAGGATCCGCACGATGATTTTTGAAAAAGCAGACGCAGATGCGGGTTTTCAGCTTTCCGCGATTCTGGATGAAAGGATCCGGGAAGCTCGGACGGAATTTTGTGCGGCGCAGAAACCTGCGGCAAAGGAACGGCGTTTCATCTGGGAACACAGCGGGTTCGGAACGTACCCCGGCGACTGGGATGCGGCGATGAAAGAGCTGGCAGAAGCCGGGTTCACGGCAATTTTAGCGAATCAGGCATGGGGTGGCGAAGCGCGGTACGAGAGTGAACTTCTCCCGGTCTCTCCCAAAGTGGCGCAGTATGGTGATTCCATCGCAGAAGCCGTAAAGGCCGGGAAGAAATACGGTGTGGAAGTGCACGTCTGGAAAGTCAACTTCAACTGTTCGAATGCGCCGAATGGATTTCTTGAAAGGATGCGTTCGGAAGGACGTCTTCAGTGCGGCAGGGATGGTGTGGAAGAGCTTTGGCTCTGTCCGTCGGATCCGCGAAATCAGCAGCTTGAAGTCGATTCATTCTGCGAGATCGTCCGGAAATACGACGTGGACGGGATCCACTTCGACTACATTCGGTTTCCAGGTTCCAATTACTGTTTCTGTGAGGGATGCCGCGGGCGTTTCTGTACGTTCTGGCGGGAGAAAACGGGAACGGAATTGACGGATTGGCCGCGCTGTACGCTCAGCGGTGAGGTTCGGGAACTCTGGCTGGAATGGCGTCGGGCGCAGATCGCTGAGGTCGTCTCCAGAACGTACGCCGCCGTGAAGAAGATCCGGCCGGAAGTCGAAGTTTCTGCCGCCGTGTTTCGCGACTATCCCAACTGTGCGGATTCCGTGGGGCAGGATTGGGTCCGGTGGGCGAAGAACGGCTGGCTGGATTTTGTTTGCCCGATGAACTACACGAACAGCGCGGAACGTTTCCATTTCATGACCGGCTCGCAGAAGGAAGCACTTGACGCATCCATTCCGATGTATCCGGGGATCGGGATCAGTTCGTCCAGTTCCCGTTTGACTCCGGATCAGTGTGTCGTGCAGATCCGGGCTGCGCGGGAACTGGGAATGCCGGGGTGGACGCTTTTTGCGCTGACTCCCAAAAGTGCGGAACTTTACTTTCCGTTTCTGAAAATGGGAGTG
This sequence comes from Thermoguttaceae bacterium, assembly GCA_017939795.1. Classification (GTDB taxonomy): domain Bacteria; phylum Planctomycetota; class Planctomycetia; order Pirellulales; family Thermoguttaceae; genus RGIG3701. Next base: position 29,961 of record JAGBAA010000096.1, read on the forward strand.
ACGGCTGATGTGGAAAATAAAGAGACCGGGAGTAAGGAAAATGAAAATACTTGGAAGCAGGAACAATAAAAGAGGCATCCGAATGTTTGGGGTGGCGGGAGCCGGCCGATTTTTTCGGAGCCTGGGCTGGTTTCTCGTATTTGCCTGGTGTGTCTGCGGGAATCTGGAGACGCGGGGACAGCTTTTCCCCGGTCAGGATGTTCGGAAAAACGAGCAGACGATCGGCGGACTGATGTTCTGGCAGGATGTGCTTTTTCTGCAGGAATGGCACATTCAGCGTTCGTGCTTCACCGGGGAATTTCGCCTTCTGGATCCGCACGCGGTCTGCCGGGCGTCCGGGAGTCGGGAGTTTTGTGAACGTGTGCTGGAGGAGTACCGGCAGGAATTGGAGATCCCCCCATTTTCCGGTCGGGTCCTGGTCCTGATGCATGGGCTGTTCTCCGGGTCGGTCCATTTGGAAAATATGGCGATCTGGTTTCGGCAGGATGGAGAGTATTCGGCCGTTCTGAACCTTGCGTGTGCGTCGTCCTTCATGACGGTCCAGGAAAGCACGGAGTACCTGGCCGGGATCCTGGCGGGATTGAAAGGTGCGGAGCGGATCGATTTTGTCGGCCACAGTCTCGGGAGCATCATCCTCCGGAATTATCTGGGGAAGTATGCCGAAGAGAATGGCGTTTTCGAGGAATTGCCGATCGGAAGATTCGTGCAGCTTTGCCCGCCGAATCAGGGCGCGGAGACCGCGAGGATCCATCAGGAGGGAATGACTGGGGTTTTTGTGAAGGCGCTGGCGGATCTTGCGCTCAACGGACACGAGATGAAGGAACGATTTGGGGTTCCGAAGTGCGAATTTGCGGTCATCGCGGGAACGCATCCGGACTATGTGTACTATGGAGAGGAGACGGATGCTGTCCTGACGGTTTCCACGACCCGTCTGGATGGTGCGAAGTGCTGGAAAAAACTGAAAGGCACGCACATGGAGATCCCCAATTCCATCGAAACCTTTGAGAATATCAGAAATTTTTTGAATGAAGGGACCTTTCTTGAAGAAAATGCCGGCTCCCCCCCTTGAAAAATTTGTTCACCGTGATATAATCAGGCGTAATCATTGAGGGAAACCCTGATGAAACCCATGCACCCATGGCTCAATTGGATAGCGCATCGGTCTACGGAACCGAAGGTTACAGGTTCGAACCCTGTTGGGTGTACTCAAACTTCTTTTTAGAAAGTTTGTTTTTTCATCTTTTTTCCCTTTTGCACCCATGGCTCAATTGGATAGCGCATCGGTCTACGGAACCGAAGGTTACAGGTTCGAACCCTGTTGGGTGTATTCAGGCTGGTTTTGACCAGCCTTTTTTATTTCTTGAAATTTTCCTCGAAAGACTATTGACAAAGCAGAGGATCGTGGTATAATATCTGAAAATCAAGAAACCGTTGATGCGGAGATAAAGCTGATCATGGCTTCACAGAGAGTTCGGGATGGTGAGAGCCGGACAGATCCCAGTTCAGCAAATGGACCGCTGAGGGCGCAGTCAAAAACGCGGGGGTTCCTGTGTTGAGTATTCTGCGACGTGTTGGCATACGTCAGTTGCCGGGGATATGTTGGTATCCTGTCGAGAGCGCAGCTGTCGCGGCTGCGAATCAAGGTGGCACCGCGGATAGAATACGTGCGTGAAACGCGTATTTTGTTCGTCCTTGATGGAATTGTTGAGTGATTCTGTCAGGGATAGTGTACCTTCGTTGGTGGGAAACTTTTCTGACAGAGTCAGAAGAGTTTTTTTCGTTTACGGAGGTACAAAATGAAATTTTTGCCGGATTTTGAAGCGGTAAAAGAGATCGCGGCTGACGGGAAATACGACATTCTCCCGGTCAGCTGTGAAATTTTGTCGGACATCTGTACGCCCATTACGGCACTGCGGAAGCTGAAGATGCTTTCTTCACACTGCTATCTGCTGGAATCTGTTCTGGAAAAGGAAAAATGGGGCCGGTTTACGTTTCTTGGATTTGACCCGAAACTTGAGATCACCTGTACGGGTAGCGCAATGAAGGTCGGCGATTTGCGTTTGAAGACGAACGATCCGTCGGAACAGATCCGGCAGATCCTCTCGGAGTACAAAAGCCCGCAGTTTGACTATCTTCCCTCATTCACCGGAGGATTGGTCGGCTACTTTTCGTATGATTTCCTGAAGTACAGTGAACCTTCCATGGAGCTCGCACCTTCCGGGGATGCTGAAATGGAAGAGAATGAAAAATTTCAGGATGTGGATCTCATGCTCTTCGATAAAGTCATCGCGTTTGACAACTTCCGGCAGAAGATCATCCTGATCGCCAACATGTCCCTGCGCGACCTGGAAACGGAATACCGAAGAGCGGTCAGAGAGCTGGAAAATATGGCGTCTCTGCTGAGGACCGGAGCTGAAAAAACGGACGACGACGGAAGGTTGACCGGGAAACCGGTTCCGCTTTTTGAGAAAGAGGCCTACTGCGAAATGGTGGAGAAGGCAAAACATCATATTCACGAGGGGGACATTTTTCAAATCGTTCTGTCGAATCGTCTGGAGGCACCGTTTGAAGGGAGTCTGCTGAATGCGTACCGTATTTTGCGGACGTTTGAGCCGTCGCCGTACATGTTCTACTTTTCGGGAATGGATGTTGAGATCGCGGGTGCGTCGCCGGAGACGCTCGTAAAGCTCGAAAATGGGATCCTTCATACGTTTCCGCTTGCGGGGACTCGGCCGAGGGGAAAAGATGAGGCGGAAGACCATGCGCTGGAGGAGGAACTGCTCGCAGATGAAAAGGAGCTTGCCGAGCACCATATGCTGGTCGATCTGGGACGCAATGACCTTGGGAAAATCAGTCGATTTGGCAGTGTGGAAGTCGAAAAACTGAGGGAGATCCAACGCTATTCCCGCGTCATGCACATTGGTTCGACGGTGCGGAGCGAGATCCGGGAGGATCGGGATGCGCTGGATGCCCTCAAAGCGGTCCTGCCTGCAGGGACACTTTCCGGTGCGCCGAAACTTCGTGCCTGCCAGCTGATCGCGGAGCTTGAAAAAACGAAACGCGGCATCTATGGCGGAGCGGTCGGCTACATTGACTTTACGGGCAATCTGGATACGTGCATTGCGATCCGGATCGCGTGGAAGAAAAACGGCAAGGTCTTCGTCCGGAGCGGAGCGGGGATCGTGGCGGATTCTGACCCGGAAAAGGAATTCCAGGAGTGCGTCAACAAAGCGTCGGCGGTCATGAATGCCTTGAAATTGGCAGAGGAGGTGGAACGATGATCCTGCTTATCGATAATTACGACAGTTTTTCGTACAATCTGTTTCAGCTTGTGGGGGAGATCGATCCGGAAATCATGGTCATCCGCAATGATGAGATGACGGTCGAAGAGATCCGGAAGACGGCTCCGGACCGGATCATTCTTTCTCCTGGTCCTGGTCGTCCGGAAGATGCGGGGAGCATCATGGAAACCGCCGCAGTACTCTCGCAAACGATCCCGACTTTGGGAGTCTGCCTCGGTCACCAGGCGATATGTGCGGCATATGGGGCGAAGGTCACGTACGCGAAAAAACTCATGCACGGTAAGCAGTCGCTCGTGAAATTTCACACAGACTGCCCGTTATTTTGCGGAGTTCCCGAAATTGCGCCTGCCGCACGGTACCATTCTCTGGCGGCTGCTCCGGAAACCATCCCGGAGTCCCTTTGCATTACGGCCGAAACAGAGGATGGAGAGGTCATGGCAGTTCAGCATCGGGAGTTCCCCATCTTCGGAGTTCAATTCCATCCGGAATCCATCCTGACGCCGGACGGAAGGACCATGCTGAGGAATTTTATTTTGGGGAGGTTTTGATATGATTCGGGAAGCGATCATAAAAATCGTCGATAAACAGGACCTCACGTATGAGGAAGCGTATTGCGTGACCAGTGAGATCATGAGCGGAAACACGACGCCGACGCAAAATGCGGCTTTTCTCGCTGCGCTTTCTGCCAAAAGTACCCGGGCGGAAACGATCGATGAGATCACCGGGTGTGCGGCAGCGATGCGCGATAAGGCGGTTCGGCTCGAACATGATTTTGAGGTCATGGAGATCGTCGGAACTGGCGGAGACGGTGCCCGGAGTTTCAATATTTCCACGACGGCGGCAATCGTTTGTACCGCAGCTGGTCTGAAAATCGCGAAACATGGAAACCGTGCAGCCTCTTCCAGATGCGGGACGGCGGATTGTCTGGAGGCTTTAGGGGTCCGGATTGATCTGGAGCCCCAAAAATGTCTCGAGATGCTGGAGGAGACCGGATTTGCCTTCTTCTTCGCGCAGAAATACCATACGTCGATGAAATACGTCGGAAATGTCCGGAAAGAGCTTGGGATCCGAACCGTCTTCAATATTCTTGGTCCCCTCACGAATCCGGCTCGGCCGCAGAGACAGTTGCTGGGCGTTTACGATGCGTCACTCGTCGCACCGCTGGCGCAGGTCCTGATGAAACTCGGAGTCCGGCGCGGAATGGTCGTTTACGGGCAGGACAGGATCGATGAGATCTCCCTCTCTGCTTCTACGACGGTCGTGGAGTTTCAGGACGGCTGGTCCCGGCATGGGGAGATCACGCCGGAAGATTTCGGGCTGGAACGCTGCGCGAAAGAGGAGCTTCGCGGAGGAACTCCGGAGGAAAATGCGCAGATCACGCGGAGCATTCTTGAGGGAAAAGTAGGGCACAAAAGAAACGCTGTCCTTCTGAATGCCGGGACCGCTCTCCATATCGGCGGAAAAGCCGGGTCGATCCAAGACGGCATCCGTTTGGCTCGTGAGGTCATTGACTGCGGGAAAGCGGCGGATGTACTTGAAAAAATCATCAGAATTTCAAATCAGTGAGGGGGAAAAGATGACGATACTTGGCAAATTGGCGGCGTATGCCGAAGAACGCGTAGAGACTGCAAAACAAAAGATCTCCGAAGAGGAAATAAAAAGTCGGGCACTCGCTCTGCCGAAGGGAAATTTTGAGTTTGAGTCCGCTCTTCGAAAACCGGGAATCGCCTTCATCTGCGAATGCAAGAAGGCCTCTCCGTCTAGGGGACTCATCGCTCCGGAATTTCCGTATCTCCAGATCGCGCGTGAATATGAATCTGCCGGTGCGGACGCAGTTTCCGTATTGACCGAGCCGCGGTGGTTTTTCGGGAAGGATGAGTACTTGGAAAAAATCGCCGCAGAAATTCGCCTGCCGTGCCTGAGGAAAGATTTCACGGTCAGCGACTATCAGATTTTTGAAGCGCGGCTCCTGGGGGCGAAGGCGGTCCTGCTGATCTGCGCCCTTCTTTCGGAAACGCAGCTCCGTGAGTATCTGGCAGTCTGTGAACGGCTTGGGATCTCTGCACTGGTGGAGACGCATGATGAAATGGAGGTCCGGTCTGCCATTCGTGCCGGGGCGAGGATCATCGGAGTCAATCATCGGAATTTGAATGATTTTTCGGTAGATATGCGGAACAGTCGGAAATTGCGGGATCTGGTTCCAGACGGGATCCTGTTCGCGGCGGAAAGCGGGATCCAAACTGCCGAAGACGTAGCGGAATTGCGTGCCGTTGGAGTGGATGCCGTTCTGATCGGAGAGTCGCTCATGCGCGCAGCAGATAAAAAAGCGAAGATCCGGGAACTGAAAGGCAAAACCGAAGGCGAAACGGAACCCGGAGCAGAATCCGGAGCAGAATCCGGAGCAGAAAGCGAGGTGAAAGAAAATGACCAGGATCAAATTATGCGGAATTACCCGGCTCTGTGAGGCGAAGTGGATAAACGAACTGCGTCCCGATTTTGCCGGTTTTGTCTTTGTGCCAGCAAGCAGACGCCATGTGTCGGCAGAACAAGCGGAAATTTTGAGACAGAATCTGGATGCAGGGATCCGGACTGTCGGAGTTTTCGCGGATGAAAAACCGGAACGGGTCGCGGAACTGCTTCAAAGCGGGAGTATTGATGCCGTTCAGCTTCACGGAAGCGAAGATGAAAATTACCTTGCGTCCTTGCGGAAAATGGCGGACTGCCCCATTATTCAGGCTTTTCGTATCAGAAATGAAGCGGACACGGAGCGTGCGAATCGTTCGTCGGCGGAACTGGTCCTCCTCGATTCCGGAGGCGGAACGGGGACGCTTTTCGATCATTCGCTGCTTCACGGGATCCGGCGTCCATACTTTCTTGCCGGCGGTCTGACCCCGGAAAATGTCGGCGGTCTCATTCAAAATTTGGAGCCTGCACCTTGGGGCGTGGACGCGAGTTCCTCCCTTGAAACGGACCGAGTAAAAGATTTGGCGAAAATGACGGCTTTTGTGCAAGCGGTCAGAAAGGAGTGATTGATGAGAAAAGGAAGATTTGGGATCCATGGCGGGCAGTATATTCCGGAAACGCTCATGAATGCCGTCATTGAGCTTGAAAAAGCGTACGAGCATTTTCGGGAAGATCCGGAATTCGTGAGAGAGCTGGAAACGCTTCTTCACGAATACGCGGGACGTCCCTCCCGGCTCTATTTTGCGGAAAAACTGACCAGAACGCTCGGCGGGGCGAAAATTTATCTGAAACGGGAAGATCTGAACCATACCGGATCGCACAAGATCAACAATGTGCTGGGGCAGGCTCTTCTCGCGAAAAAAATGGGAAAGAAACGCCTCATCGCGGAGACCGGAGCCGGACAGCATGGTGTCGCGACGGCGACCGCGGCGGCTCTGATGGGGATGGAATGTCTCGTTTTCATGGGAGAGGAAGACACCCGGCGTCAGGCTTTGAATGTGTACCGGATGAAACTGCTTGGAGCAGACGTTGTTTCGGTAAAAAGCGGGACGGGGACACTCAAAGATGCTGTCTCGGAGGCCATGCGGGAGTGGTGTTCCCGGATCGAGGACACGCACTACTGTCTCGGCTCCGTGATGGGACCGCATCCGTTTCCTAGGATCGTCGGGGATCTTCAGGCCGTCATTTCCAAAGAGATCAGGGAACAGCTCCTCGAAAAGGAAGGACGTCTTCCGGATGCCGTCATCGCCTGCGTCGGCGGAGGCTCGAATGCGATCGGGAGCTTTCGGCATTTTATCGGCGATCCGCAGGTCCGGCTCATCGGATGTGAGGCTGCGGGAAGGGGGATCGATTCCTTCGAGACCGCCGCGACGATCAGTACTGGAAGGCTCGGGATCTTTCACGGGATGAAATCGTATTTCTGTCAGGATGCGTATGGGCAGATCGCGCCCGTTTATTCGATCTCCGCAGGACTGGATTATCCCGGGATCGGTCCGGAACACGCGAATCTGCACGATATTGGGAGGGCGGAGTACGTGCCCGTGACGGATGAAGAGGCGGTGGATGCTTTTGAACTCCTTTCCAAAACGGAGGGGATCATTCCGGCGATCGAGTCGGCGCACGCTGTCGCGTATGCGGTGAAACTGGCTTCCGTCATGGAAAAAGAGAATATCCTTGCCGTGACGATTTCCGGCCGCGGCGATAAAGACTGCGCTTCGATCGCAAGATACAGAGGGGAGGAGATCCATGAGTAATTTAAGGAAAGCATTTGAAAAAGGGAAAGCATTCATTCCGTTCATTACCTGCGGCGATCCAGATCTGGAAACGACGGAGAGACTGGTGCGTGAAGCCGTGAAGAACGGAGCGGATCTGATCGAACTGGGGATCCCGTTTTCCGATCCGACAGCGGAAGGTCCCGTCATTCAGAGCGCAAATGTTAGGGCTTTGGCTGCCGGAACGACGACGGATAAGATTTTTGATCTTGTGCGGAAACTCCGAAAAGAGCTGACGGTCCCGCTCGTCTTCATGACCTACGCAAATGTCGTGTTTTCCTGCGATGCGGAACGTTTTATCCGGACCTGTGCCGAAATCGGGATCGAGGGGCTGATCCTCCCGGACCTTCCGTTTGAGGAGAGGGAAGAGTTTCTCCCGCTTTGCCGAGAATACGGTATTGCGCTGATCTCCATGGTCGCGCCGACGTCCTGCGGAAGGATCGCCATGATCGCCAGGGAAGCGGAAGGGTTTCTTTACGTCGTCTCAAGTCTGGGCGTTACCGGAATGAGAAACGGTATCTCTACGGATCTGGCTTCCATTGTGAAGGCGGTACGTGAGGTCTCGGATATTCCGTGTGCCGTTGGATTTGGGATCTCAACACCGGAACAGGCTGAAAAAGCCGCGAGTATTGCAGATGGGGTGATCGTGGGATCAGCCCTCATGAGCCGGGTCGAAAAGCTCGGTCGTGAGGCAGTTCCGGAGGTGGGAAAATTCATCAAGAGCATGAAAGACGCCCTGCTCCGTCTCTAAAGAAAATAGCGAGGCGTTCCGCGTACCGGCATTCCGTGTGCATGGCAGAACGATCCTGTTTTTGAAAACGAAAGCCTGCCGGGAAAATGGATCGCGGCAGGCTTTTCGTTTCGTTTTATTTTGCTTCGTTTTCTGCGATGTGTTTCGCTGGGATCACTGGACCTTTTCAAGGAATCCGGCCAGCTGGGCGATGCGGTTCGGATTCTGAAGTTTCTTCATCGCTTTCGTTTCGATCTGGCGGATGCGTTCCCGAGTCACTCGGAAGATCTTGCCCAGTTCCTCCAGTGTGTAATTGTATCCGTCGGTCAGACCGTAGCGCATACGGATGATCTCGCGTTCACGAGGCGCGAGCGTCATCAGGACAGATTCCAGCTTGTCGCGGAGCATTTCGTTCGAGGCGACTGCTTCCGGTTTTTCCGTCCGCGTGTCGTTCATGAATTCCATGAAGCAATTGTCGTCGTTTTCGCCGATCGGACGATTCAGGCTGATCGGATTTCTGGAGAAACTCTCGACCCGGCTGAACTCTTCCATCGAAATATTGGACGCAAAAGCCGTCTCTTCCCGTGTGGGTTCCCGACCAAGTTCCTGCTGGAGACGCTGCTGCGTATGGCGCATCTTCGTGACCAGATCGATGATGTGGACCGGGATGCGGATGGTGCGCGCCTGTTCGGAGATCGCACGGGTGATCGCCTGGCGGATCCACCACGTCGCGTACGTCGAGAATTTGAAACCGCGGCGGTATTCGTATTTGTCCACCGCGCGCATCAGGCCGGTGTTGCCTTCCTGGATCAGATCCAGGAAACTCAAACCTCGGTTCCGATACTTTTTCGCCACGGAGACCACGAGACGCAGATTTCCGCGCGTGAGCTGGCTTTTGGCTTCGTCGTATTCCCGGGAGATCTGCTTCATCGACGCAACACGCCGGGCGAGGCCTTCCGGACTGTCGTGCGTGAGCATCATGAGGTCGAACAGTTCACGGCGCAGCTGCTGACGGCGCATGGAAGAGAGACCGCGCCCGCTGCGAAGCATGTCGCGCAATGCGGTCATGCGATTGGAAAGCTGCTCGACCTGGTTCATCATTGCGTAGATCCGGCGGGTCCGGAGGCTCAATTCTTCCACCAGACGGAGCATTTTCCGACGGGCATTGAGGAACTGCTTTCTTGCGAATTCTTTCTCGGCAGGAGTACTCGTTTTCGAGATCAGCGTTCGGAACATGATGCAGCTTCGATTGGAAAGGACATCCAGCGTCGCGAGGTTTTCCGGCATTCTCGCCATGATCTGGTCCTTGCGCAGCTCTTCGGTAATGGAGACCTTGATGGTCCGGTCGAAAGGAAGCGTGCCGCGGTGTACTTTCTTCAGCGTGTTGATCGTGTGGCGCATGCAGACCCGGCTGTTCAGGATCGCAAGACGGAATTTCTTGCGCAGCCGTTCGATCTTTCGGGCAAGACGCATTTCTTCTTCGCGTGTGAAGAGCGGGATCTCTGCCATCTGCGACATGTACGTTCTCACCGGGTCAAGACCGGAACGGGAAACATTGTCTTCCGGCAGGTCGTTCCAGAGGTACGTTTCCCCCTCGTCTTCATAGTAGTCGTCTTCGTCGCGAAGTTTTCCGGATGTGAGAGGCATATCGGAGGGGTAGTCGTCCGTATCGTCGATCTCTTCGATCGCGGCGACCGTATTCTGATAGATCGCCCGGTCAACGGCTTTTTCGCTGAGAAGAATGCCTTCTTTTTCCAGGAGAACATTCAGCTCCTGCATCTCGGTCTCATTCAGGTGTTCGCCTGCCAGAGAATGCTTGATCTCACTATAGGTAAGGTACCCCTGCTGCTTGCCGCGTTCCACGAGAGGCTGGACTTTGCTGTCAAACAGATTCACGTTTCCTCCTTGTATCTTCCATGATACATTTGGGTTCCAATCGAAAGTGCCGTTCCGTTTTTCATCCCTTCGGCAATGCCCCCAATAAAAAACGGACGGATGGTCTGCTTTGTGCTGCTGAAACTCACGATTCCGGATCTACTGAGCGAATTCCATTTTTTCGCTGTTTTTCCTGGATCAGCTGTTCCAGCAGGTCAAGTTTCTGATCCCGATTCAGTTTTGAGGAATGGAAGATGGAAAGATCCTGCGGTTTCCGGCTCATGAGGTAAAACTGCTCAAAGCTGGCCATGATCGTGTCCAGAAGCCGTAAAACTTCCTCTTCCGTTCTTTTTTCCTGATTCCAGATCGAATCCGCCTCCGTTTGGATCATCCACCGCTTCATGGTTTCCGATTCAAACGAAGTCAGCAAAAGTGTGAAATCGGCGTCCTTTCCTTCGTCAGCCATTTCGCACATTCTTAAAAAAAGTTCGCGTGCCGGCACATACAGGAATCGCTCCGGTGTCGTGCGGCTCCGAACCTCCGGTAAAAGTGTCGGCCAGGCGAAAAGGATCTCGATGATCTCCTTTTCCCAGGCGTTCATCTTGCCGAAGACGGCCCAGTCCAGCTCGTCTGCGTACAGATCAAAAGCCTCCTGAGTCAAAAGTGCCGGAGTCTGGGAGTGATCCGCAGCCGTCGGCTCCGGAAGGGACCAGGGATCCTCATCCAGAGGCGTGCCATCTCCCATTCCGGTCTGGATCTGAGCGGGACTTCCGGAGAAGGTCCCCTCAAGGTCCGGTGTATCGTCAAAAAAAAGTTCCTCATCCCCTGCATACGCTTCGGATTCATCCAGCCGGAAATTGGCTGGACGGTCCGGATCTCCCTGTTGCGCGGAGGGACGGTCTGCAGAAATCAGCTCGCGGATCTGATTCTGCGCTTCACGCTGTTCCTGCCATTGGGAACGCAACTGCGCTTCATGACGTGTTTTTTCGCAGATCTCGCGGAGTTTCCGCCGAAGGAAATCTTCGGAGATCGAAAATGAAAACGCCAACTGCTGAAGCATCTTCTCTTCCCGGAAGGAAAGAAGCCCAAAATCATTGCTTCCGCTGCGCTTTTTCCCCTGCGCGATCAGGCCAAGCAGTTTCTCGAGCGCTTGCTCCGACTGATGGATATTGTGGAAATCCAGCCCGCGCGTGTGCAGGATGAATGCGTGCGTTAATGCATCGTTCGTGCGGTTCTGAAGCAGGTCTTCAAATGCCTCGGCACCATATTCTGCCAAATATTCTGCCGGGTCGTTGTTTTCCGGGAGCGTCAGGATCTGCACGTCCGTCTTTTCTGCAACGAAAAGCTCCAGGACCTGCGCAGCACGCCGCTGACCCGCTTCGTCGCCGTCCAGAACGAGGTAGATCGTATCGGCGATCCGGTTCAGGATCCGAATATGGTCCACTCCCAAAGCTGTGCCGAGGACTGCGACGGATTCCGTGAAACCGTACTGGTGCGCGATGATCGTGTCCGTGTACCCTTCCATGACCAGGACGCGCTTTTTTTTCTGAATGGACTTGCGCGCAAGATCCAGACCGTAAAGAAGACGATGCTTCGAAAAAAGCGGCGTCTCCGGCGTATTGAGGTACTTTGCCGACTCGTTCATGGTCGGGATCCCCGGGATCACGCGTCCGCCAATTCCGACGCTCCGTCCTCGGGAATCATGGATCGGGAACAGGAGCCGGCCTCGAAAACGTTCAAAATACGATTTTCGTTCCTGGGAGTACCCCAGATAACCGGTCGTGCAGAGGTCTTTTACGAGTTCCCGCTTGCGTCCCGCTCTGTTTTCCAGCCAGTTCCACGCATCCGGTGCGAATCCGATGCGGAATTTCTCCACATTTTCCGCTGAAATACCGCGTTCCGCCAGATAGATTTTTGCAGGATGCGTTTCCGGCAGGGATCTGAAGTGCTCAAAATACTCCGTTTCTGCCCAGAACGCTGCTTCGTGAAGCCGTTTTTTTCCGGAATAGGAAGAAAATTCGTCGGCTGCTTCTTCGGTTGAGGGATCTGCCGCTCCCGCAGCATTCTCTCCCCTGCCCGAAGATGGACCGAGAGTCCTTCGATGAGAATGACGTTTCGCCGACTGCTTCGGCAATTCGATTCCCGCACGTTCTGCAAGCATCTGGAGTGCTTCCGGAAAAGAAACATTTTCGATCTTCATCATGAAGGAAAAAATGTCTCCGCCGTCGGCACAGACCCAGCAGCGGAACGTCTGACGTTCCGGATCTATCTGTAAACTCGGCTTGGAATCGTCATGCCAGGGACACAATCCAACGTAGATCCTGCCTTTCGGCGTCAGTTGGATGTATTCCCCTGCCAGGTCCACGATATTGATGGCCTGACGTATTTGCTCTTTGACGTCGAGCGAATATCCGTATAGCAAAACAAGACCCCCCCGATTTTCTATAACAGCCCTATAGTATAGAGCAAAATCGGATTTTTTGCAAGATGGGGTTTTTGAAACTTTAGCGTTTTTTGCTAATATTTTGGATTTTTTTAAAAATAATTATTTTGATGCGTGAAAATGGGATAGATGGCTAAAATGGCTAGTTCTAAAATGGAGGTCTCCCCAATCGACATTTCAGTATTTGAAATCAGACAATATTTTCAAATGCTGAAATTTTATTAAAATGGGGAGATTGGGAAGTTTGAGATGTTTTTGTATTTGCGTTTTGTTTCACGTGAAACATTCAAGATCATTCCTTCCGGATCAGTGCGCCTGCTCCGCCGCTTTGGCTTTGGTACCAGTCGATCCATCTTGCCTGGTCGTACATAAAGTTTACTTTCGTGATCTTCTTAAGTGCATCCAGAACTTCCGGATTGGTTTTTTTCTGAGAAATGACCTTGACGGAACTTCCCATTGAGAATCCGGTACCGCTTCCTCCATTGGAAGAACGGCCCATTCCTGCGGAAGTCTGGCCGTTTTGGCTTCCCGTCACGATCTGGAATTTATGCGTCGTTTCGAGTGCCTGGATCAGTGCTGGAACTGCGGACGGGTCGTTGAGTTCCCCAAGTGCGTATCCGGCGTAGTTGATCTGCGGGTGAGTCGACTGTTTGGGGGAAAGGCGCGAGATGAAGTACTCCGTCACGCCGGGGCCTGCATTGGGTTTCAGATTATCCAGTGCGGTCAGACGCAGTTCTTCCACCGGACTGTCGACGGCGATCTGAAGGAGCGCGGTGATCGAAGTCTCGGTCCCGATCCGTCCAAGGCATTTGATGAGAACTTTTTGAACTCCCGGACGTTTTTTCTCAGACTGGTATGCGTCCAGCAGTCCCGCAACGGCTTTCGGATCCCGAAGATTCTCAAGCTCTGCCAACGCGGTTTCTTCTTTGGCCGTCCCCAGCATCTTGACCCATTTTTTGATGTTTCCGGTGAGTTTCCGTGTTTGGATCCGCTCTTCTGCCTGTTTTTCCAGAAGTTCCTTTTCCTGGATCGAGACCCACCGTCCTTTGTATTGGACCTTCCCCTGATCTTCCATTTCTTCATCAGAGGTCCGCCATTCGCCGTCGATCATCTTTTTAAAACCAAGCGCACGCCGGGCTGCCGCATTCTCCGGATCCAGTTCCAGAACGCGTTCGTAGTGTGCCTTTCTCTGGTTCTGCATTTTATTTTCCGCACACCATCGGGCAAGCTCCAGATTCCCTTCCACGGTATCGGGAGTCGCTGATTTTTTTGCTTCGTAGTCCTCAAACGATTCCGGAGATCCCATCTGCTCGATCTCTTCAACTTCGCTTTTGCTGATCGTCAGCTCGATCCCGTCGGAACTTCGGAATCGGTACACGAGGTCATTGTCCGCAGGAGTCACCAGAAACTGTCCCTGAAGCCGTCCGCCCCCTTTCAAAATCAGGACGTCTGCCGCAGAAATTTCTGAAAGAGCCAGAAATCCCATACTCCAGACTGCCGCGGCAGTAAGGCTCCGTTTCCATACCGGTGAGTGCATGGCCTGGATGATGTTTTGTGCGTGAGCTTTGGCGTTGGGCATTTTTCCTCTCATTTTTAATTCAGGTTCGATCTTTCGGATCATATGAAATGAACATTCGGCTGTCTCATTATATGGTGTACTGTTTTGCGGCGGCTGTACTGCGGGCAGCGGGATTCATGAAAACAGGTCATCGTCCCGGAATGGATGAAAATTCGTTTTGCGGTTCTTCGGCAGGATCTTCAGGATCGCTTCCGCAAGCTGAAGGTCTGTTTTGCTCGTGATCTTGATATTCAGGGACGACGCCTCGACCACGTGGACTGGATGGCCCGCCTGTTCAAAAAGCATCGCATCGTCCGTGGTTTGAGCCGACCGTTCGCGCGGTCTGTCTGCGTAGACCTGCTCAAACCAGTCCCGGCGAAAGACTTGAGGTGTCTGTGCCCGCCAAATATGAGAACGGTCCAGGGAATGCTCGATGATCCCGTCGGAAGGGGCGGAGTCGATTTCCGGATCGGAGAAAATGGCATCCAGAGACGTTCCGGGATGTTTTGCTCGGGAACCGGTCCCGGCACTTTCGCGGACTTTTTTGATCGAATCCGCCAGCGGGACGGCAAGGATGGCGGCACCGGTCTGTTCGGCTGCCTGGAAGACACTGTCGATCCAGCTCTCCATGAGACAGGGTCTGGCGGCATCGTGAACGCAGATGAGATCACAGGAAGGATCGATCGCGCAGATCGCATTTTCGATCGAATCTGCCCGTTCTTTTCCGCCCCGAACGACGGTGATGCCGTGGATCGCGATCTCTGCACGGAATCGGGTCTGGACCTCTTCAAAGTCTTCGGGAGAGACGACCAGGATCACTTGGGCGACATCTTTTCGATCCAGGAAATACTGCGCCGTCTGCATCCAGACCGTCCGGCCGTTAAGCGGCGCGAAAGGTTTTTTGTAGCGAATGTCTCCAAATCGGCTGCTCTTCCCAGCAGCTGGAAGAATGACGCAAAAACGGGCCATAGTGCACTCCTGAACGACCTATTCGGTAAATTTGAAAGTAAATCCGGATTTTTTTGTGAAATTTTCCGGTGCGGGTACTTTTCATTATTCGTCATTTTTATTAAAATAGAGTCAGGAGTTTTTTTGAGTAAATTTATTCCGCAGAACTGGTGAAATTTTGCCTTTTTGTCTGCCTGGAATAATCGTTAAATTCAAGAAAGGAAGACCATGACTGCAAATCAGGAATCGTTTCTGGTGAAGGTCGCGCACAGTCCGGATCCGGATGATGCCTTCATGTTTTACGCACTTGCGAAAAACTGTCTTGAGACAGGAAAGTATGAATTCACGCATAAGCTGGTCGATATCGAAACGCTGAACCAGCTTGCCTCGACCGGATACTATGAACTGACGGCATTGAGTCTGCATGCGTATGCGCATCTGCATGAAACGTATATGCTGTGTCCGTGCGGTGCGAGCATGGGGGATAATTACGGACCGATGATCGTCGCGAAGGAAAATTTCACCCGGGATGAGCTGAAAAAGAAGACGATCGCGGTTCCCGGTACGCTCACGACGGCGTTTCTGGCGGCTGGAATGTACATGGATGGTCCGTTCGATTACGTCGTGGTTCCTTTTGACCAGATCCTTGACTGTGTGGAAGCCGGTAAAGTTCTGGAAGGAGAAAATGCCGGACGTGAAGTCGCTGCCGGTCTGATCATTCATGAAGGACAGCTGACGTACATGAACCAGGGACTCAAGCTGATCGTCGACACTGGAGTCTGGTGGATGGAAAAGACCGGGTATCCGCTTCCGCTGGGTGCGAACGGGATCCGGAAGGATATGGGGATGGAAAATATCCGGGAGATCAACCGGCTTCTGAAAGCAAGTATTCAGTACGGTCTCGATCATCGCCAGCCGGCCATTGAGTATGCCCTTCAGTACGGACGCGGTCTGGATCTGGCACTGGCGGACAAATTCGTCGGAATGTACGTCAACGACTGGACGCTCGATTTTGGTCCTCGCGGTCGGGAAGCGGTTCGCCTTTTGCTGGAGAAGGGGTTCCATGCCGGTTTGATCCCGAAACTCGTGGAACCGGAATTTGTTGAGTGAGCTTTGGGGATTCACGAGCCTGGAACAGTTTCACGTGAAACGAAATTTTAGAGAGAATTTAAAAAAGTTTCGCGTGAAACCCTTGACTTTTTTTTTATTTGATTCAAAATAAAGCGAAAGGAGTGGAGCGTTTCCAAACCATTTGCTTTTTTGATTTTACTTCTCAATCCTAATGGAGATTTCCTATGCCAAACATTCAGCCCATTAACGGTATCCGCTACAATCTTGGACAGGTCGGTGCTCTTTCAGACGTCATTGCGCCTCCATATGATGTCATCAGCCCGGAATTTCAGGACGAACTGTACGCCAAGCATCCGAACAACTGCGTACGTCTTATTCTGAATAAAACGAATCCTACGGATGACGAGCAGGACAACCGCTACACCCGTGCCCGCAAGACCATGAAAAAATGGCTTGATGAAGGCGTTCTTTTCACCGAGGCGGATCCTGCGATCTACGTGTACTATCAGGTCTTCGAATACGCCGGCCAGACCTACACGCGCAAAGGTTTCATGGCGGGTCTTGAAGTCCAGCCTTTCGGTCAGGGATGCGTTTTCCCGCATGAACAGACGCACGCGGCGGCAAAAGCGGACCGTCTGATGCTCACGACGGTCACGAAAGCTCAGCTCAGCCAGATCTTTGGTCTCTATCCGGATCCTGAAACGGAAGTGCTGGGAGTGCTTGAGAAGGCGATCGAAGGCAAAACGCCGCTGGAAGCCGTGGACCATCTCGGCGTCATTCATCGCATGTGGGTCGTGACGGATCCGGCCGTCATTGCCGCCGTTCAGGACAAGATCGGCAAGAAACCGCTCTTTATCGCTGACGGACATCACCGCTACGAAACTTCCTGCAATTACCTCGCGCAGATGAAGCAGCAGGGAATTTCCAAAGACCATCCGGCTCACTACGTCCTCACGATGTTCGTGGCGATGGAAGATGAAGGTCTTGCCGTTCTGCCGACGCATCGTCTCTTCAGCGGCGTGGAAGCTCTGGATTCGGACCAGCTTATCGCCAAACTCGGTGAATGTTTCACGTGCAAAAAGGCTGGAAATGGTCCGGATCTTGCCGAAACGGTCTGGGAAGACATCGAAACGCTGGATTCCCAGGACAACATTGCGCTCTATACCGCGAAGGATGACACCTGGACCATCGCGACCATTACGGACGCCGGCCGCGCGAAGATGGCTGAAGCCGGTGTGGCGGCAGATCATTCGGAAGACTGGCGCGATCTCGGAGTCAGCATTCTCCATAAACTCGTGATGGATACGCTTCTCGAGATGCCGAATGCTCCGAAACCGACGTATGTTCACCTGGTTTCTGAGGTCGTGGAAGATCTCAAAGCGGAACCCGGCAAATATCAGCTGGCTGCGCTCGTGATGCCGGCGACGGTCGAGAACATCAAAACGCTTTGTCTGGAAGGCGAACGTATGCCGCAGAAGAGCACGTACTTCTATCCGAAGCTCCTTTCCGGTCTCGTGTTCCGTTCGGTCGAAGGAAACTAGGCAGGAGTGACTGCTCATGGGA
The DNA here is from genome assembly GCA_017939795.1 of Thermoguttaceae bacterium. Classification (GTDB taxonomy): domain Bacteria; phylum Planctomycetota; class Planctomycetia; order Pirellulales; family Thermoguttaceae; genus RGIG3701. The sequence continues at coordinate 47,686 of JAGBAA010000096.1, forward strand.
CAGATCATCAGCATCATGAATCAGAAAGGCGGCGTCGGCAAGACGACGACGGCGATCAATGTCTGTGCGTGTCTTGCACGTGCCGGGATGAAGGTGCTTCTTGTGGATCTGGACCCACAGTGCAATGCAACGAGCGGGTTGAACCAGAAGGCTGTTTCTGCTCATCCGCTCGTTGCGGACGTATCCTGGACCGAGGCAGTCGTTTCGACGAAGATCCCAAACTTTTTACTGCTGCCGGGATGCCGCAGTTACCGTCAGGTCTCGAAACTCCATGACGGAAGTGCGGTGCCCTCGGAAAGACTTCAGGAAATGCTTACGGGGATCCTGAATTCGTTTGATTATGTCCTTTTGGATCTTCCTCCGGCGGTTTCGCCGCTTTCAGAGACGGCGGTGAAGATGGCGTCTCTGGTGCTGATCCCGATCCAGTGTGAGTTTTTTGCGATGGATGGTGTCGTGAAGATGACCAGTATGATCCCAGCAGATAAATGGCTCTCCTGCGGGATCCTGATGACGATGGCGGACGTGACTCTCGAGCTGACGAAGGAGGTGGAAGCCGAGATCCGCGAACATTTTGGGGACATCGTGTACCGTACGTTCATTCCTCGTGATGTTTCGATTGCCGAGGCGTCCGGATATGGGGTGCCGGTCATCGAATATGCTCCGCGCTCCCGCAGTGCACGAGCATACATTGAGCTAACTATGGAGATTTTGGAAAATGAGCAAGAATAAAAAATTGGGGCGGGGAATTACGGATCTTTTGGAGCAGAAACGGCAGCAGGAAGAGGAAGAGAAGCGCCGTTTGGAGCAGGAAGCCGAGCGTATGAAAACGACCGTTTCTTCTGCAGACGGCAATGCGGAAATTCGGGAACCGCAGCGTTTCGGTGAGGGAAAGGCGGAATCATCTGCCGACAGTATGGAGTCCGCAGACGATGACCAGCCGTTCCAGTATTCCAGACCGGGGATCTTTTCGGATGTTTCGGATGCCGCGTTTGAAACGGAAGAGATCGCTGTTTCGGGAAATGAAAAGAATGGAACGTTCCTGGAGGAGGGGAAACCAGCTGTTTTTGACCTGAAGGCGTCCGATGGTCCGGCACCGAAAACGCTCATGGATTTTGTGCCGGAAGAGGAGCGGGATGCGATTCCCGGAAAGCCGCAATCCGCTCCGGTCTCTCCAGCATCCGGAAATGCCGAGTCGGCCGCTGAAAGTGCTGCCGTTGATAGGATCTACAATATTTCGGTTTCTCTGGTCGATTCCAACCCCTGGCAGCCTCGAGAGATCTTTCAGGCCAAAGAAATTGCGGAATTGGCGGAAAGCATCCGGATCCATGGTCTTCTTCAGCCGATCGTCGTTCGTGAGGTGAAGAACCGCTACCAGCTCATTGCCGGCGAACGGCGTTTTCGTGCCGCAATGAAACTGAATTGGACTCAGGTCCCGGTGACGATCGTAGACGCGACTGATCGTGAAATGGCGGAACTTGCTCTGATCGAGAACATTCAGCGCAAGGACCTCAATCCGATCGAAAAGGCCGTTTCGTTCCAGAAATATCTGGAAGAAAACCACTGCACGCAGGAGGAACTTGCCCGCCGTCTGCAGATCGACCGTTCCACGATCTCGAACCTGGTCCGGCTTCTGTCGCTTCCGGAAGAGATCCAGCAGATGGTGACGGAGGAAAAGCTGACGCAGGGGCACGCGCGTTCGCTTCTTTCCCTGACGACGACCCAGGATCAGACGGCAATGGCTCACCGGATCGCGGATGAAAAGCTTTCGGTACGTCAGACGGAACAGATCGTTTCCGACTGGAAAGCGAAACCGATCGCGGAACGCCGTCAGGAGTCGATCGCCCGGGTTCCAGCTCCGGCAGGCAAAGAAAAGAAAGAAAAAAGCGCATACATTCTGGATCTGGAACGTCAGCTTCAGGATGCGCTGGATCTGAAGGTCAAGATCACCGCAAATTCTGCGGGAAAGGGGAAATTGGAGATCTTCTTCAATACCAATGAGGACTTTTCCAGCCTGATGGACTATTTCCGTTAATTTTTAAGCCGGGTGTTTCACGGGAAATATCCGGCATTGTTTTAAAATCATGAACAAACTGCTGAAACGTTTTGGTCTGGATGCTTTCATCCTTTTACTTTTTCTTTCGATCCTGGCCGCCTGGCTTTATCCGGGTCCCGGAGTGGACGAGAGCCTTTTTTCGCTTTCCAGTCTGGCGAAATACGGTGTTTCGGCCGTTTTCTTCTTTTATGGTGTTCGGCTGAACTGGAAGAAGATCTGCGAGGGACTGTCCAATTACCGTCTGCATCTGGTCGTGCATTTTTCGACGTTCGTAATTTTTCCGCTGATCCTGCTGCCGCTGACGTATTGGTTTACCCAGGGAGCAGATGAAAGCCGCCGCTGGCTATGGTACGGGATCTTTTTTCTTGGAACATTGCCGTCGACAGTTTCTTCTTCTGTCGTGATGGTCAACATTGCACGCGGAAATGTGCCGGCTGCGATTTTTGATGCAGGGATATCGAGTCTCCTCGGCGTGTTTCTTACGCCGCTTTGGATGCAGATTTTTATTGACCAGACGACGGGAGGTCAGGCTCTCGGCAGCGTGATCCTGGATCTGGTCCTTCTGGTCATCGTTCCGGTGATTTTGGGGATCTGTCTTCATGGGGTGCTGGGAGCTTTCTCGGAGCGGTACGACAAAATACTTCGGCGTTTCGATCAGAGTGTGATCCTTACGATCGTCTACACTTCGTTCTGTCATTCCTTCGCGAATCACATGTTCGACGGTATGTCTTTCCGGACGCTCCTCTTTTTGTCGGCGGGAATGGTCGTTCTCTTTTTCATGGTATACTTTTTGATTGCCGTGATCTGCCGTCTCCTTCATTTTGATCGCGAGGACCGGATCACGACACTGTTTTGCGGGTCGAAGAAATCTTTGGCGCATGGCGCCGCGATGTCGAAAGTCATTCTGGCAGATCCGCAGCTGGCGGGAGTTCTTCTTTTGCCGACGATGCTTTACCATGCATACCAGCTGATCATCGTAAGTATCATTGCCCAGCGTTTTGCGAAAGAAAAATGACCGTTCCACGTGAAACAAAAAAAGGAAGCCGTTTTGCTTCCTTTTCTTTTTTCTTGTTTTATGTGTAGACGTATGGCAGAAGAAAGCCGCCCGACAATATTTCCTGTGGTTTATTTCCACTGCGGGTGGTCTCTGTTTCTTGTGAGGCCCGGTCTCTTCTGCCTTCTCGAAAATCTACGCTTCCCGGGCCGGGAGGTCCATCCAGCTTTTCAGCAGGTCCGTGCTGAAGAAACTGTCGGTAACGGTTTCGATCTTTCCGGTGTCGCAGGCGCGGGCGATCTGCGGTTTGATCGGCAGCTGAGCCAGGACCTGGAGATTGTTTTGTGCCGCGTAGTCAGAAAGTCGGCTCTCTCCGTAAATGTGGATCTTTTTGCCGCAGTCTTCACATTCGACCCAGCTCATGTTTTCGACGATCCCGAGAACGGGAACTTTCATCATTTCCGCCATTTTCAGAGCTTTGCCGACGATCATGGAGACGAGTTCCTGTGGTGAGGTCACCACGACGATCCCGTCGACGGGGAGGGACTGAAAGACCGTCAGAGCAACGTCTCCAGTTCCCGGCGGCATGTCCACGAACATGAAATCGACATCGTCCCAAATGACGTTCGACCAGAACTGCTTCACGACTCCCGCGATGATCGGACCGCGCCAGAGGACGGGATCCGAAGGATTTTCAAGAAGGTGGTTGACGGAGATGAGTTTGATCCCGCCGGCGGAAAGTTCCGGGAAGATCCCCTGATCGCATCCCTGGGCGTGACGTTCTGCTCCAAACATTTTCGGAATCGACGGGCCGGTAATATCGGCATCCAGAACCGCAGTTTTCCAACCTTCGCGCTGGGCCTGGCTGGCGAGAAGTCCCGTGACGAGAGATTTTCCAACACCGCCTTTTCCACTGACCACTGCAATGACTTTTTTTACGCGGCTAAGTTCGTTCAGTGCCTCTTTTTCCGGAGCCTGCTGTCTGCTGGCGCAGTCTTTGGAACAGGAACTGCATTGGTGATTACATGATTCAGACATGATATTTCCTTTCTTTAATTAAATATTCGAATAGTTTGATTGGCGGACCACCATCGGCTCCTAATGACCATGCGAGCCGGTCGAGGGCCATAGATTTCTATTTTTTCATGATTCGTTTGGGATCTGGACTCTCTGACTGAAGGTTCAGATTCATGGCGGCGAACCGCTCATTGTACATGCGGAGAGTTCAGAAGGCTTGAAGCTCCCGATTCAGTTTTCCGAACTGTTCATCGATCGAGCTGCCGCAAAAGACGGCCGTTCCCATGACCAGGCCGGAAGCCCCGCTGTCCCGGCAGTCTGCGAGGGTCGTTTCATTGACGCCGCCGTCGACACTCAAAAGCATGTCGGGAGAGGAATGTGTACGTACCCATTTTAATTTTTCTTTTGCACATGGGTCGAATTTTTGTCCTCCGAAGCCCGGCATGACGCTCATGATCAGCACATTGTCGCAGAGCGGGAGATACGGTTCCAGGAGCTCTGCATCGGTCGGCGGGATGATCGAGAGACCGCAGGCACAGCCCAGGGAATGGAGTTTTTCCAGGGCTGTTTCCGTACGTGATCTTAGACCTGAAAGCTGGTCAGCATCCGTACGGAGACAGCCTCTTCGGGCAAAATTTCTTCCGGGAGATTCCAGGTCTGCCATCGCTTCCAGATGGAACGTGATCCCGTCTGCTCCGGCTTTCCGGAATGCTTCGAAATAAGATTCCGGAGCAGAAAGCATCAGATGGACATCCAGAACCAGATCCGTAGTTCGGCGGACCGCTTCAACGACGGGGATGCCGAAACTGAGATTCGGAACAAAGTGACCGTCCATGATGTCCAGGTGCAGTCCTTCGACACCTGCGCGTTCCAGCTCTCGGATATCCCGTTCCAGATTGGCAAAATCACATGCCAGAAGCGAGGGAAGGATCACACGTTTTCCCCCTTTGCCGAGCGACTGGTAGCGAGTCATGGAAGAGCAGCGTTCAGTCATGAAATTTCCTCCAAGGTTAAAGTTGACGGATAACATTTTTATTATAGCACATTCTGAGCGGAATAAAAGTGAAAAAAGAAATATTTTGCAGATCTTTTAAAAAATGAGAGGGATTTTGTTTGGGGTGGATGGGTTGTGTTGGGAAAATGGGATATTTGGGAGGTTTTGGTTGGTTGTTTTGTTCGGAAATTGAAGAGAATTTATAAAAAAAATGAAAAAATTTTTGAAAAAATCAGTTTCGGCACTTGACGGAATAAAAAAGCTGGATAATAATAGAAGGATAGTTGGATTTAGTATTCAATGTGCAGTGACCTGGAATGCGTCAATGGAAAAGAGCCGCCAACTGCTCGAAATCATTTGCGGTCCGGTATGCTGTGTTTTATGACAATTATTTAGGGGAAACAATAATGAAAAAGATCACGATGATTTTCTGCGGTCTCGTACTGCTGGTTTCTGTTGGATGCGGTCCAAGCAAACCGCCGGCGGTCATTGCGCCTTCGTTCGATCCCGCTGCGATCGCTGCGAAATCCATGGAACTTTACGACAAGAACGGCGACAAGAAGCTGGATGCCGAAGAACTGAAAGCCACGCCGGCGATCGCGTTCTCTGCCAAGACGATCGACACGGACGGTGACGGAGCCATCAGCGAAGCGGAAATCTCGGCACGTATTCAGGGGTGGATCGACATGAAGGTCGCACTGACCTGCCCGATCGTGAAGTTTGTCGACAAGTCCGGCAAAACTCCGAAAGACGTCCGCGGGAAGAGTGCTGTTCTGACTCCGGACCCCGTTATGGGCGGTATTCTCAAGACTTCCGATCCGGCACAGATCGACGACAACGGTCAGTGCAATCCCAGCACGCCGGGGAACCAGGACAATCTTGGCGGCATGGCTTACGGTTTCTACAGTGTTGAAATCCAGGGAAGCAAGTACAAGAATCTTGGCGTTGAGATCTACGACGGCGCGAAAGAAACGGACATGGACTCCTTCGTCATTACGGTGAAGAAATAGTCATTGCTTGAAATTTCGAAAAAGGGTACGTGCTTTGGTGCGTACTCTTTTTTTTCATAAAATGGAAACATGGAGGCCGAGGACGGCCGGATGCGGATGCGTAAAGTTTTGAAAACGGCGGAAACCTTGGAATCGCAGGAAATGACGGCAGGCAAAACGGAGATCTCAAAGTGCCGGATCGTCTGTGATTTTTTATGGAGTCTGATGGGGGTCGCGCTGATGCATGCTGTCCTCCAGTTCTGGTTTTATCCGCAGATGAATCGCATATATGGTCCGGAATGGATGGGGAAGATCCTGTTTCTGATCTCCTGGATCTCGATTTTCGTTATGGCGTTCGGTATCGCGCTGGACAATACCCGGCTCGTGACGCGATTTCGGTTCCAGACGGGAAATGGCGATTTTAATCTGCTTCTTCTCCTTTTTTCTGCGATCGCAGTACTCTGCTGTCTGCCGGTCGGACTTTATGTTTTTCCGGAAAGTGATCCAGTCGTATTTGTACTGTGGGTGATCCTGACTCTTGTCCGATTTTATTCTGCTGTGGAGTTTCGATTGACGATCAACACTCCGGGCTACTTTGTCTATCATGCCCTGCTTGCGCTGGGATATGCCGTTGGTGCGTGGTTGATGTTCTGTGGACTGGACTGGATGTGGGCATTTTGTCTTGGAGAGGCCTTTGCATTAGGGTACGTAACAGTCGTTGGAAAAATTTACCGCCCGCCGTTCTGGAGACCTCAAAATTTGAAAAAAACGTTTCAGACCGCAAGTACGCTGGCCGGTGCCGGATTACTGAATCAAGGGGGACAGAATCTCGACAGGATCCTGCTGCCGGTGCTTGTCGGAGCGTTAGCAAACGCACAATTTTACGTAGTGTCGCTGCTGGGGAAGATCCTCTCCATGTTCGCGGTACCGCTGAACAGTGTGCTCATCAGTTACCTCTGTCAGAGTGAAAAGAAAATGACCCGGACAAATTTCATTCTGCTGGGATCTGCGGTAGTACTGATGGGAAGCGTTTTCTTTGTCGGATGCTGGGTTTGCACGCCACTCTTCCTGCGTGTGTTTTACGCAGACCTTTACGAGAGTGCACAGCCTCTGATCTTTATCGCGACACTGGGACAGGTTGTCGGTTTTTCTTCGATGGTGCTGCTGACTGCGGTATTGACTGTTGCAGATGAAAAATGGCAGCTGCGGATCCAGGGAGTATATGCCCTGCTCTTCCTGCTGCTGGTTTGGCCTTTAACAGAAAAGTGGGGACTCTGGGGATTTGGAATGGCGATCCTTTTGGCAAACAGTGTGCGTTTTTTAATTACATTTGGGCTGGGAATTGCGAAAACCGGCGGGAGCTTTTCAAGATAAACTGCAAGAATAAGTAAAGATAGAGGGGAAAGTTAAAGAAAATCCGAAAAAATTCCGAAGTGCGTTTGAGTCGGTAAAATACGGGATGAAGTGGGTGTTTTTGGGTGGTGATTTTGAGAAAAATGGAAAAAATCGAGGGGACCCCCCTTGAAGGAAATCGGGATTGTGGTATATTATCTCGCATCTTAAGTGAAAGCAATGACACTTAAGGAAAAGTCAAGTCTCAAGAGGCTGGCTGA
>JAGBAA010000097.1 GCA_017939795.1 Thermoguttaceae bacterium
AAGAGGGAGTCTGAGGGAGAAACAACTTTCAAGATGTTTCTCCCTCACGAGCGTCACGACATGACGGGCAGCCAGACGGCTCTCGCAGAGTGCCGTCGCGCGTGGGACCTTCAGCCGAAGGATCTTAACCTCAAAAACATACAAAACATCAAAAAGTTCTTGAAAAGGGAGTCTGAGGGAGAAACAACTTTCAAGATGTTTCTCCCTCACGAGCGTCACGACATGACGGGCAGCCAGACGGCTCTCGCAGAGTGCCGTCGCGCGTGGGACCTTCAGCCGAAGGATCTCAACCGCAGAAACACACAAAACATCAAAAAGTTCTTGAAAAGGGAGTCTGAGGGAGAAACAACTTTCAAGATGTTTCTCCCTCACGAGCGTCACGACATAACGGGCAGCCAGACGGCTCTCGCAGAGTGCCGTCGCGCGTGGGACTTTCAGCCGAAGGATCTTAACCGCAGAAACACATAAAACATCAAGTTGTTGAAAGGGAATGTTGCTGTCTTTTTAAATTTCATTAGTGTGAAATGTGAGGTTGTTCAGTTCAAAACGTCTTCCAGGCCGCATTACGTGCTGTGTTCCGGCCGATTCCCCCGCAGCGATCCTTCGTTTCAGTTCGGTTTTACTGAGTGTAAGCTCTTTTTTGCGCTCCATCGGTAATTTCCTGGTCGTATAGTCGTACCAGAATTCATTTTGAGGATCATAGTCCCATAAAATATAGTCAAGGACTCCAACAAATTCCAGAAAAACGGAGTCGCCATTGATATTTTTATAGGAAAAGTTTTCTTTTTTAGCAGATGCGTAAAATCGGTCAATGAGTTGGTCAACCGTTTCATTTTCTTGTATCTCGAGCATGATGTATCGTTCTTCACAGCGTCGGAATGTGCCGTCATTTCCGTCGATCGGGATGCGGAATTGAAACAAGAGTTTTAGTGCAAGGCATTTTTTCATTTCAGGTCTTTCTGATTTTGGGTGAAAATACGGATACTTGCTGAGTCTCTGATTTTAGTATACAGGTTGGACTGATTTGTTTCAAGGGGGAGGGGAGATTTTCGGCTGAAGATCCCACGCCTGACGGCACTCTGCGAGAGCCGTCCTGGCTGCCCGTAAAGAGGCGTCAGCTGTGAGAGGGAAACATTTTGAAAATCGTTTCCCTCTCAGACTCTCCCATCAAAAACTTTTTGATGTTTTTTTGTGTGTTTTTATTCTTTTGAACAATGAAATTCAGTGCCGTTCGCCAATAAGATTGACGAAAGCTTCCTGGACGCGGATATTTTGTTCCGGGGTGGTGATGAAAACACGGTGTTTCCCGTTTTCCGACGGCGTAAAGCGAGTTCTTCCGTCTTCAAGTACCGTTACGGTTCCCGGCGGCGTGAGAGAATAGTATTCGCGTTCTTTTTCGGGACGCAGTACAAAGAAGCAGCTCGTCAGATCCCAGCTCGGACGGGGATGGTCCGGACGTTTCATTCCGCAGGCTTTACACCATTCGCAATAGGAGTCCCAAAGAAGGTTGGGAGACGGTTGCAGAAGGTCATTCTGGAGTCCGCAGACGGAAAGACGGATCGCATCGCCGGTCTCATACCCGCTGAAAACGATCTTTCCTGGCCATTCTGCGACGAGTTTTTTGGCTGCCGGAAGGTCCATGATGAAATTATGCTCACGGTGCTCATTCCAACGGAGATCCTGAGTTCCGAATGCCCCTCCCATGACGGAGAGAAGACGAACTTTACGAGCAGCCAGCTCACGTCCGGTCAGCGGGGAGAGTTCATCCGGCGGCGAATCGAGAAAGGCGGCCGTATTGGTGGCTTCACCGACCTGGATCAGAACGACAGAATGATCTTTCGCGTTTGCCAGGACCTTGCGCAGAAGATACGTCGGCTCATGCAGCGTGTAGGCCGGTACTGGATAGCGAGGGGAGCCATCCTCGTTTTTTAGTGCGAGTGTCTGGTCAGAATAGTGGCCTCGTTCGTTGATGGGGTTCGTGAGGTTTGTGGCGATCGGGATGTCCGGACTGCCGAAATTGGTATTGAAAGCGCGCACGTAATCCCCAGAGTTTCCGCGGCATCGGGAGACCGTGACGGCAAGGAGTTTGCATTTGCCGCGAGCCTGCATTTGATGAAGGATCCCGAGCGCGAATGCGTCATCGATATCGCCGCCAATATCCGTGTCGAAAATGACGGGGACGACATCATTCGGTGTGTCGCGGACATCAAGCCAGTCCTCCGAAAAGACGGAAGTACTCAAAAAAAACGCAAAAAATGCGAAAAAGAGGCCTTGCGTCATCTTTGGGGAGAATGCGGAAAGGATGGAAATACGAAATGAAACGGCAGGCATGGGAACTCCTTTTGAAAAATGGTCCATAAACGGCAGGTTTTCATCAATTATACTGAGGAGGGTACATTTTGTCAAGGAGCCGAATGTTGGGAGATGAGGGAAAACCTCCCTAAGTGCCGTTTTGAAAAAATCTCGTCCAGAAAAAAACGCCGTCCTGAGATGAACGGCGTTCTGCGGTGGAATTTTCAGAGAGTGACTCTAGAAATTCAGCATTTCGCGCATGAAAGCGAATCGTTTGTCGATGTCTTCGCGCGTACTTCGTTTCAGGGCATCAAAACTGAAATCTTCAATGGTGAAGCTGGCCGTCACGGTCGCGTAAATGAGGGCTTCTTTGATCGTCTGGAAATCTGCGCAGTCTTTCGAGGCGAGGTATCCCATGAAGGAACCGGCGAAACAGTCCCCTGCTCCGGTCGGTTCGATGACTTTACGGGACGGATAGGCCGGGAAAACGCAGACCTGGTCGTCTTCGCCAAGGAAAATGCAGCCGTGGGCTCCTTTCTTGATGATGACGAAACGGGGACCCATTTTGCGAATGATGTCGCCGCATTCAAAGAGGTCCTGTTTGCCGGCGAGAAGCTGCGCTTCGCTGTCGTTCAGGATCAGACCATCCACTTTGCGCAGAAGAGTTTCCAGGGCCGGGCGAGAGCCATTGATGTAGTAGTCCATCGTATCGGCGACGATGAGTTTCGGTTCTTCGCATTCTTCGATGACTTCCATCTGGGATTCCGGCGAATTGTTTGCGAGGAAAATGTACGGGCATTTACGAGCGTCGGCGGTCAGATTCGGATGAAACGCGACACAGCAGTTCGGCTCAAAGGAAAGGGTGGAGCGATTGTTCATGTCGGCTTCATAAACAGCTTCCCAGGCAGTCGTTTTTTGACCGGGAACGATCTGCAGGTTCTCAATGTCGATATTGTGTGCCTTGAGCATCTCGGAATCTTCGTTTCTCCAGTCTTCGCCGCCGACGATGCCGGATGCATAGACTTTCGTGAAAAATGAAGCGCCATAGGACGCATGAGAGCCGGTTCCGCCGAGAACATTTTCGCGCCGGGCGGTCTGTGTATTGATCGTGTCGAATGCAAACGAACCCACGATAAGTAAATCTGCCATGGTTTTTTCCTGTTAGGTTTGATTTTTTGATGGAATTGAATTTCCCTGTGCTTCTGAACGACGCAAAGCATTCGGAGACAGTGTGCACATGGGAACATTCAGGAAAATTTTTCTTTTATTTTAACCAGAATGGAAGAAATGTCAATCGGGGAGGCGAGAATTTTCGTTTTATCTTGCACGGATGGAAAATTTTTATGAAAATCTCCAAAAATTTTAGTTTTTTTGAATGGCGTTTCTTGAAAATTTCCAAGTTTCGGGTAAAATGGAGAGAATGCCTCAGATGTGCCAATCAGGAAGCATTTGAGTTTTGGTCCTGATTTTATTTTTCAACGAGACTGTTTCGTTTGCGCATTTTTTGCACCTGACGATGTTGCCGGAAGCTGACGAAACGGGATCGATCCATTCACGCGCAATGGTTTCCATTGTCCAGGGAGAACTATGAGCAATAATTCGAATAATTTTGAAGAGGATTTCCTGAAAAGTCTGGGATCCCAAAATGATCAGAATTCCTCTTCGGGAAATGAAGGCGAAAATTCTGATGAAGATCTTTTTGATCTTCATTTTGACGAAGACGTGCCGTCCTTGAATGAAAATGAGACGGCCGAAAATGAGATTATTTTCACGAATGAACCTTCGGAAACGGAAACCGCAGAGGAATTGGCTTTTTCTGAGGATGTGCCGGAAGAAACGCTGACGGATGGCGAGAGTGCCTCCGATCCGTTCTTTGGTTTTGAGATCGAAGAAACGGTTCCGGCAGTGGAAGATGCTCCGGCGTTCGACGCTTTCAATTTCGGCGCGGAAACGGTCGAAGAAACGGCTCCGGCAGTAGAAGACGCTCCGGCGTTCGACGCGTTTGATTTCGGCGCGGAAACGGTCGAAGAAACAGCTTCGGCGGTGGAAGACGCTCCGGCGTTTGACGCTTTCAATTTTGGCGCGGAAACGGTCGAAGAAACAGCTTCGGCAGTGGAAGACGCTCCGGCGTTTGACGGACTTGATTTCGGCGCGGAAACGGTCGAGGAAGCAGCTCCGGCAGTAGAAGACGCTCCGGCGTTTGACGCGTTTGATTTCGGCGCGGAAACGGTCGAGGAAGCAGCTCCGGCAGTAGAAGACGCTCCGGCGTTTGACGCGTTTGATTTCGGCGCGGAAACGGTCGAAGAAACGGCTCCGGCAGTGGAAGACGCTCCGGCGTTCGACGGACTTGATTTCGGCGCGGAAACGGTCGAGGAAACTACTCCGGCGGTGGAAGACGCTCCGGCGTTTGACGCTTTCAATTTCGGTGCGGAAACGGTCGAGGAAACGGCTCCGGCAGTGGAAGATGCTCCGGCGTTCGACGCTTTCAATTTTGGCGCGGAAACGGTCGCGGAAGCAGTTCCGGATGAAATGGAAGACGCCGTCGTCTCGGAAGAGGTCGAAGCTCCAGTTGAAGCTGATGAAGCCTTGATCTCGGAAGAAGTCGAAGCTCCAGTCGAAGCGGATGAGGCCTTGATCTCGGAAGAGATCGCAGCCCCGGCGGAAACGGAAAGTTCACCGGTCGATTTCCTGAATTTTGGTGCGGCTGCCGATACTTCGGAAGCTGCGGGATCGACGGAAACTTCTGTCGATGTGCTGAGCGGATTTGGCGAAACCGCTCCGGAAACGGATGGAAATGAAACGTCTTCCGTTGAGGGGTTGGAAAATGGCGAGGCGGCTGCATCTGCTGCGGCGGCGAAACGGGTCGTTCGCCGTGTGAAGGCACCGAAGAAAAAGAAGAGCATTCTTGGTGAGTTGATCAAAGTGGTGCTTGGCGGTCTGTGTGCGGTCCCGCTCGCGCACTATATCGTGTGGGGGATCTTCCTCGGTACGGGAAAACCAAAGGAAGGTGGACTTTATCCGATCCCGACGCCGTTCATTCAGCAGAGCTACAAATACGTGAAAGACTATCCGCAGGTCCCGATGGAAGTCTGGAAGTACACGCTCTACGGATTTGATCCTGCCCGTGATCTTGTTGAAGAGCTTCCAGCAGAAGATCCGGTCACGGCGCAGGCAAATGAGAATGCACAGGTGGATCCGGACGGCGGTCTGAATGTTCCGGAGATGGACGGCGAACTCGAATTTGACGCTCTGATGCCGGATGATGAAACGGCAGAAGAAACGGCAGAAGAAACGGCAGAAGAAACTGCGGAGACGGAAACCGCTGTGGTGGAAGATCAGCCTCTCACGTCGGAGACACTCCCGGAATTTGCTGCTGCTGATGTCGTGCAGGAGTGGGATCCTGCGAATGCGGAAGCTTTCCAGAATACGCTGCGTCAGGCCTCCTTCCTGAAAGAAGGCGATGCTGAAAAGACGCTGAAAAAGGAACTTCAGGACAAGATGAAGGAACTCGGCAAAGAGAATGCGGAAGCTCTCAACCAGGCTTCGCTGGCTCTGCTGACGAAAGAAAATCACGGAAAGGGCGTCTTTGTCGTGGGCGAGATCACTATGGTCGCGAAACGCGGAAAGATGAACCTCCTCATCGTCAAACTTGACGGATCGAATGAAAAGGTGAAGATCCTCCATCCGAAGAGAAGTTCGCTTTTGACGAAGGGCAAGCACTATGCGTTTACCGGCGTCGTGTTTGATCCGGCGATGGACGCAAAGGTCGTGAGCAAAAAAGAAGGAGAGATCCTCATTTGGCGAGGTCTCTACAAACTGGTTCCGGCCAAAAAAGTGAAGAAAGCCGTGAAGGCCAAAAAAGCGGCACCCGCCGAAGAAGTGAAAGCTGAAGAAGCGGTACCCGCCGAAGAAGTGAAAGCTGAAGAAGCAGCACCCGCCGAAGCAGCGAAAGCTGAAGAAACGGCACCCGCCGAAGAAGTGAAAGCTGAAGAAGCAGCACCCGCCGAAGCAGCGAAAGCTGAAGAAGCGGCACCTGCCGAGGAAGTGAAAGCTGAAGAAGCGGCACCCGCCGAGGAAGTGAAAGCTGAAGAAGCGGCACCCGCCGAAGCAGCGAAAGCTGAAGAAGCAGCACCTGCCGAAGAAGTGAAAGCTGAAGAAGCGGCACCTGCCGAAGCAGCGAAAGCTGAAGAAGCGGCACCCGCCGAAGCAGCGAAAGCTGAAGAAGCAGCACCTGCCGAGGAAGTGAAAGCTGAAGAAGCAGCACCTGCCGAAGCAGCGAAAGCTGAAGAAGCGGCACCCGCCGAGGAAGTGAAAGCTGAAGAAGCGGCACCTGCCGAGGAAGTGAAAGCTGAAGAAGCGGCACCTGCCGAAGCAGCGAAAGCTGAAGAAGCGGCACCCGCCGAAGAAGTGAAAGCTGAAGAAGCGGCACCCGCCGAAGAAGTGAAAGCTGAAGAAGCGGCACCCGCCGAAGCAGCGAAAGCTGAGTAAATTTCACGCAGGGATCCAAAAGAGGGAGGTTTCGGCCTCCCTTTTTTATTGGGTATGCACAAAAAAACGGCCGAGCCGCAAAGCCCGACCGTTTGGGAAAAGTCTTCCGCTATTCAAGGAAACCGACGAGTTCCTGACTGCGTCCAGGCTGCTGGAGCTTACGGACCGCCTTGGCTTCGATCTGTCGGATACGTTCGCGGGTCACGTTGAAAATATGGCCCACTTCTTCCAGCGTGTAGCTATACCCGTCACCGAGTCCGTATCGCAGTTTAATGATCTCCCGTTCGCGGTAGCTGAGGGTCTCCAGAACACTGTGGAGCGTATTGCGGAGCATGTCCTGCCCCGCTCCGACCGATGGCGCCTGCGCACTGGTATCCGGCAGAAGTTCGCCAAACTGGCTGTCTTCGCTGTTTCCGACCGGCCGGTCGAGGCTGATCGGCGTACGGTTCATCGTCATGACACGGCGCGTTTCGTCGATACACGTTCCGCTGTGTGCCGCGACTTCTTCCACAGTCGGTTCCCGGCCGAAATCCTGCTGGAGCTGACGAACGACATTCCGCACCTTGGACATGGTTTCGACCATGTGGACCGGAATTCGGATCGTACGGCTCTGGTCCGCGACGGCACGGGTGATGGCCTGGCGGATCCACCAGGTCGCGTAGGTACAGAATTTGAATCCGCGCGTGTACTCAAATTTGTCGACGGCACGCATCAGCCCGGCGTTTCCTTCCTGGATCAGATCGAGGAAGTTCAGACCGCGGTTTCGGTATTTCTTGGCGATGGAAACGACCAGACGGAGGTTTCCTTCCGAGAGTCCCTGCTTGGCATCCTGGTATTCCTGGTAAACCGTGCGGAGATACCGGACACGATTCCGCAGACTCGTGGGAGTTTCCCGGGTCTCCATCAGATACCTTCGGTACATCTTGATCGTCGGCATCTGGTATTCGAGCTTGGCGCCGCGGGCCAGGTTGGACTGGATCCTTGCACGCAGTTCATCAACGTGATTGGAGTATTCTTCAAGAGTCGTGAGGAAATGTTCCAGCCGCTGGGTCCTCGGCTTGAGTTCCATGATGAGCTTGACCGCCCTGCGCCGTCCGCGTCCCAGTTCCAGCCACGCACGCTGACGTTCTTCCGGAGACCGGTTCAGACTCGTCGCGATATGGTAGTTTTCTTTATTTTTTTCCAGGATGGATCGAACCGTTTTGAGGTTTTCGGGAGTCTTCGCCATAATGGTGAAACGCTCGCTGGTGTCCGACATGCCCTGGTGCATATTTTCGGGAGAGGCTGCGTTCAGGCAGTCTTTTTCAATGATGGCGCACGTTTTCCGCAAGACATAATCGCATTCCAAAATTTTACGGCAGAATTTGGCACGCATGGAATCGATTTTTCTTGCGAGCATTACTTCCTGCTGTCGGGAAAGCAGCGGGATATTGCCCATCTGCTGAAGATACATACGGATCGGGTCATCGCTCCAGGAGTCCTGATCATCCATGGGGATGGCAGCTGTCTCATCCGCAGTATCCAGATCATCCGATGCAGTTTCATACCGATCATGATCCAGCGGAGTTGGATCCAGATCGTATTCTCCCATCTCATTGTCGGAATCAAAATGATCATCCAGGTATTCTGGTTCTTGCAAGGTAGTACCCCCTTCCGGGTTGAAATGGATCAATGGTTTTCGCGGGAAAACCGTTTGAGGATCGCTGCGAGGCGAATCCGGACATGGACCGAGTGCCGGGCTTTATGCCTGCGGACTCACACGGCCCGTCCATTCCGCTTTCATACAAAAATACACTATTTACGAACCGTTTGCAAATTTGCAGCAATGAAAAAAAACCAAAAATACAAATTTTCAAAAATTTTATTTTAGTGGCGCAAAATACACAAAATTTGCCGGCGGTCTGTAATCGGTTTTCTGTAGGAATACATTTTAAAAACAGTATATCCGGGAACGGTCACGATGCTGGACATTTCCCGGGATAAACAAAATGAACTGGAGCTGGACAGGACAGATCTCATGCTGTCAGGAAGGATGAAAAACATTTCCATGTGTCCGGGAAAGGAAACCGGTATTTTTCGGGAAAAGGCCTGGAAATGCGAAGTCCCGGGGCTCCAGTTTTCAGGAACGATAGTTTGTATCGACATTTGGCGGCCGGTTTCTTAATTTTTTACCGCGGACAGCTGACAGATGAAAAAACCATCCAGTAGCTCATATGCCATATTTTACACCAAAGTTTCAGAATGTCTACCAAATTTTAACAAAAAAGTCAATGAAAATACAAAAAAATACAAAATATTTAATTTTAAGCCGAATGGGATGAAAAGCGTCTTTAGAGAATGGTTCGTTTTGCGCTGATTGCCTATCTTTGCTAATCGGAATGTTTTTTTCTTTAATTTCGAGAATTTTGACGATTTTGATAGAATTATCTCATGCAGACCGTGAATTTAAGGTACAATAGAGTAAGTTACAAAAGTGATATTTTATAGGGAAGTAATTTATCCGAAGGGTAACAATGAGAGATTTCCTGAGACTGGTATATCTGATTTGTTTTTTGGTCGTCATTTATGTGCTATGTCTGATGACGGACCGGGAACAGGGTCTGAATGAACAGGAGCTTGCAGAGTGCATGGATTACAGCGAGCTGAAACAGGCTCAGACTCTGGAATTTCATGACGAACTGGAAACGCTCCGTAAAGTGCTTGAAAAAGAGGTTCCCAGGAAAAAGCGTTTCATTTTTCGGAATATTGCAGAAGATGAGCGTGAAAAGCTGAAGGAGAATATCGCACAGACGGCACAGGAGCTGCGTGAAGATGCGGCAGCTCAGCTGGAGCGTCCTGTTCCGCCGATTTTTCTGCGTGAGGACGGGAAGATGAAGGCCTCGACGTACGAGATCCGAAACATGGAGGAGTATTTTGCTGCGCAGGATAGGCAGAAGACGGAAGAGCCCGAAGCAGAGGAGAAGGAATACAGGAGCGGAAAAGCGGAATATTCCCGCCGCTCTGTTTATGCCGGAAACTGGAAATATCTGAATCCGATGCAGTCTGCGTGGATCGGGCATCTTTCTGAGAAGAAACGGAATAAAACGCCTGTGCTCGAGCGTCCTTTCGGAGATTCGATGGAGGCACCCGCTCTGCTCTCTGCGGTACATGCGGGAGAAACGCAGCAGGAGTACAGTAAATCGGGATTGACCGGATTTAAAGAGATCGGGTTTGAAGATACCGCATCCGAAGAAATGGGCGTGCAGACGGAAAATGAGAACTCGGCGTCGACGCTTGACAGTGTTCTTGATGACGCTGTTGAGCAGGAGGCCCAGGAGGGGGAAGATCCTCCTGTGCAGGAGGCAGGAAGAGGGAACTTTACGAAGAAGAGCGGCGGCGAAAACCTTTTGAATGTGCGGCCGAAGGAGAATACTTCCGGTATCGCGGAGCCGTATGATCATTCGGAGGGGCTCCGAACACTGCGTTATTTCAATCAGCTTGCCAAAAAGCGTCTGGAAACGTACGATCAGGAGATTCGGGACTATTCCTGCATTTTGTATAAATGGGACGGGACGAATACGGCCGTCGACGGCAAGGACGTGATGGAGATCAAACTTCGGGAAGAACCGTACAGCATTTATGCACGCACGCTTTATCCGAAGAAATTCAGCGGCCGGGAGTGGCTTTACTGGAGCGGACACTATCAGGATGAACTTCTGGTCTACGGCGGTCCGAAACTGCCGAAAACGCTTTCGGTGAAGCTGGATTCTGCCGCGGTCCGGAATTACTCGACACGGTCGGTGATGCAGATGGGATTCCGGCGTCTTTTGGAAGAGCTTGTGGAGCTTTCCAATGATGAATCGCTGTTTCAGCATTCTGTCATCCAGTATTTTGGCGAAGCGAAGGTCGGAGACAGGAACTGTCAGGCTCTCCAGATCACGTTCCTTAAACCGCATGTCGTCGGTGAGGATGATTTTTACCGGATCCAGATCTATGTGGATCAGGAACTCCAGCTTCCGATCCATCTGATCATCTACGATTGGCCGGAAATGGGAATGGAGCCGAAGATCCGCGAATCGTATCTTTACGTCATCCGGGAGATGAATCCGGGATTCACGGATGAGGATTTCTGCCATTTGAATCCGGAGTACAGTTTCAGTACCTTCCTTCCGCGCATGAAAAACGAGGTCGAACAGCTGAAGCAGGAGTTCCAGTTTCCGGATAAAGGGAAATGATCCGAAAAAAAAGGAAAAATTTAAAAGATTTCTCCAAAAAACGGCGGGGGGGGCTAGTATTTCCCCGGCGGTTGGAGTATGATAGGAAGGACTGAAGAGCGTTCTTTCGGAATGGAAGTCGCACACGGCCCGATCGTTCGGGCGGAGTCCAGGCAAGTAAACATTTTCAGAAGAGACAGGAATCATTATGGCGAAACGACCAACCCGGCGCGGCAGCCGCCCTTACGATGAAGATGATTTTCAGGATAATGAAGTGATGGAAGAACTCGAAGACGACGCGGACGATTTCGAGGATGACGAACAGGATGACTACTCTGAGGCTGAAGAGGAAGAGGAGGAACGTCCGCGCAGACGTTCGCGCAAAAAGTCTGCATCCTCTGCCCCGGTTTCCCGGAAACGTGCTGCGGAAGCGGCCGTCGGCAAGGAAGTGCGTCTGAAGGCATTTTGGGGAGTTTATTCCCAGAATATGCAGTGCGTTGAGACTTTCGAGTTTGCTCAGAAAGAAGCTGCGCTGAAGAAGGCGGCGGAACTGGAAGAAAGCAAAAAAATGCTGTTCTTCGTGAAATTGGATAAAAAAGTCATTGAGTCCTGAGTGAGAGACTCGAAAACCTGGAAAAAGGAAACTTGAAAATATGAAAAAATTTGTGAAGTGTTTTACGCTGGCAGTTTGTCTTGCGGCAGTTTCGGTCTCCTGTGTCGGATGCGGCGGAGGAAAGGGCGGCGCGGCATCGCAGATCTCCTCTTCGGCAGTGAAACTTGGTGAAGCTGCCGACTATGACGGCGGCGTGACCATGGCGGCTCCGGAAGGATGGGAACAGGCTGGACGGCAGAGCTCCATCATCGTGAAGTTCGACAATCCGGCGGTGGACGGTCAGAGCGTGTTCGTCAAGAATCCGAAAAAAGCCCAGATCACGACCCTGGCATCGGAAGATGATGCGAAAAATTCCGGCCTGAAAGGGGAACTGAATGAGTTCGGCGCGTACAAATGGATGACGAAGACCTACCAGTCCCGCGACAGCGAAGAGAACCGTTTCGACAATCTGAGCTGCACGACGGTCCAGTTTGGAAAAGAATTCGAAGTCATCGTCCGCGGATACCGGAATCAGAATACGGATGCAGAAGGTGTCATGCGTGCGGTTCTTTCCGGGATCAAATTTGCCGAATCAACGGCTTCGGCTGCACCGGCTGAAGAAGCCGCAGGTACGGAAGATGCCGCGGAAGATGCCGGTGAATTCGACCCGAACAGCTTTGAACTTTAATTTCGGATAAATTTTCCATTCCTTAAAAAAAGAGCTTTGCCTTTCCGGTACGGCTCTTTTTTTAGGGGATGAGTTTCCCTGCCGCTTTTGAAATTGAATAGAACGTTTGTTTTCCCAAACCGGGAATTTGCCCTTCCTTTAAATTTTTCCTGACCTGCAGACCTGCCCTATGGACCCGCTTTTGATCCTTTTGCTCGGACTTTGTGTCGTCATCGGCCTGATTATGGGATTCCGTGTGAATCCTTTTCTGGCTCTCCTTACCGCTGCGCTGACCGTCAGTTTTCTCACACCGCCGGCAGCTGGGACGGAAGGAGTGTGGAGTGCTCAGGTCTCGCGTGTGGCGGCGGCTCTCGGTGAAATGGCGGGCAAGATCACGATTTTGATCGCGATGGGGGCACTCATCGGTCAGGCGATGACCCGCAGCGGTGCGGCAGACCGGATCGTTCAGACGATCGTCGGCTGGTTCGGAAGGGAGCGGATGCCGTCGGCACTGCTTTCAAGCGGTTTCCTCCTTTCGATCCCCGTTTTCTACGACGCGACCTTCTATCTTCTCCTTCCGCTGGCGCGTGCCGTTTACCGAATGACGCAGAAACACTACGTTCTTTACCTGCTGGCGATCGGTTTCGGAGCCACGCTTTCGCATACGCTGGTCCCGCCGACGCCGGGACCTCTGATGGTGGCGAAAGAGATGGAGATCCCCATCGGGACCATGATGCTTCTGAGTACCATGGTCGGGATCTGCACGATGCCGTTTGCGCTGCTGATCGCGAAGTTTCTCGACAGGACACTTCCTGCTCCCGAGATCCAGGATGAGACGATCCGGGCATCCCTCTTGCCGACCTCTGAACGGCCTGCCGACCTTCTTTGC
Source organism: Thermoguttaceae bacterium (assembly GCA_017939795.1). Lineage (GTDB taxonomy): Bacteria > Planctomycetota > Planctomycetia > Pirellulales > Thermoguttaceae > RGIG3701. Next base: position 13,122 of record JAGBAA010000097.1, read on the forward strand.
GAAAACGGGTCCGAAAAAGAGGTTGAAGCCCGAAGGCTTCCCTCGTTCTTTGCCGCGGTCCTGCCGATCCTTCTGCCGGTCGTTCTTATTGCGGGAGCGTCCATTACCCAGACACTGACAGAAAACGGTCTCCTTGTCTGGAGTGAGTCTGCGCAGGTCTGGCAGAAGTGCATTTATTTTGCCGGCGATGCCCAGACCGCACTGATGCTTTCCGCTCTGACCGCGCTGGGGATCATGGCCTGCACGCAGAAAATGAGCCTTCGGGAGATCGAAAAAGAAACCGCCGCCGCTCTCCAGTCTGCCGGGACCATTATTTTGATCACCAGTGCCGGCGGTGCATTCGGCGCGATGCTCCGTACATGCGGAGTCGGCACACGGATCGAGGAACTCATGCTCTCCGGAAACGGAACGATGTCGGGACTCGGTGTCCTGCTGCTGGCATTCGCGGCCGCCTCGATGATCAAGACGGCACAGGGATCCAGCACGACCGCGATGATCACGACCGCCGGGATCTTCTCTACCCTTGGACTCCAGGCTTCGATGCTTGGATTCCATCCGGGATATGTTGCCGTCGCCATTGGAGTCGGGTCGTGCGTGACGGGATGGATGAACGACAGCGGGTTCTGTATTTTCGCGAGCATGAGCGGAATGAAAGAGACCGACGTTTTGCGGACATGGACCCTTGGGCTTGCACTCATGGGAACGGCCGGCATTTGCGTCACCATGATCTTGAGTCAGCTCCTGCCGATGATTTAGAGCGGCGGATTTCTGATTTTCCCCCTTGGACTGGAGTTTGTACTGGGGGGGGCTTTTGCCGTAGAGAAGGCAGAAAAGAACACGTGCGCAGTCATTCTGTGAACCGTTCTGCCCTCTTCGTATTTTCAGTGGTGAAATTCAAGTCTTTTCCGGATCATAGCCGGATCTTTTCCCGAACTTGCTGTTTTGCAGCCTGAACGGAAATTTTTTGGGATTTTTTCTTGAAATTTTGGCAAAAAGATGAATTTTACTCTGTTCGAGAAAAGAAATTTTCGCTAAACTCTACCCAGAATGGAATAAAGTCCCGTAATGGAGTGTTTGCCGAAATGGAAATGTTGCGTACTGTCATCGTGGCGCTTTTTTTTGCCGGAATTACTGTCAGCTCATACTATTTCTTGAGTTCGTCCCCGTTCCCGTGGGAAAATCGCGGGATGGAAACTGTGCAAAACGGCATTTCGCCGGAGGCTGGCATTCCGCAGATCGAGAGCGGCGGGGAACGCACTTTTGCGCAGGATGGACCTTTTGCGCCTCCGGCATCTGCGGTTTCGATGGAAGGATCGGAACTGCCGCAGCTGAATGAACTTTTGCCGGAAAATGACCAGCAGTCCGCGAATGGCCTTCCATCTGCGAACGGCCAGCTGGCCGCGAATGACGGTATGCAGAATATGAACGGCTCTTTGCCCATTCCTCAAAATGGTCTGGAAAATACGGTTCCTGGAGCGGTCAATGGCCCGGAATCGGCGTCCGGTTACGCTCAGGAGATGAATGCCGGTCTGGGATCTGGTGAGAGGACGATGCCGCTCAAAGCACCGGAATCGGATGCTCTGGCCAATACGCAGTCGCTTCCTCCGCTTGAAAATGCTCCGGTTTCGCCGTTTGATGCGGCTCCGAATGTTCCGGAACCGGTCGCGGTTCAGCCGGAGATCCAGGTCGGCGCAGAATTGAACAGTTTTTCGGAAGACGCTCCGGCCCTGCCGCAGTCTGGGGCGGGATCGGCCTCTCCGATGATCTCGGGATCCGGGGCGGGAACTCTCCCCATGCCGGCTCCGCTTTCTTCAGAAGCTCCTGCAGCACCCGCGCTCTCCGACACGGAAACCACTCTGCCGGCAGAGGGACTTTCGGTTCCTGAAGCGAATGCCGTATCTGGAAACGCTTCCGCGATCGCTCCTGCACCTGCTCCCGCAAATGATGGACTCACCAACCCGCTGCGTTCCCAGTCTGCTCCGGTCAGTCCCGCATCCGATGTGTCCTCGATGAACGCGCCATCGATGAACGCGCCGTCGGCGAACGTGTCTTCTGCTCCGGAAACGGCACCTGCTGCGCCTTCGGTTTCGGCTGAAAATGCGATCCCTCTTCCCTCAGCTTCCGAGATGCCGGAAAATGCATCTTCCGCAGCTCCTTCGGCAGGTGCCGGTGAAGATCAGGCCGTTCGTGAGTATTTGAAAACTGCTGCAGAAAAAATGCAGAAAGGTGAAGCACTGGAAGTCCTTCGGGCGATGAGCCGATTTTATGGAGATTCGCGTTACTCCGCAGAAGATCTCGCAGAACTGACGAACATTCTGGTTCAGGCCGCGACACAGGTGATCTACTCCCAGCAGAGTTTTCTGGAACCTGCGTACGTGATCCAGCCGGGCGATACGCTTGAGAAAATTGCGGCGCAGTACCAGATCCCGGCGGAATTTATTGCGCGCGTCAACGGCCTCCAGGCACCGTATGATCTTCAGCCCGGAACGCAGCTGAAAGTCGTTCGCGGTCCATTCCAGGCGATCGTCTGGCTGGATCGGCACGAGATGGTCCTGACGCTTCGCGGGCTTTTTGCCGGACGATTCTGGATCGGCGTCGGCGGCGATCTGGCGGTAAAAGACGGTGATTTTCAGTTCGGCCGGAAAATGCAGGACCCTGCGGCACTTTCCGGAGGAAACGGTTTCGAATTCATGCAGTTTGCCGGTGAAGGCAATCCGGTACTGAAAGTCCATGCGGCAGACGCGAGCCAGATCGGCACGAATGCGCCCGCCGGCGGGATCCTGATGACGCAGGTCGACATCGACAGTCTCGGAGCACTCCTTGGTCCAGGCTCGCAGCTGATCATGCGGTGTGTTTCGCCGAAATGCGTCGTGAAGTCTTCCGTGCCGACTCCTTCTGCTCCCGTGTCTGCTCCCGGTCCTGTACCGGTAAATCAGGCGGTCGGTACTCAGGCAGCAGTTGCGGAACCGGCGGTTTCGGCTTCCCCCGCCGCTCCGGAAACGATGGCAGTTCCGGCTTCTCCGGCAGCTGTGGAAACTCCAGTAAATCTGGAAACTCCGGCAGCTCCCATGCCTGCGTCTGGTCTTGACGGCGGACTTCCGGATACACTTCCGGGCACGATGCCTTCGGCAGACGGGCTGAATGCGGGACCGACGGTCATTCCTGCAGAAGGCGGAGCTGGTGAATTGCCGGATGAACTTCCCCCGATGCTTTAATTGCCGGTCCCTATCGACTTTTTTTGGAAATTCGGTATAATGAATGGAACTGCGGAAACGCAGGCGATTTTCATCGATTCCATTTTTCACCTCCTTTCCATTTTATGAAGGATCAAAACCATGTACGATTCCAATGAATTGAAACAGCTGCTCCTTGACCGGGCACTCAAATTCGGTGACTTCATTCTTGCTTCCGGCAAAAAGGCCAAGTACTACTGCGACAGCAAACAGATCACCCTCAGCTCCAAAGGTGTGCGTCTCGTGGGTGAGGGAATGCTTCAGCTGATGGAAGGTGAAGATTTTCCTGCCGCAGTCGGCGGAATGTCGATCGGTGCCGATCCGATCGTCGCTTCGATCATCACGATGGCGGATGTGCAGGGGAAGGAACTCCAGGGATTCCTCGTCCGTAAGGAAGCAAAAGGTCATGGAACGAATAAATTCATCGAAGGTCCCGTGAAACCCGGCGATTCCGTCATCATCGTTGAAGATGTCGTCACGACCGGCGGTTCGTCTCTGAAGGCGATCGAACGTGCGGAAGAATTCGGTCTGAAAGTGAAGATGGTCCTCGCGATCCTCGACCGTATGGAAGGCGGCCGTGAAGCATTCGCCAAGGCGGGATACGAACTGAAGAGCCTCTTCACGATCCGGGATTTCGGCATTGAACCGCCGCAGGAATGAGGCGGATGAGCTTTGAGGAAAAGGGAGAGGTCCGCAGGAAAAACGAAATGTGAATTTCTCCCTTTTGCCTTTTTCTGGAAATATCGTCTTCGAGTGTGGTTTGTGTATTGGAAAATACGGGAACATGGAAGCTCGAGAGCATTTCGAATGGGACCAAAAATGTTGGATCGATTTTGGATTTTACTGCTTGCGTGTACTTTCATGACCGGTTCGCTTACCGGCTGCGCTTCTTTTGTGTCCCGACATCGGGAAGATCCGGATTCTCTCGCATATGAGGTTCAGGAAGCGCAGGGAGAGACGGAAGCCGATGCGTCTGCCGGATCCGCGAAAGAAAAAAGATGGAACGGGAGAAACGGACGCCTTTTCGGAAGAAAAAGAGAGCCGGTCTCTGACGATACGGACAGCGGAACGGAAAATTCAAAAGATGAAACGGATCCGGGAACCGAAACGGAAAAGAAAAAACGTGCACCGAAGGGATTTCTTTACGGCGGTCTTTCGTCGGAAGCCCGTGAGATCGAAGATAGTCTGTACGGCAGCTGAACCTCTGTATCGCGGGACCGATGGCTGATGAACCGTCAAATCGGGCGGCAGCCGGAAGAACTTTTTCGACGGACCGCGATCGGGAATTTTTGGCGGATACCTCAGGGCTGGAAGTTCTGCGAAATATTTACGTCCGGGAATTCTGCAGCATTGGGAATGGACTCAATTTTGTGGGACATCGTGAAGTTCCGGAGAAATTTTACGGATGCCGGCCTCCCCCCTGTTCTTTTTTGCAAAATCTGGTAAAATAAGAAAATCTGTTTTTGCCATCCTCACGGCCTGCGGAAAACCGGGGCCGACGATACGCAGCAAACCTGGGATCAACTATGGAAAAGGAAATAATCGATCGGATCAAGGCGATCCGGAAACGTCTGGGACTTTTGAAAGATTCCCTGAATTACGACGATAAGACGGCGCGGGTCAAGGAAATTGAACTTCAGCAGGTCCAGGATCCGGATTTCTGGAAAGTGCCGGACAAAGCGAATGCGATCGTTGCGGAGCTGAAGAGCATCAAATCCGTCCTGAAACCGCTGAATGACGCCTGGGGGGCTCTTGAGGAGCTGGAAACCATGGTGGAATTGGCAGATGAAGATCCGTCTTTTGCTGAAGATCTTCCGCAGATGCTGGAATCGTTGGAGAAGGAGCTGGAGCATCTGGAACTCTTCACGCTCCTGAGCGGTCCGAATGATCAGTGCGATGCGATTTTGACGATCAATGCGCGTGACGGCGGAACGGATGCGAATGACTGGGCGGATATGCTTCTGCGAATGTACATCAACTGGGCGCAGTCCCAAGGGTACAAAGTGGAGATCCTGGACCGGCTCGACAATGACGAAGCGGGGATCAACAGTGCGTCGATCGCCATTCGCGGTCCGCTGGCCTACGGGTACCTGAAAGGGGAGGCCGGGATGCACCGTCTCGTGCGAATTTCGCCGTTCAACTCGGAAGGAAAACGCCAGACCAGCTTTGCGGCGGTCGACGTGGACCCGGAAGTCTCGGATAACGTGGAGGTCGAGCTGCACGACAAAGACATTCGCGAAGACGTTTTCCGTGCCAGCGGTGCCGGCGGTCAGCACGTCAACAAAACATCCAGCGCGATCCGGCTGACGCACATTCCGACGGGGGTCGTGGTCCAGTGCCAGAACGAACGTTCCCAGCACCAGAACCGTGCCATGGCGCTGAAGATGCTTCGTGCGCGTCTTGCCCGAATCGAAGAAGAAAAGCGCGAGATCGAGCAGGCGAACAAGTACAACGACAAGGCGAAAGTCGGTTTCGGTTCGCAGATCCGCAACTACTTCCTCCATCCGGACCAGCGCGTCAAGGACGCACGTACGGGGTTCTACATGGGGAACTTCCATGCAGTTCTGGACGGAAATATTCAGGGTTTCCTGGACGCCTACCTGCGCTGGTACGTGAAAGGCGAAATGGCCGGAGACAGTGAATGAGCCGTTTGGGGAAATCCATTCGGAATGAGTTTCCATGAAAAAAAGCCGGGGAAATGGGCCTCGGCTTTTTTCATGTCGAAATTTCTGGAAGGGAATCTTTACTTTTTCCGCGATAAATGGTTCCCGGAAACTCTGAAAATTCCCAGTGCTCCCATTCCCAGAAGTCCCAGGATCCACGTGGATGGTTCCGGTACGCCTGTCGGCTGAAGAAGCCCCATTGCGATCCCGTTTCCGTCCGTGTAGAACGAAAGAAGATCCGGTTTCCCAATGGATCCTTCCAGCATCTGCGAGAAAATAGCGAACGTTTCGTCGCGGTCTTCCTCCGTCGTGAAGTCTGCAAGGTGGATCCCATCAAGAAGTTCCCATTGCGTGAAGTTTTCCGCATCAAAGGAAAGCAGCGCGTCGCTGCCAAACGTGATGGAGTCGCTCAACAAAAGCCGAACGTCAGCCTCAGAATCCGCAAGCTCGGCAAGATCGAACTCCCACGTACCGTTGAGGAGCAGCGATTTCGAGATACTCGCCCCGTCCGTCGCACGAAAAACGGCATTTTCGCCGATCGTGACGTTTCCGCCGGTCACGTTTGCGCCGTCGAGCACGAGTGTACCGGCATTCGCGGTGATCCCGCCCGTATTGTCGAAGGCCCCCTGTTTGTTTTTCGCCGCGTCACTGCTCAGACGAAGCGTTCCGGCTCCGTTTTTGACGATCTCTCCCACGCCGGTATTCGCGTCGTTCGAGTATTTCAGCGCACCGGTCCACCAGAGGTCGGTTTCAGCCTGCGAATCTTCAACGTTCAGGATGAGCTGCCGTCCGTTGTCGCGAATATTCATGATGCCGTTGATGACGGACGTTTTCGTGATGCTGGTCCCATCCGGAGCCTGCGCCTTCGCGTTCAGCGTCGTGATGGGCGTCGTCCCGCTGTGCATTGCGAGGAATTGGCCCGATCCAAGATCCAACGTTCCGCCGTAGAGATTGAGGTTCACGTATCGGGACGTCTGATTTCCGCTTGCCGTGACTTTGACCGTACCGAAAATATTGAGATCCAGACCGGCATTCTCCCAGTTTCCGTCGCCGGCACCGCCCAGAACGTCTTTTTTCTCCAGCTGAAGAACGGCCCCTTCTGCCACGGTGATCTCCCCCGCGATGAATCGGGTCCCGCTCAGGCCGTCTGCAGTGAGTTTGACCGTCCCTTCCTGGATCCGGAAAGAGTCGATCCCCCAAACCTTACCGCCGCGGTCGATCGTCCACGTTCCGGAGCCGGTCTTGACGAGATCCACGCCGGACTGGATGATGCCGGTAAAAGGATTTTCGGAAGTTGAGGCGGAATTGACCGTCAGTGTCGATTTCTGACCCGCATTCGAGTTCGTGACGGTTCCGCTCCCGCTCAGGTTTCCGACGGTCTGATCGAAACCGGCGAGGTCAAAAACTCCGGTGTGTCTGGCGAGATCGGCAGCGTTGGACTCTTCCCCTTCCGCAAGCGTTCCGTTCGTGACCAGGTCTGTGTTCGCCGTCAGCGCGTCATTTTTTCCGAGTTGAAGCGTGAGTCCGTCGATCGTCGTGCGGGACACTCTCTCCGAACTTCCCGAAGCGCGGACGACCGCCCCCGTTCCGTCTCCGGAGAAGGTCACGTATTGGTGGGGATTATCTTTGTAGCCGTTCACTGCTCCTGAAAGTTCCAGATCCACGGCGGCAGAACCATTGGCGACGTTCAGAATGTGGTCTTTACTCGCGTTATCTCCCTGAACACGCAGATGAAGCGCGGAAGAGATCGTCGTCGTTTTGTCCGAAGCAAGCACGTTCAGGACCGTGGGATTCGCGTCCGCAGAGAAAACATGAAGTTTCCCGCCTTTCATTTCCGCGCCGGTCAGGTTGATCGTCAGATTACGGCCCGTCTGGTTCTGATAGTAGTCCGTAGAATCGAACATCTGAAGCGTTCCGCCGTTCACATCGATGGTCACGGCATTCCCGGTGGAGGCGAGCGCGTCTTTGGTGCTCAGATAGAGCGTTCCATTTTCGGAAACGGAGTACTTCGCGACGTTTCTGCCGACTGTATTGGCCGCGATGTCGAGCGTACCGTTCTTCACGAGGATCTCTTTGAACGCGGGGACCGCGCCGCGGAGTTTCGTCGTTCCTTCTCCGTCGAAAGTGAGGGAAACATTCGCGGCAGAATCCGCCGTCATCGCGCCCGTGAAGGTGAGCGAAGCCCCTTGGGAGACCGAGATGACCGGATTCGGCGCATCGCTGCGAATACGGAGCGTCGAGGCAAACGTCGAGTCCCCGCTCGTCGCTTTGAATTCCGTCACCGGACTTCGGTACTGAAATTCCCCTCCCGTGACGGTTCCGCCCTGAAGGTCGAGCGTGACGGTCCGCATCGTCTGGTTGACGCCATTGCGCAGACGGAGCGTTCCCGCGATCTCGTACGTCGTGCGGGCCAGATCGTTGGACTGTGCGAAACCGAGTGCGTCTTTGGCGTTCAGGAAAAGTTCTGCCCCCGGATCTACGTGGATCGTACCGGTGAAGACCGGAACATTGTGCGTTGAGTTGTTTGGCGAGGAGTTCGTAAACGTCAGATTCCCGGACTGGACCAGAATCGAGTTCGTCGCTAAAACCGTCGTATCAAGCGTCACCGTCACGGTTCCCGTGCCTTCTTTCGTGAGGGAATCATAGCCGGAAAGCGCGGAATTCAGCGATGCTCTCGTATATGCCGAGTCGCCGGAAGTTCCGATCGTCAGCGGTGCGCCATACGCCATGGAGTGAAGGTCTGACAGAAAGACGTTCTCCGTTCCTTTACCGGCAAACGGCAGATCTTCCAGCGGCAAAAGTCCTGAACCAGCCATTCCGGTCAGAACGGCGGCCGCGGAAAGTACGGCTTTGCGTACGTTTCGCTTCATTTCAATTCTCCCAAAAACTAAAACACCACAATACAGGCTAATAGACCATAGTATACACCAAAAACATGCAGTTTGTGTTTTTTTTCTTTACAAAAATTTAAAAATTTGATTTAGAATAGAATAAATGGCGCGATCGTATCGCTTGCAAAGGATTTTGCCGTTTCAAAAATTTGGATATAAAAAAACAGAACGGCACAAATTGTACCGCTCTGCGATCTATATCAAAAACACAAACACAAAATTAGAGCATTTCGCGATATTTCTTCGCACGCGTGACCAGGTCCTGATCCGTGCACTCCTCGATCACGACACTCAGTGCCGGGCCGAAGAATTCGGCATTCGGACGGCGCACATTATTGTGGTGCGCGAGATCCACGATCGCACGGTACGCATCCTGCTCAAGAGCCGGATCTGTGATGGATTCCATCGCAAATTTGGCACTCGCAACGTCGCGGATCGCACTCAGACGGCTCAGAATGAGTTTTTTCTCATCGACACGGACGGCACGCTTCATCGCACCGCGAAGCATTTCCAGTTTCTGCGCAGAACTGGCCTGAATGCCGATCTTGTCGTCCGGCAGAGAAACAACGCGGATATACGCACGCAGAGCCTGAATTTTCTGCTCCTCCGTCATCGTTGTACTGTCCGCGACTGCCAGCATCTGGTCAGCGTGAACCGCATTCGGCAGATTGCAGAGCGCACGGACGGCAGCGTCACGATTCGCATCCGATTTCAAATTTTCGTCAATGAGCTTCCACGCAGCGTCTCCGCCGATCCGGCCAATGAGCGGCAGGACCAGCGTCAGGTCACGTTCTTTCGTCAGGACCGGAGCGATGTCGCCCGCACAGACGGCCGCGATCTGTTTTTCAGCATCATCGCGAGTACGGCCGGCCTCAAAGAGTTCCAGCGTGTCGACCAGTGCCGGGACGTTTTCTTTCTTCGCCATACGGCAGGCCATCCGGAGCAGATCGGCACGATTCGCACAGTCTTTCGCAGACAGGGAGGCGTAGATCGTCTGGAAAACGTCCACGTAGCGGTTCGTCAGGATCTCGGCGATCGTACGGAATTTCTCGGCATCCTCGGTGTTGAGTGCCTGTACCAGCGCAGCATCGAAACCTTCGGCTTCCACGACGCTCGCCACGCGGATCACCAGTCCACGGTCAAAGCCGAGTTTATCGAGCAGCGCGGGAACTTCGCTGGCCGTCGCGAGTTTTTCAAGAGCCAGGATCCCGGCACGGCAAAGGAAGTCCGCATCTTCACCTTCGGCGTTCAGGGCGCTCAATGCCAGCGGGAGGTACTTCCGATCCCCGCGGACTGCGAGGGAAGCCAGAGTCTGGATCTTCAGCTCGGCGGAGAAATTCGCGAAGTCGCGCACGTATGCTTCGACCTGTGCGTCCGTTACGTACGGGATCGCCTGCGGGAACTGCGTTTCGACGGCGGTCGAAATATCCTGCGTGCGCTGCGCGATCGCACTGGCGATGCGCTGTTTATCCGCGTCGTCAGCCTTCGCGGCCGCAGCGTTCAGGACGTCCACCGCTTTCTGTCCCGGAATGGTCGAGATCGTACGGATCGCTTCGTCACGCAGCGTGTACTCCTGCGAGGTCAGGAACGGAGCCAGCGCGTCAATGTCCGCTTCCGTACCGATCCACTGGAACTGTTTCATCATCCAGACTTTCACTTCGTTCGTCGCTTCATTTCCGGCGAGAAGCGCTTTCATCTGGTCTTTCACGATGGCGGGATCCATTCCCGGAGCGGAATTGCGGTAGCAGTATTCCTGCCAGGTCTGGTACGTGAGTTCGTGCGGGCCGACACGATGTCCTTTGGGATGCGCGAATGTGCTTCCGTTGGCATCTGCTTCTTTCGGACCATTGACCAAGATCGGCAGGAGGTCCGCGAGCTTGGGATTCTGTTCAAAATGACCGTCCAGTGTGGTCATGTACTGCGGAGTGTTCTGGGCTTCCGTAAAGGTCGTCGTGAATACGGCACCGGAAAAAACGGAGAGTGCCAGGATGGAAATTGCGGAATATTTTTTCATGGATCCTATCCTTGATTGGTTCAAATCGTTAAATCGTTTAAATCATCTAAATTTAATTCAGGTCAGTTTTTCCATAAGTTACGGAAGGTCTCAGTCCATCGTGATCTGGTAGGGCGCACGCTGAACACGGCGGACCATGCGGGACGCGGCTTCATCATTTTTGAACGTGCACGTTTCGCGATCCCAATCCAGACGGCGGTTCAGACGGTAGCAGAATGCCATGAGCTGGCAGACGACGGCGGCGGCAGCCGGGTAGGCGACGTCCTGGAACGGACGGACACGGTGACGCACGCACCAGCCGAACTCTTCCATCAGGCGGGTCTGGCCCCCTTTGTAGCGGCGAATATCCACGGCACACAGCGGCTTGATCTTGTCGCGGTCCTGATTGTGGCGGAAGGTCCGTTCGGAACCGACGAGCGTGATGTCGTGCCCGCCGCGGGCATGGTAAAGTTTGAATCCGTTCGCGAAAATGGCCAGAACGCCGTTCGTGTCGTTTCCTTCACTGCGCGGGGGAAGGAGCGTGACCGGTTCTTCAAGGTCCATTCCCATGATGTAGAGCGTACCCGCGAATTTGTGCGCGCCCCAGTCGGCGAGGAATCCGTTTCCGTACTCCATGAAATTACGCCATCCGCCGCCGTAGCTCCCCGACGCTCTCCACGAGCTGTACGGCACCCACGGAGCCTGACCGAGCCAGCGGTCCCAATCCAGACCTTCAGGCTGTTCCTGCGCGGGAGTCCAGCATTCGATCGGCGGATTGCCGACGCCAACGTGCGCTTCCGTCACTTTGCCGAGTGCTCCGGACTGCACGACCGGCGCCATGTATCCGTAGTCTTCCATCACGCGCTGGGAACCGCCCGTCACGACCCGATTGTACTTGCGGGCAGCCTTGACGATCTGACGGCTTTCGATCGGAGTGAGCGTCAGCGGCTTTTCGCAGTAGACGTCTTTGCCCGCTCGGCAGGCTTCGATCGCGATCTTCGTGTGCCAGTGGTCCGGCGTCGAGTTGATGATGACGTCCACGTCTTTCCATTCCAGAACGTCTTCGTATCGGTCGAACTTCTTGCAGTCGTTCGTTCTGTAATGCTGATTAATACGATTCGCCGCGGATTCCTTCTGGAAAGCGAAGCAGTCGCACGCACCGATGACGCGGAACTGGCTGGAACCGAGAGCACCGCCCATCAGTTCGTGACCGCGGTTTCCGTAACCGATCAGAACAGTCTGAAGTCTTTCATTCGGAGAAAGTTTCCCTTCCAGCCCCAGAACGTGTCCGGAAACGAGGTAAGGGATCGCTGCCGCAGATGCTGCGGATGCCATGAAGTGACGGCGGGTAAGTTTACCTGAGTTGGCCATAAAAACTCCTTAATGTTTGGTTGGATAGTTGGAATGAGACGAAAATCTTCTTTTATTTTAATTCACGGAGGGCATTCTGTCAAGGGTTTTGGGAAGTTCCTCAAAATTTTTTATTCTTTTTTTAGAAAAAAAAAGATAAATGCAGCTCTTTAGGAACTTTTTCCGCAAAGCAGAAAGAAAATGGAGGTTTCTGAGCGATTTTGAATGGAAATCGTAAAACGTTCCGGTTTTGCCCGAAAATATTTGCGGAGAATGGAACGGCGTCTCTTTCCAGAAGAAAACTGCGGAACCGTCAGGATATTTGACCGTTTCGCAGTTTTGAGCTCTTAAGCGAATTCTTGAGTTTGTGTTTCTCTTCCCGAGTCAGGATGCGTCAGTTTTTCTTTCCGGAGACCGGGACGCCTTTGCTCGCGAGGTAGTCTTTCATCTGCTGGATGGTGAAGATGCCGAAGTGTGCGATCGACGCGACGAGGACGGCTGAGGCATGGCCTTCCGCGACGGCTTCGTAGAGATGTTCGAGTTTTCCGGCACCTCCGGAGGCGATGATCGGGAGCTTCACCGCGTCAGCGATCGCCCGGGTCATCGGAATATCGTATCCGGTCTGCATCCCGTCGGCGTCCATGCTGGTGGGGAGAATGGCTCCTGCTCCAAGATCTTCGACCTTTTTCGCCCATTCCACTGCATCGATCCCCGCGCCCTGCGTTCCGCCGCGGACGACGACTTCAAACCCGGACGGCATGGCCGGATTCTTGCGCGTGTCGATGGCGACCGTAATGCGCTCGGAACCGAACATTTTCGCGGCATCAGCGACCAGCTGGGGATTGCGGACTGCTGCGGAGTTCATCGAGAGTTTGGAAACTCCCAGATCGATCATTCTGCGAATGTCATCCGTAGAACCGATCCCGCCGCCGACGGTGAGCGGAATGTGGATGCGTTCCACCGTACGCTTCACGGCATCAAAAAACGTTTTGCGATTTTCCAGAGTCGCTGTGATGTCGAGAAACACGAGTTCGTCTGCGCCGGCTTCGTCGTATGCGGCAGCATTTTCAGCCGGATCGCCAACCTCTTTCAGTTCCACGAAATTGACGCCTTTGACCAGACGGCCGTCTTTGGTATCGAGGCACGGGATAATTTTGCAGTAGTCCATTTTGACTCCTTGAGAAGTTTGAGGTTTGGAAAAATTTGACTCCATATTTTACACAAATTGTGTTTTGCGTCAAGTCCCCGCAGGGGAGAAATGCCTGAAATTTTTTATTTTGGGGACAGTCTGGAATGAAAAGAAAAACGGCGCAGAAAGAAGAGGCTGTTTCTTTCTGCGCCGTGCTTTTTAATCCAGGGTGAAGGTGTACTCGTTTCTCTCCGAGCGTTCCCAGGCCATGTGCCGATAGCCGGGGATGATGTCGAAGAGCGGTGAGAAGGTGCGCGCCTTGACCGTCTTCAGGTCTGCGGAGAATTCGAGCAGACGAAGCCATCCGTCTCCGCCGTTTCCGTCCCAGCCGCCGCCGAGAGCCTGCGTATCGAAAAGGATCTGCGCGACGTCTTTGCCTGCGTCATTTTTGTCTTTCCGGAACGACGTGCACTCCGCCCAGTTGTCTGCCCCGGAACGGTGTCCGCAGATGACCAGGCGAATGTTTTTCGATGGTTTCACGAGCTTCTGCCAGATCGCTTCTCCGGCATTTCCGCCTTCTTTGTTCAGCTGGTAGCCTTCCGTGAGCATCCGCTTGCCGTCCCCTCCCATATACGAGTGCGTCAGGACCGTGACGAAATGGTTCTCGTACTGCGGACGTGCCGCGAGTTCCTTCGCCCATGCCAGATTGTCGTCGGTCGGGGCAAACGGAAGGGAGATCGTCAGCATTTTCTGACCTGCGGGTGTCGTGAACTCAAACGCGGCGTTTTCGAGCGTCTTTTTGCCGAACGTGTTCAGCCCCATTTCCACGAGAACGCCGTTCCAGCTCGGATTGCGTTCAGGGAAAAAGTATTTGTGGAGGTTCGTCTCGCGATTTTCTGCGGAACGGATCCCGTAGTCGTGATTTCCCGTGCAGACGATGTACGGCAGCACGCCGTCCAGACGCTTGAATGCGGTGGATACTGCGTTCCACTGCTGCTCGCTCGTCTGATTGTATCGGCCGACCCCCATATTGTTCTGTTCCACCAGGTCTCCGGCGACGAGGACCTGCTGGATGTTGAATTTTTTGACGTTTTCCTGGATCCAGGCGGTCATGAGTTCCAGAATACCCTGATTGCGTCCGTACTTGACGTAGGACTGCGTGTCCGGAACAACGACCATCGTCCAATGGTCTTTTTGAGTCGGGAAATCCGGTCCGGCAGTTTTGGCGGGTCCATTGGGAGAGGTTTGGGCAAAAGCCGGCGGGACGGCAGCTGATCCGAACATTCCGGCAGACATGGCGGCGGCGAGAGTTTGGAGGGATTGACGTCGGTTCATCATTTTTTTCTTTCCTTTCAGGTAAATCCATGACGGCTCAGGGCGTTCTCCGGCAGTTCCGTCCTTTTTTCAGGTTCAACCTGCGGCTGAGTCCCGGTACGCAACTGGCCAGATGAACATTTTAGTTTGAAATTTCCAAAATGTCAAGAGGGCGAGCTTTTTTTGTCAACAAAATTTGGGAAAAAGTTTGAAAGACTACTTGCAGAATTTGAAAAAATGAGATATGATGTAAAGGAATGTTTCTGGAGAATGTACGTCCCTGGAACGTGCGGATGGAAGGAATAGAAGAACGTGGAGGAATTTTATGCTGCGATTTCATCAGATCCCATGCAGCTGCGGTAAAGTCCATGAAGTTTCCAAAACTCAGGCTGGAAGTTCGCTGACGTGCGACTGCGGTCAGGAAGTGTCTGTGCCGACTCTGCGTGAACTGAAAGATTTTCCGGTCGTGGAGCGTCCGGATCCGCAAACGGCCGAACTTACGCTCGCCTCTGCTTCCGGGGCACGGGAACGCCGAACGGGACTGATTTTTGTGCTTTTTGTCGCGGCGGTGCTTTTTGCCGGTCTGGGCATCTACTATCATCAGACGTGCCCAAAAGTTCCGACGGTAGAAAATGCGGAAACTCCGTTTGAGGTCTGGCAGGTCTGGCAGACGCTGCGTACCGGGATCGATACGCCGCCGTCGCGCGGAGAAATGATCCGGACAGATACGATCCGGATGCACTGGCGCTGGATCGTGATCTGCGGCGGAGCGTCCGGGCTGTGTGTTCTTGGAATGCTTGCCGGAGTGCTTGTGCGGGTCGGCGGAAGAAGGACGGAAGAGGCAGGAACACTGAAATGAGTGAAGAAAACGGATCCGGGCCGAAACCTGTTTCAGAAGGACGCTCCAACGAACATTTTGATGGGATGGCCGAGAGCCGTTCCGACGGGGAGGATTCTGAGGGATCGTTTGAGGTTCACTCCGACGGGACGTTTGATGAGATCCGAACAGAGGTCTATTTCGAGCCGCCGACAGAACCGTGCGGAACTGGAATGGAAGACGCCGTCCCGTACGGCTGCGGAAATTCTCATGAACCGTTTTCAGAAATGGAGATCCTCGGGAGCACTGTCGTTCGGAAAACAGACGTTCGGAATATTGCGAATCTGAATACTGCGGTTCGGTCGGCAGATGCACCGCCTGCGGAAACCGTTTTTTGGAAGGATGCTTCGAGGGCGGCGGAATGCGGAAGCAGGAAAAAACGTACCGCCGGCACTTCGGAACGCCGAGTGCCTCAGGAGATCCCGGGCTACGAATTTGAGCGGTTTCTTGGAGCCGGCTCGTATGGTGAAGTCTGGATCGCCGTTCAGGTCAACACGATGCGCCGTGTCGCGGTGAAATTCTACACGCACGAGACGCAGAATATCGAATCTCTGACGCAGGAAGTCGAGAAACTCTCGCTTTTGTTCTCGGATCAGAATATCGTTCAGCTTCTTGAAGTCGGCTGGGAAGCCCGGGTACCGTACTATGTGATGGAGTATCTGGAAAACGGTTCGCTTGCTCAGCTCCTTTCGCAGAAAAAGTTTTCGATCGCGGAAGCGGAAGAAATGTTTGAGACCCTCCTGCGTGCGATGTGCCGGGTCCATGAAAAGGGGATCATCCACTGCGATCTGAAACCGGGCAACATTCTGATCGATCCGACCGGAAACGTTCGGCTCGCAGACTTTGGGCAGTCGCGTCTCTCGCACGATATGGCGCCTGCGCTCGGGACGCTTTTCTATATGCCGCCGGAACAGGCGAGACTGAATGCTCACGCAGATGTACGGTGGGACATCTACGCGCTGGGTGCGATCTTCTACACGCTGTTGATGAACCGGCCTCCGCATTACGCGCCGATTTTTGTAGAACAGATCCAGGAACAGGAAACGCTGACGGAAAGGATGCGGGATTACCGGCGTCTTCTGTTTGCGCGGCCGGTCCCGGTCGATCATCGGCAGCTGAAGGGAATGTCCCTGAAGGGAGCGCAGATCCTGGAACGGTGTCTCGAACCGGATCCGGAAGACCGCTTTCAGACGATGGCGGAACTGCTCCGAGAATGGGAAAAAGTCAAGACACAGCGTGCGCAGTTTCCTCTTCTTCTGCTCGGAATGGTCATGCCGATCCTGCTTTTCCTGGTGGGGAGCTTCTTCGTGACCTGGGAATTCCACTCGGTTTTTCATGAAGGAGAGCGCGTCATTACGGACTCGACGCTCGAGGCTGCCGACTATGCCGCAGGTGCCGTCGCGAAAAACGTGGAAGCGGAGATCTCCCGCCGACGCCGTGTCGTAGAACAGCTTGCGGAAAACTGGCAGTTCTGTGATCTTGTGCAGGAATTGAAAGAAAATGCCGAGTGGAATGGGTATATCCAGCGGCTGAAAGCAATGCAGGCCGCGGCTTCCTCAAAAGCGGAAGGAGAAACGATCGTACAGACTCGGCACGCAGAAGAAAAGTCTGCCGCGAGACCGCAGAGATTGAAAGATGAGGCTGCCGTTTTGGCGCAGAGAGCGGAAGACGCACCTGCCGCGCAGGCACAGTGGCTTCAGCTTCGGACTGAGTTCGCGAATTTTTCGAAACGTCTTGAGCTTCAGAAAGTTCTGGAGGAGTCCCTGCCCAAGGATTTCCAGGTGGCGATGGGAGACGATTTCTTTTTTGTGGACACGAATGGGATCGCGTGTGCCCGGATGCCGTTTTCGGAACAGGTCGGGAGGGATTTTTCGCCGTATTTTAAGGGAAACGGAAAGGAAAAGGATCCCATGCTTCTGCATGAGACCCGGATCTCCGACGTTTTTCTGAATCCTCTGACGGACCGTTGGTCTGTCGGCATCATCGTGCCGGTCTTCAGTGCGGAAGAAGAACCCGTTTTTCTCGGCTTGCTCTGCATGGCGGTCGAGATCGGGAACTTCATTCAGCTGGAAGGCCAGACGGACCACTTTGCGGTCCTGGTCGATCAGAGGGAGGGAATGTCGAAAGGTCTCATTCTTGAGCATCCGCTCTACGAACAGCTGAATCGTGCGGGGATGGCGATCCCGGAGAGTTTTCTGGAGGAGAAATTCCGCGTTACCGAAAAGATCATTCCGGATACGCAGGAAAAAGCGCACCACTACCGTGACCCGCTGGCGGCTTCGAAACTGGCGAACGGACAGTTTCAGGAACGCTGGCTTGCGGCATGTGCAGACGTGGAGCTTGGGACGGGCGAAAAATGGCTCGTGATTGCGCAGACGTCGTATGATCATGCGGTCGGCGTGACTTTCAAGGCGATCGAATCGCACTTTCGGCGCGTTTACATTACGGCGGCCGTCACGTTCCTGATCCTCATCCAGATCGCATGGTTCTTCATCCATCGTGTTTTTATTTTGAAAGCGAACCGCTGAATCAGGATCGCTGAATCAGGAATCCATTAAATCAGAAAAAGAAAACGGAATGGTGCTGAAATGGAATTGGATCTTTACCAGAACCACACACGGGAATGGCTCCAGAACGAATACGCTTACCCGGTTTTGAGCCGCCGGGCGGAAGGGATCTCCGTTGGGATCAATCTTTCACCGGCAAATGAGTGCAATTTTCATTGCGTTTACTGCCAGGTCATTCCCGAGCAGATCCATCCCGGAATGAAGGTGGATTTCGAGAAACTTCGGGAAGAACTGGAACCGTGTGTTGATTTCGCGCTTTCCGGCGAGATCTTTCGCCATCCGTACTTCCTTGAAGTGCCGCCGCATCAGCGAAGGGTGAACGATATTGCGTTCAGCGGAAACGGAGAGCCGACGCTGTCGCCGTTTTTTCCAAAAACAGTTCGGCTCGCGGCCGAGATCCGAAGGACGCGGATGGAGAATGGGCCTACAGAGGCATTTCGCAAAGCGGCGGAAGAGATGAAGATCGTGCTGATCACCAACGCAACGCGGCTCGGAAACACGGAACTGCTGCCGACGCTGGAGTTTCTGCTGGAGAATCACGGTGAGATCTGGGCGAAACTTGATGCGGGAACCGACGCATACTATCGCAGGATCGACCGTTCTGCCGTGCCGTTTGAGACCGTACTTGCCGGGATCGGGTCGTTTGCCAGACGTGCGCCGCTCATCATTCAGACGCTCTTTGCGCGCATGGCGGGTGAAGCTCCGACGGACACGGAGATCGATGCGTATATCGCACGGATCGCCGGGATCCTGAAAAACGGCGGACAGATCCGGCATATTCAGCTTCATTCTGTCTGCCGACCTCCGCAGTGTGCCGAGGCGCAGACGCTTGAACCGGAGATCCTGCACGGATTTGCTGAAAAGATCCGGTCTCAAACCGGCGTGGAAGTCCGTGTTTTTTAAGACGGACAGCCCGCAGCGCCTTAGGCTTCCCGGTTTTTCCGCCAGACATTTTCGAACCAGGAATCCGGTTCCGGGATCGGACGGCGCGGGACCCAGCGATGGTGAATGGTTCCGTTGGGCGCGAGCCACGTTTCCTGCACGAAATTGCGGAAATCTTCATTTTCCGGCACGATCTCCGTCTGTTTGCCGTTCAGGTCCAGACACGAAATGGCGGAAGAGGCGGAAACTCCGGCACTCTCTTTCAGTGTAATGGCCGACCCGCGGCTTCCGACTTTGGAATCCAGCTGGAAACGAATGGCGTCCAGGTACATCTCCTGCGTCAGGAGGAGCCAGGAATTCCGCTGACTTTCCATGCAGGACGGCGGGATGGAATGCTCCCGTTCCTGGCGAACTTCCGAAAGTGCACGTTCCACGAGATCTTTTTTTCGCAGAAATCCGCCGGCTGCCGTCATTCTGTACTGAAGTACCCGGCGTTTTTCTGGCCAGTTGGGATCCGGGAGAAATTTCTCGCCGAGCGTGTCCGGTTTTGCTCCGCCTGCATCTGGTTTCGTTTTATTGAGGGAGACTTCGGCATCCGGATCTCCCATTTTCCCCGCCTTTCCAGCGCGTTTCGCGATCGTCTGCGCCGCCCGCAGGGCACCGACCTGGCCGGAATTCAGCGCGGACCCGCCGGGACGGTAAACTCCATGCGAGCCGTTCACTTCACCGATGGGGAAAAGACGGCGCAGATTGACGGATTCCCAATTCACGTCTCCTGCAAGCCCCCCGTTATTGTGCTGGGCACAGACGGCGATCTCGAGCATTTCGGATCGAATGTCGATCCCGTGGTCCGCGTACATCTCGATGGCGGACGGATTCATCTTTTCCAGACGCGCGATCGGTGTTTCGAGGGTAGACGCACCGCTCTTTTCCAGGTAGTTCCACGCTTCCGTTCCCAGATTCTCACGGGATAGTCCGATAGGGTCTTTCCGGAAATCAAGCCAGACTCTTCGGCCTCGCAGGACCGTTTCGACGTAGACCCAGATGTCGATCATGGACGAGCCGAAATTCCGTACGATCCCGGTGTTCAGCTGTGTTTTTCGCGAGTCGAACGGCCACTGGTAGCCTTTCAGGAAGACGAGGGGGAGAAGTTCGCCAGGATGGCGGGCGTACTCTTCCAGAAATTCCCGCGGATCGGAAGTCCCGTCGGCGTCCGTGCTGATGAAACGCGGAATACACTGCATGTACGTTCCCGAAACATTCCAGCGGAATCCGATCGACGCAAGCCCAAACTGAGATTCCGGAAGATTTTGCGCGGCCGCCCCCGCCTGCAAAGCGACGCCGATCGCGCCGGTGTGGACCGTTGGGTAGACGCTCGTCCGGTAAAGTCCTCCGGGACCTCCGACGGCAAAGACGACGTTTTCTGCCAGAACGCGCAGAATACCGGTTTCCGTTCCGTTTTCCATGACGTAGAATTCCGCACCGTAGACCTCTCCGGTAACGGGATGAGGAGCGGTTTCGGAAGCTGCGGGATCGGGGTCCTGCTGAACGAGCAGTTCACGCACGAAAACGTTTTCCCGGACCGGAATGCCGAGTTTCTGGACCTCGCGGATCATGGCGCGGCACATTTCCCGGGAGGTGTACGGACCGATCGAAGTCGCACGCTGCCGAGGGTCGTGGTCCGTCTTGTATCCGACGAATTGTCCGTAGTCATCTGCGGGGAACGGAAGTCCCAATTCTGTGAGATTCATGAACGCACGTACCGAATTCGCCGCCTCGGCAAGCGCAAGATCGCCGTGCATGCTTCCGCCGGCAAAGTACGTCTCGGCCATGTCGCGCACACTGTCCGCGTCCGCACCGCACAGCGACAGCTTATAGTACGTCTGCTTGTCGCTTCCTGTGTTGATGGATGTACCGCCATGCAGGGATTCCGTCGCGATGAGAAGGTCCGTGATGCCGAATCGGTGAAGATGGATCGCCGCAGAGAGACCGGCCGCTCCGGAGCCGATGATCAGTGTGTGGACTCGCACAGTTTCCATGTTTCGTTTGCCTTTCAGATCGGAATGATTTGGGGGGGGAAACTCCGCAGACTGCGGACCGTAAGGTTAGGGGATTTTTAAAAAATCATCTCAGACGCTCAAAAATCTTCCGGACGGATAAACTGCCGATCCTGAGGGAATTCCGTGCCGTCGATGATGGCGATGGCCGTCGCGGTCGCGTGAGTTCCACAGTGTGAAATGGTGACCTGAATGTCCGAGATCCCCTCGGCAAGCACTTTTGCGAGTACACCGCCGCCGATGCAGAGGTAAGGGGCGCCGGACGGAGCGTTTTTGATCTCCATGTCGCGCCATGCGATCCCGCGGACCCAGCCGGTCCCGATCGCTTTGAGGATCGCTTCCTTGGCGCACCAGCGTCCTGTGTAGCTTTCGATCGACTGTTTTCTCGCACGGCAGTACTCATTTTCCCAGTCCGTGTAGACGCGGTCGTAGAAATAATCGCCGTGTTTGTCCAGCATTTTTCGGATCCGATCACATTCCGTGATGTCGGTGCCGATTCCAAAAATTTTCATTTTTTATTTTCTCCCGTTTTTTTCATGGCATTCATGCGTTTTTTCTTTTCGTCTCCCAAAGAAATGGAGAGTTCCCGAAAGAAAAACCCGCGGAAGAGGATTCTTTCGCGGGCCGACTGAGATTTACGGACGCCGGAACAGGCAGGACCATGCGAGGAACGGCTCATCTTTGGCGCGGGAGCGGATCGTTCCCTGTCGAACCTCCACGATCTCAAACAGGGAAGCGAGCTCTTCCGTGACCTCTTCCTGGCTGACGGAAGGAAGGAAATTCTGTTCGGCATACTCACGTTCAAGACCTTCTTCACTCGCGCCGGCGAGCGTGTAATAGTACGAGCCTTTCTTGGTGATGCGCCACAGCATATCGATGTAGTCCGCGAGGAAACGCTGACGGATAAAATGGTAGAATCCGATATCGTATACGAAATCGTACTGATTCCGATTATGGTGCGTGAATCTGAAAATGTCGTCCGTCACGATCCGCAGCTGCGCATTCCGGATGTCTGCTCTGGAAGAAGCCCGGTCCGTTGCCATGCGGGAACAGTCCACAGCCGTTACTTCAAAACGTTTCTGCGCCATATAAAGAGCTTCGATCCCGCTTCCGCATCCAATGTCGAGGACCGTCGTTCTGGTTTTCAGATTCAGTCCATCCACGACCTGTTTAAAATCAGGCTCCAGTTCACCGGTGTCCCATGACGGGGTCCCCTGACGATAAAAATCATCCCAGTCAAACTCTTTCTGCGACTTGGTGCTGTCTTTGGGCGGGAGTTCCAAACCGGGGAGGGTCAGGTTCAGTGCATATTCTTTCGGGACCCTGGCCCATTTACTGGTTTTTTGTGTTTTGGTATTGTCCGCCTTGATCAACTCGTTCATCGAAATTCTCAATTATACCTGGTAACGAAAAGTTAAAAAATATTTGGTCAGGTTTATTCTATTCTATCGCAAGTAAAAATGGAAGGGGGGGGATAAAAATTTTTTCATTTTTTTCAGGATTTTTGAAATAATTTTCGCTACATTCCAAAATGTTTTACTTTTAAAGAGGGATGAAGCTCCGAAAAACGGCATCTTTGCTTTTGCTATTCCTCCCTTTTTCTCCAATTTGAAATTTTCGTGAAGAAAAATCGGAAATTTTTTTCAGAGGAGCATCGGATCGTTTGACAGATCGAAAAACAGCAGGGGACGGAGAAGGAGAAGAAAAAATAAAAAATTTCTTTAAAATTTTGGAAAAAAACAAAATGATCCGATAAATAAACAGAAATGGAAAGCGGAAAGTCGGCCTGCGTGCGAGGGTTCTCTCATGAAAAAAAACAATCACTACGAGCGTGCGTTTGAAGCATATGTCCGGAGCCTCGGCCGGCCGTGCCTTGCGATGAATGAGCAGTACCGGAGTCTGGACGGAGAGGCGGAGGATTTCACGCTGAAGGGATTTGATTTCATTCTTCCGCCGCACATGGTTTCCGCTTCCGGTTCATGGAGCAGTCTGGAAACCGAACAGCAGGCCCCTTTTTTTTCGGTTTCCGAAGGGAGTTCCGGGGTGGAGGACGTTTCGCAGATCACGTGGCTCGTAGATATTAAGGGACGTCGTTTCCCGACGGGGACACGGCATCCGCAGTACTGGAAAAATTGGGTAGGCAGCGACGATATTCAGAGCCTTTCCCGATGGGAGAGTATTTTGGGAGCGGGATTTTGCGGACTTTTTGTGTTCGTGTATGATGTCTGCGGGACGCTCTATCCGGTGCCTGAAGAGCAGCTTTTTTCGTTTGCGGGCCGACAGTATGCGTTTTTCATGATCCCGCTGTCGATCTATCGCGATCTCTGCCGTCCGCTTTCAGTACAATGGAATACGGTCACGATGTCGACGAAACTCTTTCGGCAGTATTCCGTAAGTGCAGACGAATTCTTTTGATGGAAAATCGCTCTTGACAGAAATGATAAAAATGAGTATTCTGTCATTTGTTCATCCGGCAGGTGTTCGGAGTGTTTTTTGAAAGCCTGCCGCAAGGAGGAACGATGTATTTTTGCGCGGAGTCTGTTCCGGTTGGAGATTTTCGGAAAGCGTTTTGCCGCCGCTTTGTGAGGGCGGTATTTTCGAAAAGGAACAGAGTCTCGGCGCATATGAGAAAAGGGAATTGGAATGCAGTCTTGCTTTACGGGAATTTCACCGGTAAGTCTTCGGAGTATCCTGAACGAAGCTGAGCTTTTCGGCGGGGATGACTATCTGATGCTGAACTGCGTCACGAATGTGGAGCAGATCCGCCCGGGCGATGTTTACTTTGCGATACGGACTCCGCAGAAAGACGGACACGCCATGATCGATGATGCGGTACTTCGCGGTGCCGGAGCGATCGTATCGGAAGAGATGACCGACAATCCGTTCAAGATGACTGCGGATGGAAAACTGGTTCCGCTTTTTCTCGTTCGATCAACACAGAGTGCCTATTCGAGAGCGTGTCAGGCACTGTACCGTTTTCCATCCAGACAGCTTGGAGTTGTGGGGGTCACCGGAACGAGCGGGAAGACCATGACGGCATTTCTGACCGCAGCGGTCCTTGGAGCGGCGGGGCAGAATGTCGGGCTTCTGAATTCGCTCGGATGTTTTGACGGCAAAGATGCTTCTGCGAATACGATCACGAGTCTGCCGCCGAAACGAACTGGCAGCTGGCTTTCGCGGATGCTCCAGAATGACTGTACGCATACCGTGATGGAGATCTCGAGTCAGGCACTGGCGCAGTCCCGGCTGGACGGTATCGATCTTCAGACTCTCTGCATCACGAACGTCATGCGTGACCATATCGATTTTCATGGATCGATCGAGAACTACCGCAAGGCGAAGATGCGCATTTTTGAATCTCTTGTCTGCGGCGGGACTGCCGTTCTGAATGCGGATGATCCGATCACCGCAGAGGTAAAACGGTGGCTGAGAGTACCGACCGTGACTTTTGGAATGGATGGGTCGGCAGACGTTTCCGCGATGGTTCTGGAGCAGCTTCCGAGCGAACAGACGATCCTTTTGACAGCGGGGTCGGAGACCCTGCCGCTCAGAACGCAGATCGTGGGGAACCACCATATCGAAAACTGCCTTGCGGCCGCGGCGATGGGGATCGCGATGGGGATCGACCTTCCGACGATCGTGCGCGGGATCGAATCGGTAGAGATGATTCCCGGAAGAATGGAGCGTCTTGAATGCGGCCAGCCGTTCTCGGTTTTTGTGGATGCGGCCAGAACTCCGGAGGAATTGCGGGAGACGCTTCATTTTCTTCGCGAGGTCGTAGACGGACGGATCTTGACGGTCTTCGGCGTCTCGGGAAATCGGCAGCGCGCCCGGCGTCCAATGATGGGCGACATTGCTTCAAAACTTTCCAGCCGTCTGATCCTGACGGACATGAATCCGGGATCAGAGGAACCGGAACGGATCGTTCAGGAAGTCCTTTCCGGCGTACAGCCGCGCTGCATGAAACGGGTGGAGATCTGCCATGACCGCAAAAAAGCGATCCATCAGGCACTCGCCATGGCAGAACCGGGGGATTGTGTGCTGATAGCCGGCAAGGGGAATGAAAAATTTCAGCTCATCGGCAAAGAGACCCCGCGTCACGATGACCGGGAGATCGCGCGCCGCTGGCTGTTTCGGAATGCAGAGCGGTACATGGATTGAGACCGCCGGTAAAACGGTCAGCGAAAATCGTATCGTAAAACGAAAAGGGAGTTTTTGCGGAAATTCCCTTTTGTTTTGCCGGAATCTCATGAAAAAATGGAGCTTCTGGGAAAATTTTGGTGAATTTGGCGATTTCTTGTCAAATTTTGGTTTCTTTTGGCGGAAAAGCCGCTTTCTTGCGTTGACGTGATTTGGGATCCGCCGTATAATAGGAATCATTTTATCCAGATCATGCCGGATTTTGGTATGCAGACGCACGGACGGACGATGTCTGTGAGCCGCCGTCTCCCGAATCGAACCGTTGGGATCCCGACGGACGCTTTTCTTTTACGGCATTTTCGGGATCAAAAAAAGAGCATGCCCCAAAAATAAAAAGAAACGTTTCATGGATAACCAGGATATTCACGTTAAGGGTGCGCGGGAACACAATCTCCAGAATGTAGAGCTGGAGCTTCCGTGCAATCAGTTGATCTGCTTTACTGGAGTGAGCG
The DNA here is from genome assembly GCA_017939795.1 of Thermoguttaceae bacterium. Taxonomy (GTDB): domain Bacteria; phylum Planctomycetota; class Planctomycetia; order Pirellulales; family Thermoguttaceae; genus RGIG3701. The sequence goes on from JAGBAA010000097.1 coordinate 38,730, forward strand.
GGAGCGGGAAAAGTTCCCTTGCGTTCGACACTCTGTATGCAGAAGGGCAGCGGCGGTATGTCGAGAGCCTTTCCAGCTATGCTCGGCAATTTCTTGGTCAAATGCCGAAACCGGACGTGGATTTCATCTCGCATCTTCGTCCCGCGATCTCGATCGCGCAGAAGACGACCGGACAGAATCCCCGTTCTACCGTGGGAACGATCACGGAGATCTACGATTATCTTCGCGTACTTTTTTCCCGGGTCGGCACTGGATATTGCCCGAACTGCGGACGAAAGATCAGTGCGCAGACCCGTCAGCAGATCCTGACGCAGATCCAGCTTCTTCCGCCGGAGTCGAAGATCCTGCTTCTTGCGCCCCGTGTTCGCGGTCAGAAAGGGGAATTTAAGGATCTGTTCCGTGACCTGCTGCGTCAGGGATTTTTGCGTGCGCGAGTTGACGGAGAGATCGTGAGGCTGACGGACGATCTGCGTCTGGATCGTCAAATGCGGCACAATATCGACATCGTGGTGGATCGGATCGTTTTGAGACCGGAGGGGACATCGCGGCTTGCGGAGTCGGTCGAACAGGCACTGAGATATGGAAATCATTCTCTGATCGTTGCGCCGGACGCAGAGGCAGAACAGGAACCTTTTCCGGAACTGATGCTTTCCAGCGAGTACGCCTGCACGGAATGCCAGATCGGATTTGAGCCGCCGACGCCGCAGCTTTTCAGCTTCAATTCGCCGCAGGGAATGTGTCTTGAGTGCAATGGTCTGGGCGAGATCTACACTTTTGACCCGGAACGTCTGATCCCGGATCCGAAAAAATCGTTCCGGAAAGGGGCCGTCGTGACGATCGGGACCTGGGCGGATACCGGACGCTGGAAGCACGTGCAGTTCCGCGGGATCGCCAACTATCTCGCGAGAACGTATCCGGAGCATGGACTTTCCGGGGAAGAGATCCTCGATACGCCGTGGGAGAAATTGCCAGAAGTGTTCCGCGATGCCATTCTTTACGGTACCGGAAGCACAAACATTACGTTCTCGTGGCGAAATACGCCGAGCAGCACGAACTGGGGAGCGACCTACGACGGGATCATTCCGCAGATGCTCAACACGTACCGAACGACCAACAGCCGGATCCAAAAACGGTACTTTGAGAAGTTCATGAACGTCTGCACGTGCAGTTTCTGCCGCGGTGAGCGTCTGAATCCCCAGGCGCGAATGGTCAAGATCGCGAGCCATTCAAGTCTTTCGGAGCTTTCGCTTCCCGAACTGACGCACCTGCCGATCGCGTCCGTCGTGGAATTCTTCCGGGAACTGGACCTGGATGCGACCGGGCGGTACATTGCGAAGGATATTCTGCATGAGATCCGAAACCGTCTTGGTTTTCTTGAAGACGTGGGGCTGGATTACCTCTCTCTGGCGCGGACAGCACCGACGCTTTCCGGCGGGGAACTCCAGCGTATCCGTCTCGCCAGCCAGATCGGAAGCGGATTGGTCGGCGTGCTCTATATTCTGGATGAACCCTCGATCGGACTGCATCCGCGCGACAATAACCGGCTCCTTTCCACGCTGAAACATCTGCGGGATCTTGGGAATACGGTGGTCGTCGTGGAACACGATGAGGACACGATGCGTTTTTCGGACAAGATCATCGATTTCGGTCCTGGTGCAGGTGTTCATGGCGGACACGTCGTGGCGCAGGGGTCCGTTGAGGACATTCTGAACTCCGAAGAGAGCGTCACGGGCCAGTTTCTCTCCGGGCGCAGAATGATCCCGGCCGTGAAGAAACCGCGACCCGGGACCGGCGAGAAACTCGTCGTCCGCGGTGCGTCGCACCATAATCTGAAAAACGTGGACGTGGAGATTCCGCTCGGAAAATTTATTTGCGTCACGGGCGTGAGCGGTTCAGGAAAAAGCTCGCTCGTCAACGGGATCCTCAAAGCGGTCCTTCATCGGGAGCTGAACCACGGACTCGGTACTCCGGGAACCTACCGGACGATCGAAGGGCTGGAGTACCTCAATAAAATGATCGCGATCGACCAGTCGCCGATCGGACGGACTCCGCGAAGCAATCCGGCTACGTACATCAAGCTCTTTGACGAGATCCGCACGATGTTTGCGGAACTTCCCGAATCCAAACAGCGCGGTTTCAAACCGGGGCGCTTCAGCTTTAATGTGGACGGCGGACGCTGCGAAGCGTGCCAGGGATACGGTGCGTCGAAACTTGAAATGGACTTCCTTGCCGACATTTGGGTCACGTGTCCGGTCTGCGGCGGGAAACGGTTCAATTACGAGACGCTTCAGGTTCGCTTCAAAGGCCATTCGATCGCGGACGTTCTGGAAATGGATGTTCAGCAGGCGATGGAGCTTTTCGAAAATGTGCCGAGGGTCTACCAGAAACTCAAGACGCTCAGCGACGTGGGACTGGACTACATGAAGATCGGTCAGCCGTCTCCAACGCTTTCCGGCGGTGAGGCGCAGCGGGTCAAGCTGGCCCGTGAACTCGTGAAGATCAGCACAGGACGGACCATCTACATTCTGGATGAACCGACGACGGGACTGCATTTTGCGGACATCGAGCAGCTTTTGAAGGTCCTGCACAGTTTCGCAGACGCCGGCAATACGGTACTCGTCGTGGAACACAATCTGGACGTCATCAAAACGGCGGACTGGATCATCGATCTGGGACCGGAAGGCGGAAATGCAGGCGGAGAGATCGTCGTGTGCGGCACACCGAAAGAGGTGAGCAAAAATAAACGCTCGTATACTGCGGCGGCTCTCCGGAATGTACTTTCTCCGGCACATTCAAAGACGGCGAAGAAAAAGAAAGAAGAAACGCTTTCCCAGAAAGACGCCGTGAAAAAGGCACTTTCGAAAAGAGGCGTTTCCGAAAAATCTCCCAATGTACCGGAAGATCCGTGCGAGTGCATTCGGGTGGAAGGGGCGAGTCAGCACAATCTGAAGCACGTGAGTCTCGAGATCCCGCGGAATTCCATGACCGTCTGCTGCGGGCCGAGCGGTTCCGGAAAAAGTTCTTTGGCTATGGATACGGTCTACGCCGAAGGGCAGAGACGCTACGTCGAGAGCCTTTCGAGTTACGCCCGGCAGTTTGTTGGTCAGATGCAGAAACCGCAGGTGGAGCGTATCGAGGGACTCGCTCCGGCGATCGCCATTGAACAGAAGCGCATGAGTCAGAGTCCGCGTTCAACGGTCGGTACCGTGACGGAGATCTACGATTATCTCCGGATCCTGATGGCCCGGCTTGGGAAACCATATTGCCCGGATTGCCAGATCCCGATCGGTTCGCAGACGACGGATGAGATCATTGCGCGGATCATGAAGTACCCGGAAGGGACCCGCCTGATGTTTTTGGCGGGCCGCGAGATCGGGATCGGGCACCGCTACGAGACTCTTTGGGAAGAATTGCGCCGAAGGGGATTCGTGCGTGTCCGCATCGACGGCATGATCTACTCTCTGGATGAAGTTCCTGAGATCGACCGCCGACGGAAACATGATGTCGAGATCGTCGTGGACCGGGTCGTCATCCGAAAAGACAAAACGAATCGCGGACGCATCGCAGAAAGTATCGAGCAGGCGCTTGATCTGGGCGGCGGAACGATGGTCGTTCTGGAGGCGGATGATCTGAAGCCGGAGTCCCAGTGGAGATCAAAGAAACACAGTCTGCACAATGTGTGCGACCAGTGCGGACGCAGTTTTGAGACGCTCGCGCCAAACAATTTTTCGTTCAACACTGCCCTCGGCTGGTGTCCGGTCTGTGAGGGATTGGGGACCCAGAACGGCACGAATCCCAATCTTCTTCTTAGAGATCCGAAACTGACGCTGGCGGAGGGCGCGATCGCGCTTTGGTCTCCCGGCGGCAGTGAAATGGCGATGGAGATGCTCAAGGCGTTCTGTACCGAGATGGAAGTTCCGATGGACGTTCCGTACGAGTCGCTTGCGCCTCGGTTTCGAAAGATCCTTCAGCGCGGAACAGGCGAACGGTGGTTCCAGGTCCGAACGAAATCGTACTCTTTCCGATTCCAGCTGAAAGGACTGATGGAGGTCGTGGATGAGGCGGCGCGTCTGGTGCCTTCCCTGCGGCATAAATTGGAGACGTACCTCGACGATGTGCCCTGCACCGAGTGCGGCGGAAGCCGATTGCGGGACGACGCAGCTGCTGTACGTTTGCGCGGCCGGACGATGGATGAGATCTGCGAGATGCCGCTTCGGGAACTTCTGGAGGAATTCTCCAATTGGAAAATGAGTTCGACGGAACGCAGGATCGCCGGCGAACTGGTACGCGAGATCCGGAACCGGACGCAGTTTCTCATTGATGTCGGTCTGGAGTACCTGACGCTTTCCCGCCCTGCTCCGACGCTTTCCGGCGGTGAGATGCAGCGTATCCGTCTGGCTGCTCAGGTAGGAAGCGGATTGTGCGGCGTCCTTTACGTGCTGGATGAACCGACGATCGGACTGCACCCGCGCGACAATCAGCGTCTCATCAGGACACTGCATCGTTTGCGGGATCTTGGAAATACGCTCCTGGTCGTTGAGCATGACCGGGATGTTCTGGAAAGTGCAGATAAACTGGTCGATTTTGGTCCGGCAGCCGGTCGATGGGGCGGCGAGATCGTGGGAGAGGGAACGCCGAAAAAGATCGAAGAGATCCCATCGTCCGTCACGGGAAATTTCCTTTCCGGAAAAAAAGCCATTCCGATCCCGTCCAATCGCCGGGTGGAGAGTGCGTCCGGAAAACGTTCCTCTTCCAGTGCGCTGGTTGCGCAGCCGTGGCTGGAGATCCTGGGAGCACGGCAGAACAATCTGAAGGGGATCAACGTTCGGATCCCGCTTGGCACGCTGACGGCCGTGACGGGCGTGAGCGGCTCTGGAAAAAGTACGCTCGTGGAGGATATTCTCTACGCATCGCTGGCCAGACAGCTTCACCGTGCCGGAACGATCCCCGGTGCGCATGATCTGATCCGCGGTGTCCATCACGTCAATAAGGTGATCGAAGTTGACCAGCGTCCTATCGGGACGACGCCCAGCTCGAATCCCGCAACGTATACCGGAGTGTTTGAGCATATTCGTGAACTTTTTGCGAAACTTCCGGATGCGAAGATGCGCGGCTTTACGGCACGCCGATTCAGCTTCAATGTGCCGGGCGGTCGATGCGAAAAGTGCGAGGGAAACGGGCAGATCAAGATCGAGATGCATTTCCTGCCGGACATCTGGGTCACGTGCGATGAATGCAAGGGCCAGCGGTACGAGCCGGAAACGCTTGCCGTCCGGTTCCGGGGCTACTCGATCGCCGACGTACTGAACATGACGTGTGCCGAGGCTCTGGAAGTTTTCCGCGGGATCCCGGTGATCCGCCGTATTCTTCAGACGCTCTGCGATGTGGGGCTGGACTACATTACGCTCGGGCAGCCTGCGCCGACGCTTTCCGGCGGGGAAGCGCAGCGGGTGAAGCTGGCTGCGGAACTTGCGCGGCCGGATACCGGGAAGACGCTCTACATTCTGGATGAGCCGACTACGGGACTTCATTTTTCCGACCTGGCGAAACTGCTGGATGTGCTTCACCGTCTGGTCGATATGGGGAACACGGTCGTGGTCATTGAGCACAATCTGGACATCATCAAAAATGCGGACTGGATCGTGGAATTGGGGCCGGAAGCTGGAAATCACGGTGGAGAACTGGTGGCGGAAGGTACGCCGGAAGATCTCGTGAAGTACGCTCGGAATGCCAAAAAATCGCTCAAGAGTACCGATCCGCTTCCGCGTTCCTGGACGGGAGAATATCTGATCCCGATCCTGAAGAATGATCCCTACGAGGAACGTAAACCGTTTGACGTTGAGGCTTTCCGCAAAATGCAGACGGAAGAGCCTGTCGTCTCAGAATTAAAGGCCGCTGTCCGAATGCCGTGGGAAGTCGACGGGATCCGATGGCATTCTCAGGCGCGAAGTTCCCGCTGCCGGAATATTGTTCCGGCACATGGTGAAATTTTGCCGTCCGTTTCACCGATCGCGACGCCCCGGCCGGCACGCTGGGACATTCGGATCTTTGATGCGCTTCTCGACAAACTCGAGATGATGGATGATGTGGAGATCGACTGGAATGACCGAAACGTCATTCGCGTGACCTCTTCGCAGCGGAACGCGACGAAATTCCTCCATCTTTTCACCAACGATGAATGGCTTCTGAAACTGAGTTTCCGGGTCCAGAAGAATACGTTCCAGACGGAAGAACTGGTTCGGAGTCTGGATCTTCGTCCGCTCAATGAGTATCCGGAACTCCCGCTTTACGGTACGTCTCCGAGAGTCCGGGTCATCGATACGAAGGAGGGATTCCAGGAGATCGAGATGCGGATCCACTACTGGAGCGAATTTGACCGGCCGGAAATGTGGGGGTTCCTGGAGAAGGCGCAGGAGTCCTTTTTCCAGCTCGTCCAGCAGGCGGAAGAGGCTCCCGGTGATTTGAAACCGTGGAAAACCTTGGGACGCAAATGGCATGAAAGTTCCAGCGGGTTTCTTGGGAACAGCAGACCGGCCTGGGATATGGAACTGCTTCGAGTCATCGTTTCTGCGCTGGAAAAAATCGTTCCGAATGCATCGTGGGGCTGGCAGAACAAGATGATCGTTCCGGTCACGCCTGCCGGAAACAATCGGATCTGGGCACGGCTCACGACGAAGCGTCCGGACGCGGTTTATCTGGAGCTTTTCAATGAAAAGAATCAGTTTACGATGGGGCGTGTCGCCGACTTCGGTTTTGAACCGGAAGTTGATGGACGAAATCCGGAATGGGACTGCCTCCGTTTTCGTTTCCGTAACTTGAAAGACTGGAAAAAAGGGAATTTTACGGCATTCCTTGAAGAACATTTTGGCCGGACTGTTCTGGCGAAAAGTGAAGGAAATGAGAATGAGAAACCGTAAATTCTCCAATTCCGGGAGCATGATGGAGGACAATGGATGGCCGTTTTTTTGATTTTCAGCGACGACTGGGGCCGCCATCCTTCCAGCTGCCAGCATCTGATGCGCTGCCTGATGGAAAGCGGAGAGCATCGTGTTTTTTGGGTCAACACGATCGGAACTCGACCGCCGAGACTGGATCTCCTCACCCTTCGGCGCGGAATAGAAAAGATCCGCTCATGGGCCGGTACATCTCGTGTTGGTGGTCAAAATCGGACCGGCCAGGGATCCAGCAGTTTGGGATCCGACAGTTTGGCGGCGGATACGCTGTCGGGAAAACCTTCCGTTTCCGGACTTTCCTCAAAGATCCCGGGGACGGAGGCCGTGCCGGAAAAGGTCCTTCAGCCGATCATGTTTCCGTGGTTTCGTTCCCGCTTTGATCGTTGGTTGAACCGGACGCTTCTGGTGGATCAGCTGAATCGGGCACTGGAAGGGGAGACGAACGTCACGGCCGTCACGACATTGCCGATCACTGCGGATCTTCCCGGAATGCTTCCCTGCGTGAGCCGATGGATCTACTATTGTGTCGACGACTGGAGCCGCTGGCCGGGCATGGACGCGAAGCCGCTGGCGAAGATGGAATCCCTGCTCGTGCAGAAAGCGGATAAAATCGTGACCGCCGGAGAAAATCTTCGGGACCGGCTTCTCCGTATGGGGAGGGATTCGCTCCTTTTGACGCACGGTGTCGATCTTGATTTTTGGAAAAAAGGCACACTGGATTCTGGAAACGGAAAGCGAAAATTTACGAAAGAGGGAATTTCCCCGACTTTTGTATTTTGGGGTCTCATCGATGAACGGCTGGATCCCGAAATGCTGGAGCGGCTGGCTGCCGATGCTCCCGATTCCCAGATCGTGCTTGCCGGGCCGGCAGCATCGCAGGAAATGGTCCACCGGCTTGAGAAAATTTCGTCTCTGAAGCTCCTTGGCGCATTGCCTCCGGAAGAGCTTCCGCAACTTGCGGCTGAGGCTGACGTCCTTTTGATGCCGTACCGAAAAAATGAAGCGACGGAGCAGATCCAGCCGCTGAAAATGACGGAGTATCTCGCCAGCGGGAAACCCGCGGTCGTGCGTGACCTTCGAGCGTCGCTTTCCTGGGCCGATGCGCTCGATATTGCCGACACTCCGGAACGTTTTTCGCATCTGGCCAGGCTTCGTGCCGAGACGGGACTGCCGGAGGAACAGCGAATGGCGAGACAGAGACTCGAAAAGGAAACGTGGAAAAGGAAAGCACTCGATTTTGAGGCTTTTATCCTCAAGTAAAGAGGAAAACAGACGGATTTGAAACAGAACAGGAACTCATGATCAACGAAATCGTTCCCATTTCTTCAGAAAAACGGTGTCCCAGCGCCAAAGCGGTCGTGCTGGAAACGCGCGTCGTGACCGGTGAGGGCGGCGGTCCAGAGAAGACCATCATCAATACGCCGCGCTACATGGCGAGCTACGGCTATCCGACGTACTGTGCGTATATGCATCCGCCGAAAGATCCTGGTTTTGACGTCATCCTGAAACGTGCAGAAAATCTCGGATGCCCCATGCTCAGCATTGATGACTGCGGGCTTTTGGACCGAAGTGTTTCAGCAAAACTGCTTGAGATCTGCCGGGAGAAGCAGATCGGTATTTGGCACGGACATGACTACAAAAGCAACTATCTGGGACTGACGCTGCGGAAAAGTCATCCGATGAAGCTGATCACGACCGTACATGGGTGGGTCCGCCATACGTGGAAGACACCGGTCTACTATCTCGTGGATAAATGGTGTCTCAGCCGGTACGATCACGTCATTTGCGTCTCGCATGATCTCTACGAGCAGTGCCTGCGCCTCGGTGTGAAGAAGGAACGCTGTTCCCTGATCGAAAACGCCATCGACACGATGCAGTACACGCGGACACTGAAAGTGGAGGAAGCCAAAGAAAAACTGGGATTCCCAAAAGACCGGTTCGTCGTCGGCGCGTGCGGACGTCTTTCGCCAGAGAAAAATTTTGCGGGACTTATCCGCGTCACGGCAGAGCTGCTTGAAGAAGGGTTTCCCATCTCGCTTTTCATTGCGGGAGACGGACCGATCCGAGAGGCTCTTCAGAAGCAGATCCACAGTACGGGCCATGCCGATCAGATCCGGCTTTTGGGATTCCGAGACGACATCATGACGTTCTATCAGGGACTGGATCTTTTTGTGCTGAACAGCCTCCGCGAGGGGCTTCCCAACGTCGTTCTGGAAGCAATGGCGTACGAAGTGCCCGTCCTTTCCACTCGGGTCGCCGGTGTTCCGCGTCTCATCACGAACGGATACGACGGCGTGCTGATCGACATGAAAAACGAAGTGGAACTGAAGATCCGCCTCAAAACATTGCTTGAGGACCCGGATTATCGCCGGATGATCGGAGAAAACGGGAATTTTACGATCAAACGGCAGTACAGTTTTGGGGTCCGAATGAAAAAGATCCGGGATATTTACGATCAGCTGCTCGGATGCGATTCTCCGGAAAAAGATTGACCTTTCGGCATCCAAAACAAAAAAACGCGGACTGAACGAGATCATATCGTCAGCCCGCGGTTTTTTTGGCGGCTTGCTGCTAGAGAAGGATTGCCTGCAGTTTCTTCTGGTACTCGGCTTTCAGCTTCTCATCCCCCTGGAATTCCAGAAGACGGATCATGTTTCGGTATGGGATCCGGAGGCACATTTTCTCTTCCGGGTGGTTCTGTACATACTGTTCCAGACAGTAGATCCCGGTCTTCACGAGGATCACGGCACGTTTGATGTCGTGTGTCTCCGTATACGAAACGCTCATGCCGTTTACGATCCGTCCCAGAAGCTGGAGATCCTTCCACTGTTTGGAGCGGATGACTTCCATCAGGTACGGGATCGAGCGCTCATAGCATTTGACGGCTTCCGCGTGCAGATCCGTTTTCTTCCGGTTTTTCTGCGCCAGCGTCATGCCTGCGGCCTTTTCCAGCTTCTTTGCCTGAAACGCAAAAATGCGTCCCTGATGGTAGTAGAGTTGGGAAAGAAGGAAGGTTTCTTCCGTGCTGCTCTTTTTTTTATGGGACCGGACCTGCTCCATCATGGAGATCGCGCGCTTCAGATACTTCTGCGCCAGGACGATCTCCTCCCTCTGCAGAGATACCGTCGCGGTATCATCCAGCAGAAGTGAGGATTCCATGCAGATCTGGTAGTATTCCTGCGCGTGGGCGGCGTTTTTGAGCATTTCCATCCCGGCGTTGAGGAACGCTTCGGCATACGGCGTCTGTTCCATGTGCTGACCGAGCGATACGGCGATCGTCAGCGACTGGAAGGCGATCCGGTAGCGGAGACGGACGGCTTCATCTGGAGCATTTTTCTCCAGAGTTTGCGTCATCTCTCCCGCAAGCTGCGAGATCTTTTCGAGCCATTTTCGGCAGTTGGTGGTCTTCGGTTCCCAGGGACCTACCGCGATGTCGCCGGCGATCCCGAGCCAGGAATCCAGCAGGATCCTCTGGACACGGAGACGTTCTTCCAGCGTCAGCGGATACTTGCGTCCATGAACGGATTTCCCGCTTTCAAGCAGATTTTCACCCTGCTCTGCCGCGCGGCGATGGCAGAGGAACGCCTGCTCAGCATTCGAGATCCCGCTGACCATCAAAATGTCTCCTTCCAGGAGATTGGAGCGGTAAAGCACGAACGGATTGTCGACGAAACGCTTGCGCATCTCCGTCAGAAGCTCCATTGCCTGATCCGTGTGCTGATTGCGTGCGAGGTATTCCACTTTTTCGAAGAGTTCGTCTTCAAATGTCAGCTGCGGCGGCGCAGTATCTTCCATTTCGCTCTTCTGTCCGGGCTGGGGATCCAGCTGCGTCAGTTCCGCATTCAGATCAGAAGGAAGATCCAGCGGGGCTGCGGCTTTTTGTTCCGGCGTCAGAGGACGAAAACTGCCGGTGGAGGCTGGTTCTTCAGGAAGTACGATCTGGTCCGGGAGCTGCGGAAGCTGTGCAGGATCCTGATCGATGGCATCGAGAGTGGGGGGAAGCGGTTTTTCTTCCGGCACGGCGGGAACGGAAGGTGCGGAAGCCGGGGGAAGTTCAGGAGCCTGTTCGTCTGCGGATCCCGCTTCCGTTTTCTTGTTCGTTTCGGGAATTTCTGCAGCTGCCTCCGGTACCGTTTCACCCTCTTCTGTCGAAAGGTCCGTTTCTGTATCTGCCGGAAATGCAGGCGGAAGCGTGTCCGGGAGTACGGTGCTGCCCTCTTCATCAGCTTTGGGGGCGGCTTCATTCTCCGGCGTGTCGGATCTTGCGCCAAGTTCCGCCTGGACCTGTGCTTCCAGTTCTTCAAGAGACGGACGGATCCCCGGCGCCTCCAGCTCAGCCCCCTCTTTTTCGGTTTCAGGCAAAGATCCGCCTTTTGCGTTTCCCTCGGGCGTCAATGCCGTTTCCGCATTTTGCTCCGGAGTGCCGGATTCGGGACGATTTTCGGAAACGTCAGATTTTTTCTGCCGGATCGGAACGTCCGCGAGTTCCTCGCCAATGGTTTCCAGAGACGGCGGATCCAGCTGGTCGATCGGAACATCGGAAGATGAAGAGGCTTCCCCTGTCTTTGATCCATCGGATGCGGCCGTTTGGGCGTCTGCCGTTTTTGGAGCTGCAGATCCTTCTGTTCCTGTTTCCGTTTTTGGGGAGGACTGCCCCTGCGGAGCGTCGGTCTGCGCATTTTCCTGCGGGGAGACCGGGAGTTTGGCGTTTTTCAGTTCCGGGACGGCCTCCTCCAAAACTTTCCGGTACGCCAGTGCTTTTTCATTTTTCGGATCGAGCTTCAGTGCCTGAAGAATGTCCGTATGCGCGCGTTTCGGATCGACATCGACCCACGTTTCGGCCCGCAAAAGGAATGGATCTGGTCCCACCGGCTGAAAAATGATCTGGATCGTGTTCATCGGGATCGATTCCGGTGCATTCGCCATGTCTTCTACTTTTCCAAGCGGTTTTGATGGATCGTATCCGAACGCCAGACCGATCTCCGGGAAGATCTCTCCCTTGATGGTCCCTTTTTCATCGGTAAGAAAAACGGACTGGATGTGCTCTGTCCCCAGATCTTTTGCGAGCTGACGGGCATGGATCGCTTCCGGAAATTCTGCGATGATGCCGTAAACTTTCCCGTCAATGATGTGGAATGCCGCGGCTTTGAATCCTTCCAGCTCAAATTCTTCCAGATCGATCCCTTTTCCGACGCCGTCCTTCTGGGAATTCGCGGGTTTGCCAAACAGTTTGTGAAGTTCCTCCTGAGTCGTTTTTCCGGGAACGATACCGTTGAAGGATGCCGTTTCTACCGGAATGACGTAAACCGTCTGTGCCTCACCGGCCGTGCTCTGTCCGCCGGTTTCGGATTGGGATGCCGCAGAACTCTCCCCGCTGCTCGCCTGAGAGGCCGGCGGTGCGGGCGTCTCTGATTTTGAGGGAACGTTTTCGGCTGAAGTTTCTCCCAGTGACGCGGAGGCTGCGTTTTTTCCGTCACTCGCAATGTGGATGGCCGGCAGATCTGCGCCCCGAAGGTCCGGCGTACTGACCTGCAGAAAAAAAGAAAGAGCCAGAAGCAGAAACGCAGCCGACCTTCCGCTGTGGAAGGCGAATTCTGTTCCGAATGCTGTTTTTTTCCTCATTTTTTTCATCTTTTCAACCATTTCTTTCTTGGGATGGAACGATACTTCATCTCTTTTATCGTCAAACCATGGTGGGTTTGATTAGGTAAAATTTTCTGATTTTGCGGAATTGGAAGGACGTGCGGGTGTGGGGATCCTAAGTGGGGGATCGAGGGGAGCGTATCGAATGGTGCTGACGGCCGACGAGGGATCCGGCTGGAATTTTAAGATTTTTTCCAGGAAATGCGCAGACTGGCCGTCCGCCTCCTTGAATTTTCTTTTTCGGCTGACTATAATGAAAGACTCTTGGGTAAAATTTCCCTCAAAAATCAGGATGAAAAAATGAAAAAGAAACAAAACTGGTTCTTTCTCGGTCTCTGTTGGACCGGGTGTTTGTTTGCCTGCCTCACGCCTTCCGTATTGGGAAAAACGATTTACGTAGATTCCGCAGCGTCAGAAAGTACCGGAACGGCAGATGGTACTGAGGCGCATCCGTTTGCATCGCTGGAAGATGCCCGGGCTGCCGCGCGTCCGTTTGTCGGAAAAGAACAGGTCGAGATCCTCGTGAAGGCCGGAGTGTACCGTCTTGCCCAGCCGTTGACGCTTTCCCGTGAGGACGGCGGAACAAAAGACGCGCCGGTCATCTACCGTTCGATCGAGCCGAGAGCCGCACACCTGGCGGGTTCCGTGGTGCTGGACGGAACGCAGTTTCGCGTGACGGAAGATCCTGCCGTCCTTGCGCGGCTTCCGGAATCTGCCCGCGGAAAAATCGTGGAATTTGATCTGAACACCGTCGGGATCGAAAAACTGGATCTTCCGGGCGTCCATTGCAGAATGCCGCTTCCGGTTCCGGAACTTTTTGTCGAGGGCGAGAGGATGCGCCTTGCCCGCTGGCCCAATGAAGGATGGACGACAGTCGCGAAGATCGTGGACGGCGGGTCGAAAGCGGGATCCGGAAATGCTTTCGATGCCGCGAAAATGAATGAGAAGATCGAGCCTCCGCGCGGCGGAACATTTGAGTACTCGGATGATGCGCCGAATCGCTGGAATGCGGAAAACGGCGTCTGGCTCTGGGGCTATTGGTGCTTTGACTGGTTCGACGACATCGTGAAAGTTGCGTCGATCGATCCGGAAAAGAAATGGATCTCCTTTGCCGGACAGTCCAACTACGGACTGCGTCAGGGAAATCCCTCGCCGCGGCGCTGGCGTGCGATCCATCTTCTGGAGGAACTCGACATTCCCGGAGAGTATTTCGTCGATTTTCAGACCCGGAGACTCTATTTCTATCCAAACGGTACTCTCGAAAACGTGAACGTGACGCTTGCTTTCCGAAATCAGCCGGTCATCCGGATCCAGGAGGCTCAGCACGTAACGTTTGAAGGATTCGTCATTGAAGAGTCTTTCGTTGACGGCGTCGTCTGCCGGAATGCCTCATTTCTGACCTTCCGGAATTGCGTCGTCCGCAATATGCGGCAGTGCGGCATCTATTCGGAGGGAGGAGAGGAAAACCATTTTCTCGGAAACCTTATCCAGTTTACCGGAACCGGTGGGCTGAGCGTGTTTTCCGGAGACCGAAAGACTCTGAAACGCGGAAACTGTCTGATCGAAAATAACGTGATCCACGATTTCTCCGTGCATCGCCTCTGCTATGCCAGTGCCGTTACCGTCGGCGGTGTGGGGCACGTTATTCGGCACAATGAACTCTTCAATGCGCCGCACATGGCCGTCGCACTGGGGGGAAACGACATGATTTTTGAGTTGAACCGGATCCATCATGTCTGCCTCACCGGCGATGATGCCGCCGCGCTCTATAAAGGGCGCGATCCCTCAAAGCGCGGAAACGTCATCCGCTGGAACTACTGGCACGACATCGGTTCTCCGCGCGGTCACGGAAATGCGGCGGTCTATTTCGACGACGGGGACGGCGGCGAAACCGTTTTCGGAAATATTTTCGTGAACTGCGGAGACCCCGGAAAAGGTTCCTTCGGTACGATCTTCTGCCATGGCGGACACGGAAACTTCGCGGAGAACAATATTTTCGTAGACTGTAAACGCCCGCTCGGTTCTGCTCCGTGGAATGATCAGCGATGGAAAGAGTACATCGATGCGCCGCTCTGGCAGAAACGTCTGCTTGAAGACGTCGACATCACCAGCGAAACCTACCTGACGGCCTACCCGGAACTGAAAGGGTTCATGGAAGGGGCACCGATCGACCAGCGGCACAATTTCTCGAAAAAGAACGTCTTCATTCGGCCTGCGATGGAGCCGTCCGGAACGTGGGATCTGCATGAAACCGACGTGACGCTCGACCATGATCCAGGATTTGTGGATGCGGAAAACGGGAACTATGGACTGCGGGACGATTCGGAGATCTTCCGCCTGATCCCGGATTTTGAACCGATCCCGTTTGAAAAGATCGGGCCGCAGCGTTAAATTTCTATCTGTCGGGAGAAATGAAAAACGCGCACGAAGATGGATCGTGCGCGTTTTCTTTTTCATTTCAGAGGATCTTTTCGCCGTTTACCGTCAGAAAGCGAAGAGACCGTACTCGATGAAATCGTAGTTCTGTCCCGCAGGCTGGACGGCGGGAGCGCGATGGAAACTTCCAGGCCACGCACTTCCGCGGAGCGGTCCGACATGGTGGGGACCAAAGAGGTTTTTCGGCGTGCCGTAGATCCGGAACGTCACGGTCGCGATTCCTTTGGCGGGCCGCAGGGAGCTGACCCACCGGCTTAGCTCGAAGGCATTTTGGAGTGCCTGCGTCAGATCGACTGACTCGCCATGGCAGGCGATCGTGCCGACCTGTTTTCCCTGGACCAGAACCGCCGCGACGGCTCCGTTCCACGTCTCGCGGAGTCCCGGAAGGACGGCGTGGATCGGCCGGTCTTTCGCGAAATCTGACTCCGAAACGGTAAACGAGTAATCCACTGCGCCGGAGTAGAACGGCCACCCCTGCGCGGCCCAGCCGAATTGCTGCTCCATCTGTCCCGCACTATTGACGGCGTACACCGCACGGCGGTCGTGACTTTGGAAGACCAGCTCACTCGAAGCCTGAACACTCGGCGCGGCAATCGGAACGAGTTTCCCGGACGCGTCTTTCATCAGGAATTCGATCTCAGCCAGCCCGACGAACCCATTGTCGATCTCAGGTTTCGTGCTTTTCGGGAAATCGTTCGGAAGCGGGTACGTGAGTCCGTTCCAGTTGGAGTTTACGCACAGTTCCAAAGCCTGCTCTGCCGCAAGCTGGACCGGTTTCTCAAAGAGGATGGTCTGGGCCGTTCCGTCGCCAAGGCGGAATTCAAGCTCGCCAACTCCGCTGAGCGTGGCGGTACGGATCCCGCGTTTCGCCAGATTCTGCTCGCAGTAGTTCCAGACGCGGATCCCGTCGATCTTCTGAGCCGTCGGGAATTTAAAGGTAAGTTTCGGCGCGTAGTCGTCTTTCTCCGCTCCGAATCCCACGCCGGAGGAGAGCCACGAAACGCCTTCCCGACCATTGGAGGCATTCGGATGGATCTCTTCCTGCATCGCCTTCTTCTGGAATGCCAGTCCCTTGGGCGCGACGATCCGGAAGCCGCATTCTGCCGGTTCCAGCGTGAAGTTTCCGAGGATCCATGCATTCGCAAGCTCACAGAAGACCGTCATTTTCGGGGCGATGAGTTTGATCTCATTTACGCCTTCGCGCGCAGCCGCCGAAATATCGTAAACGCCGAACGAACGGTCAAACTTCCACGCGCAGGGGATCCGGTCCACGGGCGTTCCGTTGCACTCGACCCGGAAATCTTTCGGATCTTCGATCACGAGACGCAGACCGTCGATCTTTGCGTCCGATTTGGTGAACTGGTACGTGACCTCGAAACCGGAATTTTCCGCGAACTGGTGCTTCAGGAGCGTGTCGCGGAGCTGGACCCCATTGTCCCACGGCGATTTTGCGAAACCGTGTTTCTGCCAGAGTTTGGCGTTCGCGCGGTAAAAGTACTCGTTTTGGATCGTTTCATCGCCGGCTTTCAGCGTCAGGTAGTCCAGCGCAAGCACGTTTTCTTCCAGAGGCTTCACGGAGATCGAGTCGGCAAACTGCCATGGATCAAGAAGCTGGGGGGCCGGTTTTGTGTTCTGTGTTCCGGTTTCCGGAGTTTTGATCTTGTGCGAGATCACGAGAGCCAGCGAGCCGCACGGCGAGAGCTCGAATTCGTCGCCTTCTGCCGCTTTTCTTTCTCCCGTCGTCGGATCAAAGATCTCGATCCCGGCGTTTTCCCAACCGTTTTGGCGGCTGAGTTTCACCGAGGCGGAGTTCTGCATGTCGATGCAGCAAATGAAGACGATGCGGGAATCTTTCGTCTGGCGCGTCAGGTGGAAAACGTTTTCCGCATTCGTTTTGGCCAGAACACTTACGGAAGCCGCATTTCGAGTCTCTGCCGCGAGTTCTTCGACCGTCAGCGTCACGATTTCTTGCGTCACGGCGTCAAATTTTGCCTTGAGGTCTTCCGAAAGTGCGTTTTTCGCCGCGCCGCCGACACTCTGAAGGTCCGCGCCAAGCGAAACGATCCGTCCGCCCTGCGCCGCGAAGTCCGCGAGAAGCGCGAGTGTTTCGGGGTAAAGCGTTTCCAGATTCGCCGGCAGAACGACGGTGGAGTACGAGGCGGCTCCGACGGTGAATTTGCCGTTTTTCACCGAGCCGACGCGCCAGATGATGTCTTCCGACCCGAGATCGTAGTCTGCCTGCTCCGCTTCCAGACGATTGAGCAGATCCGCGAATTCATTACCGATCCTGCCGAATTTGCCGGATTCGTTTCCCGCGTCTTTTTGGTAGAACCATGAGGTGGACGTCGGTTCGAGGAGCAGGAAACGTTCGTCGGTCAAATCACCGCGCGTCAGGAGATACGAAAGGCGCGTCCAGTAATTTGCCAGCCGTCCGTACTGCTCAAACCACGCGGAATGGTACGAGAAGGTCTGCGGATGGTCGTGTTTTCGGGCACCGCGGATCGTGATGTACGAGAGATGTTCATCCGTCATGTTCACGCCGAGCGCGTACGACCAGTCGCCGAGCCGTTTCAGATCTTCAAAGCGAATATCGAAACCGCCCGCACCGTAGTTTTCCGAGAGCGTTTTGCTTCGGCCTGCCTGATGCGCTGCGGAGATCAGTTCACGGACAGAGCGCACATTTCCGAACTGCGAGTTCGTTCCGCGTCCGAACTGGTTCATCAGAAGGTCGATCGTCGGACGCTGACGCCAGAATGCCGTCGCCATGCTGTCCGGCGTCCGGTGCGCTCGGGGCCATTCGTGTTCCCAGTCGTGTCCGCAGTACTGGAGACCATTTTTCTCGCAGTACGCCGCAAGCCGTTTGTGCCAGCGGTCGATGAGGAGTTCCTGGGCCGTACGGTAGTAGTCGAAGCGGACTTTCTTCCAGTTTCCGACCGGAGCTGCAAGGGAACCAAGATGCGGAAGAAGTGAGTACCCGCGTCGTTTTTCGAATTCCTGCGGGAAATCGTCGACCCAAGTGAACTGACCCGCCGGCGCGATGTGCGGTTCGTCGGTGAACGCACCGGGGATCAGCTTGCCGAATTCGTGTCCGAGCCGCTTTCGGTACTCTTCGTGCGTGCAGGTCAAAAATGCGTCCGCGACGCCGTTCATCAGGAGATTCACGTAGGTCTTTCCGCCGAACCACTGCGAAGCACCGGCATAGCGGGTCCGTCCAATGACCCAGCGCACGCCGTTCGGAGATTTCCCCGGGATCGCATTTCCGGCATTTTTCGCACCAAGGATCTCTGCCGTTCGGTCCACGCACGTGCCGTCGGCAAGTTCTTCGATGACGTACTGGACGGAATCACCGACCGTCCAGTTTCCGTTTGCGTCGGTCAGCGTGTCGAAAAATCCAATGTCCAGCCCCGTTCCCTGCGATTGCGGCCAGCGTTCGGGAACCAGACCTCCTGCGAAACCGGATGGGTAGGAGTTTTCGTCGTAGATCCAGATCTTCATGCCGAGTTTGCGTGCTTCATCCAGCGCGGCCTCCCAGAGTCTGAACCAGTCGTCCGAAAGATACGGTGTCGCCAGTCCGGGTCGCGGATGGACGTACGCCTGAAGGACTCCCTGTCCCGCTAGGTCGCGCAGCGTGGAGCGGATCTGCTCTTCCGTCAGAAGATCATTCCAGACCCAAAGCGGTGCCGGAGCGTAGTCCACACCCGGTGCGGCAAAGTCGGTACGGATCTCTTCCAGCGTCGAATCCTGGACTCCATTCAGTTTGGAGTTGGTCGGAAGATAGTCCGCATCGGTTTCGACTTTCGGAAATGGAGGGAATTCGGTATTTTGAGCCGATGCCGGCTGCGGCAGGAAGGAAATGCCGAAAGCCAGCAGAAAAAGAACGGGCAAACCGTTTGGTATGAGTGGAAATCTTCGCATAATTGAGGGACTCCGCTAAAAGGCAAGGTGGGAAACAGGTCCTGCATTCCATGGCGGAAGCAGCTGGACCTGCGTCTGTTGAAAATAGTGTTTGACTCTATTTTATACGATGACGGAGATTTTTTCAAGGAACTCCTGCGGTATTTTTTATGAGAAAAGAGGATTTTGGAAAGAAAAACAAAAAACGGCGCCTCATCGTGCGCCGTCTTTTGAATGAATGTGTCCCTTACGCTTTCTGTGTCCGTTTCCGATTCCGGAGCGTCAGGAGACCGAATGCTCCGGTGAGCAACAGCACCCACGCCGCAGGTTCTGGAACCTTTGCCGGATTCTGATAGAACGCAAGTTCCGCAAATCCGACCATATTGCCGCCGGCTCCTGCCCAGTTGAAATACTCGAAGGCATTATCCAGCGGGATCAGGACCGCTTTGTCGAAAGCGACCGAATCATCAAACATGAAACTGGCATAATCATCCAATGACATTGCGGTATCGACGCGATAGTAATCGGAAAGAACGAGTTCATCGCCGTCGTAAAGCGAAAGCGTGAATGCCGTCATGACGTTTCCGTTATTCGTGGAGCGGTATCCGAAGTAAAGGAAACCATCGACCAGTTCCAGTTCGTCATTCGTGAACGTCAGGACCGGCGTTGTTTGGGTCGTGTCCGTCTCAAAGAAATCGCTGCCGTTTGCATCCGAATACCACGCTCCTCCGGGAGAATAGCCGCTCCCATCAATGAGCCAATCCGGCGTATTTCCAGACGGATGATTGATGGAAACCGCACTCGGACGAATGACATCCATCCCTTCCATCGGCGTATTGTAGCTCGTCTGCCAGGTCGGACCGCCTGCGTAAGGATGATTTCCGAAAGAAACTTCCGAAAGCCCGACGCGGTCGCCGCCGTCGTCGTCGAACGTGCCGTTATTATTATAGTCGCCGCCATTCTGGAGATAGTCACCTCTGAAGTTGTCCGTGATCGTCATGACGACTTTTGACGCGCCTTTCACTTCCGGGAACGTAAACAGAGACGGGGCACTCTGTTTGTACGCGGTCATTTTGAAGGAGTAGAGCGACTCATCTTCCACCGCGATCTGGTTTCCTGCCGCATCGTAGAATTTCAGATTGAAATCCTTCCCCGTGTTGCCGGCTACGGTGTAAGGCGTGACGGTGATGCTGGAAAGGTTTTTCGCTTCGCTGAACGTAAACGTCAGTTCCGGATCCGCATATTTGCCGTCATGATAGTAATCCCGAATATCCCCTCCCTGCGCCCAGTTCGTGCACCACTGGGTGGAGATGTTTCCGTCCAGAAGGTTGGTCGCCGGCATACTGCCGATCGCATTGTTCGCGGTAGCGGACGAAGGCGTGTATGTTTCGATCGTATTCGTGCGGTTGAACTGGATCTCAGCGACCCCAACGCGGTCACCGCCGCCAAGGTTGGTGGTCTGACCGAAGTTCCCCGTCATTTCCATCTTCACGTACTGTGCCGAGACCGGAGCGGTCAGTGCGATGTTCGTCGCGTCTTTGGTGTACGTGTCGAGCGTCACGTCCTGCACCGCGATCGGCGTACCGTCGAATCCCTGCGAGCCGTCGTAAAACGAAAGCGTGAATTTCTGCACGGAGTTTCCGCCGAACGGATAACCCCAGATGGAAAACGCATCCAGTATCTGATTCGTTCCCAGGTCGAACACCATGATCGGGTTTACGGTACCGTTGAGATAGTAGTTGTTTCCGCCGTTCGGATTCAGCGTACACCAGGTCGAATTTGGATTGCCGTCGCTGGCATTGTTGTTTTTGTAGTTGTCGTCGATGCTCTTTCCCCCGTCTGTTTGCAGGGAGAGTACCCTTTCAGCCGTGATCAGCTCCGCCTTTGCCGGAGCGCACAGAGCTGCGGCCGAAGCCAGAGCGGTCAACAATGAACGAATACGCATAAAATATCCTTTCCAGTTCACATTATTGGAAACTTTCATTTTATCTGGTTCAGATATGATATACAGAAATTCTGAAATGTCAATCAGAAAATTGGGAAATTTTTAATTTTTGTTTGAAAATTTCAGAGAATGTACTGAATGTGGCGGATTTGACGCATGTTTTTTGGTTGGATGGCGGTTTAAGAGAGTGGAGGTTCGTGTTTCGGCTTCGTCAGAGGGGGGATAGTACGGCATACAGCAAAAAAAATCCTCCGGTCGGGAACCGAAGGATCTTTCCTGAGCGTCTCCGGCGGGGGTCGAACCCACAACCTCTGCCTTCGGAGGGCAGCGCGCTATCCAATTGTGCCACGGAAACGAATGATGCTTTCATTTTAACCGATTTTCGTCTTTTGTCAAGGGGGCGAAACCGTTTCTGAGTGGATTTTTTTGATTTGGGAGGACTTTTTCTCTTATTTCAGCTCGCAGACCTTGCGGAATTGCAGAATATGGTGTAAAATGGCAGAACAGGAGATCTTTCCGCTTTGGATGGTCCGGATCTCCCCAGTTTTAGGATCCGATCGGAGTACGGCAGATGCGGCTGAAAAAATGGCGAAATGACGAAGAAGATTCCCTGGAAAAGAAACTGTCCATGTACGGCACTCCCCGAAATTCACGTGAATGGAGGAAATATTGGCATTGGCGGGCATCGCTGAAGTCTTTCCGCCTTTGTCCCGATCATCCGCGGCCTCGCAAAAATTACGGCAGATATTCGCTCCTGACAGTGGCGATATGGATGGGGGCGTGCTGGTACATTTTGCCGGAAAGTCCCCATTCGCTGAGGGATCTCATGCTCGCATCGGTACTGCTCATTCCCATTGTCCTTCTTACGGAACTTCTTCTGCCGCCGCCGCGCAAACTTTGGTCAATGTTCGCAAGTCTATGGCGGAAAAACTAAAAAAGGCGATTCCGGCAGGTGCGTACCGGCCCGAACCGTGATCTTACCACTGAGTGCGCAGAAAAAGCACGGAAACACACTGAAAAGTAAGAGGAAAATTTCCTGACACGAATTTCACGGAAGGCACGAAAAGATGTGAAATGAATTTTTAAAAAATTTTTAAAAACATTTCGCGTGATCCGCGTTTTTTCATGCTTTTCGTGTTCCCATCTTCTGAGCGGCTCTGTGTGTCTTCTGTGTTTTCTGTGGTGAAACTGGTATGCTGTTTCCGGAAGAGCCTTTTTTCATCTTGCGCGATCTGGAAGATTTTGCTATACTTTCCGTGAATGGAATTTTTGGAAAATGGAGATCGGAGAAGAACGCAATGCGTCATCAATCGTTAATTCCAAACCGTTTCCTGTTTCATATCGAGATGGAATGCGGTTACCGAGAGGGGTTGGATGAGCTTCAGGAACTTCCGGAATGTTTTACGCTTCCTGATTTTGAAGTGCTTGAAGACCCGCAGGTCTCTGACGGCATTTTTTCCCGAAAGGCGCGGGGCGGAAAGGAATTTTACGTTCGGAGTGCCTGGAATGAGCGCGGGATCGCGTTTCAGTTTTTTGTTTCCGGGAAATCGAAAGAACTCTGGTGCAATCCGGATCGTCCGGATGAAAGTGACCGGATCGAGCTGTGGCTCGATACGCGCAATGTGCATGATGTGCACCGTGCGACACGGTACTGCCACCGTTTCGTCTGTTTTCCGACAGGCAGCGGACGTGACGGTGACGAAGCGGCCGTTCTTTTTCAGCCGGTCAGCCGAACGAAACAGATCCCGAATGAAATTCCGGATGGAGCGATGAAGATCCGGTCCCATGTACAGCGGAACTGCTATTCCGTATTCCTCTACCTTTCGGCATCGGCACTGACCGGGTTTGACACGCGGGAGTTTCGGCACCTTGGGATCGCCTGGGCTTTGATAGACCGGGAGCTTCCGATGAAGACCCTCACCGCCGGTGCGCCGTTCCCGTTCATGGAGGATCCGTCGCTCTGGTACTCGCTGTTCCTGAAGGAAGACTAAGCAGGAAAACCGAGGATGCCGGAAATGAACTTTGAGCAAAAACCGGGAGATATACCGGGAAGGAAGCAGAAAGAAATGGAGATCATGCGGGACTTTACGATGGAGCTTCGGGTCCGCTATACGGAATGCGATCCGATGCGCGTCGTGCATCATTCGAAATATTTCGTCTATTTTGAAATGGCGAGAACAGAGCTTTTCCGCGCCAATGGCGGAAGCCATGACCAGCTGGAGCGGGACGGACTTTTTTTCGTGGTCGTGCGTGCAGACTGCCACTACATCAAGCCTGCGCACTATGATGACCTCATTCAGGTGAGTATCCACGTCGAGAAAGTGACCCGCGCCAAGATCGTGCACCGCTACGAAGTCCGCCGTGACGGAGAACTGCTGACTGAGGCACACATTACCCTCGCGCTGATCGATCGGGACGGTAAGATCCAGCTTATCCCGAAGGGGATGACGTGAACGGTTGAGACGAAACGGATTTTTTTCCAAAAGGATCGGAGACAAAACGGAAAATGGCTCAAAAAAGAAAACCCCGCCGTGATGAAGTGGAAGATCTCGACACACTGTGCGAGTACTGTTCGGGAAAATGCTGCCGATATTTTGCGATGGAGATCGACGAGCCGGTCGATTGGGAGGATTTTGACCGGCTGAGGTGGTTCGTGCTGCATGAGTACACCACGCTCTTCACCGAAGACGAACACTGGTTCCTGCTCGTTCAGACCAAATGCCGGAAACTGGATGAACAGAACCGGTGCATGGACTACGAAAACCGGCCGAATGTCTGCCGAAGCTACACGACCGCACACTGCGAGTATGAAGACCACTGGGTCTACGACCGATACTTTGAAACGCCGGAACAGGTCGCGGAGTATGCCGAGGCGCTCCTTGGTCCGCGAGTTGGAGACAGTATCCGTACACCGCGCAAATGTGCCTGAAAGCGGGATGGTGTTCGGAGCTTACGCGTTTGGTCACCAGCGTTTGGGAACTTTCAGAAATTCCTGCACGATCTTCGCCGTGTTTTTGACCGGATCGTACAGATCGAGCACCCGCTCCCGATTTTGACGCCCCAGCCGGGCTGAAAGCTCCGGATCGCGGAAGAGTGTGAGGAGGTGCTCCGCAAGCATTCTGGAATCGTCCGGATCCGCCAGAAAACCGGTCGCGCCGTTCTGAATGATCTCCGCAGGCCCCTGCGAACGAACTGCGATCGCCGGTTTCGCGAACATCCCGGCCTCTACGAGGACCAGGCCAAAGGATTCTTCCCATGACGTGAGCGTCAGAACGTTCGCGAGCCGTAAAAGCGGGCGAATGTCGTCCTGAAACGGGATCAGACGGCATGTCGTTTCGAGTGCGGAGTGTGCGATCTCCTGCCGAAGAGATGTTTCCAGAGGTCCGGCACCCGCGAAAATGAACTGAATGTTTTCCCGCACGCTTTCCGGCAGTTGGGCTGCAGCGCGCAAAAGCATGTGCGGATTCTTCCGTTCCGAGAAACGTCCAAGCCACAAAACGGTCCATTTCTCCGGATCGATGCCGGATCCTCTCAGTTTTTCCCAGGCTGGACGCGCTTCTTTTTCCTGAAAATGTTCCGCCTCTTCCAGTGTCAGCCGCGAGGAATTCGAGACGACCGCGGATCGGGCGCAAAGTTCATCCAGCTGCTTTTCTGCATTCCGGGAACGGGAGTGTGTTGTGCGGAGATGCGCTTCTGCGATTTTGCGCGACGGATCGGATTCAAAAAAGACGGTCCGGCTGTTTCGATAGAAGAAATTCGTGATCCGCGGGAGCGAAAACCACCGAGGACGCATGAAGCGGTCTTCGAGAACTTCATGAATGTGCGTGAAGTGCGGGATCCCGAGTGCACGGGCCGCCAGAACGCCTTCAAAAATGCAGACGGTATTCGAGTAGACGGCATCGATCCGGTTTTTCTTCAGAAAGTTTTTTAAACGATGAAGACGAAATGGTGTCCGCAGCCGGTTTTTCCACTCCCAGAACGACGGCTCGTAAAGCATCCACCAGCAAAGCGGTTCGATCTCGACCGGGATCCCCATTTCGTGCGCAGAATCCGCCATGGGACCGTCGGTCGGAAAAATGACGAACGGCTCGATCTTTTCCCGATCCAGATTCCGGAGCGTCGTGTCGAGACAAAATTCCGCACCGCCGCGCAGCGCACTGTGAGCCAGAAAAAGGATGCGTTTTTTCATGTTCGGCGTTTTCTGTTTCTTCTCAGGAGGATCGGGAAATCATTCTCTGGTCAGGATCCGGTTTGCGATGAAAGACTTTCCAGCTGTGAAAGTATCGGATCGGCAGCGGTACGTTCAGTCCGTTTTCGTGCCGGGAACGTGCCGAAACGCAAAACTAGACCGTCTTTTGACTGTTCATGCGCTGAGACAGGACCGCCAGGCTCGAAGAAAGCGAGACATTTTCTACGATGATCCCCTCCGGTACGAAAAGCTGGACCGGCGCAAAATTCCAGATCCCCTGGATCCCCGCTTTGACCATCAGATCCGCCGTTTCCTGTGCGAACTGGGCCGGGACAGTCAGGATCGCGCACTGCACATTCAGTTCTTTGGCTTTTTCTTCAAACCGGGAAAGTGGGTAGATCGGTCTTCCGAGGATCTCTTTGCCGATTTTCTGCGGTGAAGTATCGAATGACGCCAAAATGTCCAGGTTCTCCTGCTGGAATCCTTTGTATCCAAGCAGCGCGGTTCCCAGATGCCCTACCCCAACAAGAAATGCACGGCGAGTCTGGTTCCAGCCAAGAAAACATTCGATGTGGCTGACCAGTTCATTGATCGTATGCCCAATTTTGGGACGTCCAACGATCCCCGTCATCGCCAGGTCTTTGCGGACCTGGATCCCCGTAAGTCCCAATTCTTCTGCAATTCGCGTGCTGGAAACGACCTCTACCTTTTCATCCCGCAGTTTTCTCAGGAAAGAGAGATACAGAGGGAGCCGTCTTATGCTCGGCACCGGATAGGCACGTTCCTTAGTCTCACTCATTTCTTCACCCTTGAAAGAATCCTTTTTTTTGTCGCACTTCTTCTCTATTATAGCACATTTCAGAAAAATAAACAGTACATTCTTTGAGTATTTTGATATTTTTTTATAAAAAAGGTCTAAATTTCTTTAATGAAAAGCAAAATCCGTAAATTTTACTATAAATTTGAGTAAGTTGGAGAAAATGGGAGGCTTGAGCATTGTGGGGTATTTTGAAATTTGGTGAATTTTTTCAGGAAATGTTCCTGCCTCCTTTACAGAACCGGAAAATGTTTTATACTTGAAGGGATTCCCATTTTTAATTTTGCCAACGGAGCCGTTTGCAGATTTTTCAGGAATGATTTCTGAAAACAGACCGGGCGGCTTAAACGAGAAAGTGATTTCATGATGGAATGGACACGCGACGCGATCGCAGAAAAATATCTCGAAACGATTCCCTATGCGCTTTACCCTGTTCAGGAAGAGGCGCTTTTGGCGTGGTTTTCTTCTGAACAGGGGGTGATGGTCTGTGCTCCGACCGGGACAGGAAAGACGCTCATTGCAGAAGCTGCCGTTTACGAAGCACTTCTGACGGGAAAGCGGACGTACTATACGACGCCGCTCATCGCGCTGACGGATCAGAAATTCCGGGAACTTCAGGCTTCTGCAGAGCGATGGGGATTTTCTGCGGACGATGTTGGACTCGTGACGGGGAACCATAAAGTGAATCCGGACGCGAAGGTCCTCGTGGTCGTGGCGGAGATCCTCTTCAACCGTCTTCTGCATCCGGAAGATTTTGACGATTTCCAGGACGTGCATTCCGTCGTGATGGACGAGTTCCACAATTTCAACGATCCGGAACGCGGGATCGTATGGGAATTTTCGCTCGCGCTCCTTCCGAAGCACGTGCGGCTTCTCCTCCTTTCAGCGACGGTCGGAAATGCGGTCCAGTTTGCGAACTGGCTTGATTTTGAGCACGGACACCGTCTGGAAGTCGTTCAGAGCCATGAACGTAAAGTCCCGCTCGTGTTCCAGTGGGTCGGCGATCAGCTGCTCGTGGAGCAGATCCAGCTGATGTGTCTTGGGAGCGAAGAGGAACGCATGACGCCGGCGCTGGTCTTCTGTTTCAACCGGGAGGAATGCTGGAGAGTTGCGGAAGAGATCCGGGGCAAGGAACTCGTGACGCCGGAAGTGAAGTCGCGTCTGGTCGCGGAATTAGCTCGTTTCGACTGGTCTCAGGGAGCGGGACCGAAACTCAAGCAGCTGCTCATTCGCGGTGTCGGCGTTCATCATGCAGGGATCCTGCCGAAGTACCGGCGCATCGTGGAGTACCTTTTTCAGCAGAAACTTCTGGCGGTCTGTACCTGCACGGAAACGCTTTCTGCGGGGATCAATCTGCCTGCGCGGTCTGTTGTTTTGCCGAGCATCATGAAAGGTCCGGCCGGAAAACAGACGATGCTGGAATCCGGGACCGCGCATCAGATCTTCGGACGCGCCGGCCGACCGCAATTCGATACACAGGGACACGTTTTCGCATTGGCGCACGAAGATGACGTCCAGATCCTCCGCTGGCAGGAAAAATTCAATCGGCTGCCGGCGGACTCAAAAGATCCGAAGATCCTGGCGGAGAAAAAGGCACTGAAGCGCAAGCAGCCGAAGAGAAATCCGAATCTTCAGTACTGGACGGAGCAGCAGTTTCTGAAATTGCGCAATGCGCCGGCCGGGAATCTGGAGAGCCGCGGTCTGGTTCCCTGGCGGATGCTTTCGTTCATGCTTCGGGTCTCTCCCGAGGTGGAAAAACTGCGCGAACTGGTGAAGAAACGGCTTCTTTTCGGCCGGCGTCAGGAAAATGCTCAAAAAGACCTTGAAAGGATGCTCGGTACACTTTGGAGCGCAGGGTACGTCCAGCTTCAGCCCGAGCCGCCGGCGGAGTGGTTCCCGTCGCTTCCGCGTCCTGACCGGGATCCCGAAACGGTCAATGTGCCGCTGATGTCTGGGGCGGAAAGTTTTCCGAATGAAACGGGATCGGTAATTTCTGAAGAGGAAGAGGACTCCCGTTCCGAAAAGACGGAGGAAAGGATCCTGCGTATCGAAACGGACTCCAGTGCGAAAGGGACGCCGAGTCTGGAAATGTGGAAGCGGACCCGTTCTTCGGAAGGTCCCGCTATTAATGTGCCGAAAGCCGCGAAAAAACACGTCGCGAAACCAAAACAGACCGGCTTTGGTGCAGGACTGTTCGACGAGCTGGAAGAAGACGGGAATGCGGAATTTCCGAGCAAGGCAGAGCCTGAGAAAACGGCCCCCCGGATCATTTCGGCATTTGATTCCCGCAAAAAGAACGAGACGGAGGCTCCGCAGGAAACCGGGATGGAGATCTCGTCTTTTCGTGCTGAAAAATCCAATTCCGGATTTGGAGCCGGACTGCTGGATGAACCGGACGTGCCGGATACCGGGGCTGCTTCTGCCGCGGATCTTCTTTCCGGCCTGACGTTTGGCGGCGGAGTACAGAACGCGTCCGCGAAAAAGACGTCCGGAAGTTCGGGATCTCCTGAATCGTCTGAGGCTGAAAAACCTGCGTCTCCTGCACCGTCGAAAGCTGCTGCGGAGCTGCTTTCCGGCCTGACGTTTGGCGGCGGAGTACCGAAATCGGCGTTGAAAAAAGAACCTGCGGTCCAAAATCCAGTTCCTGCTCCTGCACAAAATACTGCCCCCTCGAAAATTTCGGAGTCAGTACCGGCCGTACTCCAGCCGGCTGCGCTGAAAAAGCAGGCTGAGAATGCGTCGGAAAAGAACATTCCTGAGCCGAAATCGGAAAAAGCATGGGTCTTTGTGGACGGCGCGGCCGTTCTGGCTTCCAGTGTGGAAAAGAAACCGGAAGAGGAAAAGCCGCTCTACATTCCGCAGCTGGCGATCCCGACGGAAACGATGGACGGAATGGCGAAACTGCGCGGCGTGCATCCGATCTTTGGTACGTGGCTGCTGAATTACCTTCCCCATGCGGACAGAAAGGAACGGCTTCAGGCTTTCGAGAGTCTTTTGGAGCTTCCATACTCGCTTGGTCCGTCGATCCGCGTTCCACATCAGGATGAACTTCCTCGCGGTCGGTTGGCGTGCGGATACCTGGACGCGCGGCTTCTGGATCTTGGGCTGGCAGTCGAAGCGGAACTGGTCTCCATGAGTCCGCAGGAACGCAAGGAACGGCGGGAAGCGGGGCTGGATCCGATCTACGCCCTGACGTTCGCGGAGAAACTCTACCGGCTCTTCCAGCATGAATGCCCTTTGGTCGCCGATCTGAAGGTCTGGCCGTGCTGGGTCGCGGGAGAAGTGCTCCGCTTTAACGGAAAGTTCAATGCGTACATCAGTGCAAAAGGTCTCCAGAAGCAGGAAGGAATGGTCTTCCGCCATCTTTTGCGTCTGATCCTGCTCCTTGGCGAGTTCATGGAGCTTGAGCTTCCATCCGGAAATTCCGACGAGTGGAAGAACGATCTTTCCGACCTGATCGAGGTCCTGACGAAAGCCTGCGAAGCCGCCGATCCGTCCGGGACCCGCCAGATGCTGGAAGAGGGACTTCGCTGACCTCCCTTTTTCCGTCCCCTTTATCGTACAGGCTGCCGGCAGATCATGGATCTGCCGTGCGGCAGAATTTCCTGGATCGGCATTCAGGACCCTACCCTTAACCCACGAAAAAAAGATGAACAGAAAAATTTCCAAACTCACAGCATTGGCCATTTTGTCCGCGTTTTGTATCGCGGTCAGTTTGGGCCTTTCGAATGAACGCATTCAGGCAGAAACGGTTTCCGGCGTACCTTTTGTTTCTGCGGCATCTTCCGCAGCTGCGCAGCAGGCTCAGGCTGGATGGTGCGTGAAGAACGCGCAGATCGCGGCGTCCGTCAACGCTGACGGGAAAGTGTCGGTTTTCCGTCTGGATGGGAATCAAAAACCGGCTGGCGGACCGTTCGCGGAATTTCAGCTTCCTGCCGATGGAAAATTCACTCGTCAGGCTCCCAACTGTGTGTCCTTCACGTTTCCGGATCACCGTCTGACTTTCCTTGCGCCGAATGACGGAACGCCGGTCCTTCGGGTCGGACTTTGCCCGCTTCGGACAGCCGAGGCGCGGACGGTCAAAAATCTGCGTCTTCCGGAGATCCGGCTTTCGGAAGAATTCGCTGCAGATTCCGTGAAGGCTCTCGGTACGGCCGGCCTGACTCCTGTGGACGGGCACAAAGGCTCGTATGCGTTTCTCGCCGTCGCGAAACCGGAGACCCGCAAAGGGGTCGTCTGCGGATGGATCACGAGCTTGAAAGGGAGCGGGATCGTTTTTTCTTCCCGGACACAGGACGGAAAAGGGACCGCCATTCAGCCCGAAATACAGTACGGCCGGTACCCGATCCCCGCAATTTCTGCAGAAAACGCAGAGACGACGGCTGACCGGAGCGTGGAGGGAGACGTCGGCGAGTGGTTCGTGCTCGGCGCGTTTGACGATTCGCTGACGGGGCTGGAAACGTACGCGGATCAGATCGCGGAATTCCATAAGATCCAGCTGAAACCGCAGATCTCCGGCTACTGCACATGGTATTCCAATCGATTCGGCGGAAGCGGAAACGAAGTGAGTACGCGGGAATTTGCTGATGTCGCCGCGGAAAAACTCGTGCCATTCGGGATGAGTTTTTTCCAGATCGACGATTCCTGGCAGCTTGGAAAAAAGGTCAACGGACCGAAAAAGAACTTCACGGCACACGATCCGAATGGTCCGTACCGTTCCGGAATGAAACCGACGGCAGAGT
Organism: Thermoguttaceae bacterium; assembly: GCA_017939795.1. Classification (GTDB taxonomy): domain Bacteria; phylum Planctomycetota; class Planctomycetia; order Pirellulales; family Thermoguttaceae; genus RGIG3701. Next base: position 69,349 of record JAGBAA010000097.1, read on the forward strand.
ACCTGAACTCGAAAGGTCTGCGTGCCGGGATCTGGTTCATGCCGTTTTCTGGGAACTGGAATGATCCGTACTATGCGGACAAGCAGGAATGGTTCGCGAAATCGGCGATCGACTATCCGGAACCGGGACAGAAAAATACGCGGCGGTATTCCGGAATCAACCAGAAAAAAGGTGCCCCCTACGAAACATTCTGGGGCGGTACGTCGCTCGACATGACGGACAAAGACGTTGAGAAGTACGTACATGACGAAGTGGATCAGATCGCGAACAAATGGGGCTACAAGTACTTCAAATACGACGGTATGTGGACCGCGATGGCGTGCGAGCAGCTCTACGTCAATGACGAGTACTTGCCGGACGATCTGGGGCTTCAGATCTTTGACGACATGACGAAAACCAACGTCGAGATCTACCGCAAAGGGCTGAATATGGTCCGTGCGGCAGGCGGAGATGACGTTTTCATTCTTGGCTGCAATGTATCGCAGAACATGCGGACGATGGCTGCTTCCTACGGTCTGGTCGACGCGATGCGTATCGGGCCGGACAATGGGGCGAGCTGGTCGGGGATCTGCAAAGGACCGATTCGCGGAACGGCGCGCTATTTCTTTAACGGCCGCGTCTGGTTCAATGATCCGGATCCGGTCTACGTGCGGGATTCCATTCCGCTTTCCCACGCGCAGCTCATCACGTCCTGGGCTGCCGTGACCGGACAGCTTTTCGCATTCAGCGACTGGCTTCCGGAGCTTTCTCCGGAACGTCTGAATGTGCTCCAGAGAACGATCGCGCCGGCGTGCCTCTACACAGCGCGGCCTCTGGACGTTTTTGAGGTCCCGCTGGCGAATGTCTGGAAAGTGACCCGTCCGGAGAAATTTGCGTCCGGAAGCGAAGTGAAACCGGATGCCGTTATCTTCGGCCTCTTCAACTGGTCGGAGAAAGAGACGCTGAGTCTCGAGAAAACAGCCGCGCAGCTCGGGCTTGATCCTAATGCGCAGTACGCCGGTTTTGATTTCTGGGCGGATTCCTTCGTCCCGCCGTTCCGCGGAAATCTGAAATACGAGCTTCCGGGCGGTTCCTGCCGTATTTTCTCGCTCGTCAGGCTGGGAAATGAACCGCAGCTGGTCAGCACGAACCGGCACGTCACCAGCCCGCTTTTCGAGGTGAAGAACGTGAAATGGGATGCGGAAAAACTCACCCTTTCCGGTACGAGCACTATCGTCGCGAATGATCCGTACGAGCTGCGCTTCATTCTTCCGGGCGGCGTGAAACCGGTCGGAGTTTCCGTTTCTGAAAAGACGCAGAAACCGGCGGAAATGATCCTGGACGGCAGAACGCTCCGCGTGCGCTTCACGTGCGGGAATGCCGGAGACGTTCGGTGGTCGATCGCCTTTGAACGCGGAGAAACTCCGGTTCCGCAGGCCGTGAAGCCGCAGGATCTGACGGGAAATGCCGCGTACCATAAAGTCAGCCTGACGTGGGATGAAACGCCTAATTTCGGTTTCCTTCTGACGAAAACGTACCCGGATGGAAGCAAAAAAACGTTTACGCTCACCTCAAATTCCTTCACCGACTTTGACGTAAAGACGAGCGAATCCTACGTTTACGCACTTCAGGCAAAAGGTTGGGAAGGGGACCTTTCGTCTTCCGTGGAACTCCGCGTCGCCATGCCGGAAACGATCGTTTTGCCGCCGCTTCCGCCTCAGCCGGACGTCAATATTGCGGACCTGAAACCTCTGAAGGCAAGTACGCAGTGGGGATCGGTCCAGGCGAATCGTTCTGCCGCCGGGCATCCGCTGACGCTTAACGGCAAAGTCTACGCAAAAGGCGTGGGCATTCACGCGGCTGGAAATCTGACGTATGCGGTCCCGGAAGGGATGACGCGCTTCACGGGCGTCGTGGGACTCGATGATTTCCACACGAAAGACCCCCGCCGTTCCGTTTACATTAAAGTCTGGACGGACGTCTGCGAGATGGGAGAGCCGCAGGTTTTGGCCGCTGAGTCGCCGCTTTTGAGCAATCCGACGATCAACGTCTGGCACTTCAACATTCCGCTGGATCCCCGCGTGAAGCAGATCCGGCTGGAAATGGATCCGACGTCTGACGGGATCAACTGCGACCACGTCGACTGGGTCGATACCGGCTTCTGCCGAGAATGATTTTCGTGTTGAAGAGGCGGGAAAGTTCAAAACTCCCGCCTCTTCTTTTGCCGAACTATTTTTCTTGATCTGTTCCTCCTGATCTGCGGTTCCTTCGCGATGCCCCCAGCAGATCGCCGGATCTTTCGATTTGCCGGTCTTGGGGGGACTTTTGCTGATTTTCAGAACCTGCCTCATTCCCTCAGGAGATTTTCCATGCCCTCCTTAAAATCGATTTTTTCCTTGGTTTTTGGATGTTTTTTTGGTACGTGTCCGGAATGTTGACTGCCGTGGAACTTTTTCCGTTTATGGCGGAAGGCGCATCGCTGCCTCAGATCTGGACACCTCCCCGGGGAAACGAGTCTGTTGGCGCGAATGGGCATGTGTGGGCAGTTGGGGACATTTTCGCCAATGCGTCGGGTGAACGTCTGCGTTTCTGGGGGACGGATCTCTCCTTCAAGTCCAATTTCCCGGACAAAAAAGATGCCGAGGCACTTGCGAAACGTCTCCGTGCTTTCGGATTCAATGTCGTCCGGCTTCGTTTCGCCGACGGGCGAGATCCATTGGAATGGCGAGGAACCTGGCAAAGCGTACTTTTTGGCCGATACGCCGAAGACGAAATTCTTTACGGAGAAAATTGCCGGCAGGTCGTTCATATTCCGGGATGGTACGCGGCTGACTCCCGGAGAAACGCTCCTTGACTGGGCGTCGATCTCGCTGACTCAAACTTCCGAAAACACTTGGCTGCTTGCCGCGAAGGGCATCATGAAAAATTCCGGAACATCCTACCGTCCGTATGATCAGCCGGAAATGGAGGAGGATGCAGTCGATCTACGTGCGCTGGAAGACACGAAACTCTTTTCGCCGAAACGCGGCCAAATGCCCCGCCTCTGCGAGGGGATCCCGCTTTCTCTCGTTTTGCCGGTCTCTGCTCCGAAAACGGTCGCCGTTTCTGCGTTGAACAGCAATGCGGAAAAGATCCACTCGGAGGCCTGCTCCATCCAGAGGATCTCTGATTCTGAAGTGGAGATCCGCATCTCGCCGGAGACCCAAACGCTCTGGTATTTGCTGGAGATCGTTTCTCCGGATGATCAGAAAACGGGAGATCAGAAAACGGGAGATCAGAAAACCAAACGTTGAGAATTTCGGGAAGATTTTCCGGAAAAAACTTCTGAATACTGAAATTTTTGGAAAATTTCGCAAAAAACGGGAGGATCCGTCTTTTCAAAAGGCGTGATTCCGGGTAAAATAAAAGAGTAGAAGTCTCGTGAAGCAGTGTGCGTTCACGATAGATCCGAAAGAAATTTTCCGATGCTTCGGCCTTTTAAAGGGGAGGAAGTCATGCGTTTTTCATCATTGGGGAACTTTTCGCTGCTTTTGGCGGCTTTGGTTTTGATGTGCAGCTCGGCTGCGGCACAGTATGCGCCTCAGGTCGCTTCACCGTATCCGGCTCCGGGTACGGCGACGACGCCCTCGGCGATGCCGCCTGGAATGAGTGCGGGAGCTGCTGCACCTGCCGGCCGTGCTCCGATCCAGAGTGCCACGCCGAATTCCGTCAACACGCAGTTTCCGCAGGGGGGAGCCTCTCCGTTTGCTGTCGCCGGCGCGAATGGACGTCCCATGCCGACACTGAATCCCTACCAGACGATGCAGGCCCAGCAGCAGACGCGCGCCTTTAATGGTCCGGTCCAGTACGGACAGCATACGCCGGCAGCGGCTCCGGAAAAACCGTTTGCGGATTACGAAGCCGCCCCGGTACTGAGTCCCTACATGCAGCTTTTCCGCCGCGATAATTTCACCGGCATCGACAACTACAATCTGTACGTGAAACCGGCACTGGAAGCGGAAGCAAAACGGCAGCAGATGCAGCAGCAGCTCAACGCGATCCAGCAGAATCAGAGTCAGACGAAGGTCCAGCAGCAGGCGCAGTTCAATTCAAACGTGGGTGCTGCGACGGTCGGGGCTGCCTATGGGCAGATGAATACCGGGATGAATGCGAACAATCCGGGTGCGTCTTATGGTTTCTCCGGTTCCGGACCGACGGTGCATGTGGATCCTGCCCGTGCTCAGGAGAAGACCGACAAAGAGAAGATCGACGAGGAAGCGGAAGAGGATGAAGAAGATGCGAAGCAGCCCGCCTATTTCAATCCGTACGCTCCGACGCGCCGCGGTGTCATTCGTCCGCACTATGAACCGGCCGGAAAATAGTCGGGTCCATACGGAAATGGAACGCTGTGGTGCGGTGGTCCGTATTTTGAGCGTTTTTTGCTGAATTTTTATGGGGAACGGTCACTTTCGTTCCCCTTTTCCTTTTGAAATGAAAGAGTGTGTTTTGCCGTGAGTCAAACCGTCTATTCCGTGGGGCAGCAGATCCGTTCTGCCGTCCTGTTTCTTCTGAAGATCGGTCTTTCGCTGGGGATCCTTGGTTTTCTGGTTTGGCGTGCACTTCAAAATCAGGATACGGTCAACGGCCTGCTCCACGGCGAGAAGATCTGGACGTCTTTGGGACTTGGATTTTTTTTCACGTTCATCGCCGTCCTCGCGACGATCATTCGCTGGCGGTATCTTGTGCGCATCCAGAAACTCGATGCGGATCTCTGGACGACGCTCCGGGTCGGGTACATCGGGTACCTTTTCAATCTTGCGCCGATGGGGATCGTGGGCGGCGACCTGCTGAAAGCCTGGCTTTTGACCCGACAGGAAAAGGCAAAACACCCCAACGCAGGTCCCGTAGTGCTCGCATCGGTCTTCATTGACCGAATGATCGGACTGTACGCGCTTTTCATGCTCGCCTCACTCGTTGTGCTTGGAATGGGGATCCTCTGGGATCCGGAGACGACACCGACGCTGCGTTCTGCGTCCTGGGCAGTCCTGACGGCATGGGGGATCGGAACGGCTGCGGGGCTGGCGCTTCTTTGCCCTCCGCCGTCGAAAAAGGAACTCCCACCGCCGCGTTCCAAATTTGAAAAGACGTTTCGGGAACTTGCGGGAAGTGTGCGTCTTTACCGAAACTACCCGATCCAGCTTGCGTGGATCCTGCTTGTGAGCCTCCTGATCCACGCTTCTTTCGCCACATCGATCTACTTTCTTGCTGACGGGATCTGGCGCGGAAGTGAACCGCCGACGTTTGCGCAGCACCTCTACATTTCACCGACCAGCATGTCGATGTCGGCGGTACCGCTTCCAGTCGGGCCGGTTGAAGTCGTGCTGGACGAACTGTACCGCGACGAAACTGGAAAGCCTGGCATGGGACTCGTCGTCATGCTGGCGTACCGGCTGGTCTGCCTCGTGACGGCGATGCTGGGAGTCGTGTTCTATTTTTGTTCCCGGAATGAGATCCGTGAAACGATGGAAGAGCAAAACGCTTCCCAAACCGAGTAAATTCAGAACGCCGGGCGGTTCCGTATCGTCCGGCGTTCTGCGTATGAGTTCCCCATGACTTTTCCTTGAAGATCGAAACATGAAAAGGAGACTGAAAATGAAATGTTTCCGAATTTTGATGAGTGGACTCTGGTGTCTCGTTCTCTTCTGCACGGTACTTTGGGGTACTTTGCCGAGCTGCGAGGCGGGGAAGATAGAAAAGAGCGAAACGGCGGGAAAATACGCGGCGGTCCATTCTTCGCCGGCTGTGCAGACAGCGGGACGGACGGCCATGGGGATCAATTTTGGCGGGCCGGCGGACTGGAACACAGAACTGCCGTTTGTGAACGTCTTTTTTGAGTCGCGCCGTTGGATCAGTCAGCGTGAGGGGGAAAGCTGGGGAAAAGGTCCGGAGCTGGAGCTTGACGAACGTGGCTGGGTGCGCCGTCTGGAACCGAACTGCTTTGCCGAGACGCCGCTCTGCACGATCGAAGATGGACATTTCCCCAGCGGGACGTACACGGTACGGTATCGCGGGAAGGGAAAAGTCACGTTCATGAACGCCTGGGTCCTTGAGGAGCGTCCGGGAGAGATCCGGATCCGTGTCGAGGCAAAATACGGTGCGTTCTGGCTTCAGATCCGCGAGACCGATCCGACGGACTATCTGCGCGATTTTCAAGTCTTCCGTCCCGGTTTTGAAGACGAAGCGAAACGGACGTGCGGGATGTGGGATCCCGCGCTGGTTGCCCGATGGAAAGGCGTCGATACGGTCCGATTCATGGATCTCCAGCACACGAACGGCTCGAAACTTGAAAAATGGGCAGACCGACCGGTCGTCGGCGATGCGTCGTTTTCGGAAAAAGGCGTCCCGCTGGAACTGCTCTGCGCTCTGGCGAATCACCTGAACGCGAACGCCTGGTTTTGCGTGCCGCATCGGGCGGATGATGAATTCGTGCGCAATATGGCGCAGACGATCCGAAAGTATTTGAAACCGGAGCTGAAAGTCTACGTCGAGTATTCCAATGAGGTCTGGAACGGCCAGTTCGAGCAGTGCAGGTATGCGGAAGAACAGGGGGCGAAACTCCTTCCGGACGAAAAACCGTGGGTGCGTGCATGGGCTTGGACGGCGCATCGGTCCCGCGAGATATTCACCATTTTTCGGGAGGTTTTTCCCGAACAGGAAGGGCGTCTCGTGCGTGTTTTGGCCTCGCAGGCTGCGAATGATTACGTTTCGGAGCAGCTTTTGAAATTTTCCGACTGTGCAGAAGTCACCGATGCTTTAGCGATCGCGCCGTACGTGATGCACTGCATTCCGAAAGAGTACGCGGATGAATTCATCGCCCGCGGAGTTGACGGTGCACTGGAACTTCTCGAAAAGCAAAAACTCCCCGAGGCTGTCGAGTGGATGAAAAAGCAGAAGAAAATAGCTGACGAACACGGGGTTGCGCTCATCTGCTACGAAGCGGGCCAGCATCTGGTCGGGCTTTGGGGAGCGAACGACCGGGAGGAACTGAACTCCATTTGTTCGGAGGCGAACGCTTCCCCGCGGATGGGACGGATCTACGATGCGTATTTTCGCGCGTGGGAAGAAATTGGCGGAGGGCTTCTCTGCCATTTTTCCTCAACAGGACGCTGGGGAAAATGGGGGTCTTGGGGACTCGTGCAGTATGCGGACGACGATACTGATGAATCGCCGAAATTTCGTGCATTTGAACGGGCTTTGAATCGATGGAATGATGAAATTGATCCCGTTCTTTAAGTGTCGAGGTTTTGGTTGAAATATGGGATTTTCGTCAAACTTTTCTTGACTTTTAAAATTTTCATGGTATAATCAGAAAGTCAGGGCGTTAACTGTTTGGAAATGGAAAGTGAAGGCAGCGAAAATGGCCGGAAAGATCCCTTTTGAATTGCCGCCGACGGCAGATGTCGTGTTTCAGTATCTTTTTTCGTCCCCAGGGGCAGAAAATGGGCTGAAGTGCTTCCTTAATGCCATCAACCAGAGTGCCGGAAGGCGGTTGGTCGAGAGCGTCAAGATCGAGAACCCCTTCAACATCGCGAATTTCGCGAATCAGAAAACTTCGATCGTCGACGTTAAAGCCCGTGATGAGGAGGGGAAAAAGTACGACATTGAAATGCAGCTCATCGATGCCGTCGGATTCACGGATCGGGTACTTTACTACTGGAGTAAAATGTACTCGAGCATGCTGAATCGCGGACATGATTATGAGCATCTTCGCCCGGTCATTTCCATCGTCGTGACGCGGTTTGAGCTTTTTCCGCAGCTGACGGACCTGCACAATGTCTTCACGCTGTCTGCGGAAAAAGACCCGTCTGTGCTTTTCTCGGACCAGATCGAGATCCATTCACTGGAGCTTATCGACGAGAAACTCGCGCGTCTCGGCCGGCTGGCGAAAGAGGAGGACGAAAATCAGCTCCAGCTTCAGAACTGGATGGACTACTTACTCAACGGCAATCGCAAAACGGAGGCGGAAATGGATACATTGATCTGTGGAACTCCCGGTTTGGGAGAGACTCACGAACGCTACACGCAGTTCACGGAGAACGACGAACTTCGCGAACTTGCCTTTGCTCGGGAAAAATACGAACGCGATCACCGCGCCCAACTCTCGTACGCCGAACGCCACGGTCACGCCCTCGGACTCGCTCGAGGTCTCGTACAGGGTGAAGCGATCGGCCTGCAAAAAGGCCGTGCGGAAGGCCGTGCGGAAGGTGAACGTTTGGCGGCGGCTCGGATGCTGGTCTCGATCCTTCAGATGCGATTTTCGGAATCGTTTACGCAGGAAGATCAGCACCGGATCATGACGATCTCCGATGCAGAAATTCTGAACGCACTCGTACTTCGGGCTGCAGCAGCGGCGGATTACGCGGAGATTCAAAAGTTGCTGAAATAGTGAATTTTTTGCTTGACAGGCTCTTGTCCGGTTCAATGATTTGAATATTTCATCCGAAGTCCCACATTGCTTTTGTGCAATGCGGGACTGTCTCATTTTTTAGGCGATCTCAGACTACATGAAACCTCCCAAACCGCCCATTCCCATTGGGACGAAACTATTTTGCAGAGTCGCTCCGCCGAAAGCACCGCCATCAAACCAAAGGGCCTCGGCACGATTTGAGGTCTCTTTGCCTCCCGCTTTTCGAAAGATCGGGATCAAAATGGACGCATTTTTCCCATTTCTGGCCAATTCCATGGCAGTGGTACCATCATTGCGCTGAACGTTCACGTCTACACCATGTTCCAGAAGATACTTCACGATCTCTGCGTTCTGTCCCGCAGCTGCCGGGAAAAGGAGCGTCTGTCCCCAACTGTCCCGCGTATTCAGATCCAGTCCCATGTCCGCGAATTTCCTGAAGATCGCAAAATTTCCACCGCACGCTGCCGCAGTAAGGATCCCCTGTCCACTGAGATTGACCCGCCGCGGATCCAGTTTTTTTGCAAGAAAGAAATCCACGAGCTTTTCATTCCCATTTTCTGCCGCAAGGAACAGTGCGTCGCGGTCATTGTCCGTGACGGCGTGAATATCGGCTCCATGGTCCACGAAATATTGAACCATTTCTACATCATCCAGAGTCGCCAAAAGAAGCGGCGTCCATCCAAAATCGGTCCGAGCCTCCAGATCCGCTCCCTGTTCCACAAGAAAATGAACGATTTCCTTCGCCTTTCCGGAAACAGCAGCATGAAGCGGCGTTCCTCCCCCATAGACGAACTCAAGCGGTGCCCCCTGTTCTATGAGGAATCGGACCTTGTCCAGGTTTCCTTCTTCCACGGCATTGTGCAGCAGCGAAAATGAATTCTGGGGAACATCCGAAGCCTCGTAGACCAGCCTGGCACCGGCTTTCAGGAGGATCCTGGAAATGTCGAATGGATCCTTTTTCATAGCATCCACACGATCCAGCGCCGCCATCAAAGGCGTTGCCCCATCGTCTTGTTCTTCTACATCAACTCCATTTTCCAGAAGGTACGTGACCAGCAGACGGTTTTCCGCCTCGATCGCAAGATGAAGCAGCGGGCGTTCTCTGCGGTTTTCATTAAAAGTCCGCTTTACTTCGTATCCCTGCGAGATCAGAAACTTCACGATCTCCAAAACATCTTCTTCATCCGCGTCACGGGAATCTGAATTAGGATCGATCTGGAGAATGACCGCATCCATCAGAAAATCCGAACCGTCATCCATCGACTGATCTGTTTTCTTCAGATCCTGACCGCTTTTCTCAACGAGCATTTTCAGGATCTCGAGCTGGCAGGAGTCGATGGCTTCCTGAAAGTAGCCGAACGGGTCTTCACGCCATTCCGGCGTATTTTCCAATGCTTTTTCAACGCCTTCCATATCTCCGCGCTCAATGAGCCGGTAGGTCCGGGTCTCTTCCGAACGATAGTATTTCCCGATTCCGGCATGAACCACGTCCGGAATGAAGAGTACTGCGGCTGAAAAAAGCAGGAGCGTCGGCAGAAAGTACAACATGGATCTCATGAGCAGGTCCTCCTTGAAATTTGATGATGAAACAGAAATCTGAATAAATTGCGGGTCTCCCGGCAATTGCGAATCGCATTTTCAGTCATTTTAGTCAACTCGAAACCGTTTGTCAATGGGGAGATCCCGTATAAATTTCACAGAAAGTGTCCAATTTTCATGTTTCAGTACATTCCGTACTAAAGTCGGCGTTTCTTTTTTTACGCAGGATCTGTATATTTCCGTTCGTTCTCAGTGGTTTCCACAGCAAGATCGCGATCCTCATTGGCAGGAGATCACCGCAGATGAAGCAATAAAAAAGAGGGACTCATTTCGGGTCCCTCTTCTGGTTCCAGAATGAAAGAACGTGGGTCAGTCTTCGAATTTCTTGAAGATGACCACCGCGTTGTGTCCGCCGAAGCCAAGATTGTTGTTTGCGGCATAGCGTACGGAACGTTCAACGGCTGTGTTGGGCGTGATGTCCAGATCGCAGTCCGGGTCGGGCGTTTCGTAGTTGATCGTCGGCGGGATGATCTGATTTTCAAGCGTCTGCACACATGCGATGCACTCCAGTGCGCCGGCGGCTCCCAATGCGTGCCCCGTCGTGCCTTTCGTACTGCTGACGGCCACCGTCCGCGCTGCGTCGCCGAGGGCGGATTTGATGGCGCAGGTCTCGAATTTGTCGTTCAGCGGCGTACTGGTCCCGTGTGCGTTGATGTAGTCCAGCTCCTCCGGTCCGATCCCTGCATGACGCATGGCCATTCGGAAGGCGCGGGCATCGCCGTCTCCCTGCGGATCAGGGCTGGTGATGTGGTATCCGTCACCGGTCGCGCCGTATCCGACGAGTTCCGCGAGGATCTTCGCACCGCGTTTTTTGGCGTGTTCGTATTCTTCCAGGATCATGACTCCGGCCCCTTCCGCAGCCACGAAACCATCGCGGTCTTTATCGAACGGACGGCTGGCGTGAAGCGGGTCGTCGTTGCGGGTGCTCATTGCTTTCATCGAGGCGAAACCGGCGATGCACAGCGGCATGACGCTCTCTTCCGTCCCTCCAGCGATCATGATGTCCGCATCGTCGCGCTGGATCATCCAGTACGCTTCCCCGATGGAATGGCACCCGGACGCACAGGCGGAAACGATACCGAAGTTCGGGCCTTTCGCACCGTAGCGGATCGAGAGGTCCCCTGACGCACTGTCCGCGATCATCATCGGAATGGCCAGCGGTGAGACTCTGCCCGGCCCGCGGTCCAGAAGGACGTTGTTTTGTGTCGTCGTTGCGATGATCCCGCCGATGCCGCTGGAAACCAGGATCCCGACGCGCGTTTCGTCCAGTTCGCTTTCCTGAAAATTTTTAGGCAGACCCGCCATGGCGAGCGCTTCGTCACCTGCCGCGATGGCGTACTGGCAGAAGAGATCCAGACGTTTCGCATCCTTGAACGGCACATATTGCGTGATGTCGAAATCCTTCACTTCACCTGCGATCTGCGTCCGGAATCCGGAAGCGTCAAATTTCGTGATCGGCCCCAGTCCGCAGCGTCCTTCCACGATCGAGGTCCAGAAATCTGCCGCGTTATTTCCCACGCAGGAAACGACTCCGTACCCAGTCACGACTACCCGTTTTTTCTGCATTTTATGAGTCCTTTCCCCGTCTATTTTTGGATCGGATAGCGAATGCCTGCCGGTGTTGCCGACGGAGCGGAATTTTCTTCGATCCAGTGTCTGTTCATCGTAATTTTGCGGCAGACCAGTTCTCCTGTCCGGTCGATCGCTTCGATCTCTTCCGGAGTACAGTCCTGCGCGAGAAAATCAATAAGACGGTCCAGACGGCGATCCACTTCCTGGAAGATCTGAAGCGTTTCCGGAGTCGGGATGATCTGAACGTTCCGACGGTCCTCTTCATTCGGCTTGCGCGTCACGATCTCTGCCTGAACGAGTTTTTCTATGAACGTTGAGGCTGCCGAGGAGGAAAGCCCCGTGATCTGCATGACCGTGTTCAGATTGCACGGAAGCTGCTGACGGATGAGGGTCAGATAGTAAATATGCCGGCTGGAAAGTTTCCCTGCGGACTTCCCCTTGCAGATGTCTCCCCAACTATGATTGATGTAGTTTCGGCGCGCACAGTCGATCAGCCGAAACATCCGTTTGAACGAGTCTGTATTCATATTTTCCACTTATTCTGCATGATCTCAAGAATAGTTTCCCGGTAAATATGAGGAATATATTCCCAAAACAGGAACATTATACCATATTTCAGAATTTTCATCAAGAGTGATTTGAGGTTTTGTGGAAATATTTCAGGGAAAATGCCAAAAAAAAGGTTCATCCGGCAACTGCGTACCGGGGGTAGTTGAAAAAAGACATGGTATCTGATAGAATAGAAAAATCAAAACCAAAACCCTATCGGAGGAACCATGTCTGCTGCTATTTTATACCATGTTCAAGGGATCCGCAAGTACTTCCTCCGAAAAATTTCCATAAAAAAGGACATTTTTATTTTTGAATGTTTTTGGAGGCATCCGGAGGAGTTAAAATGCGCAGGATGCAGAAGCGGAAACGTTCGTAGGACGGGGACGAAAATGCGTATTTTCACCGGCGTGCCGATGGGAAATATGAGGGTACTGATCCATGCGGAAATTCCGAGAGTTCACTGTCTCGATTGCGGGAAAGTCGCGCAGATCCACATCGATTTCGCGCGTCCGAATGCGCGGCCGCGAATCTGTCGCCGGCGTATACGAAAGCGGTCCGGGAGAATTTTCCGAATTCTGTACTTGTCTACGACCGATTTCATATCATGCAGATGCTGCATCGGACAATCACGGACTGTCGACGCACGATCTATCGCAAATTGCCGGACGAAACCGCCCGCCGAGCCATTAAGGGAAACCGATTTGTTTTGCTAAAAAGACGCTCCGGCCTTGACCCGGCATGTTCAGGAACTTATCGTATCCTCGGAGCGGCCAACGAGCCGCGGTTTCGTGTCCTGGCGCGGAAGCGCGATCAAGAATTTCTGGAATCAGCCTGACCGAGCGGCAGCAGAAGGTCACCTTTTTGACTGGCTCAGCAATGCGGAATCCCTGAAAATATCAGCACTTACGGCATTTTGCCGAACGCTCCGAACCCGCCTGGACGGCCAAGACGCGCAAGTTTTTCGTCGATCAGTTCCAGCGAATGAACCTCGTTTCAGCGAATGGACCTCGATCTGCTTGTTTTGTTCTCAGAGATGAAAATTTTTGGCGCAAGCGATCCCACGCACGATTTCACCCTGCGGGAGAAATCTGGCTGCCCGCGAAGAGACGACGGCCGTGAGGGAGGAACATTTTGAAAATTGTTCCTCCCTCAGACTCCCTCTTCAAAAACTTTTTGATGGTTCTGTGTCTGTATACTTTTGGGGGCCTTCCGTGTTTTCTGCCGCAAAAAATCCCAATGTGGTCAGAGGCACCGCTGCGGTACTGAGGCCGGAAATGGAAATTTCCGGTTCTTGAAAGACTGCGCCGGTCAGATAAAGTTAGTGGGAGTCCAAGGTTCTGTCTCGGGGAGCGGAACTGCGGATTCTTTTGCGGTCTTCAGCAGGTACGCTATGTTGTTCGCGAGCGTGCGCATCGTCTGGAGACCTTCCAGATCCTGGCGCACTTCATCCGGCGTGAAACCGTGCGTGGAGTTCCAGTACTGACTCGAAACGACGGGCATCTGATTGATCGTGAAGTATTTGTTCAGACGGTCGAACGTTGCGCTCGCACCCCCGCGGCGGCAGTTCACCACACACGCGGCCGGTTTGTGCCGAAGGTATGCGGATCCGGAGAAAAAGAGCCGGTCGAGAATGGCGCAGAGTGCTCCCGGGGGGCCTGCGTAGTAGACCGGCGCACCGATGACCAGCGCGTCGCATTCTTTGACTTTTTCGAGAAGCTGTGTGTAGAGCTCGTCCTTAAAGACGCATCCAGACGCACCTTCTGCACGGCATCCGCGACATGCAATGCAGCCCTGAACGGCCTTCGTGCCGATCGAGAAGATCTCCGAATCGATGCCGTTTTTTTCGAGAGTTTGCGCAATTTCGGACAACGCGGTGAAGACGCAGCCCTTTTCATGCGGACTGCCGTTGAAAAGCAAAACTTTCATCCCGTGACCTCCTGAAAGATGAAAAATGATGGATCTGGCGGGGTCTCCCCGAACAGAATACGAAAAACATTCAAAATATCGGCTGGGAACCGACTGGCTCTTGAAAAAACGTCTGAAATTTCTGCGTACTCTGCAAAATTACCGGAAGCCGGATAAACAGTACTTTCGCTACAGAGTTTATTTTGGAGATTTTGTGGAAATTTTTTTGGAGAGGGACGATACAGTTAATGTCCCGCTGACAGAACATCCATTGAGAATTGGTAGAAAGAGAGAAAAGACCCCCGTGCCGGATCCTCAGGAGGAAAGAACGACCCGCCGGTACGGCCCGCAATGGTTTGGAGAAGGCAATCACCCATCCGAAACTGTGAGTCTGTGTCCCCCTATATACCACACGAAACGGCATGGAATTTTCCGTGCCGTTTTATTTTTTTGTCTGTTCCGCGATTTTCTGATAGTTGATCCATCCAGACATGATGTGCTGCACGTTGTCGATGCGGACGATCTCTTTTCGGGATGGTTTCTTTCGAGGTTTCCGCCAGTCTGCGGATGCCGGGATCCCGCCGCGGAGAGGTCCCTCCTGGATCTGGGCTTTCGCCAGAAATTTTCCGAGCCGTTCAAGAGCGTCCAGGATCACATCGGCATATTTGGGGTCTTCTTCATGAAGGATCTGCCAGATCGCGGCGAGACCTTCCATTTTCGTTCCGTTGCTGCACGGCCGAATGTTTCCGCCCATCGATCCGTCAGCAGGAGAACCGGGTTTTCGGATCTGTGTTGGGAGGATCATTTCCGCCATCTGCCGGGCATGAAAGACCAGTCGGGCCTTTTCTTCCGGGGTCACGGAGTTTTCAGGTTTGGCGAGAAGTTTTTCTGTCGCGAGCATGGCCCAATGATCGAATTCCCGCACCGGATCCTGATCTTTTCGGAGGTCCGCGAGATACAGAAGTGCCCGTTTTGCGCTGAGGAGCCATTTTTCCTGCGGGTCGGCATCGTGCAGGCAGAGTAGTCCGAGTGCCGCTTCACCGGGATAGTAGAGGGAGTGGAATTGGGGATCGAAATCCTGCGTCGAGTAAAGATACTTGGAGTGGAAACTGCCGTCTTCCTTCTGCATGAAGAGGATGAACTCTCCCAGACCGCGCAGGACTGCGAGATCCGCTTTTCCTTCCGCCGCCAGACTTGAAAGTCCGATGAGGGCCAGTCCGCCGGCTCCAAGTTTGGCTTGAGGTTCCGGGAGGCTTTCTTCTTCCGGTTTTGAGGCGATCGTGTACATTCCGCCGTTGATCTCCCGCAGATGGTGCGCCATGAGGTACTCGGAAAGACGGAGCCGTACGGCACGAAGCGTCTGATCTTCCGGATGTTCCTGCTCGTAAAGATGCACGGCATAGATCGTACCGGCGTGTCGGAGGATATTGTAGCGCACGGGATCCATGCGGACGGTGAAATGACGTTCGTAGGCAAGACGGCCGTTAGGGGCCGTGTTTTCCGCAATATATTCGGCCGCAAGGCAGATCTCGCGCTCAAACAGTGTCCGATCCTGCGAAAGTACGCTGGATGCGAAAAGAAACAGAATGAAAGCCGTCAGCAGGAAACGGGACATGGCGAAACGAAAAACCGGGCGGTTCATGTGCGTTTGGGGAATTGGGAAAGTTGAGGAAAACGGATCGACAAAACGGCTGGGAATTTTCTTCATACCAAATCGGTTTCGTTCTGTCAAGAGAACATTTTGAATTTTTTTTCGTAAAATGGAAGCGGAACTTCCCGGGTTTCTTTCAAAGGGGTTGATTTTTTGCATGAAATATGGTAAACTGAACGAAAAGAAACCGGCTTTGGTGAATTTTTTGTCGGCATCCCGGAATATTCGGGGAATGTTTTTCGGAATAAATTTCGGAACTGCCGAAAATTTGCAGAACACGGCGGTCTGGAAACCTTGGGCCGTCGGGTTGGCTGTTTAGCATTCGGATCGTCGGAAAACGGCGAAAGTCAGGAGGAAAACATGAAAAAGCCTTCATTTCGTTTTTGCGTTTTGCTCTCCGGGGCCATTTTGTTGAGCGGGAGCGGTCTGTGCACTTCGGCATTTGCCGCACCTCCAGGAAATCGTCCGGGCCACACGGCGAAAGGCGGTCCTTCCACGGCGAAAGGACCGGGATCCTCACGTCGTTCTTCGGCACCTAAAGCCTCCGCTCCGAAACCATCTGCTCCGTCCCGGCCGCAAAGTTCACCGAAACGGGCAGAAGCTCCCAGACGTCCGGAGGTCCAGAAGCATTCCGCTCCGCCCTCCCAGGGGGCGTCCCGTCCTCAGGTTCAGCCTCGCCCTCAGGCACAGTCCCGCCCGCAGGCTCAAGTCCAGACGCCGTCCCGTCCATTACCGAGACCCGCAGGAAAACCGGCTTTCGTGGAGTCTGACGTGAAACTGCGTCCTTCGAGAGAGATCCGGCAGAACCGTCCGGAAAGCCGACCTGAAGCACGTCCAAACCGTCCGGAAAATCGTCCCGAGGCACGTCCGAATCGTCCGGAAAGCCGTCCCGAAGTGCGTCCAGAAGCACGTCCGGAACCTGCGCGTCCGAATCATCCGGTGAAGCGTCCTGAGGCACGTCCGAATCGTCCGGAAAGCCGTCCCGAAGCGCGTCCGGAACCTGCACGTCCGAATCATCCGGTGAAGCGTCCCGAGGCACGTCCGGATCGTCCGGAAAGCCGTCCTGAGGCACGTCCAGATCGTCCGGAAAGCCGTCCAGAAGCGCGTCCGGATGTGCGTCCGGATGTGCGTCCGCATCATCCTGGAAAGCGTCCGGATGCGAAACCTGACCGTCCGGAGAAACGGCCGGAACCATCCCGTCCGAATCATCCGGGAGGCCGTCCGGGGGACTCGCATGGAGGGCATGATGTGCACCACAGACCTCATCCGAATCCGCCGCACATCCATCATCCGCACGAGGCGCTTCACCATCGCCATCATCCGCCGCGCGTTGCGCCGTACTGGCCGCATTTCCGGCGTTCGGCTCTGACCGGTGCTCTCTTTTTCCTGCCTCCGCCTCCGCCCGCATATTATGTGAGCGAGCAGGTCGTGGTCTATCCGCCGATGATCGTCGATGACGGTCTGGAATATGCCGCGGATCCCGGCACGGGAGCGTCCGTTTCTGTCGAAGATCTGGCAGATCCGATGAACCGGTTCTACACGTGGGATGCGTTCCGCTACTATGGCTGGCTTCAGCAGTATGAGCCGTTCCATCCGTCGTGGATCGAATCGTGCGATCAGGGGATCGGTTTTGCGGCAAACTACACTTCGGATCTGACGCGGTATTTCTACTATCCGGTCCACTGTGTCCGACCGGGGACCGAGCAGATCGATGCAGGACTTGCGTCGCCGCTGATCTTTGTTCCGGAACCTGAAAAGCAGGAGATCCTGCCGGTCGTGGAGATGACGCAGCCGCAGTCCGAGGTCGATGACGCCTGGGAACTCATCTACGCCGGAGACGAATATTTCCGGGAAAGCCGCGAAACGCTGGCAGAAGAAAAATACGCCCGCGCCATGCTCGCGCAGACCGAGATGCCGGATCCGTATTTCCGGCTTGCGGTGATCCAGATGTCGCGGAGACAGTACGTCACGGCGATCCAGAATGCGTTCCGTACGCTGGAGCTTTCCCGCGTCTGGCCGGCCAGTCCGCTGGCACTGGGTCAGGTCTACGGGACTCGCACTCTGAAAAAGCAGCAGGACCTGGATGCACTGTGGAACGCGGTCTCGCGGGATCCGAATAATGCGGAACTCAGAATGCTCTACGGTCTGATGCTCTACGCGGACGCCATGGGCGACATGGAGATGGGAAAGGCCGCGAAGGAGCAGTTCGAGACCGCCGCGGCCGTCAATCCCGCACTGATGCCGTATCTCGGGAGCCTTATTTCGTTCCTGGAATCGGAGATCACGCGGGTCGAGGAAACGAAGTAGCCTCGAGCTGAAAAAAGAGACCGTCCGGGCCGAGTGTATGGTCAGTCCGACACAATGTCCGGTCGGTCGAGAAAATGGCGAAAGCTTTCGCCGCAGAAGAAAAAGAAGACGAAAAGGGAGTACGTGCCATGAATTGGGCGGAGAGAAGCCGGGAGATTTTCGCGCAGGAGATCGAAGAGCTTCAAAAGGTCGCGCAGCGGATCGGAGACGAGATGGATCAGGTCGTGGATCTGATCTTTCATTCGCCGAACAAGGTGGTCATTACCGGGATCGGAAAAACGGGGATCATCGGCAGAAAGCTGGCGGCGTCGCTTGCTTCGACCGGAACGCACGCCATTTTCCTCAATGCGGCCGAGGCCGTTCATGGGGATCTTGGGATGGTTTGCCGCGGGGATATCGTCATTGCACTCTCAAACAGCGGGACATCCCGGGAGATCCTGGCGCTTCTTCAGCCCCTCCGGACGCTTGAGTGTACGCTCATCGCCATGACGGGCAACCCGCAGTCGGAGCTGGCTCAGCGTGCGGATCTGGTCCTCGACACGGGGGTGAGTGCCGAGGCGGGGAAAGTCGGTCTCGCACCCACGACTTCCACGACGGCCGCTCTGGTCATGGGGGATGCTCTGACGCTTTGCCTGATGGAAAAACGGAACTTTCAGGCGGAAAATTTCGTCCTCTACCATCCCGGAGGAGCTTTGGGACGCCGTCTTCTTACGCGGGTGCGCGACCGGATGGAAACGAACATTCCGCGTGTTGCGCTGGATGCCGATTTCCGGGAGATCGTCTATGAAGTCAGCAGTAAACGGCTTGGGATGACCATCGTGTTCGATGAGGGGGAACGGCCGGCCGGAATCATTACGGACGGAGATATTCGCCGCGCGATCCAGAATTTCGACGATGTGCGGCTCCTGCGTGCCTGCGATTTCATGACGAAAAACTTCAAGCGGATCTGTCCGGATGTCATGGTCAGCGATGCTCTGGAGCTGATGGACATCAACAAAATCACGACGCTGGCCGTCATGGAAGGAGAAACGCTGTTCGGGATCCTTTCCATTCACCATATTTTTGACTTCCGCAATGAACGACTTTAGTCCGTCAAATGTTGAGCGGCATCCTCTTCCGCCGTTTTTTCCGAAGGATGCTGAAATCCTCTTTCTCGGAAGTTTCCCGCCTCCGCGAAACCGGTGGTGCATGGACTTTTTCTACCCGAATCTCCAGAATGATTTCTGGAGGATCCTGGGACTCGTTTTTTTCGGGGAGCGGGAGCATTTTCTGACGGCGGTGCGCTCAGACGGAAAGCGGATCTTCGATGCGGAAAAGATCCGCGAGTTCCTTCTGGAAAAAAAGATCGCGCTTTACGATACTGCCGAAGAAGTGATCCGGAAAAAGGGAAACGCCTCGGATGCTTTTCTTGAGATCGTTACGCCGCTGGATCTGAAACGTGTCCTGACGCACGATCTGCCGAAGTGCCGGACCATTTTCGCAACCGGAGAGAAGGCGGCGGAAACGCTGCTTCAGATCATCGCGCCGAAACTTGAAGACGGGACGAAACTTTCAAAACCGGCAGTCGGAAAAGGCGTTTCGTTTCGGTATGCTGACCGAATATTGACGCTCTGCCGTCTCCCTTCCTCTTCGCGTGCATATCCTCTATCTTTGGAAAAAAAGGCGGAGATCTACGGTACTCTGCTGCGCGAGAGCGGGTTTCTGCCGCAGACGCCGTTTCGGGAGGATCTTTCTCAAAAATCGTCCGCCTCTCCTTGACAAAATTTCCGATTGGTGTATACTTTCCCTCATCATTGAGTGCGGCAGCTGGTTTTGATGCAGTTTTGGTTTCGTTTGTTCGTTGGTTTGGCAGTTGGATTGGTTCCTTTTGAAAAGATGAAGCGGTCCGGAATCGGTTTTCCGGGACGGTGCGTCTGAGTTTGCTTTCTTCAGCGTGAATGTGTTTCATTTGCAGGAAAGTATTTTTTTAGTTGTTTTTTTAGTTGGTCCGGGAAATTTTGAGCTTTCATTGGAAAGATCGCACATCCTTCCCCATTCTGCCGGTTTGGCCTGATGCGGTTTGGGGTGCCTCATATTTTCGTGAAAAACGGAAGAGATCCCGGATATAATGTATCGCGGACTTTCTTTTCCTCCCCATTTTTCAGCAAAAATGGTTCCGTTTGCCGATAAAAGATGAGAAACTGGAAAACAGGAAAGCGGAAATGAGAAAAGAAGTCCAAAAAATGTGGAAGTCTGAAAGGAAAGGAGAAATACACCATGAATTTTCAGAATATTTTACCGAAAGGGACGGCGACAGGGATCTTGCCTGTTGAGGGACGCACGCCGGTGCGGGTCGTTGGGAATGAGAAAATTCGGAAAACGTTTGAGGAAGAGACGCTTCAGCAAGCGGTCAATGCGCGAATGTGCCCCGGAGTGACGGACGTCGTGCTGAATCCGGACGCTCACGTCGGTTTCGGAGCACCGATCGGCTGCGTCATGGTCTCGCCGGACCATATTTATCCCGGCCCGGTCGGCGTGGACGTGAAGTGCTCCATGAGTCTTCTTCAGCTGGATGTGCCGACGGAAGAACTTGCAGACAAACGGCTTCGGCGTGCGCTGATCAACGGCATCGAGGCGCGGATCACGACGGGGCGCGCGTCTTCCAGCCAGCTTTCCAAAGCACCGAAATTTACCGACGAAGAGGCTGAACTCGCGATCCTGGAAGGGGCGACGCCGGAAGTCTGCGAACGATTCGGCATTCCGCAGGAGTGGACGGCGCGGTGTGAAGACTCTTCCCATTCTGCGCACGACGGAACGAATGGGCGTGAGAGTACGCTTGAGCGTCGGCTGGAGTTTCTGAAAAATTCCGGACTTTTCCGAAATTATCCGGCAAGACTCCGTCAGCTCGGCACGTACGGCGGCGGGAATCATTTCGGCGAGTGCGAAGATGTGCGTCTTGCGGATGAGGATGCAGACACGCTCCGGACTGCGGAAGTTTTCGGACTGAAACCCGGCTGCGCGGCTGTTCTGTCGCACTGCGGCTCACGCGGATTCGGAAATATCGCGGCGAAAAACCAGTTTCGTATCCTTCAGGAGAAATTCGCCCTCTGGCACATTCCGTTTCCGGGTGAGGACCGGGAGCTGGTCTACGCGCCGATCGGGACGCAGGAAGCGAATGACTATCTTGACGATATGGCACTCGCCGGGAATTTCGCGACGGTGAATCACCTGCTCATCAACCGGCTGATCCTGGAGGCATTCCAGGAAGTCCTTCCGGGGGTGAACGGACGGCTCGTCTACTACATCAGCCATAATTTCATCCGCCGCGAGCCGATCGGACCTGGAAATACTCCGGTCTACGTCCACCGAAAAGGCGCGACACGGGCGTTTCCGGCAGGACATTTTCTTCTAAAAGATTCGCCATTTTACGAGACTGGCCATCCGATCCTTCTTCCGGGCAATCCGACGGCGGGATCGGCGGTCATGGCGGCGCTTCCGGGAGCGGAATGGACGGCGTTCAGCATCAATCACGGTGCGGGAAGAATGATGGGACGGCGTGCTGCGGTGAAGATGCTGGATCAGAATGCCGTAGATCGTGAGTTTGACGACGCGGACATCCTGACGAATTGCCGAAAGTACCCGCTGGATGAGGCTCCGGCTGCGTACAAGAATTTCGATGAGGTCCTCCAGTCGGTCAAAGACGCAGGACTTGCGCGGGAGATCGCACGGCTTCACGCCCGGTTCGTCATCAAGGACGCCAGTGCGCCTGCCGACGACTGAGGTTCTTCATGAGCACGAAAAAAGGGAGCATTTACCGCTCCCTTTGCTGTTTGGAGTCCACTCTCTTGCCGGTCGGTCCCGGGGATCCGTCTCTGAAACGGGAACAGTTTGTGAGAGCTGCGGCTTTTCCGTTTGCTTTCTGTCCCAGATCGGAGTACGTTTTCGAGGCGGCGTTTCAGCTGATGCTCTGTACGGATCCGTTCCCGAACTCCATGCTGAAGGCTCCTGCATGGGGACTGCTGAAGGAATTGTCCAGATCTTCCCCAAAAATCCTTCAAACATAAAGTATTGCGGGAGTTTTCTTTCTTTTTAAGGGGATTTCGATAAAATTGAAATTTAGATAAAATTTTCTTCAGAGATCGGATCCATCTGTGCGGGGCTTGACTTTTTTTGGGCGGCAGAGTAAAATGAAATGAGGTGTGTTTGGGGAGATCGGAAGTTTCTTTTTTCAGAGGTTTTTTATGTGCAGCGGAATTAGTGCATTGATCGGTCTGTCCGTCGGGATCGTTTTGATCCTGCGGAAATTCAATCCTGCATACAGTCTCATGTTTTCGGCTCTTCTTGCGGGACTCATTAGCGGAGCAGAGCTGACGCAGACGGTGGGATGGATGCTCGAGGGCGTACGGGACATGACCCCTGCGATCGTGCGTATTCTCGCGGCCGGAGTCCTGGCCGGTGCACTCGTGAAGACCGGGTCTGCCGAGAAGATCGCCGATTCCATCATTCGCGGACTTGGGGAACGAAACATTCTTTTGGCACTCGTGCTGGCACTGTTTTTTCTGGCGGTAGCCGGAGTCTTCATTGATGTCGCGGTCGTGACGGCGGCGCCGATCGCTTTGGCGGCGGCCCAGCGGGCGAATCTCTCGCAAAGTGCCGTCCTTCTGGCGATGATCGGCGGCGGAAAAGCCGGAAATATCGTGTCGCCGAATCCGAATACCATTTCGGCTGCGGAACAGTTTCGGGCGGAACTTTCATCCGTCATGGCCGCGAACTGGCTGCCGGCTCTCGTCGGGATCGGATCTTCGCTTTTCCTTGCATGGATCCTGGAGTGCCGAAACCGACGAAACGCGAAAGGCCGGGCTCTGACTGCTGAAGATGCTGTTTCCTCCGGAACGGAAGATGCGGGAGAGGAACGTTCTTCCTCTTCGGAAAAACTTCCGAATCTCATGAGTGCCCTGCTCGGTCCTCTGACCGCTTTGGGGCTTCTCGCGCTTCGCCCGCTTGCCGGGATCCCGGTCGATCCGCTCGTTGCGCTTCCTGTCGGCGGGATCGTCTGTATTCTGGCCTCCGGCCATCTGCGCCGTTTCCATGAATCGCTCGACTACGGCATCTCAAAAATGTCGGGCGTCGCGATCCTGCTCGTCGGAACGGGAACGCTGGCGGGGATCATCAAGAATTCCACGCTCAAAGACATGGTCCTTGATTTTCTCACGTGGACGGATCTGCCGGAAGTTACTCTTGCACCGATCTCCGGTGCCATGATGTCTGCCGCGACGGCAAGTACGACCGCCGGAGCAACGATCGCGTCCATGTCGTTCGCTGAAGTCATTACGGCTGCCGGGATCTCCGCTGTTGCCGGGGCAGCCATGATCAACGCCGGAGCAACCGTTTTGGATCACCTTCCGCACGGCTCCTTTTTTCACGCGACTGCTGGTGCCGTGCAGATGCCGATCGGCGAACGGCTGAAACTCATCCCCTGGGAAACTGCCGTCGGTTTCGTGCTGGCTCTGGTCTCTCTCTGGGCAAACGGAATGTGAGCAGAGCTGGACGGAACAGAAAGTATTCAACACGAAATTCTCGAAAGGATGCGGAACTCAAGAAATATTTTGCAGGTCGGCTGCGTCTCTTGTGCGGGACTGGGTGAAGATTTTCGGCTAAAGGTCCCACGCGCGACGGCACTCTTCGAGAGCCGTCTGGCTGCCCGCGAAGAGACGACGGCCGTGAGGGAGGAACATTTTGAAAATTGTTCCTCCCTCAGACTCCCTCTTCAAAAACTTTTTGATGTTTTG
>JAGBAA010000098.1 GCA_017939795.1 Thermoguttaceae bacterium
CCGATTTGTTTTGCTAAAAAGACGCTCCGGCCTTGACCCGGCATGTTCAGGAACTTATCGTATCCTCGGAGCGGCCAACGAGCCGCGGTTTCGTGTCCTGGCGCGGAAGCACGATCAAGAAATTCCGACCTCGCACGTTCTGGAACGCATCGATATACGGAGCGGCCAACGAGCCGCGGTTTCGTGTCCTGGCGCGGAAGCGCGATCAAGAAATTCCGACCTCGCACGTTCTGGAACGCATCGATATACGGAGCGGCCAACGAGCCGCGGTTTCGTGTCTTGGCGCGGAAGCGCGATCAAGAATTTCTGGAATCAGCCTGACCAAGCGGCAGCAGAAGGTCACCTTTTTGACTGGCTCAGCAATACGGAATCCCTGAAAATATCAGCACTTACGGCATTTTGCCGAACGCTCCGAACCCGCCTGGACGGCCTCCTTTCTTGGTACGCGTACCCGATTTCGACTGGTCCGCTCGAAGGTATGAACAACAAAATCAAAACCCTCAAACGTCGATCCTACGGCTTCCGCGACCCAACGTACTTCCGCCTGAAGATCCTCAATATCCATCAAACACGGTACGCACTTGTCGGATGAGCCAAAATAATGGGTGCGAGATGGGGTGGTGTGTGAGGAAACGCGGCATGGGGATGGGGACTTTCAAAGGGAAGAGGGACGTTATTGCGTCTGCTAACGGCAGGACATGTTGATCAGCTCTCTTGCATCCTCCTGCATGATCATCCAGATAGGGTGATATACCAGTGCCGCACCGATGATAGCTAAAAATAACTGGAAAAATCGATTTTTCCATGTGCGCAGCTGATCTTCACCATGTGCGTCCTGATAAACTGGATACCCCAAAAATAAAAGCCAGCTGAAGGCACCGTACGGTACAACGATGAATATGAGCAGTGAACCAAGGAGAGAGAGGGTATTTACACCACGAATGTGAAACATTTCAAATAGGAAAAACAAACCAAGGAGTACTGCATAAACCTTGATCGTAAATTCATATTTCATGATAAAATTTACGACCGGATCTGAACCAAGCCATTTCCACAGTTTCTTGAACATAAATTCCTCCATCACTATATATTCAGTAATTACACGATTCAGGAGCAAAAAGAGTATCCGTAAGTCACTCTACTAAAACATCCTGATTCTCTTGCCGATAATTAGAATGCATCAATTGGGGGCGGTAAACGCCCCAGACACTGTGATCTTCCGTAGGAATCAGCCTGTTCCCCTGTCCATTTTGCCAGCAGCCAAACTGATAATAGCCGTGTATCAGACGCTTCTCCGATCTGGCCAAACGCTCCTCATGTTCCTTTGTTCGTGCGGCCATGTGCGTAAAAATAACGGGGATGGATAGGGGAATGGATACTACGTTCCTGTACACACTTGCCGGACGTGCCTTAATTATTTAATCATTATTGTGCGTCTTATCTGGAAACGACACTGTGGGAACCGACACACTTCCATCAGAATGAAATTGTCGATTATTTTTCCTTGAAATAATGAGTCGATACTCTCCATTTACCGGCAGCAAATCAGCACGAGAGTATGGATCATTCTTTGCGGCAACATTCACCCCCCCTCCATCGCAACCTTCTCCCATTCCAACTGCAAGCTCTCCATTTTCCGAAAGAATTCCAATTTTTCCGCAATCATCTTCTATTCTAATGTATAGTCTGCCACAACCACGATTATCGAAAATTTCAATTTGGGGACCAAAATCTTCGATCACTAACCGAATTCTGGGATTCCCATTTTTATCGACAATTTCAATTCCTTCATCGACGCGTAACATGTACTACTCCTGAGGGCATTTGCCCGTTCTCTTCTTTAAAGGTTCATCCGGCAATTGTGTACCGGGGGGAGGCATCAGATCGAATAGAAAAAATGAAACAACGCCCTATCAGGACACCTTGTCTGTATCTATTTTATACCATCTTCCGGGAAACCGCAAGGACTCCCACCGGAAAATTTTAATGAAAAGAGGATATTTTTATTTTTGAATATTTTTGGAGATGCCCTGAGGAATAAAATGCGTTTTTTTCGGCATGTGGTTTGTTCGCGCATTGCTTCATGGAATGACCTGTCAGGAAACAGCTCGATTTGTTCCTTTTTTTGAAAAATTCTCCCAGGGCTTGACTTTTTGAAGGATCGCGCTATAATTAATGGGGAGGATGTGTGTATGGAGTCAAAACCGCGAAAAAAAGTTCAGAAAAAGCCGGTGAAAAAGAGTGCGAAAAAGCCGATTTTCGAGCTGCCGCCGACGTCGGACGTCGTGTTTCAGTATCTTTTTTCATCGCAGGGTGCGGAAGAGGGACTCGTTGGGTTCATCAATGCCGTGAATCTGAGTGCCGGCCGACCATTAATTAAAGAAGCGGAAATCAAAAATCCGTTCAATCTTGCGGACTTTTACGGCGACAAAATGACGGTCGTCGACGTAAAGGTGAAGGACGAAAAAGGTTCGTTTTACGATATCGAAATGCAATTGATGCCCGGTCAGAGCTTTGCGAACCGCGTGTTGTACTATTGGAGCCAGATTTATTCAACGCAAATCAGTGAAAGTCAACACTATACAAAACTTCGGCCGGTCGTGTCGATCGTTTTGACCCGTTTCGAGCTTTTTCCGCAGCTTTCGCAGATGCACAATGTGTTTACGCTGCGTTCGGAAATGGATCCGTCGGTCGTTTTCACTGATCACGCGGAAATTCATACGCTGGAATTGACGGACCGCAAGCTGGCTCCTGTGTTTTCCGAGATGAAAGAGGTTTCGGAGAAGGACGAGCCGTTGCGGAACTGGATCGACTATTTACTTAACGCAAATCAAAAAACGGAGGTGGAAATGGATAAATTGCTCACCCAGACGCCGGGTTTGGAACGGACGCACCGGATCTACTCACGCTTTACCCGTGACGAGCGGCTCCGTGAACGTGCACTTGCCCGTGAAAAAGCGATTCGCGACGAGGCTGACCACCTCGAATTTGCCATTCAGAAAGGTCTCCTTCTCGGCCGTACGGAAGGCCGTGCGGAAGGCCGTGCGGAAGGCCGTGTGGAAGGGAAGTTGGAAGCAAAGGTAGAAGCGGTTTCGATGATTTTGGAGTCGAAATTCCCTGAATTTACTGATTTGGAACGAGAACGTCTTCAAAAGGTCACGGACCTGAAACGGCTTGATGAACTGATGAGAGCTGCGCTTTCGGTGTCCTCGTATTCTGAGATCGCGTCACTTTTTTAACAGGACGGTCTTGGTAGGCCCCGAAGTAAAAAAGCTGGCGGGCAGAAGAAAAGAAAAACGTTATTTGAAATTATTCCTGGTCCTTCGGTACATCGCTGCCGAAGGAATTTTTTTGTCCTTCATCTAATTCTGAAAAAACGGACGTGCCGTTGAGGAAAACGACACGCCCGTTGGATACTCTGTTTGCGAAAAGTTTGCGTGGAGATCAGAAAGCCCCAGAAACGCCGAGGATCTCGACCTTTTCCAGAAGTTCCGGTTTCCCGGTGATCGTGATCTTCGAGACCGTGCGGACATCTTTGCCGACCCACACTGTACGCTTCTGCGGAGTAAGCGTGCACTTTTCGGTATGGCCGTCCAGACGAATCTCGTATTCCGCGTTCTCTTTCACGTCGCCTTGAAGCGTCAGGTTCATCCAGTCAGTCCGGACCGGTTCGGCAAACTCGAACGTCACAGAATCTGTCGTGTCGGTACGTTTGGCCGTCGGAACCAAATCACGGTACGGATTTTCACTTCCTGTAATGACCGGGACCGGCTGAGATTTCGCCCAGGCTTCATAGTTCTTGCGGTCCAGCTCGTCGGAGAAGTCCTTCTTCGCATGATAGTACGCATGGCGCTTCCACTCAGCTTCTTCCCAGGCACTTGCTTCTTCGTAAGTGGCGCAGAAGGGAACGAGCAGGTCGATCCAGCACGCAATGAGATCTTTTTCTTTCTGGGAAAGCTGAACACCATTGTGCGGGTTCGGACCGTCAAACATCGTGCAGATCGAGCTGAATGCCGCACCGGAATCGTACGGCTTGAGCATCGTCGGGGAGTTCTGGATGTTGATCCAGGTCACGACGTTGGACTTTTGGGCTCTCGCTCTTTCCACATACGGTGAGTTTGTGAGGTTCATGTACGATTCGCTCCAGTAGCGTTTCGCGCCGGTGTCATGCCAGCCCTTGCTAAGGAGGCTGAACGGACGGGTCTTAGCTGCGTTCGTCTTCGCTTCTTCCGTTTCCTTCAGCTCGTAAAGTCCGAGGTCTACACCGCGTCCGCCGCCATTGTAGAGGCAGTATACCGCGATCACGTTACGTCCCGGTTTGAGCGGATTCGTGCCGACATAACGCATCTGGTAGTTCTTGACGAATCCCTGAGCGAAGAATACTTTCTGCCCGTTGATGAAGACCTGAATGTCGTCATCGTAGAAAACGTTGGCGTAGAGTGCCTTCGGCTGGTAGTCTGCCGGAAGGTCCAGCACGCTGGTCATCCAGATGCCGTTGGAATCGTTGGCCCACGGGGAACCGCTCTTCTTGAGATCCGGAATATGTCCAAACGGACCTTTGGCCTCTTTGGCTCCTTCCTGGATCGGATGGCGGGTGGTCCAGCCTTCTGCGGGTACTTTGGTCACGTGCGACCAGGTATTTTCGATCGGGAAGATCGGGGTGAAGTGCTCCATCGGGATGCGGAGACTGCTTTCGCCGGCACTCGCATACGGCGGGAGCGCTTCAGAATTGTCGTGGCACTTGATGCAGTGTTTATCGAGGATCGGCTGGATCTCTTTCGTAAAGGAGAACCAGCGGGCAGGACCATGGAACGGTGTGAGTTCCTGCGGACCTGCCTTCATCGCCATGGAGGAAGAACCGCGGGCTGCGATAGAGTTTTTGTCTTCATGGCATCCGATGCAAGAGAAGGTTTCGCCGGGCTGGAGAGTGCTCCATGAGCGCATCGTCTGCACGACGTGCCCATTGTCGTCGATGACCTGGAAATAAAGCGGCGTCTTGGCCGGGACGCGGAAGCAGGCGGAACCGTCTTCGTAGATCTTCGCTTCACCGAGGACCTTCTTCGTGTCCCACGCACCGCCGCCGATGGAGATCGGAGTGGAGGACATTGCGCCGCCAGCTGGTCCATGGTTGCCGTTGTGTCCGATGCCGACCGTTCGGAAACCGATTTCCACGACGCGGATGGAACGCACTTTGCTGCGGTCTACGCCTTCCAGACCGGGGCCGTAGAAGACGTCCTGGAGGTAGTAAACTCCGGTCGTTTGGGACGGATCGACCATCGAGGGGCGTTCCTGAATGGCAGGTTTCATGGCGCGGAAGGCCGTCTGATTGCACGATTTATCTCCGTCCATGACCAGAAGCTCACGTTTGCCGTCAAAGTCCATGAGATAGATCGAGAACGGATCGAGTCTTTCCTGTTTCTGGTCTTTCTTTTCCGCGTTAGGGCGGTACGCGACGAGGAAAGCGTCGCGGGAAACCGGCACCGGATAACAGAACTGTTCACCTTCCTGCCCATATGCATCGATACGTTCCGGAAGCGTTTTGCGATACGGAGCGGCCAAGGTTGCGCCTTCGGCTTCTTCACGTCCTTTGTTCGGGTCGAGAACACCGAGTTTCCCGCGCTGCCAGTTGTGGTGCCCGGAGAAGACGCAGATGAGCTGACCGTTTGTTTCCGGGATCGGACGCGCATGCAGGATCGTCGTGGGGAACCACGAATTGTTTCCGTAAAGGGCCGTCTGGCCAGTTCCGTCGGGATTCATCTGGAAAAGTCCCTGCGGGTAGATCTGACCGCGGTCATTGTAGTCCCAGCGCGTGTAGATAACGCGGCCGTCGAGCGTCAGCGTCGGGTAGTTGTCGTGGACCTGGTCGAACGACATGCGGCGCAGGAACTGTCCGTCTGCGTCGATGCGGTAGAGGTTCGAGACTTCCGTCCACCAGCAGTCCACGATTTGAGAGCAGCGCGTGGAGTTGAAGATGATGTCGCCGCTCGGCAGGCAGCAGGGTTCATAGTCTGCCCAGCCTAGACCGAAGGTGAGCTGTTTGATTTCTTTCGTTTCGAGATCCATACGGTAAAGATGGAAATCGTCCAGAAGGTCTGATTTTTTCCAAGCAAAGACGACAGCCTTGCCGTCGTATGTGATGTCCGGGTCGCGGATCATTCCGCGCGGGTCGTCAATGAGGACTTTTTCGACGTATTCGCCGCTTTCATTCAGTTCCATCATACAGAGCTGAGAACCAGGCCGGAAACTGCGTTCCGCCTGCGCATCAGAAACGGCTTCCGTGTAGGCATAGTGTGAACCGCCGAGGTTTGGGTGTTTTGTGAAGATGAACTTCGGAGCATTTTTGCGCAGCGGAGCCAGACGCAGGGATCGACGCAGGGATGCCGACTTGACGTAAAGTTCCTTCCATCGTCCGTCCGTGCCGGCCGTCCCTTCCAGTCCCGCAAGTTCTTTGCGCAGCGCGTCGCATTTCTGCTGGGCATCTGCGTTGGAGGCAGCTTTCGCAAGTGCGTCGGTTTCATCGAGGACTTTCAGGACCAACGCGCGTTCGGTCTCTGCCTGCGCGGAGTTTGGAGCACGGTCTGTGAAGACAGTTTGGGCCTTGGAGTCCGGAGTGATCGGACGTTGGCCTTTCGCGGGATCAAATGCCAAGTCCTGAAGCAGCCAATCGGCGAGGATCTCCTCACTTGAGGCCGGAACGCGCACTGCGTCCTCTGCCGACAGGGTCTCTAATGAAATGCAGCCAAATGTCAGCGTGTAAACGGCCAGGAAAAGCACAGATGAAACGAAATGTTTCCGAACTCGGAACGGGGGACTGTTTTTTTTCATGATCGAACCCGTGGGTAAAATAAAGCGAATAAAAAACAAAAATCAAGGCAGGGGATCCGGAAAAAAAGATCCACAGGATGGATGGTTTGCCGACGAAAACTGAAAGCGGATCCGGTCTCAGAAACGGTCTGGTCCGGAGTCCAGATGATTTGGACGGGATACTGTCCCGGTTGCCATATTCAAATACAGTCTTCCGCAATATTTATCTTACCTGATTTTCCATTTTTCTTCAAGGGGGGAATGCGAAAGAAACGCGAATTTTTTAGAAATTTTGCCTTTGCGGGATTTTTTTATCCCCCCCCTTGCGAAATTTTATGAGAGTAGGTAAAATAGGTGGTTCAGTGAATTGATGCACGGTAGAAGTGCCTGAAATATGAAGGAGAGTCAAAAGACGCGAGGATCAGATGATGGAATGTATGAAGAGAGCGGGGCGGTGGATCGAAATTCTGGCGGTATTGGCAGTTTTGTTCGTGAATTCAGGCCTGCAGCAGGCTGAAGGGAAGGAAACTGTGGAAGGGATTTGCCGTATCGCGGAACAGATGCGCCCGTATCTGACGGACGAAACTTTTGCGGCAGATCTCTGGGATCTGCGTGAGCTGGATCTTGCGGAAACGAATGTCCGGTGTATGGAATTCACGAAATTTTTCTTTCCGAAAATGACCGAAGCTCTCTTGGCCCGTCCGGATGTAGAAGCGGCACAGAAGGCGTTTAAGGAGTCCATTCGGAAGATCGAGGCAGTCGAAAAACTTTCAGGAGGTACAGTCTTCACTCTTTGGAGCAAAAGCGGTTTCCTGATGGTCGTTCCGAAATTTTACCCTGACGCTGCGCTGGAAGCCGAAGTCGGTTCCATGCTGGAATCCTATCCGTTTTACGAGCCGGAAGACGAACGGACCCGCAGGTTGGCAGAACTGCAGAAAAAGTCCGTCGTCGTGAAGCAGACCGGAGATGCGGTGCTTTTTTTCGTCTCAATGCCGTCGCTGACTGCGTACATTAAGAATTTTTCAGAGCTTTCCATGCGTTCAGAGACTGCTGGAGCGTCTGGGAGTTCCGGACCATCTGAGAGTGCCGATCCGTCTGAAATTCCAGGACAGGATGCCGAAAACACCCGGGCACGCGATCTTGCGATGCTTGAAGAACTGCTGGAAAGTACGGCAGAACGGCCGGATATTGAAACGGTATTGGGACGGGAAAATTTCGGAAAGACGCACACTTTTTTGCTAGTCGTTCCGCCGGAATTCCGGGAGATCCTGAAGACGATGATCGCGGGACTGGATTTCGAAAATGAAAAGATGAAGGGGATCTCCGGTGCGGAACTGCTGGCACTCGCGGATTCCGTTCTTGCCGTCAAAATCATCCGGGACGGCGTTTTCGATCCGGGACAGGTGCGTGTGGAATTTGAGTCGGAAACGGAGTCCGCCCTGGCTCTTGAGGTCCTGGAAAAACTGATCGTCTCTCTGCTGGGGGCGAACAGACCTGCGGAGAAGGATGGATCCTCTCCTCTGCGGAGCGATCTTGCTGTGTTTTGCCGAACACTGTTTCTTCCGGAACTTCAGGGGAATGCACTGAAACTGGACTGGGAAGAAAGAGGCACGGCCGCTGCGGAAAAATACCTCGGAGCCTTGGGGCGAATCGGCGAATTTCAGGCGAAGCAGCGTGCAGAACTGCGGAAGGATCCGGAAGCGGAGGCGCAGCGGCTTCGGGAACTTCTGGAACCCTGGTTGACGCTGCAGAGCACACTGGTCGTGAAGCTGGATCTGGAACGCGTCACGCCGGGAATCTGGACGGCGTCGGCTGCGGAAGAACTCACGAAAGCTGCGCCCGCTTTCTTTGGGAGCGAAAAAGGGAAGACTGCACTTGAGCAGGCGTTTGCGGTCATGGGGGTACTGGAGGAAACCCGCGAAAAAATGCGTGAGGCCGGCGCGAAAGAGATTTTTCTGATTTTGGATCTTTCCAATTACCTGATCCCGGTGCGCATCGTCATTCCGGGAATGAAACTGTCTGGCGAGGGCCGTACTGACGGCATCCATGCCGGGACGCTTTTTTCTTTTGAGTCATTTTGTGCAGACTGCATGGAATCCGTTTTCCCGACGCTTCCGGAACTGATGAGCGACCGGGTTTGTGTCGGAGATTGGCAGGATGCTGCCGTTTTGCTCATGAAGTCGGATAACTCGATCTCTAATGCGGACGTCTGGAACTCATTCGTGGATTCCCACCGGAAGGCGGAGCTGGAAAACGTCCGCGCGGCACTGAAATACTGCACGAATTCCATGCTTTCGGTGATTTACCGCATGACGCCGGTCCCGGCCATGGCAATCAATGCGTCGCTCGAAAACGCAAAGGCGAAATATGAGGAACTCGGTGAAGAACCCCCGTTCTTTATTCCGCCGGGTAAGATCCTCACCAACGGACTGGATGCCGTGACGTTGAGCGTCGATCCGAATTTTGGGACTTTTTCGCTGAATATCCTTGGAAAAAATGAAAAATCGGCGCGAAATCTTCTGAAACTCACGGAATTGTGGCGTGAAGATCTGCTCCGAAGTATCGAAGCCGCGCAGAAGGCGAATCAGAAGAATGCCGGACTGAGTGAAGAGGATCTTTTGCTCGCCCGGCTTGCCGCGGAGGATTACGTGGACTGGATCTTTGAGTTTGGGAGACCGATCTGCGAGGGGAACCGTCTGTACTGGGATCTTTCGGAGAATGAAAGGGCACTTCGGATGATGAAGTCTCCGTTTTTCAAAGCGGCTGCCATACCTTCGGCCGTCGGGATCTGCGCCGGAGTGATGGTCCCGGCGTTCAAGGCTTCCCGGGAGAACGCACAGCTTTGGGCCCAGATGGAAAGCAATCTGATGCAGTGCAGTACCGCTGCGCGAATTGCCGCCATGTCCGGATACTATCCGACGGCGTATACTGTGGATGCTGACGGAAGACCGATGCATTCATGGCGCGTGCATCTCCTTCCCTATCTTGGACAGAAGGAACTCTACGAAAAGATCCGTCTGACGGAACCCTGGGACAGTGAGTGGAACCGGCAGTTTCACGATCAGTGTCCGGAATTTTATCGTTTGCCGTCAGATCCGGACGGATCCCGGGCGGTCATTGGCGTCGTCGTGGGAGATGGGTGCATTTTTGAGCCGGTCGTGAAGGCGGGACAGAAAGGGACCCGTCCCGCTGATATTTTGGACGGAGAGGCAAACACGATCCTGTTTATTGCGTGCAGACCGTGCTGCTGGATGGATCCGAATGGCGATCTGAAGCTGGAGACGCTGGATCCGAAAGATTTCCTGACCGCCAACGGACGGGCTTTTGCGGCTCTCGCTGACGGAAATGCCGGGAGCATCGATCCGAATGCGGATATGGAGGTCTGGCGCAATGTGTTTTTGATGTCAGATGAGGCACTGAATGCGATCGGTAAGGAAGACGGAACCGCTTCTGCAGAAAATTTTGCCCCGGATGCTGAAACTGGAGAAACGGAGGCGGATGTCTCTGAAGAAAAAGAGGAGCGGATAGAAAACGGCCGGGCGCCTGATCCTGTCGCGCTGCCGCTTCCTGCTGGCATTTAAGCTCCATTTTATTTTACCTGCCCAGCTTTTATTTTACGGAAAGGAGACCCGGAATGGATCGGATTTTCAAACATTTGCTGAGTATTTTTGGTCTGACGGCCGTTTTGTTTTCCGGTCTGTCTGCACAGGACGCTGTCTCAGACGCCGTTTCAGACGCTATTTCAGACGCTATTTCAGACGCTGCGCCGGTTTCTTTTGAAATGACGCGCGAGATCTGCCTCGATCTGGTTCCCGGAGAAAACAATCCGCGGAACAGCGAGGGGGATTTCATCCGCACGAAAGACGGACGCATTCTCTTCGTTTACTCGCAGTACTTCGGAAAGTCGGCGAGCGACCACGCGCATGCGAATCTGGCGGCGATCTGGTCCTCCGATGAAGGAAAAACGTGGAGTGAACCGGAAATCATCGTGAAGATGGACGGCGGGCTGAACGTCATGTCGGTCTCTCTCATTCGGCTTCAGGATGGCAGGATCGGCCTGTTCTACCTGCGGAAGTACTCCATGAGCGACAATCGGGAGTGGGTCCGCTACAGTACCGACGAAGGAAAGACCTGGTCTGAGGCGGAATGCTGCATTTCGGATGAATTCAAAGACTACTATGTCGTGAACAATGCGCGCATCATCCAGCTGCGTGACGGCACGATCCTGGTTCCCGCGTGCCACCACAAGACGATTCATGGGAAATTCGACTGGTCGGGCGAACTGGTCTGCTTCTACTCGAAAGATGCTGGAAAGACCTTCCAGCGCGGTGAGTACGTCAAGAAGCCAAAAGGACTCGTTTTTCAGGAACCCGGGGTGAATGAGCTGGAAGACGGGACGATCTTCATGTACACGCGGACGACTTCCGGAAGTCAGTTCGTCATGCGCTCAAAGGACGGCGGGATCACGTGGGATGAACCGGGACCCTCGCAGTTTACCTCGCCATGCTCTCCGCTCCTGATCCGTCCGATCCCGGGAACCAAACGTTTTATTGCGGTCTGGAACGACACGCCGAAGGGACGTAATCCGCTGAACATCGCGGTTCTGGATGCGGAGCTGAACATTCTGTGGAAGACGGTCCTCGACAAATCGGAGGGGACGCCGCCGCAGTGGTTCTGCTATCCGGCGATCCTTGCGCTCAACGAAAAGGAGTTCCTCATCTCCTACTGTGCGGGCGTCATGCCCGGCGTGGGACTCGAAAAGACCCGCATCGTGAAAGTGCGTCTTGAAGAAAAATAGGATCCGCTCTTTCTGTGAAGAAAATCGCCGGGAAAAAGGTCAGACGGTCCGTCAGGCTTTTTTCCCGGCTCGTCGGAATGGATGCCGAGCCTGAAGAATGCTGCGAATTTCGATGGATGGAGCGGGGCAGACGGAAGTACATTGGATCGGAACGCCGATGGATGGTGTACGGGAAAATGAGCTGGAAAGGAGAACGCCGATGAGTGAAACAAATGCCGGAAAGTTGGCCGGAATGGGAAATTTTGCGCCTGGTCCTGGCGTTTGGATACGGGGACGGAATTTTGGGACGAGATCTTTTCAGAAATCTTTGGCGAAGTTGGCGTTCTGTGCACTCACGGTATTTGGGGCGATTTTGGGGAAAGTTTGGGACTGCGGAGTATTCGATCCCGGAAGTTCCTGTTTTGCGCAGAATGCGGAATCTGTGTCGAACGGCGCGAAACCGTTTGCGCTCCTTCTCGAAACGCTTGAGCAGATGCCGGATCCTTCCGTGCCGCTGCGTTCTCTGACTTCCGTGCGTGAATGTTCGGAATTTTCGCCGGAGGTTCTTCTGTATTTGGAAAAACTTGCCCTGCGCTGTCCGGAACCCAAGAGAGTGGATCTTTTCATGGATCTCGCCTTCCATCTGGGGGAGGCCGGCGAAACGGACCATGCTGTCCGTCTGTGCGAAAATGCCGTCAAACTGGCCAATTCGCTGGATGCCGCCGCGGAAGCTGAGGAAAATGAGGCGGGGGCGTCGGACGCCGAAGAAGACCCGCTGATCTGGGACGAGCCGCAGCCTCTTATTTGGGAGGTTCAGAACCAGCTTTCTTTTCAGGCTATTTATTTTTTGGAAAAAAGGCCGGAACTTGGAACGCGGCTGGCAGAACTCCGGGAAAATACGCCGAATGAGTGTACTCCGGAAGTACTCGAAGATAGTTTTTCGCGGCTGATGTACTTTGTCAGCGAAAATCAGATCTTCTGTCTTCGTGCCATTCAGGGGGACGAAGCGGGTGCGCGGGCACAGTTTGCGAAAATTAAGGAGAAGATCCTTCTGGTTCCGGATTTTGAGGACCGGCTTCCTCTGGCAGAAATGCTTTTTCGTCAGGTCGTTTTGCTGAAAGACTGGGAACTGGGCGAGAAAATGTTTCGCGAGGTCCTGGAAAGCCGTGAAGCGCACGTGACTTCGTGGGGATTTCGAAATCCGGATCGTGCTGACTTCTACTTGCGTCTTGGCGAATACGAAAAAGCACGGGAAGTGGAAAATTCCGCCTTCATCGAAGGACGGATCCTGAGTGACCGAATGCAGAAAGCGATTTGGGTGGAGGACCGGGAAATGGCGGACTCGATCCTGGCAGAATGCGCACCGGATCCGGAAATGCATGATGTTCGCGACGATCTGCTTGAAGAAATGGCTCGCTGGATGATGGGGAAAGATCTGAAAGAGGCGCAAAAGTACGCATTCCAGATGTCGCCGGACGATGCCAGAACGTACCTCTGCCGGCACATCGCCGAGAATTGGATGATGCGTGGAGAACTGGAAAACGCACTGGCGGTCGTCCGAAAATTTCACCATCCGAAAACGCGTCTTGCGATCCTCCGCGGCTGCGCGGAAGTCAGGAAACTTTCTCTTGAAAATCGCACACGGCTGGCGGAAGAGCTCCGAAAGATCCCCGAAGATGTGTGGCTCCGCGCGATTCAGGAAGAACTGCGCGGTTTCACGAAATCTTCCGAAAAAAGAATTGAGCAGAAGGCCAAGTCTCGTTTGAAGCTCCTGAAAGCGACAGTCTGGTTGAGGCTGGGTAAGCTGGAGGATGCCGAACGCGCCATTCTGGAGATCCAGGAGGTCAACGCTGATGAAATGACGCTCTCCTACGGCCAAGGTTGGCGTAAATTGTCCGCCGAGCTGGAGACGGAGCTGAAATTCAGGAGTTTCCGGACACCGGAAGAAGCGATCCGTTTCTTCAATGGTCTCGAGGAGGGCGCATTGTACACACTGGAACCCGCCGCCATACTTGGGGACCAGCTTTTCCTGCTGACGGGGCGTTTTGCGCCGGAAGAGTACCTTGCGCTGATCGAGGATCCTGCTGACCGCGCCGATCTGCTGCTGCGCGAGCATTTTTTGCATTGCGGGACGTTCGACGAACTGCTTCGTGAAATCGAAATGCAAAAGCTCTTGATCGGCAGGCAGTACTCCTGGTAGAACCGGCTGAAATTGGGAATTGGGGAGGCTCACGCAATTTGCGCGAGGCTAAACGCAGGGAAAACAGACTGCCTGTGTGGGTGGTTTCGTCCAGATACGGAAACGAATCGGGAAAATCAAAAAAAGGATGGAATTCATGAAAAAATCTGCATTTTATGTCCTGCAAAACGTTGACCGAATGGCTCAAAACTGCCGTTTTTTGAGCGGAGACGGAGGCCGTCGGCTTTTTTTCTCCCTTTTTCTGAGCTTTTGCTTTTTCGCGGGCGTGAATGCACAAAATGCCGCGGATCCGCCGTCGGTTTCTGATTTTCAGGCTATTTCCGGTTCCCTAACGGTCTCCGATCCATCCAATGGACCGGGGATCCAGGAGCTGGAATGGGCGCAGTGTTTTTTTCAGGTGGCCGTCGCGGAGCTGAAAAAAGAGGAAGAGAGCAAAGCCGCGGATCTGGAGGTCCTGTTTTTGGGGGAATTTTCTGATCTGTTTCAGCTTTCTTCTGAAGATCTGGAGCGTTTCCTCTTCAGGATCGACTCAGCGGAATACAGAAAAGAGTTTCTGCTTAAGGGATTTGTGCGGGCATTTGGGGAGCAGAACTTTGCGCGGGCTGAGGTTTTTCTGGAACTTCTCGAAAAGACGGAGAAGAAAAAGACGCTGGAGCTTTCATGGCTCTGGGGCGGCAGTATTGATGGTGGAGATGCAGAAGCCGAAGCCATGCGGTTCATGCTGGATCTCATGAAAAACTTTACGTACATTCGGGTCGGAAAACCTGAAAAAGCACGGAATTTCATGAAACGTGAATGGAAACGGATCGCGAGGCTCCTGAATGGTTCCGGAGAAAATACGATGGATGATGGCGAGGTTCCTGAAGACGCGTTTTTTCTCCTTTACCTCATGGCGGAAGAGCTTGGAGAAGAGGAACTCCATCTGGAAATGCGGAAATTTCTGTATGCGAACGCGGGAACGAAAATGCAGCTTTTCCAAATCGAAGTGGCGGCAAAGTGCCGTTCGCTGGAAGAGCTGGATGCGTTCACGCGTGAGTTTTTTCGTGAGGAGATCCAGGCTGAACTGGAGGATGTGATGGAGGATCTTTTTGTCGAAGAAGTCGACGGATTTGAAGAAAAGTTTCTGGCCGATCTGATGAAAAAATCGTACTCCGGCCTCTATGAGACCGCCCTGATCCGTTTCTTTCGCAGTGCGGTCGAAGCAGACGACGCGGAGGAGCGGGAGAAGCTGATGGACCGGTTTCCGTTTCTGCGTGCGGAATGGGAGCGTTTGCTCGCGCTTGACGCCCTGGAAGACGGAAAGCCGGAGGAGGCACTTTTGCTGCTCATGGAGAACTGGGAAAACGTGCAGTTTGAGTCGATGCGATTCCAGAGAGAGGTTTTTTCGCTGGCGGTCCGTGAGCTGATCGACTCCGGAAAGACGGAAGAAGCGGCACTCTGGATCGAAAAATTCCGCGCGATGAGAGGAGCTGAAGATCACCGCCTCGCCCAGTACGAGGAACGGTCGGTGCTGGCCGTCTGTGCGTCACTTTGGCGAGAATTGGCGGTCCGGCTGTACCGGGACGGAAATCCGGAGGATGCGGAAAAGTACCTGAGGCTCGTTCGGGGATTGGACCCGAAAGAACTTGCTCAGAATGCACCCAATTTTCTGGATCTTCAGATGGTCGAAAATTGGGAAACACTCGCACGCATAGGCCGCTCGGAAGAGGCTTGGCGTGAAATTGCCGAGTTGGAGAAAATCGCGGAGGAGACCGCAAAGCGGTTTGAGAGTACGGACGCGCTGGGCACGCCGCACCTGAATAGGAAATTGGACTCCGGCACTCTGGAATATCTGCGCCGGAAAGCGTCAGACCGGATCCGCTTTGTGGAAAACGAACTCCCGAAACTCCGGGAGCTGGCGCGATCCGGTAAGTTGAGTAAATGGGGATGCCGTGAACTGATCCAGGAAATCGCGGAACGTGAGGGCGCAGACTCTGCGATCCGATTTGCCCGGGAGATCTGGAAAGGGGACACACGCACACGCCAGTTTCTGGCACTGGCGGCGGCTTTCAGGGAAAAAGCCACGGAAAAGCAGGAACTTCGCGCAGTTTTTCCCGGACGCTCTGCCGATCCTTGGAGTCGGATCTTTTAGTCCGTCAGAGATTTTGCTTGCTGGGATCATACGGTTTGGAGAAATGCTGTGCGAGTCCCGCGCTCTCTTGGGTGAATTCCGGGGAAACTCCGGGTGATTCCCGGAAAATTTAACCTCTGCGGGGAAAAAATGTGCGGTTTCCGGCAAAAAAAGCGGGTCTCCTACTTGCGGTAGGTGTGCGTTTTTGCTATAATGGGGGAAAAGAGTGCATTTTTGGTTTCAAATTTACGGAGAAACGGCATGGAAATGACGATTCAG
Source organism: Thermoguttaceae bacterium (assembly GCA_017939795.1). Classification (GTDB taxonomy): domain Bacteria; phylum Planctomycetota; class Planctomycetia; order Pirellulales; family Thermoguttaceae; genus RGIG3701. Next base: position 16,171 of record JAGBAA010000098.1, read on the forward strand.
AAGATCGGGTCCCTTCGGACGCAGATCCAGGAACAGCTCGCGCAGGTGATCGTTGGGCAGGAAAACGTGATCGAGGAACTCATCATCGCGCTTTTCTGTCAGTCGCACGCGATCCTGGAAGGGGTCCCGGGGCTGGCGAAGACGCTGCTGATCAGCACACTGAGCCGAACGATGGATCTGACGTTCAACCGGATCCAGTTTACCCCGGACCTGATGCCGGGCGACATCACGGGCGCGGACATCATCGAGGAAGACCGGGCGAGCGGACGGCGCGACTACCGGTTCATTGAAGGTCCCCTTTTCGCGAACGTCGTTCTTGCGGATGAGATCAACCGAACGCCGCCGAAGACGCAGGCCGCGCTTCTTGAGGCGATGCAGGAGCGTCAGGTGACGGTCGGGCGGGTGCGTCATGCGCTTCCGACGCCGTTTTTTGTCCTCGCGACGCAGAACCCGATCGAGCAGGAAGGGACCTACGCGCTCCCGGAAGCGCAGCAGGACCGTTTCATGTTCAAGATCCTCGTGAAGTATCCGAGCTGGAACGAGGAGTTTGAGGTCGTGCGCCGAACGACGTCTTCGGCAGTTCCGGAGGTGAAGCCGATCCTGGGGGCGGAAGAGATCATCGCGATCCAGAAGCTGGTGCGTGAGATCCCGGTCTCAGAGCATCTTATCCGCTACGCGCTTTCGCTGGTGCGTCAGACTCGTGTGGGCGAGGCGGACCTTCCGGATTTCGTGACGGAAAATCTCTCCTGGGGTGCGGGGCCGCGAGCGGTCCAGAACCTGATTTTGGGAGCCAAGGCGCGTGCTTTACTTCATGGGCGGAATCACGTGACGGTCGACGACGTGAAGACGCTGGCGTTTCCGGTCCTGCGGCACAGGATCGCGCTGAATTTCACGGCGGAAAGCGATGGCATGACGACGGATCAGGTCATTGAGCGGCTCATTGCCGAGACACCGGATCGGGATGACGAACTGCTCAGCCACCCGAGATTCCGGAGAATGCTTGCAGGATAAAAACGTCCGGACATTGGGATCTCCGGAAGAAGTGCCGACTGGAGTGCATCTCTTTCGGTTGGGGATCATTCGATCTTTCGGTCGGAGGTCATCGGATTTTCGGCCGGAAATCTTCCGATATTCCTGTCTGGAAGATATTGAGGAGAATGTCCTGAGGCGCCCAAAGAGGCTTCAGGACCTGAATTTCTGGAAGGCTGCGTCCCATTCTGAAGAAGTTTCCCTTCCAGTACAAAACGCAAGTCTGCGGTCCGGGAATGGTTTCGCAGAAGGTACTTTTCCTGGGAGTCCATGCCCTTCATGTCGATTTTATTTAATCCGGTTTTTGTTTCAGTCACCGTACTCTGCACACTTTGCCTGTGCCGGCTCCACGTTCTGATCTCTTTGGTGCTTGCGGCACTGATCGGTGCGGCAGTTGGCGGGATCCCGCTTTCTCAGGCTATGGAGATCCTGTGCGGCGGTTTTGGAACGAACGCCGGGACGGCACTTTCCTACATTTTCCTGGGGGCGTTTGCGTCAGGAGTCGCCTCGACCGGGCTGGCAGACTGGATGAGCCGCATTTTTGCGAAAAATCTGGGAGGCTGTCGAGGCTGGATCTGTCTGGCATTGGCGGGGACGGCGTCTCTTTCCCAGAATCTCATTCCGGTCCACATTGCCTTCATTCCGATCATGATCCCGCCTCTTTTGACTCTCTTTGACCGCATGAAGCTGGACCGACGGTCCGCCGCCTGCTCGCTGGCCTTTGGGCTTAAGGCACCGTACATCTGCATTCCGTTTGGTTTCGGATTTATTTTCATCAAGATCGTCGCGGATAACATGACCGCCAGCGGTATGCCGGTTTCCGTGATGGACGTCACGAAATGCAATTGGCTCCTTGGTCTTGCGATGTTTGTCGGGCTTCTTTTTGCGATTTTGGTCACCTACCGGAAACCGCGGGAATATCCGAACTCGGTTTCCCGGTGTACAGGATCACCCGAGTGTACTGGATCATCGTTTTTTCCGGAGTGTACCGAATCTGTAGGAGAGGGCGGATCGCAGGAGACTTCCGGGCGAAACCGTGTGCGGGACTATCTGGTCACGTTTGCGGCTCTTGCTGCGGTCGTTGCGGTTCAGGTCTTTACCCGATCTCTGGCACTTTCGGCTTTGTGCGGGCTTCTGCTCATGATTTTCGGCGGAGTGATCCGCTGGAAAGAGCTGGACGGCCAGCTTGCGGAAGGAGTCAAGCTCATGGGGATGATCGCGATCATCATGCTGGTGGCCGGCGGATACGCGGAAGTCATGAAAGCCACCGGTTCTGTTGATCAGCTCGTGAGATCGGCGGCGGAGCTTATGGGGGGAAACCGCTGGATCGCTGCGTTCTGCATCACGTTCATCGGGCTGCTCGTCACGATGGGGATCGGAAGTTCATTCAGTACCGTGCCGGTCCTTGCGATGCTTTACGTCCCGCTTTGCAGCGAAATGGGCTTTTCGGTTCCCGCTACGATACTTCTCATGAGTGCGGCCGCAGCACTGGGAGATGCTGGCTCACCCGCCTCAGACACAACGCTTGGACCCACTTCCGGACTGAATGCTGACGGAGCACATGACCATATTCGCGACACCTGCGTGCCGACGTTCCTTCATTTCAATATCCCGCTGATGATCGTTTCGATCGTGGGAGCCCAATTCATTTAGGGCGCATTGCCCCCTTGGGCCTCCCCTTGGTCTTTCCCTTTGAGGCTCCATTCCGGACACCTTTCCGCGGTATCTCCATCGGGTTCCCTAATATCCTTACAGCAGCACAGAATTTCAGATTTTCTTTCCTGAAACCCTGCATTTTTTATGCAAATCTTCCGGAAACGAAAAGGAAGGATCCCCGGTTTGGGGAGTCTGAACCCGCTTTTTTTCGCAGCCGGCACTTTAAGTTCGGTAAAAAACAGAAAAATCGGCATAAATCTCAAAAATTTCCAAAAAAATCCTGAAAAACAGGGGGGTACCCCGTCGAAAATACTTCGCAATGTGGTACAATAGAGAATCTGTACGGGACCAGACATGATCTCTTGGCCGTACAGGAAGGAACACCGTCGTCGCGGCAGTGTTTCGGAATACCAAACCCAAAATAAAATTTGAGTCGTTTTTATTTAATCCCAAGAAGATTTAGCTATGCAGAAATTTACGATTAGAAAAGGCCTTGATCTTCCGCTCGCCGGTCCGCCGGAACAGAAGATCCACGGGGCAAAAGCGGTCAGTAAAGTTGCGCTGGCGGGGCCGGACTATGTGGGTCTGCGTCCTGCATTGGCTGTTCAGGTGGGAGATAAGGTCAAACTTGGCCAGGTTCTGTTCACGGACATGAAAAATCCGGGCGTTCAGTTCACGTCTCCAGCCAGCGGCACAGTGGAATCCATCAATCGCGGCGAGCGCCGTTCCTTCCAGTCGATCGTCATTGCGGTCGACCACAAAATGGAATCCGCAGGCGAAACGCTGACTTTCGGAAAATATGAAGACACGAAACTCGCCTCCCTCCCGCGTGAAGAAGTCGTGAAAGAACTGACGGAAAGCGGTCTCTGGACGGCCTTCCGTACCCGTCCGTACGGCAAAGTCCCGGCAGTTGATTCCGCACCGGCCGCGATTTTCGTCAATGCGATGGATACCAATCCGCTTGCTGCGGATCCCCAGGTCGTCATCGCTGCGGACCGCAAGGCGTTCTGCGACGGTCTTCAGGTCCTCTCCGCTCTTCAGGCTCCCCAGATGTTCGTCTGCCGTGCGGCAGGAGCGAACATTCCGGGTGAAGAACTGAACATTCCGGGACTCGTGGAAGCCTCCTTCAAGGGGCCGCATCCGGCAGGACTTTCCGGCACGCATATTCATTTCCTCCGTCCTGCGAGCACAAAACACGTCGTCTGGTACATCGGATACCAGGACGTCATCGCGATCGGAAAACTCTTCACGACGGGTAAACTGGACGTTACGCGCGTCATCTCGCTCGCCGGTCCGCGGGTGGATCGTCCGCGTCTGCTCAAGACCCGCATGGGCGCGAGTATTTCGCAGATCACCAAGGGCGAACTTCTCCAGAACGACAACCGCATCGTGAGCGGCTCGGTCCTGAACGGCCGGACGGCTGCCGACGCGCTTGCGTTCCTCGGACGCTACCATACCCAGGTCACCGTATTGGAAGAAGGCGACAAACGCTACCTCTTCGGCTGGGTCATGCCCGGTTTCACCAAGTACTCCTTCAAGTGGGTCAACTTCTCCAGCCTCTATCCCTGGAAAAAATTCCGCATGACGACCGGTCTGCACGGCGGACACCGTGCGATCGTTCCGATCGGAAGTTTCGAGGAAGTCATGCCGCTGGACATCGTGCCGACCTACCTTCTCCGCTCACTCTCCTACAAAGACCTGGAAGAGGCGGAAGCTCTCGGCGCGCTGGAGCTTGAGGAAGAAGATCTCGCTCTGTGCACGTTCGTCGACCCGGGCAAAAACGACTTTGGCGCGATGCTCCGTGACGTCTTGACCACGATTGAGAAGGAGGGCTGATCTCATGCTGCGTAAAATTATGGACAAAGTCGGCACGATGTTTGAAACCAACAAACTCCTCAAGCCGCTCTACCCGGCGTACGATGCGATCGATACGTTCCTCTATACGCCGAAACACGTTGCTTCCGGTTCCGTGCACGTGCGCGATACCCTCTGCCTGAAACGCACGATGACGACCGTCATGATCGCCGTTCTTCCGTGCGTCCTCTGGGCGATGTTCAACACGGGGTACCAGGCGTTTGCCGCGATGCAGGCGGCTGGAATGGCCGAGATCCCGGTTTCCGGTTCCTGGCTTTCCTTCCAGTGGCAGGCGTGGCTCATGACGCAGCTCATCGCCTGGACGAAAGACTGCGGAATGTTCGCGCTGACCGCCGATCCGTCCAACTGGCTCGCGTGCTGCGTTTACGGTGCGCTTTACTTCGTCCCGGTCTATGCCGTGACGTTCATCGTCGGTATCCTTTGGGAGCTGCTCTTTGCTTCGGTGAAGAAAGAAGAGATCAATGAAGGTTTCTTCGTCACGTCGCTCCTTCTCCCGCTGACGCTCCCCGCCACGATCCCGCTTTGGCAGGTCGCCATCGCCATCACGTTCGGCGTCGTCGTCGCGAAAGAGATCTTCGGCGGTACCGGCCGCAACTTCCTGAATCCCGCGCTGGCTGCCCGCGCTTTCCTCTTCTTCACCTTCGCCACGAACATCTCCGGCGATGCGTGCTGGGTCGCGGTGGACGGCATTACCTCCGCCACGCCTTTGGGAATGACTCTGACCAGCGGCATGGACGGCATCCGTCAGCTCGCTTCCGCGCAGGGACTTACCGAGATGCAGTACTGGTTCTACGCCTTCATCGGTCTGATCCCCGGCTCCATGGGTGAGACTTCGACCCTCGCGTGCCTCATCGGTGCGGCACTGCTCATCTACACGGGCATCGGTTCCTGGCGCATCATGGCGAGTATGCTCGCCGGTTCCATGGCGACTGCCGGTTTCTTCTACTTCCTGTACGCGATCGGTTCCGTGAGTGACCCGGTTTACGGCGTCTTCCCGCACTGGCACTTCGTCCTTGGCGGTCTTGCTTTCGGTATGATCTTCATGGCCACGGACCCGGTGACGGCCTCCATGACCTCCATTGGACAGTACGTTTACGGTTTCCTCATTGGTTTCCTCGTCCTTCTGGTCCGTGCGGTCAACCCGGCTTACCCGGAAGGCGTGATGCTGGCGATCCTCTTCGGAAACGTCTGCGCCCCGCTGATCGACTACTTCATCGTTCAGGCCAACATTAAGAGAAGGGAGCTGCGCAATGTCTAAAATGAAAGATTCCGTTTTCGGCACGTTCCTCGTCGCGTTTGTGGTCTGTGCCGTCTGTTCCATTTTCGTCGCGTCGGCCGCGGTCATTCTGCGTCCGATCCAGGCGAAAAACGCGGAACTGTTCAAGAATAAAAATATCCTCATCGCCTGCGGCATGATCGACAAAAACGACAAGATCACCGCTGAAAAATGCGAGGAACTTCTCAATTCCGTCCGTATTCTGAAAGTGGACCTTTCCACCCAGAAGATCGTTGCGGAAGGTGCGGAAGCCCTTCAGTACGACGAACGCACTGCGGCCAAAACGCCGGGTGAATCCGTCGCGATCACCGGCTCGAAGTTCAACGTGGGACTTGCTTCCCGCGGCCGTTATGGTCTGCTTTTCGTCGCGGAGAATCCCGAAACGAAAGAAAAGCGCGTCGTCCTTCCGCTCGTCGGACGCGGTCTCTGGTCCGTCATGTCGGCGTTCATCGCATTGGACGGCAGTGACATGAACACGGTAAAGAGCCTCCTTTTCTACGATCAGGGAGAAACGGCCGGTCTCGGCGGTGAAGTCGAGAACCCGAACTGGACAGCCCGCTGGGTCGGTAAAAAGGCGTTTGACGGCAATCAGCCCGCCATCCGCGTCATCAAGGGGGCGGCTCCGATGGATTCCGAATTTGAAGTGGACGGCATCTCCGGCGCGACGCTCACGTGCAATGGCGTGAACGGTACGGTCGGTTACTGGCTCGCGCTCTACAAACCGGTCCTCGATATTTTGGCCGAAGAAGAAAAAATGGGAGGAAATGAATAATGTCTGAATACAAAGAAATCATTTTGAAGCCCATTTTCCGCAACAATCCGATTGCTCTGCAGGTTCTGGGCATCTGCTCGGCACTCGCCGTCACGACGAAACTGGAGACTGCCATCACCATGTCGCTCGCCGTCACGGTCGTGACTGCCTGCTCCAGCATGGTCATCAGTTTCATCCGTAATTTCATTCCGGATTCCATCCGAATGATCGTGCAGATGGTCGTCATCGCCTCTTTCGTCATCGTGACGGATCAGGTCCTGAAGGCGTACGCCTTTGAGATCAGCCGTCAGCTTTCCGTTTTCGTCGGTCTCATCATCACGAACTGTATCCTGATGGGCCGTGCGGAAGCATTCGCCATGAAAAACCCGCCGATCCCCAGTTTCCTGGACGGCATCGGCAATGGTCTCGGATACAGTCTGGTGCTGGTCATTCTCGCAGCAGCGCGTGAACTTCTCGGCTCCGGAAAACTCCTCGGCATGACCGTTTTCCAGACCGTCAATGACGGCGGATGGTTCCAGCCCTGGGGACTCATGCTTCTGGCTCCGAGCGCGTTCTTCCTGATCGGATTCTTCATCTGGATCCTGAGAACGTTTGACCCGTCGCAGATCGAAGAATAAGGAGGAGGACGAACATGGAATACATTCAGTTAATTGTGCGTTCGATTTTCATCGACAACCTGGCGCTTTCGTTCTTCCTTGGAATGTGCACGTTCCTGGCCGTCTCGAAGCGCGTTTCGACCGCCATCGGTCTGGGTATCGCGGTCATCGTGGTCCAGACGATCACGCTTCCGGTCAACAACCTGATCCTGAATCATTTTCTGAAAGAGAACGCACTGGTGGACGGCGTTTCACTCACGTTCCTTTCGCTCATCTGCTTCATCGGCGTTATCGCGGCGATGGTTCAGATTTTGGAAATGACGCTGGACCGCTATTTTCCGCCGCTCTACAACGCGCTGGGAATTTTCCTTCCGCTCATCACGGTGAACTGCGCCATCCTTGGCGGTTCGCTTTTCATGGAGCAGCGCGGCTACAATTTAATGGAAAGTGTCTGCTACGGTTTCGGAAGCGGAACGGGCTGGGCACTGGCCATCATCATTCTCGCGGCCGTGCGTGAACGCTGCAAGTACAGTCACATTCCGGCTGGTCTGCGCGGTTTGGGCATCACGTTCATCACCGTCGGTCTTATCGCCATGGCGTTCATGACCTTCAGCGGCATCTGAGCGTCCGTGAGCCGATTCAGGTTCAATCAGGTTTTAAAAGAATTCACACTTAATCAAAGGTTTAAAATATGAGTAACCAGGTATTCATTTTTGCTGCCGCTTCCTCCGGTCAGCAGATTGGGCTTGGCGTTGCCATGTTTACCGGCGTGGTGATGGTGCTGGTCTGCGCGATCCTGATCGCGCGCAAGTTCCTCGTCGCGACGGGAGACGTGAAGATCGAGATCAACGACGATCCGTCCAAAACGCTTACGGTGCCGGCCGGCGGTAAACTCCTCCAGACGCTGGCGTCTAAAAATATTTTCGTCGCGAGTGCCTGCGGCGGGCAGGGAACGTGCGGTCAGTGCCGGCTTCAGGTCCTTGAGGGTGGTGGAGACATCCTCCCCACCGAAAAAGACCAGTTCACCCGCGGTGAAGTGCGCGACCATTGGCGTCTTTCCTGCCAGGTCGCCGTCAAGCAGGACATGAAGATCCGCGTTCCGGCCGAAGTGTTCGACGTGAAAAAGTGGGTCTGCACCGTCCGCTCCAACAAAAACGTCGCGACGTTCATCAAGGAACTCGTCCTTGAGATCCCGGAAGGCGAAGAAGTCAACTTCAAGGCCGGCGGATACATTCAGATCGAGTGCCCTCCGTACGAAGTCGCGTACAAAGATTTCGACATCGACGAAGAATACCATCCCGATTGGGACCGTTTCAAGGTCTGGGATTACGTATCGAAGGTGGACAAACCGAATCTGCGCGCGTACTCCATGGCGAACTATCCGGAAGAGAAGGGCATCATCATGCTCAACGTCCGAATCGCGACGCCTCCGCGCGGCATGAACGTTCCTCCGGGAATCATGTCGTCCTACATTTTCAGCCTGAAACCGGGCGACAAAGTGACCATCAGCGGTCCGTACGGCGAATTTTTCCCGCAGGACACCGACGCGGAAATGGTTTACGTCGGCGGCGGTGCCGGTATGGCTCCTCTCCGTTCGCACATTTTCGACCTGCTCAAGCGTCTCAAGAGCGGCCGCAAGATCTCGTACTGGTACGGCGCGCGTTCCCTGCGTGAAGTCTTCTACGACGACGAATTCCGCGCTCTGGAAAAGGAGTTCCCGAACTTCAGTTTCCACCTGGCCCTGAGCGATCCGCTTCCGGAAGACAACTGGACGGGCCCGACCGGCTTCATTCATCAGGTCCTTCACGACGAGTACCTGAAAGACCACGAAGCGCCGGAATGCTGCGAATACTATATGTGCGGCCCGCCGATGATGACCAGCGCGGTCTGCAAGATGCTCGATTCGCTCGGAGTGGAGCGCGAAAACATCTACTTCGACGATTTCGGCGGCTGATCTTGACAGATTCTGCAGAATATCTGCAGTTTCCAATCCCCAGCGGTTTTTTCGGGCCGTTGGGGCACTGAAAAACTTCCATGGCATTTGTGTGATGGAAGTTTTTTTGATTTCATCGGAAAGTTTCAGAAAAACATATTTCCTCGTATTGACAAATGAAGAAAATCTGCTAAAATCAGATTACTATCTGAATAAAAATTTTCTGGAAAACAGAACGGCTGCAGAAGAAAGGATGAAAATGGCTGGGGCGGGAAATTGGCTTGACCTGAGTATTGCGTCATTTATCGTATTCGAATTTTCCAAAGAGATCCTGATCGGTTTTTTGCGCCAGGTCGGGTCTGAAATGATCGGCATCGTTCGAACACCGTCTGAAAAAACCACGACGCTCCGGACTCGGGAGGGACGGGAAAAACTCTTCACGATCAACTACCGTTGGGCTGACCAAAAAATGATCCGCGATCTGGAACGCGGGGAGATATGGATCCTTCATGAACGGATGAAGGATGATTTCTGCCTCGATATGAGTTTTTCTCCGATCTCCGACACGCTGCTTCGTCAGCTGAACGGGATGCCGCATTTGCGTGTTTTGAAAATTTCCGGCTGTTGGGGAGTGCGCCGCGATGCCGTCCAAATGTTCATTCTGCAAAACCGTCAATGCCGCGTCATTCACACGCCGGTCACGTATTATGCGCTCAAATGGATCTTTCTGCTTGCGCTTTTGGGATTTATCGCATTCTACTACATCAAAAATCCGTCCGCGGCCGGCAGCGATAATTCCTTTATGGAACTCATCGGCGGCTGGTGCTGGGAACTTTTGGGATTTCCGGCGGGATAGATATTTTGGGATCCATAAAAGAATGGGCAAAAGCTGGGGAGAAACGGAGGAATTTTGGGAAATTTTGGAGAATTTCCGTCTCTCCCCTCTTGCGTTTTCTGCATAAATCGTGTATCTTTGAAGTTTAGGAAGAGCGTTTTTTATTTCGATCTGAGAGTTCGGGAGCTTTTCTGTTTCCGAAACTCCTCCCACCCCAAATCAGGAGAATATTTTATGAATCGACGCGAAGTCATGAAATCCCTTGCCGTTCTGTCCGCTGCCGGAATGCTTCCGGGGATCCATTCCGCATTTGCAGAAGCCGCGAAGTATGGTTTGAAGCAGTCCGCGTGTCTCTGGTGTTATGGCGGGTACATGAAAAAGAACAATATTTCGCTGGATCAGTTCTGCGAAGCGGTCGCGAAGATCGGCGTGCGTTCTCTCGAACTCACCGGGGCCAGTCAGTGGGAAGTGATGAAAAAGTACGGTCTTTGCTGTGCCATGCTTTCTGCTCCAATGGGGATCGCCCGCGGCTTCAACCACACAAAATATCATGAAGAGCTTATCGTGAAGACGAAGGCGTGCATCGACGAGGCAGTCAGCTGGGGCTTCAAAAACGTCATCTGCATGTCGGGCAACTGCGAAGGCATGGGGAAAGAGGAAGGTATGGCGAACTGTGTCAAGGGGCTGAAAGAAGTCGTGCCGTATGCCGAGAAAAAAGGCATCGTGCTCTGCATGGAGCTGCTCAACAGCCACGGACACAAAGACTATATGGCGGACTCGACGGCATGGTGTGTAGAACTGACGCACAAACTGGATTCGCCGAGCTTCAAGATCCTCTACGATATTTTCCACGCCCGTGAAATGGGTGAGGATCCGATCAAAGACATTCGCGAGCACCACGACTGCTGGGGCCACTACCATACGGGCGGATGGCCGGGCCGTGCGGAGATCGACCTTGCGTCTCAGCAGCTGGATTACGCGAAGATCATGCGCGAGATCGCCGAGACTGGATACCAGGGCTGGATCGGTCAGGAATTCGTTCCGCGCCGCGATGGTCTCAAGAGTCTGGCGGAAGCGTTCGGCATCTGTGATGTCTGAGCTGTATTCCTGGAGCCGTCATGTTGGTGCGGATCCGGACGTTTGCCGAGCGGCAGAACATCGGAACGCTGACTGAATGAGGTCTGAATGTCAAGGAAAGCGAAAGTCTGGAGAAAATGTGCCAGACTTTCGTTTTCTTATCCCATCCGTCCGAATTTCTTGTTTCGTCATGAAATTCCCAATGTATCCTCTTTCCCACAGGAGTTTTTCCATGTCGATCTCCATCATTTCCGCGACGCCGGCCCATCAGCGCGAAGCGGCTCACCTGATTTATGATTCCACCAATGCCTGGTACGAAAAAAATCGCGGATTTTCTGCGTTTACCGGCGAAAAAGATTCAGCGCTCCTTTTCTGCCGGACCTACGCGGCCCTCGACGGACAGGAAAACCACTTGATCGCGTGGGATTCTGACGCACAGCGGATCGCGGGATCCTGTTTCGTGCATCCGCGTCCCACGCACATTTCGCTTGGGATCATGAATGTTCACCCGGACTATTTCGGACAGAGTATTGCGCCGCGGATCCTGGAGCGCATCATTGAGATCGCACGTTCCCGGGATCTGCCGCTCCATCTTGTTTCCAGCGCGATGAACCTGGATTCCTTTTCCCTCTACAGCCGGATGGGATTCGTACCGCACACGGTCTTCCAGGACATGATGCTTCCGAATTTCGATTCGCAGAAGATCTTAAAGACGCTCTCCAAAGACGTTTCCCGGCTCCTTCCGAATGTCCGTCCTGCCCAGATCGCCGACGTTCCGGCCATTGCTGCGCTGGATCTGGAACTGACCGGACGAGATTATACACAGGACTTCACCTACTTCATCCAGAATCCGGACGGCGCGTGGCGCACATGGGTCCTTGAAACAGAAACGGGCCTCACTGGAGTTCTCTCCTCCGTTTGCGACCCGGGAAGCTGTATGCTGGGACCGGGATTCATGCGGGATGAGGATTCCATGCTTGCTCTGATCTTCACGGCCTACAGTGCTTTCGTGGAACCGAATGACGCCTTCCCGCCGGCAAGACCGATCTTTCTGGTTCCGTGTGCTGCGCAAAAAGCAGTCCAGACACTCTATTCATGGGGCGCGCGGAATACGGAGATCCACGTTGGGCAGACGCTTGGCGGAGGCACTCCGGCAAAGGGACTCGTCATGCCGACGTTTATGCCGGAATCCTGAGGTGCCGGTAACCAACGGGAGCGGGTTCGTGCCAATGTGCGGAAACGAGATTCACGATCGGCCGTACTGAACGCGGCGGAAATTCTCATTCTGCCGTACGCATCAAAGTCTTGAATCGTTCCGCAAATTCCGGATCGAACCCCATTCCAAGAAGGGCGCAGGCATCACCGGTGAGTTCATGTTTTCCATCTTTTGAGGTCAGTCCAAGCAGGCAGACGCAGACGCAGGTCCCATTTTTGAATCGTCCGGCAGCGATCACGGTATGTCCCCGCCAGGTAAACTCTTCCTTAAAGAGCAGATTTTCGCTGTCTTTGACCATTTCCTGCCAGATGGAATACATCCGAAGAAAACTTTTCCCATAGGACGAAAAGAGGAGCATCTCTTCTTCCGTGTTTCTGAAAATGAAGTTTCGTCCGCCGGTTCCGGGGTATTTGGGGTCCGGGATCTGTTCCACCTTTTCGAAAGTAAATCCGTCTGGAAACGTGAAGATCGAGTGTCCGGAAACTTTATTCTGCCAGGATCTGGCATAGCTTTCCGCATAGGAATTGGGCGCACCGCGGAGGATGAGATAATCGGCATGGTCGAACGCATTCGGCGCAATGACGCGGATGCCTTTGGGGATCGAGACGGAGGTCAGATAGCGGCACGAGGCAAACGCTTCTTCCGCGATCTCCGTTACGCCGTCAGGAATGGCAAATTCAGTGCGCCGGCTTTCTCGCGGGTAGTGGATCAGTTTCGTTTTTTTCCGGTCAAACAGGATGCCGTCTTCTACCAAAAAGTTGGGATGCCTGCCGAAAACCTCTTCAAGGCGCACCTGCGTTCCGTCAAAAAGTCCGCTTCCGACGTTCGTGACGGAATCCGGAACGGTCACGGACGTTAGCTGAGAGCAATCTGCGAACGCACGCCGGGCGATCGCCGTAACCGGCAGGCCATTGATCGTTTCCGGAATCTTCACTTCCTCCGCCTCGCCGGTATACCGCGTGATCTCGACAGTTCCTTCATGGACGACAAACTGGAGACCGCTTTTCTGGGCTGCCGCGGTAAAGACGCCGTTCTGTTCCGAGAACGGGATCTTTTCTTTGGCGGCATATCTCGCGGCAGCGGATCCCTTGGAGCCGCAGAGCGTCAGCATCCCGCAGGCAGCAAACGCCCGCGCAGAAATTTTTTTCACATTGGGAGAAATTGTGGCGTTTTTCAAAACCCGACAGTAGAAAAACGCGGATTCTCCAATCGAAACGACGGTTTCCGGGATCTGAAGGGTCTCCAGCTGGGTGCAGAATGCAAAAGCCCAGTCTCCGATGTATCGAACGCCATCAGGAATCACTACACGAGTCAGTTTACTGCACTTGAAGAACGCATGCGTCCCAATTTTCGTGACCGGCTGACCGTCGATCTGAGCCGGGATCACGACTTCGGCGGCCGTCTCGTCCGTGAAGCGCAGGATTTCGACATGATCCAGGAACAGCATATACTCAAAATTGGCGTTCGCGAGCTTCTGCTGATCCGGTTTTTTCTTTCGGGAAGCCTCCAGACGGGCGATGGCGCTGCTGCGGACCTCCTTGACGAATTCCTGGTCATCCTCTGAAAGTTCGGTAAGAAGCAGACGCATGGTTTCTCCGTCGATGATCAGAGGGATAGTGTTTCGTGTCGGATCGTCATTTTCCACGTCCCACGACGCTCGGATATTCGTCCCGGAATTCAGGACCCACGTTTTCAGCGATTCCGGACGGTATGGGTTTCCAGGAATGATGCGTTCTGCCTCATACAGAACCGCTTCAAATTCCGGAATATTGCGCAGGACGGTTTCCCGTTCAATGATCCCGATATTGGCGACGTAGAGCAGATCGTCATCGCAGAAATTCACCATTTTCCAGCGTCGCGGATTTCCCTCGACCAGAAGGCGGATAAACTGTTCATCCGAACTCAACCCGTTGTACTGCCCTTTGATCGTATTTCCATCTCGGTCTGTCCACGTTCGTACCGGAAATTCTTCACCTGCCGCAGACGACACGATAAAAAGGCAAAAGATCGGCAGGAACACAATCAAACTCTTCATGAGCTTCCCCGCTGGATGGATCGCAAATCCAAAAAATAAAGTGAAATTTTCCATTTTCAGCATTCCCGGCACTTCCCCAAAGTTCCAGTCAAAATGTTCAGGCAGACTCCCCAAACCGGTGTACTGTATTTTTTATTTTGTCGGCAAACCAAATGGTTTCTCAACAGAAAAAATCTCATTTCCCATACACGTTTCCATTCTAGCATCTTACGGATAAATTGCGATGGGGACTCCCAAAATTCTTTCCTTTTTTCTTGATTTTTTTCGAAATCTATTTAAAATGGTTCTAAATCTGAGAACTCCCCCTTTACAGAAACAAAATTTTATGATTTAATTGGAGAATTGAAATTTAGATGCGGATAGGACGATCCGTGTTTTCAGGATCCGGCATGGTCTGCATGAAGCCAGGTTCTGCAAGATTTGAAAATGAGGATTGAAAATCAAAGGAAATGCCATGAACACGCGGATGTCGTCGCTTTCGAGACATGAGGGATTCACGCTCGTAGAACTTCTGGTCGTCATCGCGATCATTGGAATGCTGATGGGGCTTCTTCTGCCGGCTGTTCAGCAGGCGCGTGAGGCGGCGCGGAGCACGCAGTGTTCCAATAATTTGAAGCAGCTGGTTACGGGAGCTATGAATCACGTGAGTATCGTCGAAAGTTATCCCACCGGCGGCTGGCACTACTACATGGTGGGCGATGCGGATCGCGGTTTCGGGGAAAGTCAGCCCGGAAGCTGGTATTTCTGTATCCTTCCCTACATCGAACAGTCGGCACTTTACCAGCTTTCTGCGCTTGGCGAGAATCCGAATTCTGCTCCGTCCGGAACCAAAAAGGCGAACGGACTGACTCTCATCACGACGCCGATCCCGATGTTTCACTGCCCGTCACGACGCAAAGCGAAACTGTACACCTACGGCAGCGGCAATACCGGAACGGCCGGCAAGATCTACAATGCGAACTCCTCTTCGTCTGTTGCCCGCGGCGATTATGCTGCCAGTTTCGGCGACAACAGCGGGTCGAGCGAGACAAATTCACTCACTCCGGCTTCCTATCCCGAGGCGGTGAATTTCAATCTTACTCCGCCGGCTTCGACGGGGGTCGTGTTCCGTTTCAGTGCGGTGAAGGACAGCGACATCACAGACGGTCAGACGAACACCATTTTCTGCGGCGAAAAATACCTCATGCCGGGACATTACGAGTCGGGTGCTTGCACGGCAGACAATGAAGGCGTTTTCTTCGGCTGCGACAACGACAATCAGCGCTCTTCCCATGACCAGCCGACGCAGGACCGCATCGGATTCAACTCGCTGACGATGTGGGGAAGCGCACATTCCGGGACCGTCGGGATGGCCATGTGCGACGGTTCGGTACGCCGGATCTCTTATTCGACGAACCTCTCGGTCTGGCATAATCTCGGAAACCGTGAAGACGGAAACGTGCAGGCAACTCCATAGTAGTTTCGTCGCAGTTCCGGGCGGTCACTGTTCGGCGAGATGCTTTTTCACGACAGGTGCGAGGGCGCGGCCCCAGATCTCGTAACCCTGTGCGTTGGGGTGGACGAGGTCCGGGTGCGTCTCACGGTGCATGAGGCCGTCGGAGTCAAGGAAAAGATCGTGGAAGTCCAGGAAAATGATGTGCCTGCCGTCGGCCATCGCCGGGAGGGCTTCGTTGACCTTCAAAATGCGCTGACGCCGGGCACTTTGAGGCGTCGGATCTTTCGGATCGCTCGGAAAGACTGCGTGGTGCAGGATCACCGCATTCGGCCAGCGGTCCCGGAGTTTGGCGAGGATCTTTCGATTCCCTTCGATCGCTGTTTCCGGCGTCATGGCGAGGTATCCGACATCATTCGTTCCGATCATCAGCACGATGAGCCTGGGCGAGACATTGCGGGCGGCTGGACAGTCGATCTGACGCAGACACTGCGCGGTCGAATGCCCCCCGACCCCAATGTTCAGTACGCGGTATTCGCCAAAATACCGATTCCAGACCTCCCGATCCTCCTTCCCATTGTCCCACCGATCTGTGATGGAATCGCCGACAAAAAGAATGTCGATCTCCTCCGCTGCACGCAGTACCGCACTCCCTCCGCTGAGTCCCAGGGCCATGAGAATGGCCGGCAAAAGAAAGCGGACTGGAATGAAGATCTTGAAAAAACGCGAACTCATATTTGACCTCATCACACGACATTCAAAAAACACGTAGACCGGTCCAATACCGGCATTCTTTCATTTTACCCGAATTTCGAAAAAAATGCAAGTACCGGGGATCACTTTTTGAGATGCGGAATGATGCAGAACGCGGACATCTCGCGTAAATTTTAGAATGAGACGGAGCTTGCGAAATAATTCCAGAGCAGTTCGTCTGACTGCGTTTTATTCATGAAATTCAAGGCAGAGTATGAGGAACGCTCCTGTATTCTGTCTGCATTTTTAGTGCTGAAAGATGTGCGCAGAGACAGGATGAGACTTTCAGTGGGAATAAAAAACCACAGGCACCTGAAAAATGGAAGAGGAACCGAAACTCCTTTCCCATTTTCCAGGGTCCTGCTTTTTTTAATTCACCGCATCTGCGCCAGGTTTACGCAAGATCTTCCGATAGATCTCCGCAACACTTAGTTTTCGAACCAGCTCTTTGCCGGAATGGTGAGTTTTGCGCGGGCTTTGCCGAGGTCTGCCTTTTTGGAATTCTGGACCATTTCCCACGGATTGATCGCGACGCCGCCGGTCACGAACATGAACGCACCGCCTTTGCGTGCCACGACGGAAGCACTCGGAACCTGCGTCGGAATGTATTCGCGCGCATCATTGAGTTCCGGCGAAGCGAGCATCGGAGCGAACGTGGAAGCCATGGAATCCATCGTGCCATTTTCCGCGAGGACCGCTGCAGCCAGAGCGCAGTCCATGCAGTTTTTGAGCTGACCGAAAATCGGTTCCTTAACGGAGAGTTCCTCGTAGTTTTCCGTCATTTTGTCGGCCCATTTCTTGAAGACGGAGTTTTCTTTTCCGCCCTGACGCACGATCGCATTGCCGTCGTAGAGGTCTGTCTCGGTCATCGTGACGACTTTACCGCCGGAGAAGGACCAGGTCAGACGTTCCGCATCACAGGAAATGGAATCGTAGTTCGGAGCCAGCCACCAGCGCGGAAGGGCACCGTTTTCGGACGGGGATTTCATCATGCTGACGAAGGACGGCAGCGTGCGGACCGGGGATTTCGTGACGCCCATTGAGATCTGCTTCATACGGAAGTCGGCAGCCGCCAGAACATACGCAAAGTGCGAGGCCGGATCTACACCCTGGAACGTGACGCTCTGGGCACCGAGAGCTTTTTCCATACCGGCGGCGATCGCTTTGGGAGACTGCTGCGCGTTGACGGTCGAAGCGTACTGACTCATGCGCTGAAGACCTTCTTTCGTCGGATCGATCGAGACGGAGAAGACTTTCCGAACATCGCCGGAAGCCGCATGCATCGCAGCCGCCAGGTCTTCCAGCTGAAGGACCGGTTTGCCGGATTCTTTACCGACCAGAACACCTTTCGGGCCGACTTCCCAGCCTTCCGCACGGCCGACGAGGACGACATCCTGTTCTTCCGGGAAGATCAGCAGGTAGCGGATCTCCGTCAGACCGCCAAGGCACTTGACCGCATCCGGAATTTCCAGACCGCGTTCCGTGCAGTACGCAACTTCTTCATTGATCTTCTTCAGAGAAACACGGCGGTATTTCACCGGTTTGTCCAGTTCGCCCGCGATCGGGTCAAGATTTTCCTGAACTTCCGTGCGAAGCTGGGTGAGTTCTTCTGTCAGGACCTGGGAAAGCATACCTTCCGCATTGATCAGAACGCCGCCGACGGCCGAGTCGCTCGTATCGTTGATCGTCGCGTAAAGCGAACCGCAAAACACAAAAACAGACAGAACCGTCAAAAATCTCAACGCATGGCGAAGCATAATTTACTCCTTGGATCTATTCTCTGCCGAAAACGGGATCGGAAATCATCTTTCAGGCCGAACAGTGGTCCCGATATTCACGCTGCCTGATGCAGCCGGAAACCACGGCGGGGGCCTGCCGTTTCGGAAAACTGAAGCTCCCGGAATGAAACCGAGAGTCTGTACTCGTACTTTTGACTATATTTTACACCAAATTCTCAAAATGGGAATCCTTTTCCCGGATTTAATGAGAAAAATTTCAGGAAAAATAAAAAATGAAAATCCCCAATCGTTAAAAAAGGCAGAGTTTCGCATTTTCCATGTCCGCTTCCGCTCGGTTCCAGAAAAGACGGCGGCCGGGGAGAACATTCCGTTTCGCCCCGGCTTTTGACTTTTCCTGAATTTTTTAAAATCCAATCTTAAGAATGCACATAGACTCCCGCAGAAAGCAGTCAGGGCTTCCGGGGGCCGCGTCTTCGTCAATTTGTGTTCTGCGTTCCATTCGCCTTTTTCTCGAGGTATCTGTCGAGATACCAGAGCGTGTGAGCAGTCTGCCTGTGTTTCTGGGAGAAATCCTTTCCGCAGGAGCGTCCAGTACCGGAAACGGCCTTTAACGGTTCTGGAAGCGTACGAAGAAGGAATTCCGGATAGCGCGGATCGCCCGTGATCTCACCGGCTTTCGCGATCCCTTCCGTCACGAGGATCGAGTACCAGCCGCTGTCCGCGAATTTTGGGCAGCCCGTTTTGTAGCGGAAGCCCATTTTCGCCTCATTCCACGATTCATCCAGAAGCCAGTTTGCGGCCCGGACGATGATTTTTTGCGACGTTTCGCGACTCTCAGTGTCCGGGACGGATTCTGAGAAACGAACGAGTGAGTGGAGCAGTACGCCGACGGCAAACGCCTTCCCGCCGCGGTGCTCTTTTTTGTCCGGGCAGTCGCACTCCGTCTGGTCCTGTGGAAGGTCAAAGCAGCCGGTCTCCGGATTTTGTTTTGATTCGATGCACTCGAGATAGAGCCGAGCTGCGTTCATGAAAAATGGATTCCCGGTGAAACGGTACGAGTAGACCGCATTATTCATCGACCACCCGGCCGAGCGTTCGATCCTGAAATCATACTTCGGCGTGTAGCGTTCCGCCTGACGCCATGCGCCGGAATATGCAGCATCCCAGAGGTACCGATCCCCCGTCAGGCACGCAATATACCAGGTGCCGGGGTGGAACGTATGGCCGCCCGAATTGTCGGACTCCCACCCAAGCAGACTGTACTGGTAGACGCCCATGATGTCCTGAATGCGCGGATCTCCTTTCACGAAAAAGCCGTTTACGTGTCCGAGACAGTGCGTGTAGCGGAGTTCCCGCTCTTCCGGTTTCCATGGGTACGCCTTTCGGTCCACCGTCGTGTAGTGGCGTGCGGTCTCGATGCCGCGGGTGAGGATCGCCGGATCCGCGGTCCGTGCGAAGAAAAGGGCGCAGACGTATGCGAGATCGTACTCCTGGTTTCCCCAGTTGAATTTCCGCTCGCCAAACCAGTCTCCGAAGTTCATCCAGCCGTACTCACCGCGCTGTTGACGGCCTTTTTCCAGATTCGCGAAACTTGTCCGGAATGCCTCCTCGTAGGCGTCCCATTTTCCTTTGCGTACCGGATCCACGGGCGGAAAGACTCCTGCGGCGCAATAGTATTCTGCAGGAGCCGCGGCAAAAAGCGGATTTTGGAGCCACGCGGACTTCACTTCGCGCACCTTTCCCGTTTTCGGATCCGGACGTACGATCCAGAAATCGTGGCGCAGTTCCATCCCGCGCTTGAAGAGGTACGCGCTGTCCTTCAGCCAATAGTAGTGCATGAGGAGGCCGTCGAGCGTCTTTGCACCGTCCGGAGCGTAGTTTTCCGGGAGTTCCGGCAGAATGTGGAAGCCGACTTTTCCATCTCGGCACGTCATCCCCTTCGGCCAGCACTGCCAGGCATCGCGCAGGAAAAACGCTCCGTCGTCGGCAGAGATCATGCCGTCCCAGTGCTCGACTTCTTTCCGCGTATCGGCCGCATTCGCCGCATCCGCAGTTTCTGCCGCACTCGCCGATCCAGCCGTGCTCGCCGTCAGTTCGCAGACCGCGTGCTTTTCCGTATCCTGAAGCCAGGAGATCCCGGAGACGCCTTTTCCTCCGGGGACGAAGACCGACGCGCTCTTCACCAGCGTCATTGGCTCCTCAAGTTCACGATTCGCCAGCGTCGAGCGGATACGGATGAAGTCCTCTCCAAAAAACGTGATCTCGTGACCCGTGAGGAAATCTTTTTCTCCCTCTTTCGGCTGGAATTCTCCTGAACTCTGCAGGACTGCGGCTTGTGTCCCCTGCGAAACGAGGGTGAATTCTCCGGCTCCAGTCTGCGTCTGCGTTCCATCGGCAAAACGGACGCATGAGGAGAGAGAAGCGGCGAATTTTCGCATTTCCGCCTCCGAAACAGGAGAAGTTCCCGCTGAAAAACAGAATTCTGGCGAGGTTTCCAAACGGTAGGTGACGGCGTTGGCCGATTTTGCGCGGGTCGATGCCCTGAATGTGCAGATGAGCCACTTCACGCTGCCGTCTTCCCATTTCGCAAACGTCTCAAACTGGGCGGGGACGAGAACTCCGGATTCATCCAGAAGCCGGACGTTTTCCGCGTTCGCGAGGACTCCCTTCGCAAACGGCACTCCGGAAATTACCGGCCAGTCGGTTCTCGGATGATCCGTCGGTTCCGCGACCGTCAGGATGACCGACATTTTCTGCGTTTCTCCCGGAACAGGGGAGGCTCCCGCTTCAAATTCGACCGTTTCAGAGGTTCCCCACCCTTTCCGATTCAGCGGAAGGGTGACGGATGCGCGGACTTTCTTTCCTTTTTCGAGGCCGGAGAGCACGACTCGATGATTCCGCATTCCGGATTCCTGCTCGATCCATTTTTTCCCGTCGATCTCCACAACTGCGGGCATCGTCGGAGTGTTCGAGATCCACGAAAGCTGCGTCGAACCGTCAGGGAGCGTGAATGTTTCCAGATGCGAGAGTTTCGGAATGTCGTCTTTTGCCGCCGGCACAAGACGCACATAATCATAGTACGCCCAGCCGCGGCTTTGGGGACTTGCGTAGAGGTCATCGACCCAAAGCTCAAACGTGCCGTCGTCGATCTGGAAAAATCCCAGGTCATTCTCTCCCCGGCCGGTCTTTTCCCAGTTCTTTCCGTCCAGAGAGATCGCCAGAGGCCGATTCGACGGACTGCTGAACACCTGGTAGAATCCGTTTGGGATCCCCGTGATCTTCGTGTGGAGCGGCGGAGCGCCTTCTTCCGGACTCTTTCGGTCTGCGTCCTGCGGAAGGACCGGAGTCGTGACCGACGCGCCGTTGGAGCGTTTCCGGACTACATCTTCCTCTTTCGTCCAGATCTGCCATTGATCGCTCGATGCTTTATTCAGATTCCAGGCCTGAGGCGACGACCATTCTTCCACTTCGTAAACGAGGCCTTCCAGCTGGTCGCGCAGTCCTTCAGAGTACACCGTGTTTTCCGGCAGGGTGAACGTCAGCAGGGTACAGAGGACGGTGAGTAGAAAATTTTTCCATTTCATGGGGATCTCTCCTGATTTCGGCGGGTAAAATAAAAAATCCAAGCATACACAGGATACTCTTTTCCCGCCTGAAAGTCAAGCCCCCAGATTCGGAAATTTTGGAAATTCTCTGAATTTTGCTGGATCTTTACTTTCCCCTCCTCATTCCTGTTCTGTACGGAATGCTGAAATCGGAGGCTCAGTCCGCGTCTCTTTTTTCGAATTTCTGCGTTCCTGATTTGTGTGTTGGAATGCCGGATCTGCGTACCGGATACCGGGAAAAAAAGAGAACGAAAATGAGACGGAGCTTGTCCTTGAGGGACAGTACATCGAAATTTTTTTGAGAAAAGAGAGCCGAAGGCGGGAATTTTCGTGAATTTTGGGGTGGTGGGGGTAGGCAGAAACGGTTTTTGTGCTAAAATGGGGGTCTGATCGTTTTGTGGAGATTTTTCGACCCATTTCCTATTTTCCTTTCATGGAGGCTCACGTGAACAAAGAAGAACTGAAAGCGGCTGCGCTTCGATACCATGCCGAACCGGTCCCCGGCAAGATCGCTGTCCGGACGACAAAACCGTGTCTGACGGCAGAGGAACTTTCTCTTGCGTACACTCCGGGAGTCGCTGCTCCGTGTCTGGAGATCAAGGATACTCCGGAAACCGTCTGGAAATACACTGCCCGCAGCAATACTGTGGCGGTCGTGTCGGACGGGACGGCCGTTCTTGGTCTGGGAAATATCGGACCGGAAGCCGGGATGCCCGTGATGGAAGGAAAAGCCGTCCTTTTCAAGCGTTTTGCGGACATTGATGCCATGGCACTGTGCATCGGGAAAGTCTTCAATGAAAAAGGGCGTACGGATGCTGCGAAGGTGATCGAAACGGTCGAACGCCTTGAGCCTTCTTTCGGCGGGATCAATCTGGAAGATATCGGTGCGCCGGCCTGTTTTGAAGTCGAGCAGACGCTCAAGCAGCGGATGAACATTCCGGTCTTTCACGATGACCAGCATGGGACGGCGATCATTTCGCTTGCCGCGATCATCAATGCACTGAAAATGGTCGGAAAAGAGATCTCGAAGTGCCGTTTTGTCGTCAACGGCGCCGGGGCTGCGGGGATCTCGTGCAGCGAACTCTACATCACGGCCGGTGCGGACCGGAAAAACTTCCTGATGTTCGACAGTAAGGGCGTCATCAGCACGAAGCGTACGGATCTGAATGCTGAAAAAGCGCGTTTTGCCGCCGATACGGAGGTCGCGTCGCTCGCGGAAGCACTTGTGGGTGCCGACGTTTTCCTTGGTCTGAGCGTCGGCGGCTGCGTGACTCCGGAAATGGTGAAGACCATGGCTCCGGGCGCGATCATTTTCGCGATGGCCAATCCGGTGCCGGAGATCGACCCTGCGCTTGCGCGTGAAGCGGGAGCCGCCGTTGTCGGGACCGGGCGGAGCGATTTTCCGAACCAGATCAACAATGTACTCGGATTTCCCGGAATTTTCCGCGGTGCACTGGATGTGCGCGCGACGGACATCAACGTCGAAATGCAGCTCGCAGCGAGCCGTGCGATTGCCGAAGTCGCCTGCGAAACTGTCCCGGAAGAGCTGAAGGCGTACCTCAAGATCGCGTATCCGGCAGACTATGCTGCCGGCGTTTTCGATCCGGAAATGCCCCTTTCGAGCGACTATGTCATTCCGAAGCCGTTCGACTCCCGCGTCGTTCCGCGTGTTGCGCGCTACGTGGCGGAAGCTGCGATGCAGACCGGGACGGCTCAGATCCGGATCGATGATCTGGATGCCTACGAGGCAGAAGTCACGGCCCGGGTCGCCCGTGCGAATTCCTGAATTCCACTTTTGCCTGCACTTTGAAGAGAAAAAGACCGATCGCAGAGAAATTTCTTTCAAAAATCATGAAATTTTTCTGAAATCGGTCTTGTGCAAATTTCCAAAAAGATTAAAATAAAATAAAAAACCGAAAGGCGGCAGACCGGTCTGTGTTCTGCTGTCGGGACTATGGGGAGGCGTATAGGAAACGTCATGTCGGAACAAATTTCCCAACAGTCGGACCATGCAGTACCGAAGGAAGAGACTTCTGTGTCTCTCGCCGCCGGGGAAACTGTGCACGTGACGGGAACGTCCGCTTCTGAAGATGTCCTGTCGGCTCCGACGGAAACGCAGACGGAAACGCAGACTCCGCGGTTTGATGCTTCGGAAGACCGGTCCTATTTTGCGTTGGATGCCCGGATCGGCCGGAGTCTCTGTTCGGGGCTTGCCCGTTTTTTGAGCGGCGCAACATCGAGCTGGTATTCGCAGCCGGATACGTGCCAGCGGGTCTACTATGCGAACCATACGAGCCACTTGGATATTTTGGCCATCTGGTCGTCGCTTCCGGGGTATGTCCGGCGTTTTGTGCGTCCTGTCGCGGCCAAAGACTATTGGAGCAAGGGGTTGGTTCGGCCGTATATTGCGAATCGGCTCTTCAATGCGATCCTTTTGGAGCGTCAGCATGTCAAGGCGCATCAGAATCCGATCGACGCGATGGTCAGGGAGATGGGAGACCGTTACTCTATCATTATTTTCCCGGAAGGCGGACGACAGTCCTCCGGTGAGATGGCGGAGTTTAAGAGCGGGCTGTACCATATCTGCAAAAAGAAGCCCGGGCTGGAGCTGATTCCGATCTATATCGATAATATGAATCGGATCTTGCCGCGCGGAACGTCGCTTCCTGTGCCGCTTTTAAGTCACGTTACGTTCGGTAAACCGCTCCGGCTGGAAGAAAATGAAAAGAAACAGGATTTCCTTGTGCGTGCGCGTCAGGCCGTTCTGGACCTGAAGGAACTGCATCTCCGGCGCAATGCCGAGCCTGAGGAAATGCCGAGGCATTAGAGACGGATCGATCCGCTTTCTTTAAGAGGAACAGGCGGAAGGCCGTGCAGAGAAATTTTTGGGAAATTGGAGAGCTCCCTGGTTTTTATGGACAATACATTCCTGGTTTTTATTGGAGTTTTGGCGATTTTGGGGACGATTTCCCTGACGACTTCCATTTTAAAGCGTCAGTCCAACTCTGGTTTTGACCCATTGGTCCTGGATAAATTTACGTCCTGCGTCAAAGGCTGGTGGTGGTTATTCGCTTTCGTGGCGGCCGCATTTTATGTGCCTGGCGGAAAGTATCTCGTGACGGGACTTTTCGGCGCAATGTCGTTCTGGGCGATGCGTGAGTTCATTACGCTCATCCCGACCCGGCAGGCAGACCATCGAACGCTCTTCTTTCTTTTTTTCCTGTGTATTCCAGCCCAGTATATTTTGGTCGGCGGAGATTTTTACGAGATCTACTCCGTTTTGATCCCTTCCTTCATTTTTCTTTTGATCCCGATGCTCATCGCCATGTTTGGCGACACGAAATTTTATCTGACGCGCATTACTCAGATCTGTGTTTCGCTTTTGATCTGCGTATACAGTCTGAGTTTTGTCCCGGCACTTTTGACGGCAGACATGGAGCCGGCTGTTCCGCAGACCGAGTTTTTGCAGACAGGATCTTCACTGACAGCGGCAGAGCTGCAGGAAGAGAAAAGAAAGGCGTCGGCCCCGCTTTCGCAGGAAATTCCCCATTCTCAGGAAACTGCGGGTGGTGTGCTGACCGGCGAACTTCAGGAGAATACGGAAGGCGCACTAACGCAGAGCGTACCGGCTTCGGCTGAACCGGCAGAGAGTGTACCGACTGAAACCGTACAGGAGGAAACAGGATCGACTGTTGGGCCGCAGACGATGATTCCGGAGGAGGCCGTGCATTCCCAAAATTTGGGAGGAACGCTGGAGGGGCCGGGGGAAACGGGATCAGAGAGCTCGCTGTGTCCTGCTGAAATGCAGCTCGCGGAAACTTCGGGAATTTCAAAGGATGCTGAAATCGATGGTTTCGAGGCTCCTGTGTCGGATGCTGCGGGGCAGAAATCGCGGAAGCCGGTGGATAAGATCGGGCTTTTGCTTTTCTTTTTCCTCACGACGCAGCTTTCGGAGATCTTTCCGTTCCTTGCCGGTCTGTTTTGCAAGATCCAGCATCCGATCGCGCCGGCTATCAACCTTTCAAAGACTTGGGAAGGGCTTGCCTTCAGTCTTGTCGGGACGACTTTTGCGGGAAGTGTTCTTTACTTCATCATGCCGTTTAATGTCTGGAGCTGCGGCATCGCCGCCTGCCTGATCGCGCTGATGGGGTTTGGAGGAACGCTGACGCTTTCTGCGATCAAGCGTGACCGCGGTGTCCGTGACTACGGGACCCTTGTCGTTGGCCATGACGGGATCCTGGACCGGATCGATTCGATCTGTTTCGCGGCTCCGGTATTTTTCCACATCGTCCAGATCTACCTTCATTTTCCAAACATATTTTGGGGATGAGTTCCTGAAGTTTTGAGAACTCGGATGCCGAAAGGCTCACTTTCAGGATTTGATTTTCCGTGCGTTTTCGGCCGGTTTGGTGCCGGAAACGCATGATTTGTGTCCCGACGCCATTCAGGTTTGGGGCGAAACGCCGTTCATTTTACTTCATGGACCGACCCGGTCCCGGAATCAGAGACCATGCCAACTCCCACACCTCAAGAACCGAATCGTCGTCCTGTACGTCCCCAGCCTCTCAAACCGGTTTCCGCTCCGCAGTCTGGTTCGACGCAGCGTCCGCTGAAGCCTCAGCCGGTGAAGCCGCAGTCAGCATCACCTCAGCCTCTGAAGCCCCAGCCGCTGAAGTCCCAGCCGCTGAAACCGCAGTCTTTGCGGCCGGTTCCTGTATCGTCGGAGACGGCGGTCCGTGATTCCGGGCAGAAGCGCGGGGCGGTGCGTCCGGTGCTGATCCAGGAAGAGGCACCGGCTCCGATGGTGCTTTCTGAAGAGGCTCAGATTTTTTCTGTCGCGCTTTCCGAGACGGATGTTTCTGATTTTCTGGTAGAGCAGGATGCCTATCTTGCCGAGACGATCCATGTTCGTGAGGAGCCGGAGGAGGAAGAGGAGCTTACGGATAAAATCGTGAAAGGTGCGCCGCCGTGGTTCATCAGCACGATCGGGCACGTGATCCTGATCCTTCTTGGAGCACTTTTGGTCTCTGTCGTTCCGACGCCGCAGAAACCGCTCATGGTCGAGTGTGAGATGGTGGTGGAAGTGGAAGAAGAGGAGGAAGAGGAAGAGATCTTCCTGGAAGAAGTCGGCGTTCAGCAGGAGCTGGAGGCGGAGACTCCTACGGAAACAGAAGAGCCGGAAGCGAGCGAGATGGCCGAGGAGGACAAGCCGGTGGAAGATCCGATGCTTGAGCCGGAAGCGCTTCCGGTTACCGAGACTGGAACGATGGCGGCTCATTTGAAGGAAGCTCCGGTTGGTGCCCGATTTGACGGACGCACGCCGGGAGGCCGAAAGGGGCTTTTAGGCCGGTATGGCGGCACGAAATCGACGGAAGAGGCGGTCGAGCTTGGACTTCAGTGGCTCGTGAAGCAGCAGGAGAAGAAAAACGGCCCGAATCGCGGTTCATGGAGTCTTGAGGGACCGTATTCGGACGGTCTGGAAGACATCGAAAACCGGATATCCGCGACGTCAATGGCACTTCTGGCATTTCAGGGGGCAGGGTATACGCAGTTTCCGCCGAAATTGACCGAAGAGGATAAAAAGTCCAAAAAGCGCAGGGAGAAAGCCCTCAAGCGCATCCGTGAGGCGGGGAAATACCGCCAGACGATCGCGATCGGCTGGACGTGGCTTTTGAAGCAGCAGGGACCGGACGGGCAGTTTCTGCCGAAGGATGGAACGCACAATCACGCGTTCTACACGCATTCGCAGGCGACCATCGCGCTTTGCGAGCTTTACGGCATGACGAAAAACGAGAAATTCCGCATCCCGGCACAGAAGGCGGTCCAGTTTCTCCTGGCGACGCAGCATCATGACGGTGCGTGGCGGTACACGCTGCAGAAGGACGAAATGTCGGACCTTTCCGTGACGGGGTGGGTGCTGATGGCACTTCAGAGTGCACGGATGGCGGGGTTGGAAGTTCCGCAGGAGGCTCTGGACGGCATCACGCGCTACCTCGATTCCAACGGCGCGCCGAACGAGCAGGTCTACTATCGGTACACGAACATGGAGGTCCATCCGAGCATGAGCATGACGGCGGAAGGGATGCTTTGCCGTCAGTATCTTGGCTGGGAACAGAATGATCCGCGCATGGAAAAGGCACTGGACCGCGTCTTGACGGAGCCGGTCTCTTTCCGCGGCGAGACCGACGTCTACAAATGGTACTATGCGACGCAGGCGATGCACCACAAAGAGGGACGCTGGTGGACGGAGTGGAATGGGACCATGCGTCAGGAACTCCCCTCGCATCAGGTCCGGACCGGGCCGGAGCGCGGCAGCTGGAATCCGCGGAATGACCGATTTGCGTCGGATCAGGGCGGGCGTCTGTTCATGACGTGCCTGAGCATCTACATGCTGGAGGTCTACTATCGCCATCTTCCGATCTACGCGAAGCTCTTTGATGAGAACGGCAAGATGAACTTTGACGCACCGGAAGAGCCGGCAGCGGATCCTGCAAATGCGCCTTCTGGAAACAGCGGGACGGAGAGTGCCGTTTCACCGGCTGCGGAAACGTCTCCGGAGAGCAGCTCTGTGCCGGGACCTGCGGAAGGCGGTATTTCGGGCGAAAATAGTGTTTTGGGCGAAGACGGAGAGGCCGGAAAGTCGATTTTGGATGAGTTGGGAGAGAATGGCTGATTGGGAGTGCGTTTCTTCCGATTCTGTACATGAAAAGAGCCGTGAGGAAATTCACGGCTTTTTTAACGGCATTCGGCTATCCTGAAAATTGACGGGAATGGCGGGGAGTGCATTTGGAGGCTAAATGTACTCCATGAGGAGTTCTTCTGCCGGATTGGAGATGACGACTTCCGAGACGAGGAGTCCGCGGCGGCGTACTTCGTCTGCCGCGGCTTTCGTGCTGGTCTTCACGTCGGAGAGTGGGCCGACGAGCATGAGCAGCCCCTTTCCGCCGAGGGCCATGGCAAGGTGAAGGCGGATGAGGGTGACGTTTCCGGATTTCGCGGCAAAGTCGGAAGCTGCGAGGATGGAGCACGCACCGAAAGATTCCACGATCCCCAATGCCGGTACGCGGGTCGAAGGAAGGATGACGGATTGGCCGAGGGCGGCAAAAACGGCGGGATGGACTTTCGGGCAGACGAGGAAATCAATGACGGCCTCTCCGCCGATGCGGACTCCCGTGTCGACGGCAGTCTGGACTTCATCGACGCCGCCGCAGATGGCGATGAGGTACTTTCCGGAACAGATCGTGCGTCCGAAAAGGACAGAGACGGAGGCTGTCTTCATCATTTCATCCTGTGCGAGCATTCCTTTTCCCACACTTTGAAATTCGATCACGCCGACGCACATCGTTTTTTCCATACGGATCCTCACTTCCGGTACTTTCTGTCTGTTCACGAAACGAAATATTCCATTTTATTTATCGTTCAGAAGCGGGAGCCTCTTGATTTTTTTTGTGAAAGTGCACAGGAACTGCGTTCAGTTTGGAATGCTGAGTCAGAAAAAGGGATTTTTTGCTGGAAATTTGAAAAAAGAGGAGTTTTTTTCATCGCCCCCCCTTCCGGGAAATGAAAAATCTGGTAGAATGCTTTTTATTGAGAGGACCTTCAGAATGGGTCCTGGCAACGGGAGAGCACGAACCTGGTCAGGGGTTTGCGCCAGCAGCCATAAGTGTCGCCTTTCGTGTGTTCAGGATCCTTTCTGGAGGTCTTTTTCATTGAGGATATTCCAGTTGTGTAAAATCGTGAAAAAATATCGATTGTGCGGTGTTTCTTCCACTTTTTTTTATGAATCTGGGATAAAATCTGCTTTCCACCCTTGACAGTCCCCCCTGTTTTCGGGTACACTGTATGAAATGAAGTTTCCGTTTGGTTCCGTTGTTGGCCGAGACCCGCCTGATGCTTTCGGCTGCCTCGGAATGGAAACATTTAGTTTAGAATTTAAGTTGAGCTGTTCATTGCGCAGCCGTCGCAGATCCTTTCCCTTTTATTTTTTGGGGAAAAGACAGACACCCGCCTTTAAAGTCAGGTGAACGCACACAATGAAAGAAAAATCCAGTACGATTGCTTGCACGATTTCCAGGACTTTCGATGTGGCCCATATGCTCATCGCAGTCCTTCCGCCGAAAGAACTTCTTGAAGAACCGCTGGCTGTCCAGCTTCAGGCGGTTGAGGATCAGGTTCGTGCCTGTATCTCGCAGAATGCGCCGAGTGCCAAAGTCATTCAGCAGACCGTTTTTCTGAAAAATTATGAAGATCGGCACGTCTGCCAGGAATTTTGGCGCAACGTATACGGTCCTGCTCTTCCGGTCAATGTTTACGTGCCGCAGGCACCGAGTGACGGTCAGCTTCTGGCGGTGGAGATCATTGCGCAGGAGTGCGGGACGGGCAGTGATCCGGCGCAGGTGATCCACGAGAAGGAAGATCTCACGATCCTGAAGCATTCCGGCGTCACCTGGTACTATGCGTGCCAGCAGGAGCCTGCGGACTATTCCTGGAGTATGTACTCGCAGTCGGTCGAGATGTTTCAGGAGTTGGACAAAACGTTCCTTTCCCAGAAGATCCCGTTTGAGAACGTGATCCGTACCTGGCTCTACCTCGGAAACATCACCGAGCCGACGTACAGTGAACTGGAAGGGGAGACGCAGCGGTACAAGGAGCTGAATCGTGCGCGTACGGATTTCTTCCGCGACATCCGTTTCTTTGATGGGCTGACTGCGAAACCGTGGACGCACGCGGTCTATCCGGCAAGTACGGGGATCGGTGCGGACGGCGATACGGTCGTCATGAGCGCACTGGCCGTTAAATTTGACGACCCGGAAAAAGGATGCGTCATTCCGCTGGAAAATCCGCATCAGACATCAGCGTTCGATTACGGCGAACAGTACAGCATCAAGAGCCCGAAATTTGCGCGTGCGCTTTTGCTTGCGAGCGAAGAGTCGGGGATCATTTTTGTCTCCGGCACGGCAAGCATCACGGATCAGGAGACGCGGTATCTGGATGATCCGCTGAATCAGACGGAACTGACGCTGGATAATATTGAGATCCTCATTGCGGAGGAAAACCTCAAAGCGCACGGCAAACCCGGCTTCGGATGCCCGCTTGACGGATTGGTCTCAGCCCGTGTGTACGTAAAGCGTCCGGAGCACCTCGAAACGATCCGTGCCGTCTGTGAACGCCGGATCCCAAACGTTCCGAAGATCTACACGATCGCGGATGTGTGCCGTCCGGACCTTCTTGTTGAAATCGAAGGAATGGCTGACGTCGGCCCTGCGAGTCGGGTCGAAAGGATCTAGCCTCCGTTTTCTCTGTATTTTCCAAAGCTCTTCCGTCAAACGAAGAGCTTTTTTGTTTCATGGTATGAGGAAAATGCACGGGATCTGTTCGCCTCCTTTGTGTGCCTTACCGTTTCTTCTTTCTGTATTTCTGAGGCTGGGGCTTTTTGCGGGGACGGTATTTTAAGTTTTGATCGGGGCGTTTTTCTTTTTTCAGAAATGGGGAAAAATTTTTTCCGGAACCCTTGAAATTTTTTGGGGAGACGTTAAAATGGAAGAGTAGGTGAATCATCAGAATGGAGGGAGATTCTCATGGATCCGATCCTGGACCGCTGGAATCAGGCATTGAAAGAGATCCGCGCTGCCGGATATGCCGTTCGCGAAGAGTGGCTGGACGGTGGAGGCGGACTTTGTGAATTTGGCGGTCGGAAGTACTTTTTTTCGGATCAGTCTCTTTCCCTTTTTGAGAGGATCGACCAGGCGGAATCTGCGTTGAAGGAGGTCCGGAAGATCCAGGCGTCGGCCGATGGACCGGATCCTGCAGACACAGAGGATCCGCGCGGCCCGGCATGATGTGCCGGACTGGTTCCCGCCCTGAATTTTTAATCTGAATCAAGGAGTTTTTTATGATTTCAAGACGAAACTTCATTTCCTCCGGTTCTCTGGGACTTGCGGGTCTCGGAATGATGGCAAACGCACAGCTTCGCGCGGATGAGCCGGAAATCACGGTCATGGCCTCACCGGAAACGAATCCGGACCGGGATCTCTGGGAGAAGGAAGGCAAACCGATCCGCGCCGGCGTCATCGGGACCGGCTGGTACGGCAAGAGTGACGTTTTTCGGCTCATTCAGTGCGGCGGCGAAAAGGTCGAAGTCGCGGCACTGTGCGACGTGGACGGACAGATCCTTGAAGAAGCCGGTCGCCTGGTCGCTGAGCGTCAGGCCTCGAAGAAGGTGCCGAATCTGTACCGCGACTACCGGGAAATGCTGGCGAATGAGAAACTGGACGTCTGCCTCATTGGGACTCCGGACCACTGGCATGCACTGCCGGCGATCGCCGCGATGGAAGCCGGATGTGATGTCTACCTTCAGAAGCCGATCGGGGTGGACGTCATTGAGTGTGCTGCAATGTGGAAGACGGCCCGTCGTCTGAACCGGGTGGTTCAGGTCGGGATGCAGCGCCGCAGTACGCCGATTTTGGTCGATGCGAAAAAACGTTACCTGGACTCCGGAGAGATCGGCACGGTCCACTACGTGAATACGTACTGTATGCACGGACGGCGTCAGAGTGCGATCATGCAGCCGGAAACGCCGCCGGAATATTTGGATTTCGATTTCTGGCTTGGTCCTGCGCCCAAAAAACCGTACTATCGGACACTGCGCCGCGGATGGCGTTCGTTCATGGACTATGGAAACGGGCAGGTCGGCGACATGGGGGTCCATATGTTGGATATGGCGCGCTGGCTCCTGAATCTTGGCTGGCCGAAGCGGATCACGTCGAATGGCGGACGCTATGGTTTCCCGGACAGCACGACGACGATCCCGGATACGCAGTCCGCACGTTTCGATTTCGAAAACATGACGATGGAATGGCATCATCGGGCCTGGGGCGAAGTGGAAGACCGCCGTCTGTACTGGGCGACGGAGATCTTGGGGACGAACGGGAAACTGCGTGCGAATTCTACTGCGTGCGACTTCAAATACTATGGGAAGCCCTGGCAGATGGTCAATGCCGCGAAGGAATTCGACCGCTACCCGTCAGACGAGACGGAACCCGGTCTGGAAGTCTACGTCGCCGGCGCGAACCGTGCGCATATGTGGAACTTCCTCGCACGCATCGTGGACCGCGGCCGTCCGGTCTCGGATATTGAGGAAGGGTACATTTCGGCATCCTGCTGCATCCTGGCGAACGTTTCGTTGGCGATGGACGGCGCGACTTTGGAATGGGATCCGGAAAATATCTGCGTCAAAAACAATCCGGAAGCCAACAAACTGCTCGCCCGGCCGTATCGTGCGCCGTGGAAGCATCCGGAAATCGGGTAAGTTGAAGTTCGCGATGTCCTGACTCGGGATGGAGACCTTTCCATGTCGGTCAGGATATTGGGAACGTGATTTTTTCTTTTCTTTGGCTGGCGGCTGGGGAATACTGCGGACAGGGAAACGGAGTGTGTACCGTGTGCAGAGCGTGTATCGTGTGCCGTGAGTGTACTGTATGCAGAGCACGAGTGAATGCGGTCTCGTTTCCAGCTGCCGGATTTTCTTTTCAATGAACTCAACTGAATGCGGAAGGCAGGCAAAATGAGCGACACACCGAAGTATTCGTACTGGCATCTGAGTGAGGCGGAACAGAGGCGTCTTGAAGCGGAACGGAAAGAGATGGAGCGTTTGCGGGAGATCCAGATCCGTGAGGCGGCGGAGATACGGCGCAAAGAACGGCTGGCGATCTTCTGCGGTCTGGTACGGCAGGAGATCGAAATTCAGGAACAGACGATCCGGAATCTGGATTCTGCGTTTCAGACGCATGGTTTCACCGGGGGTGAGGAATTGAAAGAAATGCCTCTGATTTTGGAGGGTGCCAGGCAGGAACTTTCTGAAGCTGCGTGGGACGAAGATGCTCGCCGGGTCCAGAAAAAGATCCGGAATCAGCAGAAAGTCCTTGAGCGTTTAACGGACCAGCTTGCCGTTCGGGAGAAACTGCTCCGTGAGCTGGAGTCGGCGCGTACGGAGCTTTGGGAGCGTCCGCGGCTTCACGATATTTTTCCGGGTGCCGTTCAGCTGGCTGATCTGGAATCTTTTGAAGTGCAGGCCCGGACCTTACCGGGAGGGGAGGAACTTCAGGGATTTCTCCAGATCTGGAAGGGGCGATTTGAGGAACTGCGCGGATTTTGCCTTCTTCTGGATCAGCAGAAACGGTATCGGGAGATCTCCGCCGGGATGGAGCAGTGGGATCGACAGTTTCTGGCAGGAAAAAATGCGGAATTCTGTCAGCGGCTCATGGTTCAGCTTGAGAATCTGAAGAACGCGCTGGCGGTGAATGATTCCCGGGCTGCATCTGCGGCGCTTCTTCAGGCGGAGGAGCTTTTTGCGGTTCTGGAAACGAAGCTGGGGCAGGATGAAGCGGAACGGGAGCAGAGAGTCCAGGCCAATGAAGAGCTTCTGGCGGAGCATTTGGCATGGTGGCGTAAAGAGAACGCGGATTTTTCGCCGGACCGTTTGCCTGCTATGTCTGGAACGGCAGAGAAATTCGAGAGGGAACTGGCACAGATGCAGACACAGTGCCGTCTGCAGAGCATTGAGAGTTTTGCGCAGTCTGTGAGCCGGATGCGTTTGGCGATGGAAGCCTTTCGGGAGACTGTTTTTCAGATGGAGAGGTTGGAAAAAATTCAGGAGCGTCTGGAGAATCAGGTGCCGGACACGCTTTGGAGAACATTTGCTCCGGAAAAGGCGGCGGAACTGGAACGCCGGAAGAATACCCTGGCTCGTCAGGTCCAGAACCGGCAGTGTGCGGATTTTGACGAAGAACTGGAGCGGCTTCAGGGATTTCTGGATCAGGCGATCGGGGACGTCATGCCGAAAGTAAACTCCTGGAACGTACGCTGGGAGGCCATCCGGACACGTTTGGATGCGGAACGGGATCTTTGGTTCTCGTGGTGGGATGAGCCGGCGGTACGCCGTTGGGCGAAGGATGAAATCGCGCAGAAAGAGGCTGAGTTTGAAGCGATCCAAAGAGCTTGGGAGGCGAGACCCGCAGATCTGAAGCTCGTGGAGGAACTGATCTCAGAATGGCGGCTTGAGATGGAGCGTATCGCGGAGGCGGTCCGCCGTGTTCATGAAAATGAGCAGAAACGGCAGAATATCGTGTCGCGGTTTCAGGAAGAATTCCGTCAGCTCGGATTTTCGATGGGCGAGCCGGAATTGGAGGATGGAGAAAATCCGGCTTCCGGTCTCATTCTGACGGCGTCGCGTCCGGAGGGGAAGACGATCCATGTGCGCTTTGCGCATGATGCCGGTGAGCCAGTCCTTTACGCGGTCGACGGATTCCCGATGCCGCAGCAGACGGTCAACGGGCAGGAATTCCGCACCTGCGATGAGGCGGAACGTCAGCTGAAGCATCTGCACAGTCTGCTGGAGAAGCACGGGATCCTGATGGGGAAGATCCAGTGGGAAGATCAGCCGCCGACGGATCTTGCGCGGGAAGCGATGGAGCTTCCGGATACTGTGGACCGTACGCTGGCGGAGGAATAAAGCGGATTCAAAAAGGAGCAGAAAATGAATGACCTGAATGGCAGAAAATCGTCAGTTTCGACTTGGCGGGATGAAATGCACGCTCAGCTGGAACGGGGAAAGCACGTTCTGCTTTACGGGAACGTGGATGACCGTTACCTGCTGGATGAAGCGCGGCCGCGGACGGCTCTGCTTGCGCAGTGTCTGAACCACTACTTCCTGACGCAAAAGTACCAGCTTGTCGTGCATTACGATCTGGCGGACGGAATGCGGACGGCGATCCCGGAACGTATGGATCCGGTCCTGCTGAATCTTCTTGACGGAAATGGGAACTGTACGGAACTTAGTCCGGAAAACTGTACCGGAAACCTTGGGGAAAGAGCGTCTTTCGGAGGTTCCGGAATGGGAGGCGGAGTTTCTCGGGATGGTTCCGCGGTGCCGCCGGAAGCGCGTGTGGAAACTGGCTCGTACATTACGTCGCGTGCGGAAAAACTGGCTGCCGAGTTTGAGCTTGCGAGCCAGAAACGGCGGGATGCTGCACGCAGTTCCCTTTTCAGCCGCAAAGGCCGGGAAACAGGAAAACCGGAAGGATCGGCTGGAGATCCTGGCAGTGTACCGGGAAATTCCGGAGTACCGGGAAATTCCGGAGTGCCGGGAAATTCCGGAGTGCCGGGAAATTCCGGAGTGCCGGGGAACGCTGGGAGCGGGAACAGCGGAGCCGGCGAAAATGGCGGCGAACGGGAGAGTACGCCGGTCCCTGTAAGCCTTGCGTCGCGAAGCCGAAATGCAGAGGATGCGATTCCCCAATTGCGGCGCGTTTTGGCGCAGGATCAGGTCTCGACGGCCGTTGTGGTCCATTTCTCGGACAAACTGTTCGACGACACGCGGCGTCAGAGCCGTTCGGAACGCGAGTACCTCCTTCATCTGAAAAAGATCCTGATCGAAGCCGCGACGATCCGTCAGGAAGGGTTTTCCGGCCGGCGGAATGCGCTGATCCTCGTTGCGTCACGGCTTTCCGCAGTTCCGGCGTGGCTCTACCAGGAGCATCCGCTCCTTGCGCTCATCCGGATCCCCAGTCCGCTGGATGAGGAACGAAGGCAGTTCATCGACGGATTCCTGGGAGTCTTCACGCGAAATTCGTCACTGACGGAAACCCAGCGCAGTGAGTACGTGCAGACGTTCGTGGATCAGACGCAGGGACTGACGCTCTGGGACCTCATGGCACTTGGCGCATTGGCGAATCGAAGTGAGGAAGACCCGGTCGATGAGCCGCGCGAGCTGCGTAAGCTGATCTCTCTCTACCGCTACGGCCAAAAAGAGGATCCGTGGGAAAAATTCAATTCTGGAGACCGACGCGGGAAGATCCAGGACGCCCGTGCAAGCATCGAGAAGCGGGTGAAGGGACAGCCGGAAGCGGTGAATGCGATCGTGGAGATGCTCATCAGCGCGACGGTCGGCGTCACGATGTCGCCGTCGACCCGGCAATCCGGAAAACCGAAGGGTGTTTTCTTTTTTGTGGGACCTACCGGCGTCGGAAAAACGGAGCTGGCTAAGGCACTCGCGGAACTGATCTTCGGTGACGAAGCGCGCCTGCGCCGCTTCGACATGAGCGAGTACTCCGAGTCGCACGCTGCGGAAAAACTCACCGGTTCCCCTCCGGGTTACGTCGGCTACGAGGAAGGGGGGCAGCTTACCAACTTTGTGCGCGAGAATCCTTTCAGTCTGCTGCTTTTTGATGAGATCGAGAAGGCGCACGGTCAGGTGATGGACAAATTCCTCCAGATCCTGGAAGATGGACGCCTCACCGACAGTAAGGGACAGACGGCATTTTTCTCACAGTCCGTCATCATATTCACGAGCAATATCGGGGCAGATTCTCTGTTTACCGACGCTGGAAATGCGCAGGATTGGCGTGTTTCGGATGAAGAACCGGGCTATGAAGATTACGTACGGAAACATTTTCTTGAAAAAGTGCGCGACCATTTTGTGCATGTGCTGAAACGTCCGGAAATCTTGAACCGGTTTGGCGACAACATCATCGTGTTCGACATGCTGCGCCCCGGTTTTGTGCGTTCCATTGGCGAAAAATTCCTTCAGATGCTCAAGACTTCCGCGCAGGAAAGACGCGGTCTGATCCTTGAGTTTGAGCCGTCGATCCTCCAGTTTGTGCAGGATGCGATGACGCAGCCGCAGAACATCAAAAACGGCGGTCGGCGTATCCGCACACTTTTGGAAGACCGGCTGGAAAAGAAGCTGAATCGATGGATCTTTGAGCATCAGCCGGAAACGGGAGAGATCCTGATTTTGGGATTTGACGAAACCGGTACATTGACTGTGCAGCGTCCCTAGTTCTGTGGTTTGGTGCAGCGTCGGGAGCAAACGCATAAAAGCGCCTCTTCAGGAGGGGCGGTCTGCTCCGCGGGAGTTGATGTTCAGGCTTTTTATGGTTTGGGAGGCCTTTCTTGGGAAAATAGAACGTACTGGAAGGCCTTTCGAGCTGTGAAAAATAAAAAAATTTGAATTTCCAGCTTCAATGTTCAAAAATCCCTTTGACTTTTCGGACGATTTTGTGTATAATGGGACACGATGAGCCGGGAATGTATCCGGCCTGACCAGCCAACCATTTCAGGAGTGTGCGTCATGTTCAAAAATCCCTCCCCTTGCCGGATGTTCCATGCGTTCCGGTCTCGTTCCCTTTTTTCTTCCCTGATTCTTTCTTTGCTTTGGTCTCTTTCCGCAGTGGGTATGGTCCGTGCGGAGACGGTCTGGCTTGATGAGCTGGATCTCACCCAGACGACCTGCGGCTGGAAACAGACTGCGGCAAATCGGACGGTTGACGGCAATGAACTGATCGTCTGCGGTGAGAAGATCACCCGCGGAGTCGGACATCATGCGCCGGGCGAGATCTTCATCATGCTTCCGGAGAAATGCGGGACGGAAATCTCCGGCCGGGTCGGGATCGACGACGAGACCAACGGTCAGGGCCATGCCGAATTCCTGATTTACGGAAAGACGGGAGTTCTCTGGCGTTCTGGAGAAATGCGCGGTAAAGAGCAGGCGAAATCTTTCCGTGTTGACCTTTCCGGCCAGCCCTTCGTCCGTCTCGTCTGCGACACGCTTCCTGACGGCTACGGGCACGATCACCAGGACTGGATCGAGGTGAAGATCGACTATCGCGGCGGGAAAAAGCCGTACACGATGCTTTTGACGGTCGGAATGGACGACGAAGGAAACCCGATCGACCGGATGAACGAGAATGCTTGCGAGTGGCTCTCTCTTTCCCGTCTGATCCAGTCCGGAATGCGCCAGAACGCGAAAGACGAAGCATTTCACCCGGCCGCGACGCTTTTCGATTCGGACCGCGACCCGCTGGACATCGTCCTGCGCCGTCTGACGCCGCTGGTCGAGAAACTTGGTTCGTTCCCGAATGCGCCGGATCTTTCGAAAGAAAAAGCAGAACTGGAAACGCTGACGAAAGCGGAAAATGAAACTCCGGTCGAAGAGATCGCACGCCGAAAGGAGATTTTCGCGAAAGTCACCGACCTGCGAAAACGGATCGCGTTCAAAAACCCGCTTCTGAACTTCACGGACCTCCTTTTCATCAAGCGGCACTATATGCCGGAACCCGAGATGCAGGGAAACCATATGTGCGACCAGTTCTTTGGTTTCCACGGTCGGCAGGGGGGCGGACTTTTTGTTCTGAAGAATGCGTTCAGCGAAAAACCGGAAGTCGTGGACCTCACGAAAGGGGTAAAGGTCGCGGAAGGCCAGCATGCCGGGACGGAACTTGACTCGACGTGGGCGTTTCTCTCTCCGGAGTTGGACTACGATGCGCGGGAGATCCTCTTCTGCGCTACGGATGCGAAACAGCCGCGCCATACCTACCAGTGGACTCCCGAAAATACGTACCATATGTTCCGTGCGGAATTCGACCCGGAAACGCGGTCCATTTCCGGATTGACGCAGCTGACGGAAGGAGCGTTCAACGATCTGGATCCGTGCTATCTGCCGAACGGCCGGATCATCTTCATTTCCGAGCGGCGCGGAGGCTACGGACGCTGCCATGGGCGGCCGGTCCCGTGCTATACGCTGCATTCCTGCCGGCGTGACGGAAGCGACATCGTGATGCTTTCGCCGCATGAGACGAACGAATGGCAGCCGGACATCGACCACAACGGGATGGTCATCTACACGCGGTGGGACTATGTGGACCGCGGTTTCTCTCAGGCGCACCATCCGTGGATCACGACGCCCGATGGACGCGATCCGCGTGTGCTTCAGGGGAACTACGACCGGATCCAGCAGAACCGCCCGCACTTTGAATGCGACATTCACCCGATCCCCGGTTCCCGACGTCTGACGGCTACTGCGACGGGGCATCATGCGCAGCATTACGGCTCGCTCATCCTCATCGACCCGAACGTTCCCGACTCCAACCAGCCCGGACAGGTCAAACGAATTACCCCGGACCAGCTCTTCATGGAGTCCGAGCTTCAGCCGCACAAAGATCCGACGAATTACGGTACCTGCTGGCCGCTGAGCGAGGAATTCTACCTCTGCGTCTACGATCCGTTCTCCCGTTCCGACGCGGGCGAGGCAAACAATTTCGGCATTTACCTTCTCGATTGCTATGGGAACCGGACGCTTCTTTACCGCGATCCGAAGATCTCCTGCCGTGACGCGATGCCGATCCGTCCGAGAGCGCGTCAGACCATCGTCCCGCATCTGACGGCCGTCGGCAAGCCGCTGGCTCCTGGGGAACAGGCGGTTTCTGTAGATCCGGCGTCGATCTCTCCGGTTT
Organism: Thermoguttaceae bacterium; assembly: GCA_017939795.1. GTDB lineage: Bacteria > Planctomycetota > Planctomycetia > Pirellulales > Thermoguttaceae > RGIG3701. The sequence continues at coordinate 56,290 of JAGBAA010000098.1, forward strand.
CTCCTGTGGGGCTGATCAACGTGTACGATTCGAAGTTCCCGTTGACGACTTCTGAAGACGGTACGCCGGCGAAGATCAAGAGTCTGCGCATCGTGCAGCTCCTTCCGAAAACGAATCCCTACGCGCACAATCCGGCCATCGGCTACGGAAATCAGAAAGGCGCGCGCCGGATCCTCGGTACTGTTCCGGTCGAAGAGGACGGCAGCGCGTACTTCAACCTTCCGATCGACATTCCGGTCTACTTCCAGGCGTTGGATGAAAACGGCGTCGCGGTTCAGGGAATGCGTTCCGCCACGTACGTTCATGCCGGCGAGCAGCTCACCTGCCAGGGATGCCATGAGGAACGCCACAGTGCGATCACCTCACGTCCGCGGGTTCCGCAGGCCATGCGCCGTGCTCCGAGCACCATTCAGCCGGATGTGGACGGGACGAATCCGCTGAACTTCGTCCGTCTTGTCCAGCCGGTCCTTGACGCGAAATGTGTTTCCTGCCACGGCGGAGCGGCGAGCGTTTTGGCGGAATCTTCCGGACTGACTCCCGACCAGGCGCAGAAAGCTGCGAAACTTGATTTGCGCGACGATACGAAGACTGGGCATTTCTCGCCGTCGTACGAGGCTCTCCGACGCTTCTGCTTCTACTATGACGACGCGGCATGGACGGAACCGCAAACCTTCCCGGGTAAATTTGGCTCGAACCGCAGCGATCTGTTCCGTATCCTGAAAGCTCCGCACTACGGTCTGAAACTCACGGAGGAAGAGCTTTACCGCTTCACGGTCTGGATGGACAATAACTGCGACTTTTACGGTGCGTACGACGAGTGCGAGCTCCAGCGCAAGGGCGAAAAAGTCTTCCCGTGGCTCGAGTAGCCTGCTGTGGTTGAAATTGCCTGGCGGGATCCAGACCGTCAGGCCTCGTTTTTCCCGTCAGGTGTCGTGCCGATCGCTGACCGGACTCCATGAGTGAAAGAGATTTCGGTGATTTGGTGGTTTTTTTAAGCAGAATGCAGAGAAAATCGCTTTTCTTTGCCTCTTTTGCGGGGGACCCCCTTTTTATTTTCGGCCGATTATTTTATAATCAGCGTAATGGGAGTTTCGTTTCTTGATGCGGACTCCTGCGTTGATCCTTCCCTTCCTCCTTCCACAGTATGAAAGGAAAAAAATATGAAAACCAACCGACGTAATTTTCTGCGTACCGGCGCGGTGCTTGGTGCGTCTTCTCTGGTAAGCGTTCCTGCATTTTGCCAGGATCCGAATTCCAGCTCGAAACTGAATATGGCGATGGTCGGTCCCTGCGGCCGCGGATGGGCCACGTTCATGGAGATCCAGGGCGAAAACGTCGTCGCGATCTGCGATGTGGACCGCCGGAATCTCGACCGCTGCAAGAAAGTGAATCCGAATGCACAGACATTTACCGACTACCGCAAAATGTTTGAGACGGTGAAGGACCTCGATGCCGTCTGCGTCTGCACGCCGGACCACACGCATGCCGCTCCGAGCGTCATGGGGATGCGCATGGGCCTCCACTGCTATACGGAAAAGCCGCTGGCTCACGACGTCCGTGAATGCCGCGTCATGGAGGAAGTCGCGGAAGAAAAGAAAGTCTGCACGCAGATGGGAACGCAGATCCACGCCGGCGGAAACTATCGCCGTGTTGTGGAACTCGTGCAGTCCGGTGCGATCGGCAAAGTGACCGATATTCACGTCTGGTGCGGTAAAGGCTGGGGACATCCGGCCGATTTCAAAAATCCGACCGACACGCCGGCCGTTCCGGATTGGCTTGATTGGGATTCCTGGCTCGGTCCGGTGAAATACCGACCGTACCATCCGTGCTATCTTCCGGCGCAGTGGCGTAAATGGTGGGCATTCGGAAACGGAACGATGGGCGACATGGCGTGCCACTACATGGACTTGCCGTTCTGGGCTTTGGAACTGCGCGACTGCCTCACGGCCGAACCGATCAGCGGTCCTGCGGTCAACGCGGAAGGCTGCCCGCTCAAGCTGACGGTGAAGTTTACCTTCGCTGCCCGCGGCGAGAAGTACCCCGCCTGCACGCTGACGTGGTATGATGGAGGAGGCTGCGGCCCGGTCGAATTCATGAAAGAGCATAACATTAAATATCGCGGTGCCGGCGTGCTCTTCGTCGGCGATAAGGGGATCCTCTTCGCGGATTACACTACCCATCAGCTCTACCCGGCCGACAAATACGCCGGTTTCCAGGCTCCGAAACCGTGGATCCCGGATTCCATCGGCCATCACAAAGAATGGCTTCAGGCCATCCGCGACAACAAACCGGAAGCCTGCACGTGCAAATTCGGCTACTCCGGCCGTCTGACCGAAACGGTTCTGCTCGGAACGGTCTCCTACCGTGTTGGGCAGAAACTCAACTGGGACGCCGACAATATGCGCGTGACCAACTGCGATGCGGCGAACGACCTCATCACGGTCGAATACCGCGACGGATGGATCCTCTAAATTCGATTGGATCGCTTTAAAAGATCCAGTTTCTGAAGAATCATCGAGAGGGAGAAGCAGCCTGCTTTCAGGATGTTTCTTCCTCTCGGTCATTTACGGCATGGCGGACTGTGCGGACTTTCCTGAAGATGGGAAGAAGGTACATTTGCTCCGGGATCTTTCGCCGGACGCTCTTGCACTGAAACTGCAGTTAAAATGACAGGCGAACGTGAAAACTTATGGAAAAGGAAAAAGAAACCTTTGTTTCAGTTCCCATCCGGAACGATCGTGTAGAGCACATCCCGTTGAGATGCGCGGTCGGTGGATATGAATTCCGACGCGGGAAGCGTGAGCCGTTTTTCGATCGTGAATTTTTCAGAAACGAGCGAGCCGCTGTAGAAATGGACCAGGATCGAGATCGGATGGTGTTTTTTCGCGAACTTCGCAATGAGTTCCCGGACCTTCGGTTCAAATCCAGCCTGCCGGTCGTTTTGCGGTGCGTCAGTGTTCTGCGAGTTTGCGAATCTGGACGCCAGTGCACGTTCGATCCGGGCAGGGGGCCAGTTTCGTTTTTCGTATTTTCGGCGCAGAAGTTCCCGGTTTTTTCTGGTCGGTATGTCTGAATGCAGTTCGTCTTCTGAATAAAACATTCCGCAGGAACAGCTTGAGCGAACAAGAAAAATCTGCATCCAATCCTGTGGAAGAGCTTTGGCGATCGTAGGATTTTCATTGAGCTGATCGACCATCTTCCGCGGTGCGAGCGACAGAAATTCCTTCAGAAGACGTTTCGGAAACGCAACAGAAATGAAATCGCACATCGTACCAGGCTGCCGACCGCATCAATACTTCAATCAAGACCTGAAAAAAGGCCAAACAGAAATTTCTGTTAGACCTTTCTAAAAGCGAGGGACGGGATTCGAACCCGCGACGTCCAGCTTGGGAAGCTAGCATTCTGCCACTGAATTACTCTCGCATGATGACTAAAGTTTAGCCGATTTTCATTTTTTGTCAAGGGGGGGAACTGAAAAATTTTAAAAAAGTGTGCGTTTCGTCGAAATTTCCCATTTTTCGCCGAAACGCAAGCCGGGGATATTTTTATTTTGCCGGAGTTTCTGCACCGCCTTCTTTCGCGAGTTTTTCCTGCTCTTTCTTCAGGCGTTCCAGATTCTTTTTATCAACTTCGATACTGCGGTTCGCAATGTCCAGGTTCTTGACGGCTTTCTTGTCTCCGGCCGCTTCGAGCTGGGCGCGTTCTTCCTGATACTGGGCTTCACGACGGGCGATACTGGCTTCTACTTCCTGAATTTCGATCGCAAGAAAATCGGCTCGGCTCATCGTAGCGGGCGTTTCCGGAGCTTTGGAGCAGCCAGATGTCAGGAACAGTATGCCGCCGAAGAGGATCAGGAAGAGAGAAAATGTGATTGCTGGAATATTTTGGGATACTGTGCGAATCATGAAAAACCTCATGTTTTAAAGGGATAGATCATCGAATACACGGCACGACACACGCCGCGTTGGAACTGATTATAGAGGAAAACAGCAGAACATAAAAGGGGGACGTCTGAAATTTTTTGAGAAATTTTTGACTTATTTTAAGAAATAAGGATCCTGGAGGGAAAATTCGATAATAAAGTGGGCAAAATGGCTGGAATATGGAAAATGAATTTGGTCTTTTACGGCAAGATTGAGATTCTCTGGAGCAAAAAGTGAGAGAAAATTGCGAAAAATTGGAATAATTTACAAAAGATGCCCCATCCCCCCCTTCCCAAAACGCAAGAGTTTGCTATAATGTGCTTACATTTTTTGTATTGGGTTCAACGTAAGAATGTAGTAATTTATTTGTTTCACGAAGGCAAGATGCCTTAAACGTGGAAAAAAGGAACAGCAAAAACAAATGTCTATCACGAAAGAAACCAAACAGGAAACAATCCAGAACTTCAAACGCAGTGCCAATGATACTGGCAGTTCCGAAGTGCAGATCGCGCTTCTGACGGGACGTATCAACTCCCTGACTGAGCACATGAATTCGCACAAAAAGGACTACTCCTGCCGTCGCGGCCTTCTCCGCCTCGTCAGCCAGCGCCGTGGTCTTTTGGACTACCTCAAGAGTGTTGACGCGCAGCGTTACCTGGATGTGATCCAGAAGCTGAATATTCGTAAATAATTTACTGGTTGGTGCGCTGTATTTTGTTCGTCCCCGTTTGATCCCTTGGGGTGGGGCGGCTTGTGCAGGTGTAGACAGAGTCAGGATTCGGGGTGGGAGCCGGAATGGGGCCTCTGGCCCGTGTCCTGTTTTCTGTTTCTTGTTGTTTGGCGGTGAATTGCGGTGCACCTTGTGTCGAGTCAATAGACGAAGAAAGAATGAAGAAAATGTTGGAAGCAGAATCAAAAAAAATACGTGTTGAGAAGAAAATCGGTAAGGAATTGCTCTGGTTTGAAACTGGGGAACTGGCAAAACAGGCGGCAGGCAGCTGTCTGGTAGGATATGGGGATACGATCGTTCTGGTTGCCTGTACTTCTGGCTCATCTGTTTCTGGACAGGATTTTTTTCCGCTGACCTGCGACTATCGCGAACGTGTTGCGGCTGCGGGTAAATTTCCCGGCGGTTTTGTGAAGCGTGAAGGGCGTCCGAATCTGAAAGAAACTTTGACCGCGCGTTTGATCGACCGGCCGATCCGTCCGCTTTTCCCCTCCTGGTTCCGTGATGAAGTCCAGGTTTGCGCTGCAGTTCTTTCCAGTGACCGTCAGCATGACGGCGATATGCTCGCGATGAATGGTGCGAGTGCTGCACTTTCGATCTCTCCCCTTCCTTTCCTTGGTCCGATCGCTTCTGTTCGTCTCGCCTGTGTTGAGGGCCGTCTGATCCCGTTCCCGTCTCAGGATGAACTGTGTGAAAGTGATCTTGACCTGGTCGTCTCCGGAAACGAAGAATCGATCCTGATGATCGAAGGTTTTGCGGATGAGATGCCGGAAGGTCCGATGGCGGAAGCGATCGAAGCGGCGCATGAGTGCATTCGCGAGATCCTGGCTCTTCAGCGTGAATTCATCGAAAAGGTCGCTCCGGTCAAGCGTGAGTACGCGATCCCGGAAGATGACGGACTTTTCGAAGTCGTGAAGACGAAGTATTATGATGCCTACTATGAAGCGAAGCACACGGTCGGCAAGCTGGAACGTGCGGAAGCGGTGAATGCTCTGAAAGCGAAGATCGCTGCTGAAATGATCCCGGATCCGGAAGCGGAAGGTGCGATCCTGCCGAATCGTCTGGAGCAGGTCCTCGAACAGCTTGAAAAGAAGGTCGTCCGCGACCAGATCCTCAGCGGCTGCCGTCCGGATGGCCGTGGTCTGAAAGAGATCCGTCCTCTGCTCTGCAAAGCGGGCGTTCTTCCGCGAGTTCACGGTTCTGCAGTCTTCCAGCGCGGTGAAACGCAGGCACTCATTACCGTGACGCTTGGTACGGCGCGCGATGAACAGCGTGTTGACGGTCTTTTTGAAGAGTACAGCAAAAAATTCATGCTGGACTACAATTTCCCGTCCTATTCCGTCGGTGAATGCCGTCCGATCCGCAGCCCCGGCCGTCGTGAGCTTGGGCACGGTGCGCTTGCGGAACGCAGTGTGAATCCGGTCATCCCGCCGTCTGCCGATTTCCCGTATACGATCCGCATCATCTCCGACATCCTGGAATCGAACGGTTCCAGTTCGATGGCGTCGGTCTGTGGTGCGACGCTTGGTCTGATGGATGCGGGTGTTCCGATCACGAATCCGGTCGCGGGCATCTCGGTCGGTCTGGTAAAGGAGAGTAATGAAAAATGGACCCTCCTGACGGACATCATTGGTGACGAAGACCACTATGGCGATATGGACTTCAAGATTGCCGGTACGCAGAACGGCATCACGGGCATTCAGCTTGACCTGAAGATCGACGGGATCACGAACGAGATGATCCGCGCCACGATGGCCCAGAGCCGTGAGGCCCGTATTCAGATCCTGCGTACGATGCTTCGTTCCATTCCGCGTCCTCGTACGGAAATTTCTGAGTGGGCTCCGCGTCTTCTCCGTACTAAGATCAATCCGGACAAAATTGGTCTTCTGATCGGTCCGGGCGGTAAAACGATCCGTGCGATCCAGGAATCGACTGGTGCGACGATCGACATCGAAGAAGACGGCACGGTCCTCATCTCCAGCTCGAATCTGGATAGTGCGCAGGATGCCATGAATCAGGTCGATGCGCTGACCGCAACGGTCGAGATCGGGCGTATTTACCGCGGCCGCGTGACGAGCATCAAGGATTTTGGCGCATTTATCGAGATCCTTCCGGGGCGCGATGGTCTGTGCCATATCAGCGAGCTTTCCAGCGGTTACGTTCAGAAGGTTTCGGATGTCTGTGCTATTGGCGACGTCATGGACGTCAAGGTCATCGACATTGATGAACAGGACCGTGTGAAGCTGAGCCGTAAAGCGGTGATGATCGAACGCGGTGAGATTGAAGAGTAGTTTCTCTTCGCAAGGGATCTTGGGAAACGCCTGCGAGGATATTGCAGGCGTTTTCTTTATGGAGTTTTCTGATGCAGGAAAATGCGAGTGGAAAGTCTCGTCAGCGTCTGATCGACGAGTACACGGAAATTGCCCGGCTTGCGGGAGCACTGGCGCATGAGATCAAGAGTCCTCTTTCGACGATCCGTTTGACGATGGAGGTCCTGACGGAGGATCTGGATCAGCCGGAAACAGAGCGCGAGCGCAGGACGCTGAACATGGCGCGGACTGTCGTGACGCAGTGTCGGCGTCTTGAGAGTATTTTGAATCAGTTTCTGATGTTTGCCAAGGCTCCGGCGATCAAAACGGCTCCGAGCGATCTGAATGCAGAGGTGCGTTCGATCCTTGATTTCTATCAGGAGAAGGCGAAGCAGAAAAATATTGAGATCCTGACGTTTCTGGCACCGGAACTGCCTCCGATCCAGCTCGATAAAAATGCGTTTGGATGCGTTCTTTGGAATCTGATCAACAATGCGGAAGCTGCGATGAAGGATGGTGGTCAGCTGCTGGTTCGGACGTACCTGGTCCCGGACGGCGTGGCGCTGGATCTTATCGACAATGGATGCGGAATGGATGCACAGACGCTGGAAAAGCTCTACGATGCGTTCTACACGACGAAGAGCAACGGTTTCGGTCTTGGTCTGCCGACGGTAAGGAAGATCATCGAAGCACACGGTGCGATCCTGGAAGTGCAGAGTGAGCTGCGCCGCGGGACGAAATTCACGATGCGGTTTCCTGCTCCGGCAATGATCGGTTCTGGGAAAGAGGATGTTTTGGAGCAGCTTCGGCGTGAGCTGGAAGAGGAAGAGCGGTCGGATTCGGAATCGGGGTCTGGAGTGCGGATGGAGATCCGGAGTCAGGACCTGGAATAGATGTCCGAGACTCGATTTTGTCCGGAAGATCTGGTCTGAAAGGCTGATTTGATGCTCTGGAATCGTACGGCAGAGTCTCCCATAAATGGAAGGCTGGCACGCGGTTTTCGGATGCTGGAGGGATCGGAAACAGGGAAAGGGGAACAGGAAAATGACGCCGTCTTCGATTACAGTTTTGGTGGTGGATAATGAGCGGGAGCACGCGGAGATCGTGGCGTATGGGCTTTCGAGAGTCGGATACGTGACGGAGATCGCGACTTCCGGCGAAGAAGCGATCGAGAAGATCACCAACGGGTACTATGATGTGATCTTTACGGATCTGATCATGGATCGTGTCGATGGATTTGGGGTCCTGAATCATGCGCGGGAATCGCTCCCCAACTGTGCGGTCATCATCATGACAGGGCATGGGAGCGTGCCTTCGGCAGTCAGTGCGATGCAGCAGGGGGCGTTTAATTATCTTCTGAAGCCGCTTGATCTGAAACAGCTGCGTGCCGTTGCGGAGAAGGGGGCGGAAAGTGCCTCGCTGAAACGGACGAATCTGGAGCTTCTGTCCCGCCTGGATGAGAAATTCGGGTTTGAGAAACTGGTCGGCAACAGTCCGGAGATGCGTTCGATCGTTGAGAAGCTGCGCCGTGTCTCGCCGACGAATTCAACGGTACTGATCCAGGGGGCGACTGGAACGGGGAAGGAACTCATTGCCCAGGCGATCCATCAGAACAGTCCGCGGAAAAACAAGCCGTTCGTGGGGTTGAATTGTGCTGCTTTGAGCGACAATTTGCTGGAAAGCGAACTTTTCGGGCACGTGAAGGGGGCCTTTACCGGAGCGATTTCGGACCGTATGGGGAAAATCGAGTATGCGAACGGCGGGACGCTTTTTCTGGATGAAGTCGGCGATATGCCGATGGCGACTCAGATCAAGCTGCTGCGAGTTTTGGAAGAAAGTGAGATCACACGCGTCGGCTCGAATGAACCGATCAAGGTGAATGTGCGCCTTCTCTCAGCAACGAACCGGGATCTGACCGGTGCGATCGAAGCAGGGACGTTCCGCAGTGATCTCTACCATCGTCTGAAGGTCGTCGCGATCCGTCTTCCGCCGCTTGTGGAGCGTTCTGGAGACATTCCGGTCCTGGTGGACTATTTTGTGAAGTTTTTCTCTGAAAAACATCAGAAACCGATCCGTGGGATCACTTCGGCGGCAAGAAAGTACCTGACGCAGTATGAGTATCCAGGGAATGTGCGTCAACTTCGCAATATGGTGGAGAGCATGGTCGTGATGGACTACGACGGCCTGCTGAATGTGGATGATCTGCCGGAAGAACTGGATGGGATCGTACCTGCGGAAGAACGGCGTCTTGCGGAGGCTGCGGCCATGGAGGAATTGCGGAGATTTCAGGAGTCGAAGGCACTGCAGAAGAAAAATGCAGCGGGGGATCCTGAGGCGGGAATGGCTTTCTCCGGAGAGAATACGTCTGAGGGCGGTGAGTCGACCGGTCGGAACAGTTCCGTGATCTGTTTGCCGTCAGGTTCCGGGAATCCCGGAGGAACTTCTGGGGATGGGTTGGTGTCGTACGTCGGCAAAACGATGGAAGAACTGGAGCTGGAATTCCTTCGCGTGACGCTGGAACATACGAACGGAAATCGTGAAGAGGCTGCGAATCTGCTTGGGATCAGTGAACGGACTCTTTATCGAAAACTGAAAGACGGAAAGTTGCTTTCGGCAAAATAGGTTGGCTCGTTAAGCTGGGGGTGCAGTTTTGATCGATTTTTTTGAAAAATTTTAAAGAAAGATGGAGAAAGTTGCGAAAAAACTGGCCGGTCCCCCTACTCAGAATCAGATAGAATGGTAAAATACAGGTCTGTTATTTTTATGTCCGCTTCCGGCGGGGGCGAATCCGTACCCCGTCCGAAGTGCGCATTGCAATTTTTTTGAAATTCGGAATTCTCGAAAAGGAGATTTGAAATGCGTCGTCCGTTCATCGCTGGTAACTGGAAAATGAACATGGATCGTGCCGGAGCCGTGGCTTTGGTGGAAGGCCTGAAAGAAGCTGCGAAAGATGTCGATTATGCCGATATCGCCGTCTGCCCGCCGTTCGTCTATCTTGATGCGGTCGCCCAGGTCCTCAAAGGCACCAACATTGGCGTCGGCGCCCAGGATTGCTATTTCGAAGAAAAAGGTGCTTTCACGGGCGAAATCAGTGTCGCGATGCTCAAGGACGTCGGATGCCAGTACGTCATCCTCGGCCACAGCGAACGCCGCCATATCATTGGTGAAAGCAATGAGCTGACCAACAAAAAACTCCTCGCCGTCCTGAAAGCCGGCCTGACTCCGATCCTCTGCATCGGTGAAATGCTCGAACAGCGCGAAGCGGATCAGACGTTCGACATCAACGCGGAACAGTTCCTCGGCTCCCTGGCCGGCGTTTCTGCGGAAGATATGAAAAAAGTCGTCATCGCCTACGAACCCGTTTGGGCTATCGGCACCGGAAAGACCGCGACCCCGGAAATGGCTGAAGAAGTTCACGCCGGTATCCGCCGTCTGATCGAATTCCGCTTCAATAAAGAAGTCGCTGACGCTGTCCGTATCCAGTACGGCGGAAGCATGAAACCCGGAAACGCCAAAGATCTCCTTGCCCAGGCTGACATTGACGGCGGCCTGATCGGCGGTGCGGCTCTGAAAGTGGATGATTTCATGGGGATCATTGAAGCTGCGAAATAAGCGCAGGATTTAATTTTGTGCAAACAAGATCTGCCGGAGCTCCGGTTCAGGGATGTTGGGTTCTGGCGCATTCATTTCACGGGACGATCGTGTCTCGTGAAATGAATTAGTTGATTTTAAAATTTTAGTTTTAGTCAGAAAACAGGTACGAATATGATTCAATTTTTGCTTGCTGTGGCGATGCTGGTGCTCAGTCTGTTCCTTCTTCTGCTGATTCTTCTCCAGAAAGGACGGGGAGGCGGATTGGCGGGCGCACTCGGTGGAGTCGGTGGATCCAGTCCGTTTGGTGCGAAAGCCGGCGACACTTTCACGAAAGTGACCGTCGTCGTTGCCTTCATCTGGATTTTGACCTGTGGTTTTTCCTGTTTCTGGTTCTCCAACCTCAGCAAAAAATCGGTCGTCGATGATGCTGCTTTCAAGAAGCCCGAAGCTGCTGCTCCGGCGAATACGGAAGCTGCTCCTGCTGATCCGCAGGCTCTTCCCGAAACGCTTGATGGCACTGCTGCCGAACAGGCTCCCGCACTTCCCGCAGACCTGAATGCTGCTCCGGTCCCGGCTGCTGAAACTCCGGCTGCTCCGGTAGAAGCTGCTCCGGCCCCGGCCGCTGAAACTCCGGCAGCTCCGGTTGAAGCTGTTCCGGCCCCGGCCGCCGAAACTCCGGCAGCTCCGGTAGAAGCTGCTCCGGCCCCGGCTGCTGAAACTCCGGCTGCTCCGGTAGAAGCCGCTCCGGCCCCGGCCGCCGAAACTCCGGCAGCTCCGGTAGAAGCCGCTCCGGCCCCGGCCGCTGAAACTCCGGCAGTTCCGGTAGAAGCTGCTCCGGCCCCGGCCGCAGAAACTCCGGCAGCTCCGGTAGAAGCTGCTCCGGCCCCGGCCGCTGAAGCTCCGGCAGCTCCGGTAGAAGCTGCTCCGGCCCCGGCCGCTGAAACTCCGGCAGCTCCGGTAGAAGCCGCTCCGGCCCCGGCCGCTGAAACTCCGGCCGCTCCGGTACAGGGCTGATTTTCTGAATAAGCTGGAATCAGATTTCCCGTAAGACCCGGCATTGGGATCTTGCGGGTTGATTTTTCCCATCAAGAGGTGCCCCTTGCTGCAAAGTATGACAGGATATGGAGATGCTCGTCTGGAACGGGACGGTATCTCGGTTTTTGTAGAGATCCGGTCGATCAACAATCGCTATCTGAAGATCTCTCCGCGCTATAGTGAACCACTTGGCGCACTGGAACTTCAGATCGAGGAAGAGATCCGCAAGTCGATCAGCCGCGGAACGGTTTCCGTGAATGTGAAGATCACGCGTACGTGCCAGGCGGATAATTACCAGATCAACCTTCCTCTCTTGAATTCCTACCGCGATCAGCTTCGCAGCTGGTTAGCAGATTCCGGAGATTCGCAGGCGGTCTGGAGCGATTTTCAGACGCTCCTTTCTTTGCCTGGAGTGATCCAGGATACGTCATCCGAAAGTGAAGAGTCCGTCCTTGCTCCGCTGGTTCTCGAAACGCTTTCGCAGTCTGTTGAAAAACTGATCGCGATGCGTGTTCGGGAAGGGAAGGCTCTTTCGGAAGATCTGCTTTCGCATCTCCTTACGATCGAAAGTCATTTGGAGCAGGTGATCGTGCGTGCTCCGGAAGTCGTGAAAGTTTTTAATGAACGCCTCATTGAGCGTCTGAATCGTCTACTGGAATCCCAGGGAGTTGAGGTCGAGCAGTCGGACGTGATCCGGGAGATCGGCATTTTTACGGATAAATGCGATATTTCAGAAGAGATCGCACGTCTGAAAAGCCATATTTCCCAGTTTCGCATGATCCTTGGTCAGGATGCGTCTCCCGGCAAAAAACTCGATTTTCTGACGCAGGAGCTTTTCCGTGAGGTCAATACGATCGGATCGAAAGCGAATGATTTTGAGATTTCCAGGGAAGTGATCGAAATGAAGGCTTCCATTGAACGAATTCGGGAACAGGTGCAGAACATTGAGTAAATTTGGCCGTTTGCTTATCCTTTCCGGCCCATCCGGAGTTGGGAAATCCACGATTCGGGACCTTGTCCTTGAGCAGTCGTCTGTGCCTCTGCAGCTGAGCGTTTCCGCGACGACCCGCCTGCCTCGCGGTCAGGAGAAAAATGGAGTAGATTACTATTTCTTTTCTCCCGACGAATTCCAGAAAATGCGCGACGCGGACGGATTTGTGGAGTGCAAGGAAGTTTTTGGCCGGAATGTCTGGTACGGTACGCTTCGCAGTGAAGTCGAGGGACATCTTGAAGCTGGACGCTGGGTCATGCTTGAGATCGATGTGGACGGAGCCGCAGATGTGGTTTCACGTTATCCGGATGCCATTACGGTCTTTATCGCTCCCCCGTCTCTTGAGATCCTGGAAGCCAGACTCCGCAGCCGCGGAACGGAGAGTGAGGAGGCGATCCGAAATCGTCTTTCACGTGCGCAGTATGAGATGGAACGTTCCGGATTCTATCGCTATCGTGTCGTGAATGAAGACCTGACGGCGGCGGTAAATGAATTTTGCGAAATTATCCGTGAGGAAGAAGAAAGAGGAGAAAAACATGATTGATGAATTGAGAGACATGAACTTGAAGGCGAAGGTCGGCGGTGCATTCAAGCTGACGACGCTGATCCAGAAACGTCTCGTTGCGCTGAATAAAGGTGCGCAGCCGCTCGTGAATCTTCCGGGGGCCAGCAATCTTGAGATCGCAGTCGCGGAGATCAAGCAGGACAAAATCTATCTGAGTATGAAGGACGAACTTCACACCGTGGAAGAAGATGATCTGCGCGACATGGTAGATTTTGACACGATGTAACTGGAGTTGGCGAGTTGGAAGAGAAGCGTGAGATCCTGATCGGAGTGACTGCCGGGATCGCGGCATACAAAACGTGCGATCTCGTCAGTCGTCTTGTCAAAAGCGGCTGCGGCGTGTCTGTCGTCATGACGCAGAACGCGTCGAATCTCGTGGCCCCGAGGACTTTCCAGGCATTAACGGGACGTCCCGTTTCTGTCCAGATGTTTCAGGGTGGTGATGCGATCCCGCACATTGAGCCGGCCCGGAATGCAGATCTTTTCTGTGTTGCGCCGGCAACTGCGAATTTTCTTGGGAAAGCAGCCTGTGGTCTTGCGGACGATCTTCTTTCTACGCTTTATCTTGCATTTTCCGGTCCTGTGCTTCTGGCTCCCGCAATGAATTGCCAGATGTGGGAAAAACCTTCTGTCCAGCGCAATGTGCGTCAGCTGATGGAAGACGGAGTTCACTTTGTGGGCCCTGAGTCCGGACATTTAGCCTGCGGAGAGCAGGGAACCGGGCGTATGGCAGAACCGGAACAGATTTTTAAACGGATCCAGGAGCTCCTTCTGCGCTAGGTGTTTCCTTTGATCATTCCGTGTTGGGAAATTTTCGTGTTTTCCTGAACATGGCCTGGAAACGGAGTCGCGTGAGATCCTGTCAAGACCCGGGAAAGAGACGGAGGGCGCTTCGGCATCCTCCTTTTAAATGAAATCATGGCGAAAATTCTTTTGACTTCCGGTCCGACCCGGCAGTACATTGATCCTGTGCGTTTTCTTTCGAATGCGTCGAGTGGACGAATGGGAGCGGCACTTGCTCAGGCTGCGCTGGACGCCGGGCATGAAGTGACGATTATTTCGGGTCCGGTGGAGATTTCGTATCCTGATGGAGCCTCGGTCGTGTCGGTCGTGACCACGGACGAGATGCTGGAAGAAGCCGAAAAACGGTTTCCGGATTTTGACGGTGTGATCGGAGTTGCTGCGCCGTGCGACTACAAGCCGAGCACGGTGGCTAAGCACAAGATCTCCAAAACTGGCGATAAATTGACGCTGAATTTTGTCGAGACGCCGGATGTCATCGCGACTTTGGGTGCGGAGAAGACGAAGTCGCAGTGGGTCGTTGGTTTTGCGTTGGAGACGGATGATGTGCGTCTTCGCGCCTTGCGAAAAATGATCGTGAAAAACTGCGATCTTCTTGTATTGAATGGTCCGTCGGCAATCGATTCCATGGAGAATGAAGTCGAGATATTTCTTCGGCCGGGCGATATCATCGCACAGCTTCATGGAACCAAGCGGGAACTTGGAAAGCAGATTTTTGCGTTGATCGAAAAGCATTTGATCCATGGGGACCGATCCTGATCCAAAGTGCTGCCGAGTGTTTGTGCCGATCTGCCGAGGTCTAATGTCGGGTAGACTGCGCGGGGGCCGGCTGATGGAAAATTTTATTTTTGGGAGTCACTCCCTCCGATGGAGCGTGTTTCAGGGCGTTCTTCGGAAGAATTGCGGCTTTTCTGGAAACAGGGGACTGTTTTCGGAGAGAGACCGGGGAGTTGGTTTTTTGATTTTTTTGCGTATTTGTTGCGGAGATTGAATTCATGCCACGCTATAATCCGTCCGTCATTGAGCCGAAATGGCAGAAGTATTGGGAAGAAAACGAGACGTTTGCTGCGCCGCGTCTTCCGGGCGAGAAGAAAATGTACGTTCTCGATATGTTTCCGTATCCGAGTGCCAATGGTCTGCACGTCGGACATCCGGAAGGCTACACCGCGACGGACATCGTGTGCCGTTACCAGCGGATGAACGGCGTGAGCGTCATGCACCCGATGGGATGGGATGCAGTTGGTCTTCCGGTGGAGCAGTATGCGAAGAAGACGGGGATCCATCCGCGGATCACGACTGAAAAGAACGTCGCGAATTTCCGCCGTCAGCTGAAAATGCTCGGATTTTCCTACGATTGGGCGCGTGAAGTCGCGACGACGGACGTTGAGTATTTCCGCTGGACGCAGAAGATCTTCCTCGTGCTTTACGATACCTGGTACGATGCAGAGTCGAAGAAGGGACGTCCGATCTCCGAGCTTCCGATCTCGGAAGATGTACGTGCGGAAGGTGAAGATGCGGTCCGCCAGTACGTGGACGACCATCGTCTGGCCTACCAGCAGGAAGCTCCGGTGAACTGGTGTCCGATCCTTGGTACAGTACTGGCGAATGAAGAGATCATCGATGGCAAGAGCGAACGCGGCGGTCATCCGGTGATCCGTATTCCGATGCGTCAGTGGATGCTTCGCATCACGGCATACGCAGACCGTCTGGCCGATGAGCTTGAAGGACTGGATTGGCCGGAGAGCGTCAAACTGCTTCAGCGGAACTGGATCGGACGCAGTACTGGCGGCGAGCTGGATTTCTTCATTGGAGCGGAACCGACGGAAGACGGTAAACCGAATGAAGCAGAGTATCAGCAGTGGCTCGAGAGCCGGAAGGCGTCGAAATATCCGCGCAAACCGGGGAATGATGTGCTGCGCATCTATACGACGCGTCCCGACACGCTTTTCGGCGCGACATACATGGTGATCTCTCCGGAACATGCACTGGTCAGCCGTCTGACCACTCCGGAAAACGCGGATGCGGTGAAGGCCTACTGTGCGGAAGCTGCCGGTAAGAGCGATCTGGACCGTACGGAGCTGGCGAAGGAAAAGACCGGGATCTTTACGGGGTCCTATGCGATCAATCCGGTCAACGGCGCGCTGGTTCCGATCTGGGTCGCGGACTACGTTTTGGCCGGTTACGGCACGGGAGCCATCATGGCGGTGCCGGCGCACGATACGCGGGACTTTGATTTTGCGAAGAAGTATGCTCTGCCGATCATTCAGGTCGTGGAGCCGGTCGTTGGCGAAAACGGCGTGA
Organism: Thermoguttaceae bacterium; assembly: GCA_017939795.1. Lineage (GTDB taxonomy): Bacteria > Planctomycetota > Planctomycetia > Pirellulales > Thermoguttaceae > RGIG3701. Next base: position 72,536 of record JAGBAA010000098.1, read on the forward strand.
CGGAAGAGATGGCTCAGAAGCTGCGTGACGGCGTGGAAGCATTCACGGTCAGCGGTACGGCGGTGAACAGCGGACAGTTTAACGGAATGGCGACGGGTGACGTGAAGAACGCAGTCGTTTCGTGGCTGGTGGAACTTGGGATCGGTAAAAAGGCGGTGAACTACAAACTGCGCGACTGGCTCTTCAGCCGTCAGCACATTTGGGGCGAACCGTTCCCGCTTCTGCATGAGCTGGATGAGAATGGCCAGAAAACGGGCCGTCTGCGAGCCCTGACGGATGCGGACCTCCCGGTGAATCTCCCGGAAATGGAGCAGTTTGACTTCCCGCCGCTTGAAAATCCGGAACCGCCGATGGAACATGCGCCGAAAGAATGGCTCTATGTTGAGCTGGACGGCAAAAAGTACAAGCGGGAGACCAACTCGATGCCGCAGTGGGCGGGGTCGTGCTGGTACTATCTGCGGTACCTGGATCCGAAAAATACGGAATGCTTCGTCGATCCGGAGATCGAAAAAGCCTGGATGCCGGTAGATCTCTACATCGGCGGCGCGGAACATGCCGTGCTCCACCTTCTGTACGCGCGATTCTGGCACAAAGTGCTCTTTGACCGCGGTTACGTCACGACTCAGGAACCGTTCCAGAAGCTGGTGAACCAGGGAATGATCCTTGGCGAGATGGAGTATAATGCCTTCCAGAAGCCGGATGGAACGTTCGTCAGTGCGGACAAGGTGAAGTCGATGCCGGAATCGGAAAAGGCCGAGCTGGCTCGTGTGAAGCTGACGAAGGAAGAAGTGGAAAAGGCGGGCGAGTATTTCGTCATGCGTACGGACAAGTCGATCAAGCTGGACAGCCGTGCGTTCAAAATGTCGAAGAGCCGCGGTAATGTCATCAATCCGGATGACGTGGTCAAGGAGCATGGTGCGGACTCTCTGCGCATGTACGAGATGTTCATGGGGCCGTTGGAAGCGGTGAAGCCGTGGAGTGTGGAAAGCGTCAGCGGCGTCCGTGATTTCCTCGGCCGTGTCTGGCGCATGATCGTGGATGAACGTGCCGATGAGATGGCTCTGGCGGAGGCAGTTCAGGATGTGGAACCGACGGAAGAGCAGAATCGTGTCCTGCACAAGACGATCAAGGCGGTCCGGAACGACATTCAGGCGATGCAGCTGAACACGGCGATCGCGCGAATGATGGAGTTCCAGAATTTCTTCAGCAAGCAGAAGGTGCGTCCGAAAAAGGCGATGGAGCAGTTTGTGCTTCTTTTGTCTCCGTATGCGCCGCATATTGCGGAAGAGCTCTGGGAAGTGCTGGGGCATACCAGTACGCTGGCGTATGAAGCATTCCCGACATTTGATGAATCTGCGCTCGTGGAATCGTCGGTCGAGGTGACGCTTCACATCTGCGGCAAACTTCGTTCCAAGATCCAGCTTCCGGCTGGTCTGGATGCGGAGGCGACGGAAGCAGCAGCTCTTCAGGACGAAAAATTCCTGCAGTGGATCGAAGGAAAGACGATCGTGAAGAAGATCGTGATTCCGGGCAAGATGGTGAATTACGTCGTGAAATAATTCCTGAATCGGGATTTTGGGCAGAAAAAAGAGTCCAAAGAAGGAATTTCAGGAGAAAAGTTCTGAAATTTGCGAAAAAAGCCGGGGGATTCCCCTTGACGGCCCCGGCTTCTTTCGAGTATAATGGGCGCAAATATTTTTGAGTCCGTCAAAAGAAACTTTCATTTTCGGAATACTGCGGGATCCATGCTTTGAATGGGAGACTGGATCTCGGGGAAACTGTCCGCAGCCGGAATGGTCAGGCCGCTGGAATGTCCAGGGAAGTTTTCCGAAAATTTCAAGTGGCTTCAGAAAAAAACATTGAGAGATTGGAAAAAGTCAATGAAAGAAGAAATTCGTCGTGAAAATGAGCTTGAAGTATTCCTTTTGAATATTTACGAAGCGACCCGGCAGTACCTTGGCGTGATCATCGTCGTGGTTTTGGTCATCATCGGTTTCGTGCTTGGATCCATGTACCAGAAGCAGCAGGCGCACAAGGCGAAGCAGCAGGTTTGGGAATCGCTTATCGCGATCCAGGGGGCGGAATACGCGAATGATGAGGAACGCCAGAAGGCGCTGAAAGATTTTGCCGCCGCAAATCTGACCACGCTTCCGGGGTCTCAGGTCGCGTACCAGCTGGCGATCGGCAAGCTGAATGAAGGTAACGAGAAGCTCGTCCAGAAGGACAACGCGGGCGCGAAAGCGGCCTTCGACGAAGCGGCTGCCCAGCTGAAAGCTCTTGCGGATGCTCAGCCGAATTTCCTCATGACGCAGATGGCAAATTTTGCCCTCGGAAAAACGTCGGAAATGATGGCGAAAATTGAAAAGCCTGAAGAAAACCTGAAGGCGGCGATGGATTTCTACACGAAAGTCGCTGTTTCGAATGATGCTTATGGAAAAATGGCAAAAAACATTCTGGATTCTCTGAAACGGGAAGAAGCCAACATTGCGGCACTGTGTGTTGCCCCGGCCCCGGCCGTGACGCCTGAAGAAGCTGCCGCCAGCCAGGCTGAAAATGCCGCTCTGGATATTCCGGATCCCGAAACGGTCGTTCCGGTCGAAAATCCGGCCCCGCAGGCTGAACTTCCGGCTGAGATCCTACTTGAAGAAGCTCCGGCTGCTCCGGCAGAAGCAGCTCCGGCCCCGGCCCCTGAAGCTCCGGCAGCTCCGGCAGAAGCCGCTCCTGCCCCGGCCCCTGAAGCTCCGGCAGCTCCGGTTGAAGCTGCTCCGGCCCCGGCCCCTGAAGCTCCGGCTGCTCCGGTTGAAGCTGCTCCGGCCCCGGCCCCTGAAGCTCCGGCAGCTCCGGTTGAAGCTGCTCCGGCCCCGGCCCCTGAAGCTCCGGCCGCTCCGGCAGAAGCCGCACCGGCCCCGGCCCCTGAAGCTCCGGCTGCCCCGGCAGAAGCCGCACCGGCTCCGGCCCCTGAAGCTCCGGCAGCTCCGGTTGAAGCCGCACCGGCTCCGGCCCCTGAAGCTCCGGCTGCTCCGGTTGAAGCAGCTCCTGCCCCGGCCCCTGAAGCTCCGGCCGCTCCGGCAGCCTGATTTTAATGGGAATTCCCTGAGCGCTGCGTTAGATGCGGCGCTTTTTTTGTAGGTATTTTGTTCTGCAGGGTAGATCATGTGTGCAGAGAATGAAAATTTTCCGGAAATGGAGTGGGAAGATGAACTGGTTTCCGGCGAGATCGAGACCGACGGCGGCGAGGACGCTCTTTCTGGAAACAGAGTTCTGTCCGGGACACACACCGTAACGGTGGAATATGATGAATCGGGATGGCGTCTGGATAAATATCTGGTGTACCATTTCCCGGATTTCAGCCGGGTCGCGATGCGGAATGCGATTACGGACGGCAATGTGTTCGTGGACGGCAAGACTGCGAAGCCTGCGTACAAACTGAATCCGGGTCAGTCCGTTCGGATCACTCTTCCAGAACTAGTGCGCGAGTGTCCTCATGCGGAAGATATTCCGCTGGATATTCTCTACGAAGACGATTGGGTCGTGGCGGTCAACAAGCCGCCGGGAATGGTGGTCCATCCTGCCCGGGGACATTGGAGCGGTACGTTGGCCAGTGCGCTTCAATTTCGGTTTGGGGATGATCTCAGTCAGGCCGGCGGTCCGCAGCGTCCGGGGATCGTTCATCGCCTGGACCGCGATACGAGCGGCGTGATCCTCGTGGCCCGGAATGATGTCGCGCATGCGAAGCTGGCGGCTCAGTTTGAGCAGCGGCAGGTACAGAAGGAATACCTGGCGATTGCCTATGGTGCGCCGATCCGGGAATGCGATTGGATCGACGCGCCGATCGGCGACCATTCTGGAGGTCAGCGTGAGAAAAAGATGATCCGGTTTGACGATCCGGGAGCACGCAGTGCGAGAACGTTTTATGAGACGGAAGATCGATTCGACGGATTCACGGTTTTTCGCTGTTTTCCGAAAACGGGACGAACACACCAGATCAGGCTTCATCTTGCGCACATTGGGTGTCCGATCGCGGGAGATCTGCTCTATAGTACCCATCCGCGTCTCCTTTTGGGAGAGTTGAGGCGGGATCGGTCCCTGCATGGGATCTCGCATGACGAAGCACTTCCGCTTCCAGAGTCAGCCGATGATTTCGAAAATCTTGATTGGGATCAGGTCCATGCCGGGACGCTGGTTCTGGAACGTCAGGCACTCCATGCGCGGCGTATTGAATTTTTCCATCCGAAGACCGGGGAGAAAATGCAGCTTGAGGCTCCGCTGCCTCTGGACCTGCGCAGATTTCTCTTCTTGCTGAAACGGTACCGTAAATCGGGAAAGAAACGCTAAGGCGGAATCGCGGAGCAGTACGGGAAATTCCGAAAGATTCCCCTTCTGCTTGGGGGATCTTTCGATTCTGAGCAGGGGCTTCAGGGAAATTTGTTGGTTTTTTTGCGGTAATTTGGTGGGAAAAACCGTTTTTTGGTCTCTGTTTGGGAATTTTTCATTAAATTTGAAAAATCCGGATTGACAGTGTAGGAAAAAACAGGTAAACTTCCAAAAAGTTCCTTTGTGTGGGAGTTTGTTTCAGGATTTTGGAAAATCAGGTTCGAAAGAGATGAAAAGATTGGTCAGTCATTGGATCCGGCGTGCTTTGCTTGGTGCGTTTTTCGCACTGAGTCTGGTCGTGTACGGCTGCCATTCTACATTTTTTCTTTCGCCGCATTCCAATCAGCCGCTTCCAGGCGATTCCCAGCTGATGAAGGGTCGTCTGATGTCGGAGGAAGCCGTCGTTCTGGAAGTTTTTGTGGTTCGTTGTCCGCAAGGGGATCCTGATTTGAATACCGCACTATGGAACGATGTGGATGAGCTTGCATTTCCAGCGCCGCTTCGTCGTGAAATGCTGGCAAACGGGATCCGTGCCGGAGTGATCGGCAATCAGCTTCCGCCTACTTTTTTGCGGATCCTGAAGACCCGGGATGATGAAAATCCGTCGGAAATCGTCACGACGGTGCGTTTGGGCGATCTTTCCGATTCCCAGCATCTGTTTCGCCGTATGATCTGCTCACGAAACGGCCAGCGCAATGAAGTCAATGTTTCGGACGTGAGATCGCAGGCGACGATCTTCTTTAAGGAAAACGGAGCACTCGGCGGAGAAACGTTCCATCAGGCGCAGGGAGTCTTAGCTCTTCGGACACAGACCTGCGGCGACGGCAGCGTGAAGCTGGAAATTTTCCCGGAAGTTCAGTATGGTCAGCAGAGGCAGACGTTTGAATACGATGCCGGTGCGTTCAAAATGACTGCTGCCAGACCGAAACGTTCTTTCGATACGCTGCATAGCGAGCTGAATCTGCGTCCTGGTCAGTTTGTCGTCATGACGGGACTGCCGAATGTTGAGGGAAATGTTGGTTCCTTCTTCTTTTTGAACGAGGAAGGCGAGAATGGGGCGGAACAGAAAATGTTTTGTGTACGGGTCCTTCAGACGCAGCACAACGAAATGTTTACGTCAGACGGCGGTCTGCCGATGGATCCGAACAGTCTCTCTGAAGAAGGACCGTCAGAGCCTGATGGTGAAGAAGATGCATCGGAAGAGTGAAGTGAATTTTCGCATTTGCAGCAAGCCGGAATCTTTTCCGGCTTTTTCTTTAGACATTGCACAATTTGGGAAATTTTTAGTGAATTTTCGATTATTTTGGATTTCGTTTTATTTTTTGGAGTTGATTGGCCGAATTGTCGAGTATAATGGAGTCCATGAGAAGATTTTCCCATTCGGCAGTCTCTGTTTCACGTACAGTAAATTTGCGAAATGAAGCAGAACGGCAGTCAGACTGGAATGCGGACGGCTGGACACGAAAAATTTGGAGTTTTGTGCCGAGTCTATTCGTATCTTAGGCTGAAATTAAAGGTAAGTTTTTGTTATGTCCCACAGTACTTTGAGTTTTAATTCCGGTAAGATTCAGGTCCTTCCTGTTCATGGAAAGAAGATGCTGAATGATTTTGTGCAGCTCGCATGGACGATCAATCAGTCGGATCCGATGTGGGTTCCGCCTTTGAAATGCGAGGTGCGTAAATTTCTGGATCCTCAGGTGCATCCTTTCTATGAATTTGGAAGTGCTCAGGCTTTTCTTGCCTATCGGGACGGAGTTCCTGCCGGACGGATCCTGGTTTCGGATGATCCGAAGCTGAATGAGCGGAAGGGGACGAACTGCGGTGCATGGGGAATGTTTGAATGTGTGGACGATACCGAGGTCGCGAAGGCTCTATTCGATACGGCGATGAACTGGAGCCGCGAGAATTATGGCCGCACATCGATGATCGGTCCGATGAATTACTCGACGAACTATGAGATGGGGCTTTTGACCCGTGGGTTCGATACTCCTCAGCGTTACGGAATGAATCACAATCCGCCGTACTATGAAGCATTGGTGAAGTCCGCAGGGATGGTCGAATGTCAGGGACTTTACGCATGGTGGTTCCCAAAATCGAATGAGATGCTGGAGAAGTGGGCGAAACGGATGAACTGGTTTCTGAACCGCTCCCAGATCACGTGCCGAACGTTTGATGCGAAAAATTTGGAAAACGAGATCCGTCTTTGCCGGGATGTGTACAATATTTCGCTTCGGGATAATTGGAACTATGCGGAGCTGAGCGACGGAGAGATCCGGCAGATGGCGAAGGATCTGGTGAATTTTTCGGATCCGAAACATATTTTTCTTGCGTTTGATGGAGAGAAGCCGGTTGGATTTTCGATCACGATCCCGGATTTGAATGAGGCGATCAGGCCGCTGAATGGGAAACTGTTTCCGTTCGGTTTTTTGAAGTACCTTTACTATCGCCGCCGGATCAAAACGTGCCGAATGATGGTGCTGTGTGTGGACCCGAACTATCGCAGGCGGGGGATCAGCGAGCTTTTGGTCATCAAGACGCTTCAGTATGGTCTGGAAGCTGGCTATGATGGCGGTGAGCTGAGCTGGACGTACCGCGATAATGCGGCGGTGAATAGTATCATTGAGCGCTGCGGCGGGTTCCCGTACAAGGAATTCGGGATCTATGAGTATTCACTTCCTGGCGGCAGTGGTGTTTCTTTGGAGTGAGTTTTGCCGTTTGGATCTGAGATATTGGCCGGTTTTCCGAATTGGGGGATCGGCTCTGTTTTTCTATGAGAAAGGTGAGGAATCTCATGACGCGAATGAACGGGCGGAGTCTGCTGCTGACGGCGGTACTGAGTCTCTTTCTTTTTTCTGTTTCGTCAGTCGGGGCGGATGCACCTTCCTGGCTCGGACCGGGAGATGCGGTGCTTTCTCCAGATGGGAAAACGCTTTGGACGGCCTGTTTGGATTCTGCGGAGATCCTGGAGGTTGGGACGGAGTACGATCTGCTTCGAAGACGGATCCCGCTTCCGGCGTCTCCCACCGGTCTGGTGCTTTCGCGAGACGGCATGAGGCTTTACGTTACGTGCGATCCGGAGATCCAGTCGATGCTTCCGACGCCCCCTGAGCCGGAGATCCGCGATCCGGAACTGCTTTGCCTCGACACGGTATCGGGCCGTATTCTTTGGCGGATCCCGGTGGGAGAAGGGCCGCAGTCGCCGATCCTTTCGCCGGATGGGGACCGTATCTATCTCTGTGCGCGTTTCAGCAATCGGGTCGAGGCCGTGCAGATCCCTCAGAATGGCGAGCGGCCGCTTCAGGGGATTTCGGGTCCGAATATTTCGGGAGCAGGATCCTCGGATCCGAAAACTTTCCGTGGATCGGAGCTCTCCGCAGAACTCGTGAAACCGGAACTGATCCGAAAGGTCCCGATGGACCGCGAGCCGTTTGCGTGTGCGGTGACTCCGGACGGCAAGACTCTCGTGGTGTCGAATCTGCTCATAAATGACCGGACGGCGGATGAGTTTTTTATCGTTGGCAAGGCGGCTCTCGTGGACACGGAAACGTGGGAGACGCGTTGGGTCGAGTTTCCGAACGGGACGCTGAATATGCGGGGCGTGTGTGTTTCTCCGGACGGCCGGTTTGCGTATGTGCTTCATTCAATGGGAAGCTACGCCATCACGACGGGGCAGGTGAAGGGCGGGTGGATCAACATGAATTCCATCAGTTTCATTGACCTTCAGACGGGGGAACGAACCGGGACGCAGACGCTGGACCATTTCACGTTTGCGGCGGCGAATCCGTGGGGGATCGCGTGTTCGGAAGATGGAAAATGGCTCGTTGTGTCGCATGCTGGGACGATGGACGTCAGCGTGATCGACCGGCTGGCGATGCACGAGAATTTCGAAAACAGTCTGGCTCCGTATCCTGCCATGGGAGCGACTCCGGACCATGCGGAAGATCTTATTCCGACGCAGAAGCGGGTCTTTACCTCGGGGCGCGGACCTCGTGCGGTCACGATCGGAAAGGAGCCGGCTGAAAACGGCGAAATGCGTGAGTATGCGTACGTCGTGAACTACTTCAGCGATTCGGTAGACCGGATCGTGCTGGCAGATAGCCCGTTCAATTCCGGCAGGACGCTCCATTTGGCGGGGAAACCGCCAGTTTGGACGAAGGAGCGATGGGGAGAGAGTCTCTTCAACGACGGTCAGCTTTGCTTCGAGCAATGGCAGAGCTGCGCGTCGTGTCATCCGGACGCACGGGCAGACGGGCTGAACTGGGATCTTCTTAACGATGGGAGCGGGAATCCTAAGAGCACGAAAAGTATGCTCTACGCCCATAAAACGGCACCGGCCATGGCGGTCGGAGTTCGGGTCAATGCCGAGCTGGCGGTACGCAAAGGGATCGAGATGATCCACTTTACGCACCCGAAGGAAGAGGAGGCTTGCGCCATCGATGCGTATCTCACGGCCTTGGAAGCACGCAGAGCGCCGATACTGCGTGAAGCCGCGGAAGATCCGGAGATCCATGCCTCGATCCAGCGGGGACGCCGTCTTTTCTATGGTCCGAAAACGCAGTGTGCATCGTGCCATACGGGGGAATTCTTCACGGACGGCAAGCTGCACGATGTGGGGACGGCGACGACGTATGAAGCGCGTCCGATGGATACGCCGACTCTGCGCGAGTGTTGGCGGACGGCTCCGTATCTCCATGACGGACGCTACAGGACGATCCTGGAGATGCTCCGCGACGGAAGGCACGGTTTTTCGGCGGAGCTTTCAGAGCAGGAATTGAAGGATCTGGAAGCATTCGTGCTTTCGCTTTAGAGAGAAAGGACAAGAAGATGGACCGGCGTGTTTTCGTGACTGGCGGTGCTCACGGCATCGGACGGGCGATCGTGGATGCGTTTTGCCGTGAGGGGGACCGGGTCGCGTTCTGCGACGTGGATACGATGCGCGGCGAAGAAACGGCCGAGGCGTGCGGTGCGCAGTTTTTTGAGGTGGACGTGACCGACAAAATGGCTCTGGAAGCGTGTGTGCTGGGACTTCTGGACGCGTGGGGCGATTTAGACGTCCTCGTGAACAACGTGGGGATCAGCGAGTTTGAGCCGATCATCGAAACGACGGTCGAGCATTTCGAGCGGGTCCTGAACACGAATCTTCGCAGTACGTTCCTGACTTCCCGTCTTTTGGCAGTCCACCGCGCGAAAAATGGAGCGAAAAATCCTTACGGACGGATCGTGAATCTCTGCTCGACGCGCTATCTTCAGAGTGAGCCGGGAACGGAAGCGTACGCGGCCTCCAAAGGCGGGATCTGGTCCATGACGCATGCGCTGGCGGTTTCGCTGGCTCCGTACCGGGTCACGGTCAACTGCATCGCGCCGGGGTGGATCAGCGTGAACGAGGGAGAGGTCCTGCGTCCGGAAGACCATGAATTCCATCTTTCCCGCCGGGTCGGCTGCGCGGACGACATTGCGCGGGCGTGTCTTTTTCTGTGCGATGAGCGCAACGATTTCATCAACGGGCAGTGTCTTATCGTGGACGGCGGCGTGACGAAAAAGATGATCTATCCGGAGGAGTAAACGGAGGGGGACCTCCTGAAAACAGGATCCGGCGTTGGGTGTCGGATCGTATTTCCCAGTCGATATTTTGAAGAAAGCGGCTCCATGCATCTTCCTTTGTTTCCAGGCTTCCTATCCGGAAACCAGCTTAAGATCCTGGCCCTCCTGGCCATGACGTGCGATCATGCGGGCCTGCTTCTTTTGCCGCAGTATCCGATCCTGCGGGGCATTGGCCGGCTGGCGTTCCCGATTTTTGCCTGGTTTATTGCCGAGGGATGCCGATACACGAAGAATCGCGGACGCTACTTTTTCATGATCGCCGTCCTTGCGCTGTTCTGTCAGGCGGTCAGCTTTCTGTATGCCGGGTCACTTTATCAGACCATTCTGGTCACGTTTTCGATCTCGATCCTCTGGATCTTCGCCGTAGACCGGGCACAGAGGCTCGGAACATGGGGAGCGTGGTGGATCGCGGGGAGCGTGGGAGGCGTGAGCTTTTTTCTGAGTGAGATCCTGCCGCTTTGGGTACGCGGAAGCGGTTTTGCGATCGATTATGGATTCTGGGGGATCTTTTTTCCTTTAGCGGTCTGGCTTGCCGAAGGATACTGGTCCCGGCTGGCGGCAGCTGCGCTCGTTCTTGCGGTTTTGAGCCTTTCTGACGGCGTTTTGATCCAGTGGTTTTCGCTTTTCGCTCTTTTTCCGCTTGCGCTCTACAATGGGCAGCGGGGAACATGGAATCTGAAATACCTTTTCTATATTTACTATCCTCTGCATCTTGTGGTCCTGCATCTTTTAAAATGAGGTGCGGGAGAGTGCAGTGCGGGACTTTTTTCTGCAATTGGGGGTCGGAGTGTGCTGTTTTTCCCATGAAAGTGGAGGAATTTCAGTTTTGGGGGCGAAAGTTAATATGATTTTTTAGAGAATGTTCTGCATGGCGGCGGTTTCGCGATGCTCTCCCCCTTGAATTTGCTGCGTATTTCTGATATACTGAACGCGTTGGCGTCGTTTGAGACGCTTTCCTGCCTGAAAAGTTTTTAAAGAAGGAAGTGAAAGGAAATTTGCTCATGAAGAAATGGATGTTTTGTCTTGCGTGCCTTTTGTGTCTGACAGTCCAGGCGAATGCCGGTGAGAAAAAGGCTCTGCTCATCATGCTGGACGGTCTGCGTTCCGACGCGCTTTACTCTGGTGCGTCGCCGAACATGGATTCTCTCATGGACGGTACATGGGCGGAAGGATACCGCGGGGCGTTTACCTACCAGGCGCACACGAATCTTGACGCGGCTCCGTCGAGTGCCACGAATCACGTCGCGATCGCCACGGGAGTCACGGCAGCCAAGAACAAGGTGTTCAAAAACGGTCAGATCAATCAGGGACTTTACGATGAATTCCCGACCTGGCTCCAGCGTGCGCGGAAAGCGGATCCGGATCTCGTTTCCGTTTGGCTCTACAATTGGGGCGAAGACGCGAACATGAAGACCGACGCGACTTACCAGAATCGCCATGGCGGCGGGATCGCGGGGGATGAAAAACTCGTGGACGAGACCTGCCGGATCCTGGCCGGTACATTCCCGGATACGGAAGGCGCGAACGGCACGAAGTGGACGCAGGGAAAAGACGTGGATGCGATCATGCTCTACCTGGACGCCATTGACGGTCTGGGACACCGACATAATTTCTCGGTCAATTCGGACAAATACTTTGAATCGATCCCGTACTATGACACGATGATCGGCAAGATCCTCGAAACGATCAAAAACCGCCCGAATTTCGCGAAGGAAGACTGGATGATCGTCGTTGTCTCGGATCACGGCGGAATTTATCGGACCCACGGTGTCGTCGGGTGCGAAAACTGCTACACGATCCCGCTGATGGTTTCCGGCAAAAACATCAAGCCGGGCAAAATGGCTGGTCAGCCGCTCAACTGCACCTGCGCAGCATACCTGACGCAGCACATGACCGGTTCCATTCCGGAGTGCTTCGACGGTTTCATTCCGGAAACGGCTCCGGAAGTTCCCGCGAGTCTCGAAAACCCGGTCACCGACCCGGCGCAGGTCAAGACTGGGCAGGACGGCGATTTCAGCTTCGCGCTCTGGTTCAAGTCGAACGGCCCGCAGAATGGCGATCCGGCTCTCGTGTCGAATAAAGACTGGCGTTCCGGCCGGAATCCTGGTCTTGCGCTCGCGCTGTATGAGGAAAAGGGGAATGCTGCCGTCACGCTGAATCTTGGCGACGGCAAGGCCCGCGAAGACATTCGCCAGCTCTTCTACGCTCACGGGGAATGGACGTTCTTCGGCGTCACCGCGGATCGTGACGGAAACGCTGTCCTTTACGTCGGGACGCAGAACGGCAGACTTCAGTTCATCTCGGACGACATTTCGACGCTCAAAACGCTTGCTTCAAGCATGAACTGGCATGTTGGAAATGACGGGACCGGTGCGTACAAATACCCGCTCAATGGCGAAACGCGCGGATTCCAGTACTGGCCTGCCGTGCTGACGGAAGACCAGATGAACGCACTCTTCACGCAGGGACTCGCGAAATAGCGTCCTGAGGCGTCGCGAAATAGCGTCCTGAAGCGTGCCGTTTTTTGAATTTCAGGGAGACTCGTGCCGTGCGGGTCTCCTTTTCTCGATATATCCCGCCGAAAAAGAGGTTTTTCCATGAAAACACACGCCTGTATTGCGTCCATTTTGTTTTTTCTGTCCATTTTCATGCCGATGAAAGCCTTCTGTGAGGAGGTGAATGTTTCGTTTGTGCGCGGGGCGTGGGATGCGGAGGAGTGGCTGATGGTCCGAAGTCCGCGTTGGGATGTTTCGGGAACGTGGGAGCAGAACGCGGACTGCATCTCGAACCGTATTCCGGCCGGCATGACTCCGGAAGAGCAGCTCAGTTCGCCGGAGACGTACGTCAGTATGCTCTACAAAACGCCGTTTCGGCAGAATTCCGTTTTCCGTACCCGGTGTGCGTTTGATTACCGGATGGCCCCGCTGCTGGTTTTTTCGCGGGAACTTGTTCCGGAGCATCGCGAGCATCTGGAAGTCGTGCTTTTTGACCGCGGACTGAATCTCTGGCACCATTACTTCGAAGACGGGAAACCGTCCTGGAAGAAGCTGGGATTTCTGGAGACGCCGTTTTCAGCGGGAGATGTTTACGATCTGTCGGCTGAGATCTTCACGAATGAGAACGGGACGTTCCTTACGATGTCGTGTGCCGGAAAAAGCCTCACGTGCCCCATCGACGGCGGGTGGCCGAATGTCTTCTACGCGGGGATCACCGCCTGCGAAGGCCGAAACCGATTCTACGATTTCCGCGTGAGGCCTTTTGTGGGGGCGGGGAGCGAGCCGGAAGATACCGAGACGACCCGTAAAGCAGGCGACCGCATGGTAAAGACCGTCGACGGCATCGAGTACGCCTTCCGTTGGTGTCCGGCGGGGACGTTCACGATGGGGGACGAAGAATGCGATGAAACTCCGCACAGCGTGACGTTGACGAAGGGCTTCTGGATGCTCGAGACGGAAGTGACGCAGGCGATGTGGGAGAGCGTGATGGGAGAAAACCCGAGCTGGTTCAGTACCGAAGGCATAGGTTCCGAAGAAGTTTCCGGCCAGGACACGTTGCGTTTTCCGGTGGAGGAAGTTAGCTGGGACGACTGCCAGTCCTTTTGCCGTAAACTTTCGGATAAACTTGGCCTGACGGTAAGTCTTCCTGCGGAGGCTCAGTGGGAATACGCGTGCCGGGCGGGTACGACGACGGCGTATTCGTTTGGTTCGAATGAGTCTGATCTTTGGCGATACGGTAATTACTGCGACGCCAGTAATACAAACGATTTTAACTGGCAGGATAAGGCGCATAATGACGGTCACGACAGGACGGCCCCGGTGGCGAGTTACGCTCCGAACGCGTGGGGGCTTTACGATATGCACGGCAACGTTTGGGAGTGGTGTTCGGACTGGTATGACTCAGACTACTACGCTGAGTCGCCTGCGAGCGACCCGACAGGCCCAACTAGCGGCTCGCTCCGAGTCGACCGCGGCGGCAGCTGGAGCAGCCTCGCCGAGTGCTGCCGCTCCGCGTTCCGGGACTACTGCGAACCGGGCGCTCGGAGCAACAACCTGGGCTTCCGCATAGTTTTGGCAGAATCGGACAAGTAAGCGGAGCGTTCGCCTATGGAGTGCGGCAATACGGTCACGGAGTGACCTTTGCCGCTTTTTCATTCGGCGATACAGGCCGCAGGCCATTCGCCGGGAGTTGGCGTTTCGCGTCAGCCCTTCGCTCTGCCGCCCCTCCGAAGGTGGGGAATTTCTTAAAAAGCGACGCGAGACGCGCCGCCTCCCAGAGCCACCCCTCCGAGGGAGAAGAATTTCTTGAAAAGCGACGCGAGACGCGCCGCCTCCCAGAGCCGCCCCTCCGAGGGAGGAGAATTTCTTGAAAAGCGACGCGAGACGCGCCTCCTCCCAGAGCCGCCCCTCCGAAGGAGAAGAATTTCTTGAAAAGCGACGCGAGACGCGCCGCCTCCCAGAGCCACCCCTCCGA
>JAGBAA010000099.1 GCA_017939795.1 Thermoguttaceae bacterium
AAATCCGGATGACGGCGCAGTGCGTGCATCGGGCAAATGTGCTCATGATGGAGCCGGTGGACCGTCTGAAACGTCTCGTCTACGCGAGCCATTTCCTCCTCGTGATTCTGAATGTCGCGCGGCACGAATTTGAGCGCAACATCGCGGTTCCCCTCCAGATCGCGAGCTTTCCAGACCTCTCCCAGACCTCCGCGTCCGATCTTCGCAGTGAGCCGAAAGCCGTCAAATTCCGTCCCAGGCCCCCACGCGAGTTCTCTGCCGTCGCGAAAAGAGAGACGAAGAGTCGGTTCGCTTTCCTGTGGATCACGAAAAAAATCGTTCATGAAAAAACTCCTGAAGTTTGAAAATCAGATGAAATACGTGAAGATCCAGTGTGTATTTTACCATTTTCTCCGTATTCTGTAAAGGGGGACACGGTGAAGATCTTACGGCAGGATCAGAAAAAAGGGCAGGAAACTCCCCGCAGCGGCTGCCGTTCCAGCGCAAGAAGGAAACGTTTGCGGTCCAGTCCGCCCGCGTAGCCGGTGAGTTCCCCGGAGGCACCAACGACGCGATGGCACGGAATGAAAAGAGGAAGCGGATTTCGATGATTTGCCATCCCCACCGCCCTCGCGGCCTTCGGTGCGCCGATCTGCCGTGCGATCTCGCCGTAAGTGCGCGTTTCTCCGTACGGGATCCTGCACAGAGCAGCCCAGACTTTTTGCTGAAACGGCGTCCCGCCCGGATGAAGCGGAACGGAAAACTCACGGCGTTTCCCGGCAAAATATTCCGCCAGCTCACGCGACGCCTGCGTCAGGATCCATTCCGCACGGTCAGAAACAGACACAGAAACGGCCGGAGACCGTTCTTCGAAATCGACCCGAAAAAGTCCATCTTCCGACGCACAGAGTGTCAGGATGCCAAGCGGCGACGGGATCTGAAGCGAAGCGGTACTCATGAGTTCGGAGTCCATTCAAAAACGGGACGGATAGCGAGTCGACCAATCCGGCAGTGAGTCTCCGACCGCTCCGCCCCAAAAGGGACCCCGGATCCGATCTTTCAAAGTCTCATCAAATGCTGAAAAATCCATTTCCTTTTCTCCATTTTCGCACTTCAGCCGACCGAAAGGAGGAAAGACTCCACCTCACGCCATTCGGCGATCTGCCGGGCAGTCTCTTCTTCGATCGAGAAATCGTCTTCCGCCTCTTCGATCAGACTGCGCAGGTAATCCAGCGGCGTTTCCCCGTCCGTGTCCTCCGCATGAACGTTCGCTCGGAAATCATCGACCAGAAGCCGCACGATCTCAAGTTTCCCGCTTCGGCAGGCCGCGTGCAGGACCGTCCATCCGTCCTCATCCGCAGCGTTGGGATCGGCACCGTTTTCCAGGAGGCTCTTCACGATCTGCGCATTCTCCGAATATGCCGCAGTGTGGAGAAGCGTTTCTCCGTCCTCATCCGCGATATTGGGATCCGCACCGTTCTGAATGAGAAAGTGGACCATTTCGGTATTTCCGCGTCGAACGGCATGATGCAGGACGCTCCATCCGTCACTCTGCCGAGCATTCGCATTCGCGCCTTTTTCGACCAGCAGCCGGCAGGTCTCCCATTTTCCATAGTATGAGGCAGCGTAAAGCGGCGTCCATCCGCGAATGTCTGCCAGGTCCGGAACCGCACCTTTTTCGATCAAAAACGCAGCTGTCGCAGTCTCTCCCGCAGAAGCCGCCCAAAAGAGAAGGGACGTCCCCTGCTCGTCCTGCCAGTTCAGATCCCCGCCAGCCTCGCAATACGCCAGCAGTGCGGCAGACGCGCCAGCCGGAGACTGTACCGTCCCGCAAAGCTCCAGAAAAGCGTCCGACCACTCTTCCGGCACCGGATTCTGAACTTTTACTTTTGGTTCCGCTTTTTTCGGAGGATATTTCTGAGCCATAAAAAGGACCTTCTTTCTCTTTTTCTGAATTTTTGATTCCTGAATTCCTGAAATGGACCGGCACACGGCAACGTTTTGCTGATTTGGTTCCGCCAGAGGCCGTCGAAATGTACCCATTTGAAAAAAATTTACCCCAAATGCCGTCCCCCCCCCGCATCTCCCGCTTTACAGAAAGGGGGACCTATGGTACAATGAAAGAGTTCACGGCAGGCAAATTCCAAACATTGCCTTCCATTATACTCAAAATCGAAAAATTTTCAACCACCGCCGAAATTTTATATTTTGGCCCTTTCCGCAACAGGACCGGCTCCGTCTGTACCATTAAAGTCCATGAATGCCAACTCCCATTTCCATATCGCAAGGCCCCGTACTTCCCAAACGTCCGGTTCCCGTATCTTTTTTCCTGCCGATCTGTTCCTTTTTGCACTCAGCCTCATATTTCTGATGCTTTTGCCGTCCGGAGCCATTTCTGCATCCGACGTACCGTCCTCAAAAGCTCTCTCCGCAGAAGTCTCCCTGACGTCCTGGAGTGCGGCATTTACCGAAAACGCACAGGAAAACAAAAAAGAAGGCATGGAAGCGGCAGAAGAAGAAAAGCTCTGCCTTGCGCACTATGTCGCGTGGGGATTCGATCATGCGGGACGCTACGATCAATGGTCCCGCAACCCGCAGAGTTCGCTCCATCCGCTGACGGACCGAACACTTTTGGGACGCGATCTTCAGTGGGACTCCGGCGTTGGCGAGGCGGTCCGAAAGCAGATCGATACAGCACGGCTTTACGGGATCGACGGTTTCGTCGTGGATGTGGTCTGCACAGCCTCATTTACCTCTACGATGAGCCGTTTTTTTCGAGCTGCTGAGGGAACGGATTTCAAGATCGTGCTCTGCATCGACAATTATGCACAGGCCCCAGCATCCGAATTGATCGACGCACTCTCGAAATTCGTCCGTACGTACCGAAACCATCCCAATGCCTGGCTGAAAGACGGCCGGCTCGTGGTCTTTGCGTACGATCCGGGCATTCCGGCGTCAGAATGGGGAAAAGTCGCGCAGGTACTCAACTCGGATCCGGAAACTGCGATCTGCTTCCTTCCCCGTTTGATCCGTGAAGGACGGATCCACGAAGATCCGGAGGAGCTCCGCGCCTGGCTTGCAGTCTGCGATGGGATCTACGATTTTGGATGCAATGGGTTCTTTCTCTCCGAGATGGAAAAACGTCTCCAGGAGGCCCAGAATGCTCTTTCTGCACACTGTCCTGGCGGAATACTCGCCGCGGGCGTCGCTCCGGGATACCTCGGTCTGGCAAACGGATTCTACCGGCCGTTTCTCAATACGCAGTCCATGCGCGACAACTGGACCGCCGCAATCCGTTCCGGGGCACCGTACGTCTGCCTCACGACGTGGAATGACTACGCAGAGCACACGCATTTTGAGCCGTCAGTACACAACCGGACGGCCCTGCTGCGTCTGAATCAGGAATTCGTCCGCATCTGGCGCGGGACAAAGCCTCCCAAACGTCCGGCAGAGGTCCTCATCAGTTTTCAGGAAGAGGTCCTCGACGGAAGCGACTGGACACTGGAAGTCCTGAATTTTTCCTACACCACCGAACCGGAAACCGTTCTGCTCCGTTTTTTAAAAGAAGACGGCACGCTCCTGAAAATGCAGGCAGTCCCTTTAAAAAAAGAGAACCTCACGGCCCAAACGCTCCGATTCTGCGATGAGGAGATGAAAGATTGGCGTCTGGTTCGCATTCAGGCCGTCAAATGCCGGAGCAATGAGGCAGAAATGGCACTTCCACGACTCCAGAAAGGAGAAGACGTCCCGGAACTCACCTTCCGGGAACTCCCGCCGCTGGTGCGCCGATGCGGACACATCGAAACGCCGCGAACTACGCGGATCGTCTGGAGCGAACTTTCCCGCATTCCGGCAGAACTCCGGCTTGACGGCGAAAAAGCAATTCTCCGCCTCAAGGCCTGGACGGCTGCCGGCAAACTGGAACTCATCAGAAACGGCTGGCCGGTCTGGGAAGAACAGATCAGCCATCTGAAAGCTCCGGTCTTCCAGCGCGAGATCCATCTTCCGCCAGCCCGGTCTCCATGGGACGTTTACCTCGTTCGCTTCACCAACGTTTCCGACGGTCCGTCCTGGAGCAATCCGGTCAGCCGTTTTGCTGGAGTCTCCAATGAGACCGTCCGACGCAGAGTCTTCCAGACCGGATCGACTTTCGACGAGGAATGGGGATGGAACCGGTCGCGCTCCCGCTTTACTTCTCCGCGGCTGGAAGAACGTGAAGTTCCGGCATGGTCCGTCTTCGCGCTTGATTTTCCGCTGGATGGTCCGCAGAATGGCACACTGAATGGTATGCAGGAAAACACGCTGAAAGATCCTGGAAACACAAAAAATGCAGAACCGCCCAGTACGGAATTCGTTTTTTCCCGCACCCTCTGGCATATTCCGCTGAAGATCAGAGGCGGACGGTGGATCGAAGATTCCGGACGAACCGTCCTGGAATTTGACGGACAGACGACCGCAGAGTTTCAGTCAAGAACTTTCCCAACGGAAACGTTTACGCTTGAACTCGAGATCTGTCCGCAGAACATGAAGCGCGAGATGGTGCTCTTCCACGATCCATGCGGTTTCCGGCTCACGCTGGATGCTGAGGGACACGCGGTACTCCAAAACAGAAAACGGAAACTCCGTTCTGATGAACCGGCCGCATTTGGTGAATGGAACCGGCTGCGCGTCGTTTTTGAAGGCAGGACCCTGCGTCTTTTCATGAACGGGAAACTCGCAGCAGAATCCGAAACACCGGCGGTGCGAATGCTGATCAATTCCGTCCCGAAACTGGGAGACGACGGAAGTGAAGGTTTGCGTTTCGTCGGGAAAATGAAAAACTTCCGGATTTTTTGAACGCACTTGCCCCAACCGGCAGGAAATTCGCCCTCTATCGCCAATTTCCGCACGGGATGGTCCCCCTTGAAATTTCCACGCAATGGAGTAAAATCTGAAGTATCGCGGTGGAGATTCTCCCCGCATGCCGTTTTTGCCGGTAAACTTCAACCCGGTTCACCGACGCACATGGCCCCGATGTACTTTCCTGGAGGCAAAAAATGAAACGTTTTTCTTTCTCGCATTGGATCTGCCTTGCGCTCCCGCTGCTTTTCGTTCCCTTTTTTCTCACCGGATGCAGTTCAGCAGAGGACCGGACCGGGAAAAAGCAGGTCTGTGTCAGTTTCTATCTGTTGGCGGATCTGGCACAAATGATCGCCGGGGACAAAATGGAGATCCAGTGTGTCATGCCGCCGGGAACCGACGTCCACAGCTGGGAACCGTCTCCCCGAAAAGTCATGGAAATATCTCGGGCGGACGCTTTCCTCTTCAACGGCACAGGTTTGGAGACCTGGACGGAAAAAATTCTCCCGCAGCTCCAAAAACGCAAGATCCCCATTTTCGAAGCAGCACACTCTGTTCAGCTCGGCGGAACGCATGAATGCTCGCACGGTCACGCTCACGACACGCATACGGAATGCTCGCACGGTCATGAACACGACACGCACTCGGAATGCTCACACGGTCACGCACACGACACGCACTCGGAATGCTCGCATGGTCATGCCGGACCGGATCCCCACATCTGGCTTTCCATCCGAAATATGGAGCGTATTTTGACGGACCTCACGAGGTTCTTTGCTGAGCTTGAACCTGAAAATGCCGAATATTTCCGCGCCAACCTCGAAAAAGCTCTCTTGCAGTGCCGGGAACTGGATGCCGAATTCCAGACCGTCACGCAGTCGCTTACATCGCGGAAACTCGTGGTCGCGCACCGTGCTTTCGGCTACCTTTGCCGGGACTACGGACTGGAGCAGATCGGACTGGAAGGGTACAGTGCGTTCTCGGATCCTTCGCCTGCACAAATGGTAAAGATCATTGAATTCATCCGCACGAATCAGCTTCCCGTCATTTACGCCGCCTCGCTGGAAAGCACGAAAGGGGCGGACGCGATTGCACGCGAAACGGGAGTGAAGGTCGGGATCCTTCATCCGCTCGGCTCGCTGACTCAGGAGCAGATCGACAGAGGCGCGAACTATTTCTCCGTCATGCGCGAAAATCTGGAGGCGCTCAAACTTCTCGGAACGGCCGCCGACCAGGAACAGAACACGACACCGGCACCTGAAACTGCCCCGGCACAGGACGCCAAACCGGAAATTTGAGGAGTGCCCATGAACGAGACGATGTTTCTGGAAACCGCCGCCCCATCTCCCACTGCGGACCGTCCCGAAATACTGACGGTGCAGGACCTGACGTTTGCGTACCGCCGCGAGATACCGATCCTGAAAAGCGTGACCTTTTCCGCTTCTGAGGGGGACTTTGCGGCCGTCATCGGCTCCAACGGCGCGGGAAAAAGCACGCTCATGAAGCTCATCCTGAATCAGTTGACGCCGACGTCCGGAGAAGTCCGTCTTTTCGGTGAAAATGTCCGCACGTTCCGAAATTGGCCGCTTTTAGGCTACGTGCCGCAGGGGAACTCCTACCTGAACTCCGAGTTTCCCGCCTCGGTCGAAGAGGTCCTTCTGGCGCACCAGTTCCCGCAGATCGGACTGTTCCGCAGGGCGAAACGTCAGCATCGCGAGCGTGTCGGCGAAGTTCTCGCACTGGTCGGCATGGAAGATTTCCGGACCGCACGCATCGGTACGCTTTCCGGAGGGCAGCTCCAAAGGGTCCTGATCGCCCGTGCGCTGGTAAATCACCCGAAACTCCTCATTCTTGACGAACCCACGACCGGGATCGACGTCCAGAATGCCCACGCGCTCTACGAGCTGCTGGCCCGTCTGAACCGCGAGCTGAAACTCACCATCCTGATGGTGACGCATGATCTGGTCCACGCTGTCAATTACGCGCGCACGATTTTCTGCATCGAGGACGGAAACCTGGCCGCCGTCCCGCCGAAGGAGCTGGAACACGAACTGGCGCACCGGCACCATCATGCCGGAAAAGACGAGTGCGAGCACGTTCAAGCCATCGAGACGCACCATTCTGCCTGCTGTTCCTGTACTTGCACGTACACGGAGGAGTGAATGCCAAACGGGGCAGCTTCAGAAGAAGTCCCCGATCCCAAAGACTTTGAATGGGCCGCAGAAAACATAAAAATACGCTGAAACACACGGAATGGGAACGCGAAAAACACGAAACAATACAAAATTCACGAATCTTTCCCAATATTTAAAAGCAATTCGTGCGCTGTATTTCAGCGGTTCTTTTGTGTTTTCAGCGGCAAAAATACGTTTTACGGATTTAAGGACCTGAAATGGATCGATTCCTGGAAATTTTTCAATACGATTTTTTACGCAATGCGTTCCTGATCGGGACGCTTCTGGCGGTCATCATTCCGTGCATCGGGCTGACGGTCGTGCTGAAGCGTCTTTCGATGATCGGCGAGACGCTGGCACACACGTCGCTGGCAGGAGTAACGCTCGGTCTGCTTCTCGGATTCAACCCGACTCTCTGTGCCGCGGTCTACTGTGTTTTTGCCGCTTTTGGG
The DNA here is from genome assembly GCA_017939795.1 of Thermoguttaceae bacterium. Lineage (GTDB taxonomy): Bacteria > Planctomycetota > Planctomycetia > Pirellulales > Thermoguttaceae > RGIG3701. Next base: position 7,445 of record JAGBAA010000099.1, read on the forward strand.
ATCGAATTCCTTCGGAAACGCTACCCCCAGTTTGCCGACCTGGCCATCGCACTGATCCTCTCGCTCGGAATTGGGCTGACGGGCGTCCTGTCCAGTTTCGTGACCCACGCGGCCAACTTTCAGAGCTACCTGTTCGGCAGTCTCATTACCGTCACGCCGTTTGAGCTGCGGCTCGTCCTGATCCTCTCGGCCGTCGTGTTTCTTCTTTTCGTCCTGTTTTACCGAGAGCTTTTCTACCTTGCGTTCGACGAATCCTCCGCGCGGCTTGCGGGAGTTCCTGCCGATGCGGTCAACTTTCTCTTCACACTTCTGACGGCCGTCACCATCTCCGCGGCTGCCCGAACCGTCGGCGCACTGATCGTCTCCTCGCTTCTCGTCATTCCGGCCGCCGCCGCGATGCAGCTGGGACGCAATTACCGCCAAACGCTCCTTTTCGCCATCATTTTCTCCCTCATTACGATGAACGTCGGTCTCTACGTTTCCTTCCTGACCGAAACACAGCCCGGAGGCACGATCGTACTGCTCCAAATCGCGCTTTTACTCGCGATCATGCTCTTCTGCCGCGTTTGGAAAAAATAGCCAAGCCATTCAGGAAAAATTAATATTCAGGGATCTTTCCCGCCAAATTTCCAATTTCGGGAAAAGATCCCATCTGTGAATTTAATGATTTTACCAAAAGTAAGGAAAAAACTGAAATATTTTCAAAAATTTCTCAGAAATTGGAACAAAATTTCTTGACTTGCCGTAGAGTTGATATAAAATGGAGAACATGGTAATGATAATGCCCCTGATAAATTGAAGGCCCTAATTTTAAACCAGATCGGTGCCAAAATGAAAAAATTCAACTTCCTGTTTTCCAGACTGACTTCCCTCACGCTGTTCGCTGCCGGACTGGCTTCCTGCGGATTGCCGACCGCTTCTGCGTATTTGTGGCTCGGTACGGTTCCGGAACTGAATACGGATTTCACGAATACCAAATATTGGGGAAATCAGAACAGTAAATACGTCGATCTTTACGCAGATGCCCGCATTTCTTACGGGAACACGATCTCGATCCCCAACAATACGCTTATTGTGGGCGCGGAGAACAAGACGACCCGATTTATCATTGACGGCACGTTTAATCTGACGTCTAACCGTCCAGTCATGGGACAACAGGCTGGCAGTCACGCGATCATTGACGTCAACGGCACATTTTATCAGATGACCGACGTCAACAACTTCTGCTTCGGCGAAAACTTTAATACGAAAAGCACCATCAACGTCAATCCCGGCGGA
>JAGBAA010000100.1 GCA_017939795.1 Thermoguttaceae bacterium
ACCGATCCATCGAATTACGGGAACTCGGACGGGAACGATCCCTCGAATTACGGTAACTCTGACGGGATCGATCCATCGAATTACGGGAACTCTGACGGGAGTGATCCGTCGAATTACGGGAACTCTGACGGGAGCGATCCGTCGAATTACGGGAACTCCGATGGGAACGATCCGTCGAATTACGGAAACTCTGACGGGAACGATCCATCGAATTACGGAAACTCCGACGGGAACGATCCGTCGAATTACGGGAACTCCGACGGGACCGATCCATCGAATTACGGGAACTCCGACGGGAACGATCCGTCGAATTACGGGAACTCTGACGGGAGCGATCCGTCGAATTATGGGAACTCTGACGGGAACGATCCGTCGAATTACGGGAACTCCGACGGGAACGATCCATCGAATTACGGAAACTCCAACGGGACCGATCCGCAGAGCTACGGGAACTCCAACGGGACCGATCCGCAGAGCGACGAGAACTCGTACACCTCCGCGTCGGCCGAGTCTCCGGATCCGGAAACCGCACTCGCAAAGGATTCCGGAGACGATCCTCCGCCGGTCGATCCCCTGGCATTTCTGAATGATCCCAATCGGCAAACGGAACCGCTCATCCACAACAATACAGTCACGCGCGGCCCCAATTCCAGTCCGCGATATGGCGAAGTCCTGATCCAGGAGCCGAATCCGAATCCGCTCAAAAGTCCGACCGGTCCGATGTTTACGAATTTTCTGGAAATTTTCGATTTCAGCATCACGCCGGAATGGGTCGAGGAACGCTGGTCGTGCATCCAGCCAGTCGGTCCCATGACGACGCGCGGATACCGGGTCGCGGTCTCAACGGGGCCGGAGATCTCAGATCTGGTCGGTTCGCTGACGTACTATTTCGACAATAAACTGGACCTGGTAAAAATCAATTTTGAAGGCTACACGGGAGAGCTGGACCGGCTTCTTCAAACGATGAAGTACTTCCATTTCAGCCGTCAGGTGACGAACGACCCGAACGCGATCCTCTATGCTTCGGAGATCAACTCGCAGGGACACCGCAGTTTCCTGAAAACCTACCATCGCCTGAAACCAGTCGACACCAAAGACCCGCGCAAAAAGTTCTGGATCACCATGGAACTCTGCGCCCCGGAACGGTGAGAGGAAACCTCACAGGAACCCGCATTCCGGTGCACAAAAAAAGAAGACGATGGAATCTCTGCATCGTCTCCTGAAAACAATTCTGTCTCAAACGGTCAGGCCATTTCGCGGTGGAGGCGGCCGATGATGTCCTGAATGTCCGTCGTGTTGAAGTGGGCGACTGCGGAAGGAAGGGCTGAAAGGATCTTCTGCGTGCAGGTCGGTGAATAGAAATTTGCGGTGCCGATCTCGACGGCAGACGCTCCAGCGACGAGGAATTCCATGACGTCATCTACCGTTTCGATGCCGCCGATCCCCACGATCGGGATCGAAACCGCCTTCGCTGTCTGGTAGACCATCCGAAGCGCGATCGGTTTGACGGCCGGGCCGCTGAGTCCGCCCATCACGTTTCCGAGACGCGGTCGGCATTTTTTCCAGTCGATCGCCATGCCGAGCACGGTGTTGATGAGCGACACGGCATCCGAACCGCCCTGTTCGGCAGCTTTCGCGCAGACGGTAATGTCGCCGACGTTCGGGGTCAGTTTCGTGAAGAACGGCAGGCTGCACGCTTTCCGCACGCCGCGCACGAGCCGTTCACATTCCGTCGGATTCTTGCCGAAATCGGTCCCATGCGCTACGTTCGGACACGAAATGTTCAGCTCCAGCGCATCCACGCCCTCCACATCATTCAGCACCGCAGCCATTTCCGCGTATTCTTCCGCAGTCCGACCGGCGATGGAGACGATGATCTTCGTTCCGATGCTCCGCAGGTACGGCATTTTCAGGCGAACGAACTCTTCCAGCCCGTCATTGTCCAGACCAATGGCGTTCAAAAGTCCCGCAGTCGTCTCGCAGGTGCGCGGCGGCGGATTTCCGTCACGCGGCAGTTTCGTGATGGTTTTGGGCAGGATCCCGCCAAGTTCACTCAGCGAAAATGCACCATTTTCAGAATTCAGTCCCTCCACATCCTTTGCGTAACCGAAAGTCCCCGACGCAACGAGGATCGGATTTTCGAGTTTCAGACTGCCGATCGACACGGCAAGCGAAATGTTTTTCATGGTCTTGCACCTTTTCTGAAAAAATCAGGCGTCTGTTCCGGAAAAAGACGCACCTCAATAAAGATCCGTGTCCGGCCGGCATTCCAAAAGTTTTCGGGACACTCCCGGACAGGTCAAAATTTCCGTTCCCTGCCGAAATACCGTCGAACGATCTCTCCGGCAAAAAGAAAAAGGGGAGTGCGCGGCATCACACACTCCCCTGAATCAACTCCGTTCTTCATGTGTTTCAATAGACCTCTGCGAGAAAGTTCGCGCATAGGAGGAGCAACGCACAACAAACTCACGGTTTCATTGGCCATTGACTCTACAATGAGCTGCGGAGCTGTGCTGGTTTTGAATGAAAGTCTGCCCATTTTCAGGTCTTTCGGCCCTTCGGAGACCGAAGATCTTCGGGAATTTTCAGGAACTTCCAAAAGCGGCGGCGCATCCGGGGAACACTCTCTTCCCCAAACCGTTTCTGGATCCAGCCGGATCCCAGCCCCTCGGTCCCCTGAGATCCCGAGTTCTGACAGATCGTCGGCAGATCCAGCCCCCAAAATGGTTCTTCGATTCCTCTTTCATCCCGAAAATTCCGCGATCCGACAGAACAGTCTGAAATGCCTCAAAAAACGGACGTTTTCGCAGACCGGCTGACCGAACTCCTGCCGAATCCTGTTTCCCGGTTCCGAAACACCGCAGAAAATCGGCCGTTCGACCATTTCGCATGATCCAAAATTTCGAGACCTGAACGCATTCCCAAATTTGGTTCCGCAATCAGGGAATTCAGCTCCTTCCCAATGTCTCACGTTTTGTCTGGAAATTCAGACGGCGTTCCGTTTCCGAAAATCTCCGCAGCATCCGCAGGATCGACCTCTCCGGATCGAGCTCCCGCTCAGCATCCATCCCGAATTTGAAAAATTTCCTTCGATGCCGTTGAAGACCATTTTTCTGCCGCAGCGGGCAAAATTCAGGCATGATGCATTTTGTGCCGGTTCATTTCATTTTCTGACGTTTTCGCCGCAGTCTTTCATTTCTCCGATCCTCTGAAGGGCACTCCGGAAAACTCCAGTTCCTGCCGTTTCCAGCCCGGTTCTGTCTTCTCCGGTCTCGGTCTCCGATCTTCGATCCCCGACCTTTGACTTTCGCCCCTCTTAAAAGGACTGCCGCAGCGGATCCAAAACGTTCTTTTGTTCCAGAGACTGCGAGATCGTTTCCTCGCAGCCGGACGGATCTTCCGCCGCCCGCTCTTTCCAAAAATGCCGTCACTTCCGCCTGGAAAATTCCGTCTCCGGGAACCCGCGCCTACGCAAAGTTCCGGCTCTGACGTTCATCCGGCAGAATGAAAACGAACACATCAAACGCAAAACTATGGAAATTCTGACTGACTTTCAATGAATCTCAGCAATGTTCCGTTTCGGCTGAAATTTCGAAATCATTTTTTTGAGAAAACGGAATCCGTTCCGCCCGCTCACTGAAATTTCAGCAGAATACCGAAAGCCCATTGACTCAGATCATACCGCCATGGTTACGCCACGGAGTGCTGTGGTCCGGCTGATCCAGGAACCAGAAACGTTCCCATTCATCCCGCATCAGACGCAGATTTTCCGACGTGTTGAGCTGCTGCTGGGTTCGGCGTGCCGAATCACCGTCATACATCGGAATCAAACAGCCGACGGACTGGAAAACGAACACTGACAAAATGAATGCAATCAATACTTTGCGCATTTCAACTACTCCTCCTTGAATATGTGCTCCTAAACTTCGAGCTTCTCGCAAGTACTAATTATATCGTCCAGTTGACGTTTGCTCATTAGTGGAAATAGATAAAATTTAACGATTTTTCTAAAAATACAGCCAACATTTTCTCTCTCCCCTTGATTTCAGCAAAAATTTACTGCCAAGAGGAGGCCAAAAAATGCAGGAAACGCCCTAAAATACGGTTTCCTCCGTCTTCAGGACTGCTCTAATGGCAAAATCCGCGAACGGGCAGGAGTTGAGGCGTTTCTCCCTCGATCCGGCTGAATATCTGGCTCTCGTTCCCCGTTTTTTCGAGAATCCTTCCGATCCGAAAGACAGGGATCCCCAAAGAATTCTGAAGGATCCGGACACTTTCCTCCCATGGAGCCGTGAAGAGGACTTCAAAATCCTCACCGTCTCCCAACGCATGCTCCAGCGGCGTTCCGGAGACCATGGAAGGAGTGATCCAGTCGTAGATCGCCGACTCCTCTGGTTTCAGAGCAGAAAGACGCACCGCGTCAGACGAGATCGGGATCTGGTCCGGGAAAAGCTCGGCACTGCATCGGCTTTGGCGGCACAGACGCAGCAGATCGAGCGACAGACCGTCACTGATGTCCATCCCGGCGTGCAGCGTGAATGCCGCATTGAGCGAGAGCATTTCCTGGACCCGCGGCACGAATTCAAACTGACGGCGCAAAAGACTCCCGCCAAGCGGTCCGGTCACGAAAATCGCATCTCCGGGCTGAGCCTGATTTCGGCAAAGCGGTTTTCCTGCCGTCCGGCCGATCACCGTGACGGAAAGCACAAGCGGACCGTCCCACGTATTCGTGTCCCCGCCAGCGATCGCGATCGGAAGCGTCTGCATCTGTCCCGTCTCTCCCACCGGCCGGGCCGTCTCTTCCGCGGCATCCAGAAATCCCTCACATAGAAACTCCATCAGAAGCGGGACGCTGTTTCCGCCTGGGATCTGTCCTTTCGGCAGAAAGATCGGCGATTGAGACTGCGGTCCGCTTTCCGGGATTTCCGGGGATCCCAAGATTTTCGAGGTTTCCGGATGGACTTCCGCAAGATCCTCTTTCGTCGGGAAAAGCGGCGATTTGGGGAGCGCAACAGAAATGACGCACGCAAGCGGTTCCGCCGCCATGGCCGCAAGGTCGCTGAGATTCACGGCAAGCGCTTTCCGCCCTATCTTTCGCGGATCCATCCTCGCAAGCAGGAAGTCGACCCCCTCCGTCAGCAGGTCGGTACTGACGACGATCTCCGGAGAGCTTCCCGCAAGCTCCAGAATCGCGGCATCGTCTCCGGGACCAAGTTTCATGGCCGGGTGATTCGGAAACCGGCGGCAAAGTCTTTCCACGATCTCAAGCTCCATTTTAAATTCCTTCCTCTTCTGTTTCGTTTCTGCAGTTCCGGAACGGACGGCTGACTGCGCAGTTCCCGAACTTCACGGACTTCCTGAACTGCGGACTTCACGTTCCGTTTCGTCCGGCATCCATAAAAAAACGGAGTTTGAGTCTCGTTCGGCTCAAAACTCCGTTTTTCCTTTCGTGCAGGAGGCAGACTCCTGAAAATATTTTTTCGCACCGTCTCTCGTTTCGCCAGGCATTTCACTGAGCGTTTCACATTTCATGCCGCGGACCGTCGGATCACGTCTTCCGTCTCGCAGACAGTCTATTTGCGGACACGGTAGCCGGCAGAGGCCGTTTCGACCGCACGGTCCGCCTGAAAATCATGCGACGGGAAGTGGCCGAGGAGTACTTTTCCATTACGCGCAAGGAGAAATTTCACCTGCGGCATCTTCTGAAGTTCCGGCTGGCTGAGAACAAAGATCACATTGTCCAGCGAAAGCGTTTCCCAACGCAGGATCCCGAGCAGAATGTCTCCATTCTGGATCCCCTGACGGGCTGCCGGACTGTCCTGGCGCACATTTTGGACCAGAAGTCCTCCATTATATTTCCTGCTCCCCTGGATCGGGATCGAGTTCCCCGCGACCGGGGAGACCAGGACTCCCATCTGTTTCCAGATGATCTCTTCATTCGTGAGTTTTTTCGCGTCAAATTTCGGGCGCGTTTCCCCGTCCGGCGAATAGATGGAAGCGACCCGGTTTTTCGAAGAGACGGCTCCCAGTGCGAGCTTGACGCTGGCGGTTTTGTCCTTACGCTGAACAGAGATCTGGATCGATTCTCCCGGTTTCAGTTCCAGGATCGAACAGATAAAATCAAGTTCATGCGCGATTTTTTTCTGATTCACCGCGAGGATCGTATCGCCGGCACGCAGTCCAATGAATTCAGCCGGACTGTTCGGTTCGACCCGCTGAACAACGGCACCGCGGCTGTTTCCGACCGGCAGATCCACAAAGTGGATCCCGTGCCAGTTTTTCTCGGCACTGCACGATCCAGTCATCCGCGTCACGATTTCCATGGCACGATTCACGGGAATGGCGAAACCGATCCCCTGAGCACCGGCACGCACCGCAACGTTGATCCCGATCATTTTGCCGTAGATATTCAGGAGCGGACCGCCGGAATTTCCTGGATTGATGCTCGCGTCGGTCTGGATCAGATCCTGGTAAAACTGCACGTCCGTGACCTGGACCGAACGATGCTGCGCGCTGATGATCCCGCGGGTCACGGTATGCTCGTACCCGAAGGCATTTCCGATCGCAATGACGGTCTCGCCGGTCATGAGGTCCGAAGATTCACCAAGCGGGATCGTCTCAAAAACCTCACCGGCCAATGCGTCGATCTTGATGATCGCGAGGTCCGTTTCTTTATCCCGCGCCAAGATCCGGGCAACGTACGTCTTGGCGTCTGCCGTGGTGACGTGAATTTCCTGAATGCCGTCCACGACATGAAAATTCGTCACGATGTATCCGCGCGGATCAAAAATGATTCCGGTTCCCATTCCGTTGACGTGCTGGGATTCCTCGTCCGCGGACGGCGCAGCATTGGGGTCGCCGGAAGCAGTCGACGCATCAAACGGCACGGACCGCAGGACTTTCTCGCCCCGAATGTTCACGACGGCCGGCCGTGCGGCACGGATCGCCCGAACGATGACATCTTCACGAAGGGAAGAGTATGCGGCAGACGGAACATCCTCCGGTGTGCTTTGGGAAGCACTTGCAGACACGCGGGACGTAGTTTCACGGCCATTTTTCGCAGAGACGCCAGAATTGGACTGGACCTTTGAAATGGAGGTCTCCTTCACGTTCTTTTCCAGAACGGACGTACTTTCGGCATCCTGCGAAACGGAAGTTTCTTTCGGATCCTGCGAGCCGTTTTTTTCGACTTCGTCAGCATTCGGCCGGGAAGAGACCGAGACGGAAACTTCTTCATGAATGGTATCCGCAGTCTCTTCGAGCACGAGTTCCGGTTCCTCAGCAGTTTTCTTCACTGCATCAGCTTCATTCTCCGCATCAGCTTCATTCTCCGTATCGGCATCCTTCACGGTATCGGTACTTTCTGCTTCAGCGGTTTCTTCCTCTTTGCTGTTTTGCGCAGATTTCTTATTTTCCGAAAATTCCGACTCAGACTTTTCCGTTTTTTCTGTTTCCGGCGCATCCGACTCCGATTCCGAAACGTCCTCAAGGATCAGTTCAAAATCGTCTTCCGAAATATCGGATCCTGCGTCTGTTTCCAAATTTTTTCCAGCAGGACCCGCATTCGCATTCCGGACCGCATCTGCCGCAGGATTTTTTTCAGCTTCCGATCCTGAAATCGTTTCCGCATCTTCCAGAATGATCGAAGGATCCGAAACCATCACGGAATTGGAAACGGTCTGAAAAAGGCCACCCTGTACCGTTCCAGCCGTACGGACCACCAAATTATCTGCAAAAGTCCCCGTTTCCGCACTGCAGATCAGGACGCAGACAGAAAATTTTAAAATTTTCTGCCAAAATCGGGTACTTTTTCTGTTCACTACTGGACTCATGGTCTTCATTCGCTATACTATGAGTAAGGATCGGAGAGCAGACCACTGCCCCGAGGTCAACTCCCCGATCGAATGATTCGCGAGTCGGCGGCGCAAACATCCCGCTGCGTTCAGTAAAATTTCAATTTGGGGAAAACAGGGAAAAGAAAGAAAAGCTTTCCCTGCCTGAAATTCAACCGATGGCGATGGAATTTACGTTCCAAACCGTCTCCGATGGTCAAATCGCATCAATTTTGACGGTTTTTCTGCCGATTCAGTGAATATCATCGACAGAACACCAGAAAACCTTAAGAAAATTTAACGATTTTGAGGATTAAACCAAATGCACGAAGGTTTTTTAAATGTGAAGAAACCGGCCGGGATCACGTCTTTTGACGCAGTGAAGATGATTCTCGGAGAAATACTGGAAGGAAAAAAAGGCGGAAAAAAAATCAAAATTGGGCACGCCGGCACACTTGATCCGCTTGCGGAAGGCGTTTTGGTCATGGCGGTAGGCCGGGCGTCCAAGCTCATTTCCCGGGTACAGGCACAGCGGAAGACATACATCGCGACGTTTCGGCTGGGGCTTTCGAGTCCCTCGGAAGACATCGAGACGGAAATGACGCCGGCCGCCGATCCTCCGATCCCCACCCGCGAGGAGGTCGAGGCGGTCCTCCCGGAATTTCTCGGAGAGATCCTTCAGCGTCCGCCGATCTACTCGGCACTGAAGATCAAGGGGCAGAAAGCGTACGATCTGGCGCGAAAAGGAAAAGAGGTCGAGCTTGCGCCGCGTCCGATCCGGATCTACTCGCTGGAACTGCTCGACTATTCCTATCCGGAACTTCGGCTCAAGATCATCTGCGGGAGCGGTACATACGTGCGTTCCCTGGGACGCGATATTGCGCAGCGTCTCGGCACGGAGGCCGTCATGTCGGCATTAACGCGGACTGCGGTCGGCTGTTTTTGGATCGATGACGCACTGGAGATCCGAAAACGGGACGATCCGCGGCCGCTTGACCGTCCGAAATGCACAGAATTCCTTCGTCCGCTTCTTGATGCGGTCCCGGACCTGCCCAGGATCGCGTATTCACCGGAGGAGATCCTGAATCTGAAAAACGGCATCCCGATCCGTCATCCTGATGCCGAATTTCTCCTTCCGGGCGAAGAGGCCGTCGTGACGAACGAAGCGGGAAAATTTCTCGGCATCGTGAAGAAAGACGAACGAGGAAAACTGCGCAGCGTGCTGAACTTCGCGCACGAGCAGGAGTAAACCATTTTCCGGCAAAAAAGGACGGGCCGACACGAAATTTACGGAAAAACACGAAAAGACTAAAATGACTCCCGATTTTTTCGTGGACCTGCGTTTTTTCGTGAATTTCGTGTTGAAAAAATCTGTTCCATGTTTTCCAGAGCTGCTTCCAGTTTTTCAGAGTCTCTTCCGTATTTCCCGGATGAAGATCTCGCAGTATCTGATGCACATCCCCGGATGACCTTTTTTTCTTCTTTGCGATCTACTTGACTTTTTCAACATTTCTGGCATAATGAAAGAAATCGTGCTGTGTTCTGCACGATCTTGCCGCAGGAAATTTTTTTCCAGGAGAATTGAAATGAATATCGTCCCCCAGATTTTGAGAAACGCCGTTTCCGGAGTTTTTCCCGTTCTGTTTCTGAGCATGACCATCCTTTCCTTTTCTGTCTGCTGGGCAGCTGAAAATAAGGATCCGCTCGCAGAATCGTTCCTTTCTGCACTGGAAGGAGCGACCAGTACGGGTCAGGTCGCCGATTTCGCTAAACTCTGCGCAGAAAAAGAAGATCTTGGAGTTTCCGCGCTTCGCCAGCTGAAAGCGGTTTCCGGGACCCGGCCTCTCGCGGACGCACTGGCTGCGGAGACGATCTGGAAGCTCTTCACGATGAAAAAGTGGAACGATGGTCTGTGCGAGCTGGCGTCCGAGCTACTCGACAGTCCGGACCCTGCGGCCGTCGCGTACGCGGATTGGGCACTTTCGATCCGAACGGGGTGGGAGAATTCGTCAGAGACCGTCCCATGGAGTGAAGAGCTTGCCGAAAAACCAAACTGGTTCGCGAAATGGCTTACGTTTCCGACAGAACGGTTTGCGGAGCTGGATTACTGGCGCGTCGCGGGGAATTACGGAGTACATCATTCTCTGGATGCACTACGGTCAAGCTCGCAGAAATTCATGGCGCGGACAGACGGACTTTTGCGGGAGATCCTGAATTCAGAAAAAACGACGCCCGAAAAACGCCGTGTACTGGAAACGTACCGTGCCGACGCAGACGCCGTCCTCCAGCAGATCATGCAGACGGAGGATATGCTGACGGCACGGCAGCTTTACGTGAAGTTCCGTCTTGCAGCGCGGAAGATCGTCATGGCGAATCCGGATCTGGACTTTCAGGAGATCCTCTTCACCAAACGCCACAGTGCCCACGGTCTGCGCAACATTACGGGCTCTCAGTATCCCTGGACGCACAAACCCGGCGGCGATCTCTGCGTGAAGCGCGGTTTCGATCCGGAAGACCCGGTCCGCGGGATCCTCGACGGACGGCTTGGTCCCGGACATGTGCACGGAACGGACCTGCACTGGGACGGAAAACGCATCGTTTTCGGCTACGCGCAGCAGCCGGTCTGGCCGCTCCCGAAACCAACGCACACGGGCGACGCGCACTGGTTCTTTGAGCTTCGCCCGCAGACTCCGCCTCTCCATCTTTACGAGGTCTCCGTTGACGGCAGCGGCCTGCGTCAGATCACCGACGACCCGTACTGGGGCGACTTTGAACCGACGTATGCCTCCGACGGCTCGATCGTTTTTGCGTCGGACCGTTCTTCAAGAAGCAGTGAATGCGGGAATTTCCGCGCAGACCACTCCGTCATTAATCTCTTCCGGTGCGAGGCAGACGGAAGCGGGATCCGGATGCTCAGCGACAATAAAGACATCGACCGCTACCCGCGGGCACTCGCCAACGGGCTGATCGGCTATACGCGATGGGAATACCAGGAACGTCATTTCACCGAGGTGCACGCATTCTGGACGATCCGTCCGGACGGGACCTACGCGGAAGCGGCGTACAAACAGCACATCAAGGTTCCGTGGGGGCTGCGTGATGTGCGCGACATTCCGAACTCCAACCGCTACGTCGCCATCGCCACCGGGCACCACACACTGGCGTACGGCCAAATCGTTCTTTTCGATCTTCTCGGCGGTCCCAACGACGCAAGCCGAATGACCACACTCACACCAAACATCACGACCGGGGAAGGTCCTTCCGCCAAAAACAGAGTCCCGCAGGGCGGTCTGGTCGAAAACGTCGGTCGGTACGCCGGTCCGCATCCGGTTTCAGAGACCGTTTTTCTGGCCTCGTGGAGCGGCTGCATTCCGGCGCATAATGGACGGCTCGGCGGCGATACTCAGTTCGCCATCTACCTCGTAGATGTCTACGGAAACCGGGAGCTCGTCCACCGCGAGCGGATCCTTTCCTGCGATTTCGCGACTCCGATCAAGTCCCGTCCAAGACCGTACCAGATCGCCGATGGACGCATCCTTGCCAACGCTCCCGCGCAAAGCCGGAAAGAAATGCAGACCGCCAATTCGGAATTCCCGCATCCGATCTGCTATGTGTCGGACGTCAACGTCGGACTGCCGAAAGAAGAGCAGGGCAAGGCGCGCTATCTGCGCATCATGCAGCGGGTCGGCTGGCCGATGGATCAGGAGATCGGCGCGATGCGCTGGGCACCGGGAAATGCGTGGGAGCAGATCTTCGGCTACTGGGCGTGGGCACCGGCTCGTGAAGTCGGTACGGTCCCCGTAGAAGAAGACGGCTCGTGCTGGTTCTATCTGCCGTCGAATCTCCCGGTCTACTTCCAGCTTCTGGACGAAAACCGGCTCGAGATCCGCAGAATGCGCAGCCACATTACGCTGGAAGAAGGCGAATCCCGCGGATGCATCGGATGCCATGAGACCCGGGCACAGGTCGTTGCGCCTCAGCCGGGGAAACTGCCGAAAGCGTTTCTGCATTCTCCCATGACGCCGCAGGAGCCGGAATGGGGAAGCGAAAATCTTCTCGCATTCGAAACGCACATTCAGCCGATCTTCGACCGCCACTGCATCACGTGTCATGGTCCTGGAAATCCCGATGGTCCTGACGCACCGGCAGCCAAAATGAACCTCACGTCCGAGATCGATCCGACGACCGGGATGATGCGATCCTATTCGACCCTCTTCCCGCATGGCAAAAAGAGCGGCTCGATGGTCTCGACGGAGGAAAATATGCTGATGGTCTCCGTCTCGAACAAACACAGCGGTGCGGAGATCTCGCAGGTCCGCCAGTTCGGTTCGAGCCGCAGCCGCCTGATCCGCCATTTGCTGGACGATCCGGAACACGCGCAGGAAGTCCGCGGAAAAATGAGCGAAGAGGAATGGATCCGTCTGGTAACGTGGGTAGACGCGAACGCACCGTACTACGACACGTTCTTCAACCGCCGCGATCCGGAGAATCCGATCCCATCGCGCAGCATTCGCAAGACGTTCCCGATTTCGTACTACCACCAGAACACAAAATAGCGGAACGGAGACACATTCAGACAGTCCGACAGTTTGACGTGCGTTTTTGAGGTTACTGCGCGAAAACGCACGTTCACTGTCCAGACTTCACAGATTTTCAGCCATCCTCCCCACCCCCCCTTGCAGAACGGACAAAATTTTCTATAATAAATAAATCGAAAGTACAATACTTGGCCTGGTAGCTCAACGGTCAGAGCAGGGGACTCATAATCCCTTGGTTAGGGGTTCGAATCCCTTCCGGGCTATATGGGGCTAGAACCTTTTGGGTTTTCAGCCCCTCTTTTTTTGCCGAAGAAAATGCGTTTTGTGCCGTGTTTTGCGACACTTGATGAACTAAACTTTTCTTAACGTTTTTCTTTGTTTTTCACTCTTTGAATCTGCTTGCATCCCGGTGTTTCTCCCGGTGTTTCTCCCGGTTCTTGCTTTTCGGACGGGACGCAAGGTGAAAATCTTCCTCACGCATCTGCGTGTAATGGCGCAAACTTACCTCCGCGGTGTGTC
>JAGBAA010000101.1 GCA_017939795.1 Thermoguttaceae bacterium
AGCGTACTTTGGCGTGGACGGAATGCCGTGTTTAAGCAATGAACAGATTGCCGGGGGGCGCATGACCTACGACGAACGCGGAAATAAAACGCAGTGCGAGTTCTTTGGCGTGGACGGAAAGCCGTGTTTGCACAAAAATGGTTATGCCAAGGTACGCAGTACCTACGACGAACGCGGAAATATCACGGAACAAGCGTACTTTGGCGTGGACGGAATGCCGTGTTTAAGCAATGAACAGATTGCCGGGGGGCGCATGACCTACGACGAACGCGGAAATAAAACGCAGTGCGAGTACTTTGGCGTGGACGGAATGCCGTGTTTGCACAATGACGGTAATGCCGGGTGGCGCAGCACCTACGACGAACGCGGAAATGAAACAAAAAGAATACTGTATGGCCTCAATAATGAAATCCTAGCATCCGCGACTGTCGTGATTGACATAATACCGGGTTCCCAGGCAGAAAAGGTCGGGATCCTGCCGGGGGATGTGTTTGTGCTTTGCGATGGAAATATCGTAGAGGATAGGAATTCCTTTATCACTGGACGTTCACAGGAAACAGGCGAGGAAAAGCGAAAATTCGTGATTCTGCGCGGTGAAGAATATGTGACGATCGAGGTTACTCCTGGCCAGTTGGGATGTGGATTAATTGACGTTGTTGTTCCAGAGGAACGTCTGACTCAAGTCCGTGATGCGGCTCTGAAAACATTGAAGCAATCAGAGAAACCGAAGGCGTCGAAGAAAAAAACAAAGACAAAGAAAGTGAAGAAGAGTTCGGAGCCGTCGGATCCGGTAAAGAAAAAGAAATCGAAAACGAAGAAGGCGGACGATGATAAAAATGGAAAGGAGAGTGAGTGATGGTGTATCAGCCGAAACCGATCGATACGGAAGGGGTCGAACTGCCGAAGGGAGTGGAGCCGCTTCGGGAGATCCTGGCCGCAAATGCTCATGATGTGTGGGCGGTCGGACGGATCAAAGAGGGGTGGACTTACGGTGAAAAACGGAATGATGATCTGAAACTTCATCCCGATCTCGTACCGTATGACCAGCTGACCGATGATGAAAAGGAGTACGACCGGAAAACGTCCGGAGAAACCCTTAAGGTCATCACGAAAATGGGATACCGCATCGTGCAGGATAATAATTTGACACAGGACAGCGATTCGGTACAAAACAATACCACCCCGTCGCTGCGCGCCACCCCTCCACAGAAGGGGAATAATATTCCGTTCCTCCCGAACGGACGCGAGGCGTTGAGAGAATTTTACGGGACGCCAGAGACACCGCAATTCCCGCTGTACATCTGCACGGCAGGCCACTGTCGGCTCGATGAGGCGGAACTTGCCGAAGGAAGCCGAACACGCCGGGAGGTGTCGGAGTTTTTCCGGCAACTGGCAGCAAAATGGACTCGAAGTTCCAAGGGATCCCCTGCTCCGATCGTGGTTTTCAGCTGTCTGGCAGAGGGTGCGGACTTCCTGATCGCGGAAGAATTGATAAAAGTGCGCGATGCGGACAAATCAAGCCCCCTGCGTCTGGCGGCAGTGCTTCCTTACGAAAAGGGAGAGTTCGAGGCAAGTTTCGAATTCTCGAACTCTCAGAGAACGTTTCGGGATCTGTACGCACGTGCCAACATCCGAATGGAGATGCCGAACCAGCCGAAAAATCAGGCCATGACCAATGAGGAATGGATCGAAAATCAGCATAGAAACCTTGCGCGGTACTTTGCAGAAAACTCGGCGATCCTTCTTGCGCTGTGGGACGGAAAGGAAACGACAGCGCGCGGCGGAACGTTCGACATCGTGAATCTGAAGATCAACGGGATCCATTCGGCAAACGAACTGACGGAAGACATGGACTCCGGCAATATCCTTCCCAATCAGCCGATCGGTACCATTTTTCAGATCCAAACCGCCCGCCGCGGTGAAACCGTCAAACAGGGAACGTTTTTTGTGTACGGCATAGATAAAGACGATCGGGAACCCCAAAGCGTACGTCAGTTCCTGAATAAGAAAACCGTCTGGGCCCCGATCGGACAGCTCGCAGAGGTGAACTGGAATATCCGGAAACACATTGCGGCACAGAAGGAAAACCGTGAAAAAAGTGCCGGACAACTGTGCATCCATGCATATGACGATCAAAATAAAAACCAAATAGTCGAGTATCTTTTCTCCGACAAAGACCCGGCCTCGGAAAGTGTCCAATTCCTGCTGAACACCTACACGGCCTGCGATACCCTTGCGCAAATTTTCCAGAAAATCTATTGGCGGTATGTGCACGTCTACACGTTTTTTCTCGCTATGATGCTCGGCACGGTCGCATTTGCGTTTTATGGATACGTATGGAACGAATATGGAAACATTGGCAGAATATTAAGTATCGCCTCCTTTGCGGTTCTCTTCTGCATCCATTTCCTCTACCCGAAAAGCAACATATTGTACCATCGTTTCCGAGCCATCGCCGAAGGACTCCGTGTTCAGATCTTCTGGCAGATCAGCGGTATTTCCCGCTCCGTCATGAACGAATACTGGAACCATCAGGTCGCGTCCCTGGATAGTCTGCGTCTCGCACTCAAAGCCGCCAGCCTCCCGCTG
The DNA here is from genome assembly GCA_017939795.1 of Thermoguttaceae bacterium. GTDB lineage: Bacteria > Planctomycetota > Planctomycetia > Pirellulales > Thermoguttaceae > RGIG3701. Next base: position 2,590 of record JAGBAA010000101.1, read on the forward strand.
GAATCAGAAACAGGCACACCGGATCGACTTAAACGCACAGATACATTCTGGGTCCAGGATCAGAGAAATTTCTTCCAAAATAAGATCGAAGATAATACATCCAAAATTAAAACATGGTCATGGCTTTATACCGGGATCATGACGATTGCTATCCTCTGGCTGAGCGGACGTCATTTTGCAGCATGGTCCAAAGAGAATGCCGGATATGGCCTGACTATATTCTTCCTCGTTTGCGCCATGAGCGGAGTCTGGCTCTCCGTCCTGCTTCTGCGTCGACGCTGCTTTGGATTTTTCCGTCTGAAGGAACGCTATGAGAAAATCGTCCCGATCTTCTCGCAGGCACACAGTACGCTCAAGAAACTGCAAGAGGTTTCAAAAGAACAAAAGGAAGCGTCTGGCAGTTCCGCGAATATCGAACTTCAGAAAAAAGTCCTTCAGGTACTTGGAACGCATGCCGTCACGGAAAATGCAGACTGGTATCTCCACGTAGAGAATCTCGATATTCCGACCTCGTGAGATTTCGGATAAAATACGAACTGGAAAATAAAAGAGAGGCGGTACAGAACCGTCTCTCTTTTTTGTTGCAGTATTTCCCGGCTATTGACTACGGAAGAGGGATCCAAACGGGTTTTACGGGAAGCGTGTCGGCCCGGTAGATCTCTTTGCCGTCAGCTAAAACGTGGAGACCGGCGCCTTTTCCGTAGCGCGTACCGTCGGCGTCCCAAAAGATCGTCAGGTTCTTTCCATGGTACGGAAGACGGTCAAGGCAAAAGTAGGGGATCGTGCGCTCTGTAAGCGGGAAAAGAGTCAGGCCGTTCTCCAAAGACGGACGCACGCCGATCAGACCGTTCACGACCAGGTCGCAGAACGTTGAGTGATTGTAGTCCTTCCCGCGCTCATATCCGCCTTTTGCAGGACGCCATCCCCAATTCTTCAAACGAGTCCGCGCGATCCAGTCACCCGTGAACGGATTCAGGTTTTCGTCGATCCACGGCACGACTTTTCCATCTTCACGCGTTCGCTGATGGCTTCGGACGTAAATGTTGAGCGTCTCGGCAAACGCACTGCGATGCGCTTCAAAATCGAAACCGGCCGCTGCCTCGCGATTCACCAGATTCGAAAGTGCCGTGAGCGTCACCGACGTCGAATACGGCCAGCTTGGACCGTTCCACTGGCATTCGTGTCCCTCGTAGGAGATCCTGAATTTTGGATGCCGCTGTTCTGCTGTCGTCGGACCAAACGGCGCCCAGAATCCCTTCGGATCCATCAACTGATCCCACGCAGCCGTATATTCCTGAGGCGGAACGGAACCTTCATCCGCATACCATGGCGTAAAACCGTGCTGCTCACGAACATCGCGCAATACGAGCGGAGCGTTTGCATCTTTCACCCGCGGCGCGACTTTGAAGAATTTCGCTTCCGGGTCCCAAAGTTTGGAATTGAGGAGCGTTCGGATCTCTTCCGCCTTTTTCGCGTACTGCTGCGCAAGTTCCGTCCGCCCCGCCAGTACCGCGATGCGCGAGATCGCCAGCGTTTCCATGTACATGTACGTGTTGATCGTCGCACGGTATCCGGAACCGCCGATCGACACCTCCATCCCGTCATGGCCGTCATTTTGCCAGAAAAGCCCGTTCGGGTCCCGGTGAGATTTTTCCCACGCCTCGTAGTTCTTCACCAGCGCATCCAGGACCTCGACCGCCAGTTTCGTGTCGCCTGAAACCAGCGCGTACTGCCAGACGGAATCAGCGATCCAGAAAGAGTACGCCCTGACTGCGCCGCCGCGGTAAAGCCAGAATCGCGTGTAGTCGTCGAGGATCTGGCGGTTCTGGAGCCACCGTCCCTCACGATAGTGATGCCCCGCCGGACAGGAGATCGCATTTTCCTTGCCGGACCACGGAACTTTCGGCAGGAATTCCGTCACGACAAAACCATCGTTTGCAGTGAGCTTCACCGCTTTCCGAAACGTCCACCAGCGAAAATACCACGTCCGAACGAGTGCCGTGTCCGGATGATCGAACAGCGGGATATTCTCAGCCATGAACTGATACGCTTTCTCATTCGGGTAGGTCTGCCGGACGGACTCCTCGTCGTTCGCGTTGAATTCTTCAACACAGGCACGAAATGATTCCGGCTTCAGGATCTGCTGAGCCTCTGCGGAAAATGAAAACGCACAGAAAAAAAGGGTAAGGGGAAACAGAATGAGACAAAATTTCTTCATGTTCGGTTCTCCGAATTATTGAGACGCAACATACGCCCAATATATACAGAAAAAAGGAAAGTTTAAGGTCCATCCGGAAACAGCGTACCGGAAGTGCTCGAAAAAACATGGGATCTGAATACGATCCGGCATTATGGAAAACAGCGCAGGATCTCCATCAGAATCCCTCATGAGCTTTTATTTTACCTCACGATCAGGAAATCTGCAAGTACTCCCTCAAAAAAATCCATGAAAAAAGTGTTTTCGCATAAGAATACCTCAGAACTGCCAAACATGCCTTGAACCGGGAGAAAGTCTGACGATCGGGCAGACGGAATTCAGTGACTTCGGCGTTCCTGAAACAATGAACAGTCTGCTGAATGAAGCTCAAAAAATCTCTCCAAACCAGCTGGCTTTTCAATGCCAGGGCGGAAACATTTGGCGCTACCTTTGCGGACGCTTCCGGGTTTTGGATCGATCATAGTTTCCCTTCCCTGACTTTCTGACGGTAAAGCCGGTTGCTTGCGGAAGAAAGCTGGCCCGGTTTTACTGTCAGTTCGTTTCCTTCCCAATCAAGAAAATGGATCTTTCCTCTGGAAAAAGACTGAAATTTCGCCCAGAAGACCTCTCCGTTCTGATACTGCCATCTCTCATAGCCGCGTTCCTGGAGAGCCGCGATCTGGTTCTTGTCGAAAACATCCCCGTCTTCCACACGCGGAGCAAGTTCTTCTTTCGGAACGAATCGCAGGATGCGGGTCCCGTCCGAATGGATCCTGGAACAGAGGACGGGACTGGTCAAAACGATAAATTTCCCGGAATAAAATCCTTCCGTTGAACAGCCTGTCAGGTAAAAAACATCGCCCGATTCGAAACGAAGCTCACAGGTATCGGAATTTATGATATTTTCGACCCTGGCACGATAGCACGGCATCCAGTATTCTTTCCCCAATTCGACCTGAGAAGGATGATCGTGTTCATGCAAAGCAAGAATATCAGAGGGCAACTCGACCTCATACATTCCGATTTTTTCAGCGTTTCCCCAATTTGCAGATTGGATCTGTTCCAAGAATCTTGTTTTTTCCAGAATTCGAAACTCCTTTTCGATCTCTGCCATTAAATCCGGATGGCGGAACTGATGATGAACATGGTCTCTGTGTTCCCTGGAATAGAACTCTCCCGGAGCTTCTCCAAAGGAGTCCCCCGTCCAGCTCATCAGACCGACGGCCAAAAGCAAAACGATTCTTTTCATGGGATCCTCCTTGCGGTAAATTTGATTCATGACCTTAAGTTTTTTATATTTTATCGATCATTTCATAAATATTCAAGGGGGATCGCGGTGAGCAGTACCAAAAATTTCAAAAATTTCCTTGATCGCGGGTCAGCATACCGCGGTGAATGTGTTCCTGAGCCTTGTACACACCGCCCGTCAAGCCACGAAAGTGGGGGGCATCCGAAGTCGCTGAGGTAACTGAAAAATCAGAACGTCGGATTTTTGATCTGACGAAAAGAAGAATGGAAAGTCTTTGTTGACGTACTTCGCATGAATCCATTTCCCATAAATTCATGAAGGCTCCCCGCAGGACAAATAAACGGCAAACAAACGTTTGAATATCTAACCAACAGCCATTTCAGGCAGAATCTCCGATTGGGAAAAACTCCTGAAATGGCCTGGATCACACTAATTTTACTTGCGGTTTCGCACAAAACGGCAGAATCCCAAGCCGATCCCCAGAAGCATCAGACTCCAAGTTCCCGGCTCCGGAACGTTCGCGGCCGTCGGCGCGAGACCATGTGCAGACAGATAAGCAAGCGAAAGATTTGTCCCGTTCATCTCATTGTACGTTTCAAAATCCCACGCAAAAATGCCTTCCGCATCCCCGTAGTCCTGAAGAATGAGGGAATTTTTGCCTTCACGCTGAACTTCCAAGCCCCCAAGTTCGTCCGCGAACCACTCGATGAAGCTGAGCATCTCCTCTTCAGAAGAAACACCGTCGAGCGTCAGCATCAGGTCTGCGTCCGCCCCGATGTCCATCTGCGTCCAGCCGGTAAACGCAAGGTCGTTCGCCGGGCGCAGGTCGGTGCCGTCGATGAGATCCGCGAGCTGCGTGTCTGAGGAGAGTTTCACCGTCACGTTCCCGCCGTTTGCCGTCACGTCCCACAAACCGGAGGCTTTGGCCGTCCAGTTCGTAAGTGTCGCCGCCTCTACGATCTGCCAGCCGTCCGCCGGTACGGAATCAAAGAGGGTAAATGGATTTTCCAGCGCAATGCGGATCTCGCTCTCTTTCGCCGTGTTTCGATTCAGCGTGTTCGCCTTAAGTTTCCCGAATCCCGTACTGTCTGCAACAAAATGCAGGATCGATTTCTGGTTGTTCGAGCCGACGTTAAACGTGCCGGTGAGCGAAACGAGCGAATCTTTCCCCATGATCGTCAAGTCGCTGGGTGCAACCTCCGCCGCGTTATTGTTGAGACCAAGGTTAATATTTCCCCCGGAGATCGTTCCACCGTTTCGAACGTAAACTTCTGCCGAACCATGGTATCCGAACTGGGTCTCCGAACGGCTTTCCAAAAGACTTCCCGGGCCGTCCACGATGATGGTCCCGCGGCGAGTCGGACCATCGCCGACAAGAAAACGTCCGGAAAACAGGACCTGCCCACCGTCATGGATGAAAAGTGTTCCGGAATTATTCTGCGCAAGGCGAAACATCCCATAGCTGTCCACCACACCGCCTTCGCCGACATCAAGCATGGAGTTCACGTCAAGAACGGGTTCCGTGTTCCCGACTTTCGGATTGGAAACGAGTTTGGCATTCTGAATGTACCCAGTGCCGGAATTGAAAATCAGATTCGAGTAGCTGACCGGCGCGTCCGTCTTCGTATCACTGACGAGGAAACTGCCGCCCTCAAGCCGGACAGAAGACGCGAGATTTCCTCCGGAAGCGCGAAAAGTCCCCAACGGCTTGATGCTGACCTTTTCGCCCGTGATGAGACCGCCAGAAACCTCCATCGTCCCTTTCCCGGCAAAACCAACGGTCAGCGTGTTTCCAAGCGTCAGCGTTCCGCCCGATACATTCAGGGTCCCGTCAGAACCGGCTTTGAAGCCAAGATTAAATTCCGCATAAGTCTGGACACTCCCAGAGCCTGAAATATTCAGCGTTCCCTCGTGCGTCGTTCCAACGTGCAGACCATTCACGATGACCTCACCGCCGGTGACGTTGATGGTCCCTGTGCCATTTCCGGTCTCAACGTCAGGATTACCGCCAATAAAAAGACTGCGGTAGATCGTATTTCCGGCATCATTGACCGTCGAACCGACGAGCGTTCCGCCGGAAACGTTCAGCTCCGCCGTTCCGAGCTGGCCAACGACCATGCGGTCATGAAACTGCACAGTACCGCCCGTGAGGTCCATCTGGGAATCCGTTCCGGCATTCGCACTCAAAATGATCCGGTTCGCGGAAATGTTTCCCCCTGCGGCATTCACAACACCGCGGCGTTCCACATGATTCCCGGTCACGATGTTTCCGGAAAGAGTCAGTATCCCCGCCGGATTTACCGTCACGATCGAATCGTAAACGTTTCCGTCCCCAGTCGCGCCGCTCACTCCAAGATTGAGCGTCGAAAGCGTCACAGTCCCGCGGTTGATAGTCATTTCGGAGTCTCCGGGACCAGAAATGCCGAGATTCATGACCGCAGCGGAGAGCGTCCCAGTGTTCGTCTGGCTGTCAAGGCCGCCGATGGTAATGTGCCCGATTCCCTTTCTTGCTTCCGAACCGCCAACAAGAATGTTCTGGGTCGTCGAGACCGTTCCGCCGTTCATGACATTCAGGTATCCCTGCCAGTGAAAACCAACACGGATCTCGCTGGTCGATTCGAGCGTTCCGCCGCTGACGCTGACCGTGCCGGTGGATTTCCCGCTACTGTCCGAGATGGTGATGACGTTGGAGGTCATGAACTTTCCGCCATTCTGGATCGTGAAGACCGTGTTTCCTTCCCCCTGCTCCACACGCATGATCTTTTCCGTACTGACCGACGCACCATCAATGGTGAAATTCGTCCCGCCGGTCACGTTCACGTCATCCTCAAAAACGTTGGCAGTACCGGCATTGACCCACTTTCCGGAGATCGAGTCCTCGCTCACCCAAGGATGTACCGTCCCGCCGTAATTTCCGATCGAGTTTTCCGTCCACACGTACCCTGCGTGCGACGTACCGCAGAGACAGAAGGTCAATCCCGCTGCTGTGAGAAGATGACGGACGTCAATCGCGCCTTTCTGCACCAAATTCAGACGCAAACATTTTCCAAGACGGCCTTTTCCATTTTTCAAAATATTCATCATATCAAACTTTCTTTTGCTCTGTCTGTCTTTTTTCTTTAATTCGATCGAGGCAGGAGTATTTCACCTCATATTAATTAATTTATTATGCTTCGATTTTCAAAAAAGTCAAGAAAAAAATAAAGAAAATAACAAAATTTCGGAAAATTACCTAAAACAGTATCTGGAAATAGGAAAACTAAAAAAACCGCCTGCCGTACCTTTTCTTTAGTCCGAGACAGACGGTAAAAAAACAATGATCCAACATCAAAACCGGATCAGTTCGAGATCGAAACGACCTTTCCGTCGGAACGGTGGCCGAGATACTGGTGCGTTTCCGCGTCGATCGAGTAGCTGATGGAACGGGTACTTCCATCGCAGAATGCCATATTGAGCGACCCGGCGTGCGGACTGCCAAAGTTTCCGGTCGGACCATACCCCGCGCGATCCTGCATCGGACGGTAAGTCTGGCTGTTGTTTGTCCAACGATACGTGTCGATATTGCATCCTTCGTAGATCCCCATGTCGTCGGCAGAGTCATTCCCTGTCTCGTAATGGTCCGGAGTCAGGTACTTTTCGCCAATCATGTACGTGTTTGAGGTCCCGTCACGAACTTCCCCCATGGTGACCTGACTGTAGACGCAGGAAATGCCCGTCTGATTTCCGGAAAGAAGCGTCGAGGAAAAGCTCGACTCCGTCACGTTCATGTTTCCGGGGCCTCCGTCCGTGATCTGCGTTTTGTCGCCGCAGTTCATCGCATAGTCAAAAAGTGCTGCCTGATCGACCGCTCGTCCATTCGTATAAACCTGCTTTTTCGGGCGCGGACAGATCTTCGGCGTGCGTCGGGAAGGACAGACGAAGAAAGAAACAGGCGTCTGGTCGCGCTGGTAGGCGGCATCCTGCTGTGTGGAAGTGATCTCATCTGGTTTCCCGTCGGCCCCCATCTGGTAGAGTCCGTTCAGTTCCAGAAACGGAAGGACGGAATAGGTCCAGCCGCCCGGCTGTTTCTTGCCGAAACCTCGATCCGGATCCCCGGTCCAATGCCAGCCGTAGCCTCCGGAGGGGAAATACTTGACCGTGCTTTCATGGTTCAGCGACGCAAGCGCAAGCTGTTTCAGCGCGTTGGAGCACTGCATTCGTCTCGCTGCCTCACGCGCCTGCTGGACGGCCGGAAGAAGCAGACCGACCAGCATTCCGATGATCGCGATGACGACAAGAAGTTCCACGAGTGTAAAACCATTTCGGGAAAGGGGCTTTTTTCTCGTCATGGTCATTTTTCCTCACTTTCTTTCTGATTTTCTGAAACGAATGGAACGAAGACCCAGGATCCCCATCCCCAGGAGCAGAAGCGTCATGGCCGCCGGTTCCGGAACCGCAGAACCGTCACCCGTTCCGCCTCCGCCGCCGAGAGCCGTCAGCATGAGACCTTTTCCGCTGACCCACGCCAAATTCCAGTCTTCACGCTGCGTTTCAAGAAGCCAGCTGTTGAAATCTCTCGACTCATTCAGGTCCCCGATCATTTCAGCCACGAGGTATCCCGCATCGGAGAGTACCGCATCTTCGGAAAACGCCACATCGATGAAGCCCGCATTTTCGTCAAATGTCGGGACCTCCGTCATGTTAAACTGACTGTAGAGTGCGTCGCTGGTGATCGTAAGCTCAAGCACCGCGTTCGAGAAATCGAAACCAGGGATCTGCACAGATCCGCCGGACGGCACGATCGAGACCGTGCTTCCGTCAGCAAGTTCAAGCTGTGCGTCCGCGGCTTTTACGAGCGCGCCGCCTTTCATGACGACGTCATTCAGCGTGCTGTTTCCCGCAAGCGTCAGCGTCCCCTGCTCGACCGTCGTCGTGCCGGAAAGAGCGAGGTTCGTCAGTGTCTGAGATCCTGCGCCGGTTTTGGTCACGTCGGTGAGGTTTTCCGGAAGCGCACCGGAGTAAAGGTACTCGCCGGAAGCCGGGGCAAACGTAAGGGGGGCTGCTTCGCCGGTGTTCAGGATCTTCGTCCCGGTGAACGTGCCGTTTGAGAGACCGCCGAATGTCTGCGCGTTGCCGTTGATGTTCAGCTCCGCGTCATTCTGACCAAAACGCACCGGCCCCGTGCCGAGCGCGTTGGGAGCATCCAGACGCAGGAATGTCCGTTTGTTCGTCGTTCCCGACGCCGCGCCGCCAATGATCGTTCCGCCGGAATAGTCGTTCGTGTTCGCGAGCACGTTCGTCCCGCTGTCCGCAAAGATCTGAAGCGCGCCCGCTCCGGAGATCTTCCCGCTGATCGTGACGAAACGAGTGTTCTCCATCGTCGTGTTTCCCCAGCCGCACATCATCCCGCTGGTAGTCCCCTCTTTCAGGAAAACGGGAGACGCGATCACCGG
>JAGBAA010000102.1 GCA_017939795.1 Thermoguttaceae bacterium
AGCTCGGAAAACGCGAGTATCGCACCGGTCATGGCGAACGCGGTGAGTGCGTGACGAAGTTTCGTTGTGTTTGTTTTCATGGTTTTACCTTATTTAATGAAACATTTGAAGATCCCGGATGTCTGACTTGTTTTCGTTTCACCAATCAAAACAGTAAAACGGAATACACCGGACTGAGGATAAAATCGAGAATTTTTGGGGATATTATGAAAAAATTTACCCATGTCATCAATTCCCCCCCCCCCCGCAAATTAACAGACCACTAAAGTTTACATTTTCGATAAAAAAACAGGACGGACAGTGTGCCGAAGCACGATCTGCCCGCCCTGCAACGAGGTAATGTATTAGAAGTTAGTGCCGTTTATTTCTTCGCTTTGCGATTCTTCCGCGCGACACCGAAGATGCCGAGTCCGCCGAGGACCAGAAGTGCCCAGGTCGTCGGTTCCGGAACCGTGTTGTCCATGATGTTGGCCGTCACGAATTGGAGCGACGCATCGCCGTTAAATCCGGAGAAATCCCAGATGAACGAGTCGGTCGACATGATTTCGAACGGACTGTCGAGCCGCACGCTGACATAACCGGTGCCGACGGCCGTTTTCAAACCCGTTTCCTCGCCGAGCCAGTTCGCGAACGCATTCAGGTCGATGTCTTTTCCGTCCACGATAAGGCTGAAGTTGTGGACTTCCAGCGAATCGGACTTGCCGAAATCAATCCCGACCAGTTCACTGCCCTGAACCGGCGCGGAACCGTAAGTCGTACCGTCTTTATCCTGTTTGATCGTCACGGCCGTCTTACCGTCGACGTTGGCATTGGTCATGAGATTTCCGTTCGTAATGTTGACCGTTCCTGCTTTTCCGCCGTCGATGAGCGTCACGGTATCGCCGTCCATCGCACCGACGGTGAAGCCGTTCAGATCAACATTCACGGTACCGGTGAAGGAATCCGCCTTGAGAGTGCTGAAACCATGATCGCCGGGGTCCGCCGTGAAATTCGCGGTCGTGTTCGTCATCGTGAGCTTGCCGGCGAAGTCCACATTTCCTTCGAGATTCAGCGTCGCATTGTCGACCGTCAGTGTCGCATCGTCATTCACCGTCAGCTGCGATCCATTCTCAAACGTTACGTTTGCGCCGTTGGAAAGTACCATTTTCCCTCGAACTGTCGTAATGGAGCCGGATTTCATCGTGACGGTCGCTTCATCGACTTTCAGTGTAAAGGCATTGATCCCGCCGTCAAAAGTGTACGTTCCGGCATCCGCGAAGGAAACGAGACCTCCGTAGATGTCGTTGGGGGCCGGTGCAAGTCCCTTTTCCACGTTTTCAAACGTATTTCCTTCGAAAACCGCTGTCGAACCGTCGCCCGTGAAGTAAACGCTGGAACTGGTATAGATCGCTCCGGCACCATATTTACCGGCGATCGTGTTGTTCTTGAACTCCGTCGTTCCAGAAATCGTAATGGTCCAGCCGGCGATGACACTTCCGTCATGATAAGCGACACCTGGTCCGGTATTTTTGACGCCGTAGACGGTATTATTATTGAACTGATTGTTTCCGGAGATAGTAAAATTATTTGGAGAGTCAATAACGGCAGTTCCACGGTCCGCGGAGTTATAATTAAAAACGTTCGTCCCTTCGATGATCGCATTGCAGCTGTTCCCGGTGAATGTCGCGATCACGTCTCCATCTACCGCGTAGTTGTTCGTGAAGACGTTGCTGCCGCGGATGACCAGATCGGGAACTTCATATCCAGAACGATAAGCGACTCTGAAGATCGCTCCAGAATCGTCGGTCGCCTTGTTGCCGTCAAACACAAAGTTGCCGTCGACCTCAACACCGCCGCCGTATGTGCAGATCACAGAATTGGCCGCTGCTGAAATGTTGAGGAACTGCATATTCCCGGTCAATTTCACACCGCGTTCAGCCGCAATGAAACCGCCTTTCTGACCGAATTCGCCAAATCCATTTTTGATGATGATGTCTTCCCCATGAAAATTCACCGTTCCGGGAACATCTTCTTTGACATTATGGAAGATAAGGCGATTTTCATTATTCAGGTCGATCGTTCTCCATGTGCCGGGAGTGTCCGACTTCACCGTGAATACGGGATTCAGATTCGCGTCCGGACTTCCGCTGGTGTAGACGATCTTCAGGTTGCCCGGTTCCACAATGTCGGAAGAAATGATCGCGGTATTACCGTTCAGGCTGTCTTGGACCGCATTGAGGCTCGTACCCGCCGCGATCTGGGTCCCGTTGGTGTCCAGTACCGTGACCTGAGCACAGAGGTCAGCGATCGGCATCACCGCGCCGGTCAGAACGAATGCTGTAAGTGCACGGCGAAGTTTGTTCGTATTAGTTTTCATGGTTTTAGCTCACTTTGTGATTTTACATCTGATTCCAGATACTGGAATTATTTCTGTTTCGCAAATCGAAACTGTAAAACGGAACATTCCGAAACTGCGGTTTGTTATCGTAAAAGCATCTTCAATTTTTAAAAATTCCTATTGGCGCTTGTATAAGTTGTGTTTTAAACAGGGTTTATGTGATTGTGAGAGTTCGGAAAACTGAAAATATCAGAATGAAAGAAAGAACCTGTAAATTGGGGGAAAAGTGAATAAATGGAAAAAACGGAATCTTCAAATTAAAAACTGACGGTCTATGTTCAGACTGCCTGGCCGTTCTGAAATCTTGAGATTCTTTTAAAAGAAAGAACCAAAGAAAAAGCGGATTTTAAAAACAAAACGGACGGAGTGCCGAAACACATTCCGTCCGCTTTGCCGAGGTAAAATATCGAGAATGAAAAATCATTAAATTCGCTTTTTGGTCCCGCCGAAGCGGTAAGTTTCAAAGGACCTTTCGTCTTTGATATTTGGTTGATCGGACGAATTTAGAAAAAACTTAAAAATAAATAAGTTGCCTCTACAACACGTCTTATCGTTTCATTGAAAACAGTTCAAAATATTGGTGCGATTCGTGTTTAAGAAATTTTTGGAAAAAAAAGAACGGACGGAATATTGCATATATCCAGTCCGTTCCGTTTCATTCATCCAACAGGAAGAAACGGGAAAACTATCTCTTGCGGGTCATCCAGGAACAGCGAATGACTGCCGCAAGGATCAGGACGAAATTCAGCCCCGCAATGAGTCCTCCGTAGAAAAGCGACCCTGTTCCTGCACCGTAGCCGTGAAGTGCGCTTCCCATGACGTAATTGACCCCATACCATGCCATGATGATCGCGAACGCGCCAAGTACCGCCCCAATGGCGAGCGTGAACTCTCCGAGAAGGCGTACGTACCGCGCGTGGAGGATCAGCAGGTAGACGAACAGCGAAATGAGCGCCCAGACTTCCTTTCTGTCCCAGCTCCAGAAACGTCCCCACGAAACGTCCGCCCAGAGTCCGCCTAAAATCGTCCCGACGACCAGAAGCAGGACGGCCGCCTGCATGCATCGGTAAAGGAGCTCGGAAAGCGTGGAGCAGATCTCCGGAGGTCGTCGTTCTCCGTCAGGCATCGTACGGTAGCGTCCGAAAAGATAGCAGAGAAGCGCCCCGTCCGCAAGCCCCCATGCCAGCATTCCTGCACCGTAACTCGCGACGATGGTGACGACGTGGACCGCGAGCCAGTAATTGTCCCGCAGGATCGGTGCGAGATTGCGGAGATCCGGCTTAAAGACGTCCGGGAAGGAAACCGAAACGTACGAAATGACGAACACGACCAATGCCGCAGCCGCCGCAAAAAACGGACGCTGGGAACGCTGTGTCTCAAGCCGGACGGTATCGTCATCGGTCCAGGAGTCTTTTTTCATACAGAGGAAGGCACCCGCGACCGGAGCCAGAATGAAAAGCGGCGCCCACCAGAGAAACGCAGCCAGCATGAGGATCCCGCTGAACCATTCGATCCACGCGGAAAGCGACGGAAAGGCCGCTCCTACCGCACACGCAGGCGTCAGGTGGATCGCTGTGTACCCCGAACCGCTTCCCAGCCCGTAGAAACAGAGGACCCAGAAAAGGAGCGCCGCCGTCAGAATGCGCAGTGTCCAGAACGTTCCGCGAAATGCGGAAGAGGAAAGTTCATTCTTTCCGGTGAATTTTACCGACGCCCAGCCGAGTGAGACCATGCGCGCAAATGTCGTCCGGAACGTCAGCGCGATCCCGAAAACGCCCGCCGACCACGCAACGAATACGATGGTCTCGAACATATTCGTGACCGGCGCACGGTTCATGATCATCGACCTCAGCGTCAGACCGGCCGTCGAAGCAAGAACTCCGGCTGAAAGCAGCGACAGTCCCATCCAGAAGGAAAGATTTCCAAACCGTCGGAAAACCGAGACGGACATTTCGGAATCCGGTTCCTTTTCCGCTTTGCGCAGGAGAAGCTCAAAGACGGAGGAGGCTCCGAGAATGAGCATCCCGGCAAACGGCAGGATCCACGCCCACGTGAATGGACGCAGCCGGCTGTATGCGGTCTCGAGCTTCATTTTGGAGTCGTCCGCAGGATAAAGAGTCGACGTCAGTGCGTCTTCATCCAATTCCTCCGGCGGAAGTACCTGAGAGCGAGCTGCGTCCAGGACTCCGGCCGTCTCGCGGAGCTGTGCGGCAAACTGAACGGAGGCGGAACGGAATTTTTCCGGGTCGTTCCCCTTCCAGGCATTCGCCATCGCTTGGAATGTCTCGCGGATCGCCAGCATCTCCGTTCTCGCGGTTTCAGGCCAGTTTTTCGCGAAACCGTTTTCCAGATCGCCAAAACGCAGCGCGTTGAGACTCACCCACGGCTGCGCGTGAAGCTCGAAACTCTTTCCAAAGACCTGCACGCTCTCCGTCCGGTCTCTGTCCAGCGGAGTTCGCTCGACTGCGGGAAGGATACAGATGCCCTGATCCTCATCGAAAAGCGAGTACTGCAGCGCGGCGGTGCATGCCGCAAAATTCCGCATCGAAACGCGGCTCACGACGAGCCATGAGTACCATTCGGCATCCGTTTCCGAAAGCGTTTCCGGAAGTTTCGCTCTTGCACTCCGGCACCACGCATCCAGAGAGGGAAGGATCTCGTCTGCGGACGCCCGCAGCTCTGCCAGCTTTTTGGAGATCAGCGCGATCCGCTCCTCCGAAGTTCCTGGCCCAACACTTCGGTCAAGAGCCGCCCGAAGTGCATCAAACGCCTTCGCCGTCCTGCGCAGAGCTTCGAAAAGCGTCCGTTCCGGAGAATCTTTTTCCATGCACGTGAGGAGAAAATCCCACTGTTCGCTGGAAATGCGTCCGGATGCTAAAGCGGAATTCAATTCAACGGCCGGCGAAATATTTCTCCAGCCCATCGCCATCTTCTGGAACGTCGCCGGGGCACGCTGGAGCATGACCGTCAGGAGCTGAACATCCAGCGGCTGACTTGGGCCCATCGCATGGTGGAGCACGCCGTGCCAGCAGTCGGAAAGCTCCGTGAATTTTGTGTAGAATTCCTGTCCGAGCGGGACTGATTCCAGGAATTTGCCGTCCAGCCAATAACAGTAGACCTGAAGCGCCATTTCCAGGTGCTCCATTTCCTGAACTGTTTGCTGGTCTGCATTTTTCAGAGCATCCTGGAATGCCGTCTGTTTCTCCTGGATCGCCGTCAAAATCTCCAGCGGTGCCGCGTAAATATACGGAGCTTCTCCCTCCGGAGCCGTCGGAAGTCCCAGCACCCTGCGCATTTCCGTATTTGCGAAATAGATGAACGGAACGTGTTTCCAGAGCTGCGGGAACTCACGGAGTGCTGCATAAAGCTCCGCAGACGTGAATTTTCTGGTCGGCTGGTCGGGGATCTGGAGCTTTTCGCGGATCTCCGCAAGCTCCTCTGCCGAAATCTTTTCCAGGACTGCACCGCGCAGCGAAAGTTCCGGCTCATAGCTTCCGCAGAACATGAAGATCAGATTCTGCGACAGATACGAAACCGTCACGGGCTGCCCCATGTACTGAATATGTGCCGAATCCCGAAGTGCTGAGTCGTGCTCCGGAGTCAGATTCCGGACCGGGCTGGAAATCAGACGCAGCCAGGTGACGTAGCGGTTTTCGAGCGTCTCGAGTTTCTTTTTCGTCTCAAGACTGACTTGCCGGGTCTCCGTCAGCCGAGCAAATTCGCTCCCGGACCGGATCCCTTTTTCGCGGAGCGATCTCAATGCAGTCTCTGCATTTTCCAACTCCTGAAGCGACTCGCCGTACCGGGTCTGAAAGCTGACCGAGTTGAATGTTTCTGAAAATTCCCGCGGCGAAATATGCGTGCGTCCGTTTCCGGAAGCATCCGGTACCGGAAGGTCAAGCATTCGGCAGACTTCCGTACCGCCGAGCGGCAGGAACGGCACGTCGTTCCAGATTTCCGGTTCAACGATCCACGAAAAAAGGATCTCCGAGGCCTGGAATTTCCGCCGTGTGCCATCCGCCATGGTGATTCTGGGAGCTTCTTTTCCGCAGATCAGACGCACGTGTGTCCGTGCCAGCGCATCCAGCGGCATGAGCCGGCCGTCGCGGCAGATCGGAAGCTGTGCCCAGGCACGGAAGTCGAAATCTTTCCGCGCAGACCAATCGGCTTTCGGTTCCGTGGAAGTCAGGTTTTCTGCCGGAGTCTGGGGTTCGGCTGTCTGTGCGAATGCCGTGCCGGGAATCGCCAGGAGGGCAGCTGCAAGGAGGATGGAGAGGAGTTTTTTCATGGAAGGCTCCTGGGGTTCTTTCTGATCTTCCGCGGATCTGGACTTTTCCTGCCGTCCGAAGAAGTAGGCTTTCATTGAAAACATGATGCCGATCCCCAGAACGATGAGGAGGCATCCAAGGTAGATCCAGCCTCTTCCGGGAGAGTAGTGGACGGTGAATGTCGAAACGTAGAATTGGTCGCGCTCTCCCTCTTTTCCTTTTAAATTTAAATGCGGACCGTTGAACGAGGTCTGGAAAAGACGCCAGACCTGTCCGGTGCCCGGCTCGTAAAGGTCGATGGGCTGGTTCATCATGACGTGAAGATCTTTTGCGATCTCCTTCGTCGGATCCGCTTTGTCGAGGAGCGTTACGTCGCTGGAGTAGTGCGATGCCATGGAGGTTCCCGGGTCGAGCCGATTGTGGAATCGCTCAAGCCGAAGCGCGAAATTCAGATCCAGCGTATCCTGTGCGAAAATCAGCTGAACATCCGATCCTTTGGCAGTTTTCCAGCGGAAAACGGTCTTTTGCGCTTCGTCCGGGAGATTCTTTTCGATGCCGTCTGGAGCGAAAAAGTCGAACTGGCGGAGCCAGAATTCCTGAGCCTCGCCGTCCATCGTGATGCGCATTTTGACCCAGGCAGGCCAACGTGCGAGTTTCTGTTTCATTTCCATTTTGGAGAGTTTTCCATCGGTTCCGGGATTTCCTCCGGCATGTGCGGCTTCCCACGCAAATTTCTCTGCTGCGGCAGGTTCCCAGGCGGGCGTTTGGCCGGATACGGCATTTTCGGCAGACGGTTTTGGAGCAGGGGTATTTGGATCGCCGGCACGAAGGTAATCGAGTACTTCTACACGGCAGAAACTTCCATTCATGGAGCCGGAGTAAAGAACGTCGCCTGGATGATTGCGGTAGAGGAACGTTTTGGAAAGTCCCCACGGAAGGCGCGGCAATGTCTCTTTCACGCCCCAGCTCATGAGGTCCGGACCGTAGAAACGCCACGAAAAAGGACCGGGTTTGAAATCCAGGGTGCGGCGAAAGGTCTGGATCCCGGGAGCGTCGGCGGGAGATGCGGAAACGTTTGGCTGGGAGATCCGCAGGTCGAAGTGAACTTTTCCTGGGCAGACGGCGACGGAGTTGGTCTCGCCCTCTGCGATAGACAGATAGCCGGACTGCGAGTACTCAAAATCGACCCAGCATCCGAGCAGGAGGACCAGGATCCCAAGATGCGTCACGAGGAAACCCGTCTGGTATTTTTTCCACGGAAAGCGGAGCAGGGCACTGAACAGGACGCTCAGGCCGAGAAATGCGCAGAGCGACATGAACCAGCCTGCATGATAGACTGCCCAGGAACTGGCGTCATCGCCGAACTGCATTCCCCAGAATGTCGCGAAAGCCATGAAGACGGCGAGGATCAGGATCAGCACGATCGCAAAAAACATCGAGCCGATGACGCGTGCCGGGAGAAGGTACGGACTGGTTTTCCAACTGCGGGAAACGTTCGTCGAAGACAGGGAGGTCTTTTCGTTCTTTTTTTCGTTTTTCATGCCTTGATTCCTGCGAAAAGTCAAACTGAACGGATGGGGTATGGGGTACGAATAAAAAGTTGAGGAAAATGAAGGGGATCCAGGGAAAGAAACGGCCAAAATCCGTAAATTTTGGCCGTTCCGCGATTTCTATTTTACTGCTCGTCAGCGTACGGGTTTCGCATTCGAGGCATGAGCTTGCACGCAAGGATGCCGAGCAGGTAAAGGACGATGAGCGGCAGGCCCATGAGGACCATACTTGTCGGGTCGGCGGGGGTCAGGACCATCGAAAGGAAGGCGATGACCAGGATCGCGACTCGCCAGTAACTCATGTACAGCTGCACGGAGCAGACGCCGATGCGTTCAAGGAAGAGCATGACCAGCGGAAGCTGGAAACTGATCCCGAAGCCGATCGGAAGGAAGAGGAAGAATCCGAGCCACTCGCTGATCCGCGGGTCCGGCGCGATCCCCATCCAGTCGTTGAAGCTGAACAGGTACTGAAGCACCGGCTCGAACACGAAGAAGAACGCCAGGAAGTTCCCGCCAAGGAACAGTGCGAGCGAGAACGGAAGGAAAACGTGAACGTACCGTTTTTCGTGCGGGTAAAGACCGGCTGCGATGAAGCTCCATATCTGCCAGAAGATCCACGGACTGGCGATGATCAGGCCGGAGACGAGAGCCGCTTTCAGGTAGATCATGAACGTTTCCTGCACGGCAAAGTTCTTCACCTTCGTGCGTTCATCCTGTTCTGTCGGGCGCCACAGATAGATCGAGACCAGGCGTGTTTTGTCGCGTTCCGGCTTGATCTCCGGTTTTGCGTCGGCGGTGTCGGCAGTACCGGCAGTACCGGCCGGAGAGACGGTTTCCGCGGCCGCGGTCTGTTCGGCAGGAACGGCATTTTCTACAGGAGGCGTACTTTCAGCCGGAGTACTTTCTGCGGATGCAGTTTCTTGTGCTTTTTTCTGTTCTTCGAGGACTGTCTGGGAGACGTCTTCGTTCAGATCGATCCCTTTCTCCGACCAGCTTTCACTGCACCACTGTGCCCACTTTTCCAGGTTGAGATAGTCGGCAAACTTCCACTCCTGCGCTTTTGCGAGTGCTTCTTCGGAAGTCAGCGTCTCGCTTCCTTCGTCTCCCGTCCAATTGCACGGATTGGCGAGGTCTGCGGAAATGTCCTTCACTTCGACGCCGAGCGCCTTGCCGAGTTCGTCCGGGTTGATGAGCACACGTTCGCCGACCACTTTGTACATCGTGGGCAGAGCCATGATGTCTTCACCGTAGCCGCGCTGGTAGAATTCATCGCGTTTGGAAATGATCTCACTTTCCGTCCGTCCCTGATAGTACGCCGTCAGTGCGCGTTTCAGCGGGGTCTGAACGAGTTCCACGACATCACCGCCGATGACCAGACCGACAAGAAAACCAACGACCAGACCGGCGATCGAGCGGATCAGGCAGTTGCGGAGCTCCTCAAGATGCTCACCGAAGGACATGGTACTGTCCTGGAAATAATCGTCTTCATTAATTCTTGACATGAAAAAAGTTTCCTTTATGTCTCGAAGGGATTTTTGCAAATTCGCAGTGGAATGCCCGAATATTTCCCCATTATAGTCTATCTCGAATTTTTTTCAACCCTTCCAGCCAAAAAACAGTGAGGTTTTTCCATCATCTTTTAAAATTCCTCTTGATTGGACCGCTTTTTTTTGCTATACTCCGAATAATATTGTTCTGAGCGTCTGTCGAAGTAGGGACGCTCCGGCCGTTTAGGCGTCCATTGGTTTTAAATTTCAGGGGTTTCGCGGATGTTTGGGACACATCGATCCTCATTTTGCCGATTTGCAGTACTCTGCCTGACACTCTGTCTGGCGGGGACGGCCGGATGCGGAACTTCCAAACTCTCGAACACTTCCAGAACGGCGACCGAACAGCTTCTTCTCTCCGACGCCATGGATCGCGCGGTCAGTCAGGTCAACTTCTCCATCCTGTCCGGGAAGAAGGTCTTCATCAAATCCACCGCGATCGAAAGCGTCACGGACCACAAATACCTTTTGAGCCTCATTCGTCAGCACACGCTCGCAAGCGGCTGTCTTCTGCAGGAAGTCGAAGAAGAAGCCGACATCATCCTTGAGCTGCGTGCTGGAACCAGCGGTACGGATCAGCACGACACCATGTTCGGCATCAGCGAAATGACGATCCCCGGGTTTGGATACTTCACCACGACCACGCTCCCGGAAGTCGCCATCGCCAAAAAGACCGTCCAGAAAGCCACCGTCAAGATCGGGATCTTTGCGTACACGCGTGAGGGACGCAGACCGGTCTGGCAGTCCGGAAACACCGTCGCAGAAAGCCGATCCAAAAGCCGCTGGATCTTCGGGATGGGACCGTACCAGACGGGCGATATTTACGACAAAGCCGTTTTTGATGACACGAACGTTTCCATTCCGCTTATCGACGTGGACAGCGACGAAAAGCAGTTCGTCTCGGTCGGCTCGCAGGCTTTCTTCCGAAAGAACCTTGACGAAGAAAAGAAGAAGACCGAAGAAGAGATCATCGAAGATGTCGTACAGGAGACGGCTGAAGAAGCTGAAAACGCGGAAACTCCTGCAGAGGAGGAGACCGCAGAGGCAAAAGATGCCGTTCCTGCCGAAAAAGAGACCGCCGCAGTCACGCAGCCGGAAGTCACGCTCGGAAACAATCCGGAACCTGAACCGCCAGCCTCTCAACTCCCCCCGCCGACGGCCGCTTCTTACGGAGTCCTGAATCCCGCGCCGATCTTCGAATAACGCAGCGCGGCGGAGGGCTTTCACGTACGGCGATACAGGCAGTCAGGCCATTCGCCGAGATGGAACATGGGGATTTTTAAAGGTATTTTTAAAGGTATTATTCTCAGAAACAAGCGTCTATTCCCGGCGAATGTGCTATCGCGCTGTATCGCCGAATAAAAAAGCGGCAAACGTTACTTCGTGACTGGATCGTCGCATTCCAAATACCTCTCCGCAAAAGGGGAATTATCGGGACTCTGCTCTGGACTGATTTTTAAACTCTATCGAATTGATAAACTCTACCATTATGTTAAAATGCGGTGGGGGGATGGATTCTGAGGATTTAGATAAAAAATTTTAAAATATGAACGTAATTTTACGATAAAATTCCGCAGTACCGGAGTATTCCGTTTTATCAGTGTGAGAGTTGAAACAGAAACAAGTCAAAATTCCGGGACCATCAAACATTTCATTAAACGAGGTAATATTATGAAAACCAACACGAACACACTGCGCTGTGCATTGGAAACATTCGCCAAAACCGGCAAGATCACCCTCACCGCCTCCGCGCTGATGGCCCTCGCCCTCACGGCGGCACCTGCGGACGCGAAAAGCATCACCGACACGCTCGTAGACAACGATACCGTCACCATCGAGCAGAACACGACAGTCACCGCCCCCGTTACTATCCCGGCGAACCTCACCATCACCGGTAACGCTCCGAGCACGACTCTTTCTGGAACTTCTAGTGGAGTTATTCTGCAAAATTTTGAAAATAACATCAATCTGACATTGAAAAACTTGACTATCTCAAATGGCTCCGGTTACGAAGACGATCAGCAGATTACTTGGGGTGGTGCGATTATTGGTGATACTAATAAGTTGACTATCAATGGCGCGAATGTTGTTTTTGAAAACAATATTGGCAGTGACAATGGCGGTGCAATTATGGCGGGAAATGTATCTTTGAATGGTGACCATACATTCCGTAATAATGAAGCAGGCCAATACGGCGGTGCGATTCTGGCAGGATATCGTGTTTATATCGATGGTAACAATCTGTTTGAAAATAACAAAGCTGGATATCATGGTGGTGCGATTTCAAGCCTGTTCCTTGATGAAGTAATACTTTCAGGAACAAATACCTTTAAAAACAACAAGGTCTTGAAAGTTTCCAGCGGTAGTGTTGGTGGCGGTGCGATCAGTGCAGGATCGATCATTTTTAAGGGAGATGATTCTGTCGCGATTTTCGAGGGAAATACTTTAGCCGGTGCCCCTAATGATATTGCGACCGGATACTATGGAACAGAAGGTTCCGTCACGATCCAGGATGCTGGCACGTACACCTTCGGCGGCGGTATCGTTTCGACGGGGCTGGATATTTCCGACGCGAACGTGACGTTCAAAGACGGCTCGAAGACCAAAATTTCCGGAGCCGTGACGCTTGTTGGTGCAAATGTCACGATCGAAGGCTCTGACGGGGCGTTCAAGACCGGTTCCATGACGGCAGATACTGGAAGCAAGCTGAACCTCGTCTACACCGGCAATACCGGCGGTACGCTGATCTCCGGCGACCTCTCCGGACTTCCCGCGTCCATCATCAATATCCAGTACTCCGGTCTGGACAGCGGTTCTGCCGCGGTCGAGAGCATGGGAGCCAACGGCCTGACCATTTCCGTGCTCAACAACGCGGACACCTTCAACCTCATCCAGAACGGCACCCACACGCAGAGTTCCTCCACGCTCACCGGTCTCGGCACGGTGAACAGCGGCGACCAGATCATCGTTACCGATAATGCGGTCCTCGGAGCCGGCGATTACCTCACCGTCCCGGAAAGCCTTACCGTTAAATCTAATTCACTTAACGATGTCCGCACGATCCACCGTATTCCAGGTGAAACTTCTGATTGTTTTTTCCGTATTCCGGGAACAGATTCTTCTGATAATATGCTCTATACAAAGTTGAACATGGAAAATTTGATTTTGGATAGTGGAACCGGTTATACTCCCGGTAGTTCTGAACTGAATAATCAGGGGGGCGCGATCCAGGGCGGCTGGTTTAATAAGGTTACACTGAACGCGGAAAATGTTTCCTTCACAAACGGCAATACAAGTCTTGGCGGTGCAATCAACGTTTATACGCTCACCTTAAATGGAAACACGACTTTCCATGGAAATACAGCCAGACACTATGCCGGTGCAATCAGCGCATACTATGGATTGGAAATCAATGGAACTCATACATTTGCCGACAACTCTGCTACCAACGGCGGTGCATTGGCATGTATTTTTGCTGGCGAGATTTCCATTCAGGGAACCAATACCTTTACCAACAATAAAGCCAGCTCTTCCGGCGGTGCGATTGCAGCTGTGGATGGCGGCAGCCTCACCTTCCACGGTAATAATTCCAATGCTGTTTTCACTGGTAATACTGCCAATGGCAAGAATAATGATATTAATGTCACCAATTCCGTTACTATCAAAGACGCGGGCACGTACTTCTTCGGCGGCGGTATCGTCTCGCAAGAACTTTCCATTCAGGATAGTGCGAACGTGACGTTCGGCGGTGGATCGATCACGGACGTTGACACCATGTCCGTCACGAACAAAGCCAACGTGACGTTCAACGACGGCGCAAAAGTCGATGGTGCGGTATCCGCCAAAGACAGTACGCTCAATTTCAACGGTAAAGCTGAAATTGAAATTACGGGCAACGTCACGGCAGAAGCAAAATCGACGGTAAACTTCAATAACGGCGCAAATGTGGACAGCGACGTAGCTGCCAAAGACAGTACGCTCAATTTCAATGGCAAAGCCGAAATCGCAGGCAATGTCACGGCTGACGCGGCTTCGACGGCAAACTTCAACGCCAATCCGGCTGGTCACGGCTTCACGACGATCAACTCGGATCAGTTCTCCGGCAAAGTGAATGCGAATGTCAAGGGGTTCACCGTTGGCGCACTGACAGAAACGAAAGGTACACAAGAAGGCGATCCCTCCACGTTCTCCGCAACGCTCATCAACGGCGTCAACGCACCGGTCAGCTCGGACTCCGGTCTCATCACTGACGCCGGCACCGGCAACGATACGGTCGTGAATCTCAATCAGGATAAAGACGGCACGACTTACGGTTTCGCGCCGGTCCAGGGCAGCAAGCTGGTCGGGATCGATTTCGGTGACGCGAAGTCGATGGAAGTCCACAACTTCAGCCTCATCGTCGACGGTGCGGAATCCGAGATCAATCTCATCGAATTCGAAAAATGGCTCGCCAAGGAAACGGGTCTGGAAACGTCCGTTGGTACCGGTTACGTCAGCGTGCGTCTCGAAAGTCCGTTCGAGATCATGTCGAACGACTCGTTCATCTGGGATTTCTCCGGCTTCCAGAACGGCATCGCCAACCTTCAGTTTGCCTCGGTGAACATGATGGACAGCACGGTCCCGGAACCGACGACCTGGGCACTTCTGGTCCTCGGCGGACTCGGCATCTTCGGTGTCGCGCGTAAAAACCGCAAAGCGAAGAAATAAAACTCGCTGATTTCTGAAATTTTACCTCGAAGGGCGGGCAGATCGTGTTTCGGCACACTGTCCGTCCTGTTTTTTTAAACAAAAAAATCTCAGGAAGCTAAAACTTCCTGAGAGCTTTCCGTTTTTTACGCAATGCAGAAGATACGGATCAGCCGAACATCTTCTTCGCAAGCAGTTCGGCGATCTGGACGGCGTTCGTCGCGGCTCCCTTGCGCAGGTTGTCGCTCACGCACCAGAACGTCAGGCCGTTCTCGCACGAAACGTCTTCACGAATGCGGCCAATGTACGTGTCGTTGCTTCCGGAGCAGATGCTCGGCATCGGATACACGCGGTTCGCCACGTCGTCCATGACGACCAGACCCGGCGTGTTTTTCCAGAGTTCGATCGCCTGCTCGCGCGTGATCTTCTTCTCCGTTTCGATCGAGACCACTTCACTATGGCAGTTTTCGACCGGAACGCGGACGCACGTCGCGGTGATCTTGATGGAGTCATCGCCCAGCATCTTCCAGGTTTCGAGGATCATCTTGACTTCTTCGCTCGTGTATCCGGGGAACGTGTCGGGGTGCTTCGGATTGCCGATCTGCGGAATGACGTTGAAGGCGATCGGATACTGGAACGTTTTCGCTTCAAAAGCTTCGCCCGCGAGGTGCGCCTTCGAGGATTCGACCAGTTCACGCTGTCCGCCGACGCCGGCCCCGGAAGTTGCCTGGTAGGTCGCGACGTTGACGCGGGTCAGTTTTCCGAAAGCGTGCAGCGGCTGGAGAGCCTGGACCATCTGGGTGGTGGAGCAGTTCGGGCTGGCGATGATCCCTTTGTGCTTCATGATGTCGTCCGGGTTGACTTCCGGAATAACGAGCGGAACGTCTTCCTTCATGCGGAAGAACGCGCTTTCATCGACCACGATACACCCGTGCTGCACGGCGATCGGCGCCCATTCGGCAGCGGTTTCATCCGGGGTGGAGCTGATAACGAGGTCAACGCCGTCGAACGCTTCCGGGCAAACTTCTTCCACGACGATGTCGCGTCCTGCATATTTCAGGACCTTGCCGGCCGAGCGGGCCGTGGCGAGGAATTTGATGTTCTTCGTCGGAAAGTTTCTCTCTTCCATCAAAGCGCGAATAATGGAACCCACAGCGCCGGTGGCGCCCAAAACAGCGGTCATGTTGAACACGATAAATTCTCCTGAACAAGAAAAAACCAAAATCTGATAAATATTTCAGATTTATACCACAAAAGTCCGATTTTGTAAAGATGTCCCCCCCGAAATTTTTCCCGAAAACAGAGAATTCAGGACAATTTTTATGAAATTCCTTGACCTGACCCGAGAAATATCCGAAAGTTCTCCAGTTTATCCTGGTGATCCGCCTGTTCTGCTGACTTCGGAAGCGGAATGGGAACGGGACGGCATTCGGCTTCGGAACCTGAGCTTTTCCAGTCACCAGGGGACGCACATCGACGCACCAGCGCATGTTTTGGAGTCAGGAGCTTTTTTGAATGCCTTTCCGCTGGAGGTCTTTTCCGGGCCTGCGAGAGTCCTGAAGCTGGGAAAGGTCCGTCCCCGGACTGCGCTTACGCGTGAGATGCTCGAGACGTTTGAGGAGATCTTTCGAGAGTGTCCGCGGATCCTTTTTTCAGCATCATGGGAGGGACGTCAGTTCGAAGATGCGCCGTTTTTTACGCCTGAGGCGGCCCTCTGGCTGACGCGGCAGGAACACATTCTGCTTTTGGGGTTCGACTGGGCGTCTCCGGATGCGTTTGAGGACGAAGACCTTCCGATCCATCGTATCCTGCTTGCGGAGCGGCTGCTTTTTATTGAAAATCTGACGAATCTTGAGAAATTGCCGGACGAATTCCGTTTGACAGCGTTTCCGATCTCTTTCGATCAGGCCGATGGTGCACCGGTCCGGGCGGTCGCGGAGTTTGAGTGAGCGGATAATATTGAGTATTTTTCTGCAAAACTGAAGGGTTGGTGATTTTTTGCCGGATTTCTGTTTCGGATCAGAATGGATTCCCGGTCTGAAAATTTTAAGGAAATTTTGAAAAAGAAAAGCCGGTCCCCCTTTACAAAACAGGCAGGGTACGGTATGATGTGAATTAAGGCTGGATCTTTGTCCTGCCATTCTGTTCTGTTTTTTGTAGAATCATGTGAGTGCTGAGGTTTAGATTTATGTTCGAGAAGGCAAAAGCTTTTTTCCGCAACCTGTTTGGCGGCAGCGACGGCAAGGAAACTGAAAATCTCAAGGAGAATGTCGCGTTTCTGGTCCAGATGAAGGAAGAGGTTCCGTATCCGTTTCGTGTTTTCGTCTTCGACGGAACACGTTTTCTAGGGGCGCTTGCCGATCTTTCGGATCACGAGATCCGGGATGGGCTGACCTGTTGGGCGTTTCTGGAAGGGGCGGTCGATGTTCGGTTGACGATGCCGTTCAAAAATGGTCTGGTTTTGGAAACACATGCCCCGATCCATCTTCTTCCGTCTGCCGGACTTGGGGCTTTTCTTGCTGGACGTACCCAGCTGACCCGCGGTGAACTTGCGTCTTGGGTGCAGGGGCGTTTTGAGCGTTTCGCCGAGATGGTGCGTACTCCGAAGGAAAATTTCATCTCTCTGGAAGCGGAGGCGAGGACGCAGCTTGCGGCAAATTTCACGCTTCTTCTTTCTGGAGCCGGGATCGAGTGCCGAAATTTCTCGGCTTTTTCACCGGTGGATGCCGTTCCGGACGTGAAGTCAGAGGAAATCGATGAAGAACTGAAGGCCGAGGTAGAAAAAGTAAACACTCCAGAGGATTGGCGGAACTTTGTTTCGGAAGTTCAGACCGCGGGTATGCCGATGACGTCCGAGACGCTTGGAAAATGGAATGGACTTGGCGAATCGCTCCTGGGAAAGACGATCTCTTCACAGGAATGTGTTGCTGGGATCCGGAAACTTGCGGAGGATGCGGCACAGGAGATCCAGGTCAATGAATCGTACTGGAATCCGCTTTCTCTCCGTCTGCGTCTTGGTCTGGATGCCGGCGGAAACGAGGTGGATGGTCCGGAAGTACAACGTGACGCTTTTCAGGTCGATGTTCCGAAGTCGCGAAGACCTAAGAAGGGATTTTTCTTCACGGACTATGTGGAGCTGGATCAGGATCTGCGGGCTTTCATCCGAACGAAGATCCAGACGGCGGCCATTCAGATGGAGTCTGCCCAGCGAAGAGCGAAAAATGTTCGTCTGGCAACGGAACTGCGTCTGATGCGAATGTCGCTTGCCGAAACGCTGGAGATCCTGGAGCGTGTGCCGATGCTGGATTCCAATACCCGGGCACTGCGCGTGGAAAAGGATGATCTTAAACGGCTGGCGCAGGTGCTCGATCAGGCCGTCACGGCTGCGGAGTATCTGGAAGCCGCATTGAACGCCAAAGATGTTTTCCGCGGAGAGACCGTGCCGGAGGAACTGGAGGATGCTGTGGAAATGCTCCGGAAAAAGATCACGGAACGCTGCACGATCCGTTAATGCAGGCGTGTCGCGGAATGGTGTTTCATCCGGCCGACAATAAAAACGAGTAAAATATAAAAGCACAAAGCACAAAATATAAAAATCAAAGGAGACTTCCATGATCCATGAAATGAAACTTGACGCGAACCTTCTTGCCCGGAAAGAACGGATCCAGCCCGGATTCTTCTCGACCTGCACGGATGTGGACATTCCGCAGGGGGTGAATGCCGTCGTTTGGGAAAAAGGACAGAATTGCGGCGAGATCGGCGCGGGACGGCATCGCATGTCCACTTTTTTGGACAGACTTTTCCTCAAGTCGGACAAAGAGCAGGTCATTTATGCCGTGAATAGTGCATTCTTTCCGATCTCCTATTCCGGAAAATTCCTCACGAAGGAGTGTGTGGCGGTCGATTGTACTGTTTCGGTGGACTATACGGTAGAGAACCGGTTCCTCTTCCTCAGTAATCTTTTTGGGCCGCGGGAAACGTACACGAAAGAGGAGTTCAATGCGGATACTCAGGAGATCGTTCTGGCGGCGATCCGCGATTCTATCGTGAAATATGGGGTGAAGGAACTGGCGGATGAGGAATTTCGACAGTATTTCGTCACGACGCTCGACAGTGCGATCACGACCGTCCTGGGACGATATGGTATCCGTTTCCATGAGGCGCGTATCGTGTCGCTTTCCTGGGAGGGTATGGATACGCAGAACGAGAGCCGCAGCCGTATCTGGATGACGAAAGAAGGTCAGGCGATCCGCAAAGAGGAATGGGAAGCGGAAACTCAGGCTCGTCTGGATGAGATCTCTCATGAAGAAAAGGTCAACGATCTCGACATGCTGGCGAAGCAGACGTCTGCGGACCGGCAGGATGCGGAACTGACGCTTGCGCGTCGGAAGGTGGAGCAGCAGAAGACACTCCGGCAGATCGTTCAGTCGCAGGAATTCGACAAAATCACGACTGAGGCTGAGATGGAACAGTTCCTTTTCGAGCAGGAAAAGGCGGGACTTCTCCGAGAAAATGAACGGAAAGAGCTTCTTAAGGAGATGG
Source organism: Thermoguttaceae bacterium (assembly GCA_017939795.1). GTDB lineage: Bacteria > Planctomycetota > Planctomycetia > Pirellulales > Thermoguttaceae > RGIG3701. The sequence goes on from JAGBAA010000102.1 coordinate 18,971, forward strand.
AAAAGCAGAACATCGAGGCAGACAAACGCCGGGATTTCCTGCTTGCTCAGCTCGACATCCAGATGGAGCGTCAGCTTGAAACGGAAAAGAACGAGTACATTTTCCGTTCCCGCATGACGGCTCTGGAACAGGAAGAGGCACTGGCACGGAAGGTCGCGTCGATGGAAAATGAAGCGTGGCTGCGTTTCGTGCAGGAAGAAAAAGCAAAACGGATCGAAGAGAAAACGAGTCTGGTCGAGCAGCTTGGGATCGAGCAGGCGTTCACGGAATTGGAGCTGGAAAAAGCGAATCGTCAGCTTCGCTTTGACCGGATCGATGCCGAGCGTGCGGCACTCGAGCTGGATACGCAGCTGGCCAGTCGGAAAAGGATGGAAGAGCTGGAGATCGAGATCCAGAACAGGACCTGGACGGATCAGATCGAGAAGACGGCGGCACTCAATCGATTGAATCGCGAACAGCAGCAGTTTGATCTTGAGGTCTGGGAACGCAAGACGAAGCTGGAAGCGGAGATCGAGCGGACGAAGACGCTGGATGCCCAGAAATTCGAGCTGGATCGTTTGCGCGTTCTTCAGACTTTTGGAAAAGATGCGGTCCTCTCGATGCTCACGCCGGAACAGGCCGCCGTTTATGCTTCGGTGAACGCCCCGGCTGGAACGCAGACGGCAGATGCCGCGCGTCTGGAAGTGCTCCAGAAGGCGAAAGACGAGCAGGCTGCGATGATGCAGGATTTCATGCAGATGCAGGAACGCATGATGGGACAGTTCATGCAGAACATGGCGGCATCCAATGGAAATCAGGCTCCGGTCCAGCCGGTCATCGTGACGGGAACGGGACAGCCGGTTTACGGCGGTGCAGCAGTTCCCGGATCGACGCCTGCGGAACCGAAGCGGGTCGTCATTTGCCCCGGATGCCGTGCGGAAGTGCAGGAAAATGCGAAATTCTGCCTCAACTGCGGTAAAGAACTTTAAGCTGCGCTGCAATTTGCGGCATGAGAGAACTTTTCAGTCCCTGGAGTTTTCGCGAGATCCGGGGGCTGAGGTTTTTTAAGGAGCATTGAATCAAATGATTAACGAGCAGAAGGATGATTTTCTGTTGATCAAAGTGGACTGGAACGGGAAACTTGAACCCGGGGGAGCACTCTCTCCCAAGTTTACGTTCAGCGGCATCGGACTTGGGTATCCGGTGAGTGTTTCGTGCAAACTGGAGCACTTTAAGACAGAAGGATGGGATGAAGAGCCGGTGATGTATCCCGTCACTGGCGGTATGGGATGGTATTTTCAGCAGCCGATGACGATCCCGGAGAATGTTGCTCCAGGGACGTATTTCATCGAAGTTGATGCCATTTTTCAAAAAGAAGATCCGTATCTTCCGGGATCCGTTCAGGAGATCAGCTATCATGCGCCGATCGAGTTTGAGATCCGCCAGAATAAGAGGAACGAACCGTTGGTCATTCGGGCGACTGGGAATGCCGTCATCAACACGCAGGGAATGGACTGGAACCGCTACGAACGCGAGATCGTGATCGAGGCGGATAAAAATGCGATCGTGAATCTGTCGCGGAATCAACTTTTGGATCCCTCCCAACCTGCCCCTTCTCCGGCAGATCGCGGTGAGACGGATGGCAATACGGAACCGTGGCTTTTCAAATTCGAGCCGATCGATATTGGAGTGAATCCTCCGCCGCGCGACACGCTTCTTTTGACGGCGGAAGTGGACGAAAAAACGTATTTCTACCACATCTGTGCGAAACCGGAGATCATTCTGGGACGCGGACCCAAGAAGCAGAATATCGATTTCGTCTATCGATTTTATCGCGAGTCGAATGATGATGTCGATGCGGGCTGTGCGAGTCAGCTTTTTTCGAGAAGCCATCTGAAGCTTCGGGTCGGAAAAGATCTTGCCTTTACGTCCTCCGGTAAATGGGGAACTGAACTGATTTGCCATACTCCGGGGAATCAGTCGGAAAAATATTCTCTTTTGAAGGGAGTCGTGAATTCGCAGTATGCAGTTTCCGATCTGAAAACGAAGAGTCTGGAGATCATCCTTTCGCAAAGCGGCCATTTGGAGATGAAAGGATACTGCGATGCCGGGACGGAGCGTCTTGGGGAGATACTTCAGAGGGAGGCGAAAAATACGATGGACGTGAATCTATTTTGGAGGAAAGGAACGGATGCCGGAGTTGATGTGCTGGTTCTGAAACGTTTGAAAAAACTGACGTTCGATTTCGAGAGAGTCCGGAAGGCTGCGGAAAATATGAAGCTCGATTTTGAGAAAACGTGCTGGCATGAGGATCCGTATTGCGATACGGACAGGTACCTCTTCATCTTGCGTGCTGCGCTGATCGGGACGGCAAGCGGCTCGATCGCACCTCCCGGAGCGGCGGGAATGAATCTCCGTCATGCTGCCGTCTACTTTTACGAAGGGCGGTTTGGTCTCGTAAACTACGACATGAATCCGTTTAAGTACCGGGTACAGGGGACTGTGCGTTCGCTGCGAAACGGAGCGCGTACTCGTCTGGTGCCGGGGATGACGTTCGAGATCGGAAACGTGAAGTTCCACGTCTACGAGAGCTACTGCTCGTGGCTCAAAATGCAGCGAAACATCCGCAAGCAGAAGGAAAACGAGAAGGCGGTTGCCGAGCGTCGGGAAACGCTTTCGCAAATGCCGTCGGCAGAGAACGTCTCTCAGGCGACGCTTTAAGTTTTCGAGGGTGAGAGACACAATCGGGATAAAAACGGGAACCGCCAGTGAAGACGGTTCCTTTTTTTGTGAAGTACGTGTTTCATGGGGGCGTTCATTTTTTATGGAACGCCGGCAAAGATGGGAAGGTCAGAGACCGAGCACCTTGCGCATGACGGGTTCCATGGCGTTGGCCTGCCAGTAGAATCCGTAGTCGTTCGGATGCGAATTGTCGACGGTGCCTTCTCCATCCGGCGGGAGCAGAATATCGCCCTCAATGTACGAGAGTCCCTGGATTCCAGCGTCGAGCATTCTCTGGTACTCTTTTTTCATGGCGGCGTGGTTGGCGTTATGGTAGTTTTGGCGCTCTTCATTGATCCAGGATACCGGGAAACGGCGGTCTTCCACGAGGATGATCGGCGTGTCGGGGCGTTTTTCACGCAGACGTTTCACGAAATTGAACGCACGTTCCGTCACGAGGATCGGCTGCATATTGGGGAGACAGTCCAGAACGTAGACGCACGGATCAAGTTCCGCGAAGGCATCTGCCATGACTTCTTCCATTTTTCCGCATCCGGAGAAACCGAAGTTCCAGTGCGGAATATCGAGTCGGCGGGAAAGGATGGCCGGATGCGGCATTCCGGGACGCGACGCGCACGCACCATGGCAGATCGATGTACCGTAAAAGAGGATCGGTTTTTTCGTGACCGGCACGATGGAGAAAGAACTTCCTTCCGTGACGCCGATCTCCGCTTTCACTACCCCATTATAGAGCGGGAAGTACATGATGTACTCGCGTTCCTTTCCATCGTCCGGGATCCCCGTGCCGATGAGTACCTCTGCTTTCTTTCCTTTTTGGACGGCATTGACGTAACGCCAGGTCCCTTTTTCGTCGCGGCAATAGAGGTCGAAACCGCTTACTCCGACCTGCGCCATGTGCCACATGCTGAGATTTGCCCGGGTGTTTTCGTATCGGATCCAGATCTGGCGCGAATTCGTTTTGAAGTGTGCCGCCATGCCTGCCGAGTGAAGCGCATTTCCGCGGACACCGCCAGGGATCTTTTCCATCCAGCGTTTGGGGAATCGGTCGTACGGGCGGAGACGTTCTTCATTTTCCCACGCACGGCCTTCAAGAGGCAGTTTTTCGAAATCGAACCACGTTTTGCCGTCCGCAGTGCTTGAGGGGGGCAGCGGCACCGCAGTGTCTGCACTCGTCATCCCAGAATTCAGAGCGAGTCCCGCTGCGCTTCCAGCCAGGACGGTACGCAAAAAATCACGTCGAAACATGGAATTTCTCCTTTTCTTATCTTGGGAAGGTTAAATTGAGGGGGGATCTTTAGGGACTGACTTTTTATAAATTGCAGCCTCCGCCTTCTGCGTGAGTCGGTACAGAAGGCGGAAAACTGGTTTGCAGAATGTAGAATTTACTGGACCATGCAGATCATTTCCTGTTTTTGGCCGTTTTTGTCCGTCCAGGAAAGCTGGTATTTGCCGCGGAATCCTCGGAACTGAACGTTCCCATTTGCGTCAGCATGGACCGTCAGGTTTGTCTTCCATTCATGGTTCAGAAGCTGATCCAAGGCGAACCAGACTGGTTTCTTTTTCAGATTCGTATCAAGAAGACCCGAAATGGTAGGTTCTCCCGGAGCCGCACCGCCGTCAATGGCATTCCACCACGTGACTGCATCTACATGCTGATGTGCAAAGAAGAGACGATAAATATTCCGAGCGAGAATAGCCTGGATCATACGTCCTTTTTCGTCGTCGCTTGGGGCGGAAATGGTGATCTCACTCACATGGAGCGGACGTTCCGTCTCCACCAGAGTGTCAAGGACCGCATTCAGTTTTTCTGGTGTGTGGCTATCCTCACCATCGGCAATCTTTTGGCTCTTTGGCATACTGAAGATGTGCATTTGGACGCCGGTCAAGTCAACTTTCGCACCACGATCGATCAAATCGCGGACGATTTCAACATAACGCCGATTGGGTCCCCAGCTCATGTCGCATTCATTTGCGGAAAGACGGACCGATTCCGGAAAGTATTTTTTGGCCCATTCAAAGGTTTTGAACGTGTAGTCATCTGGCATAAGGCCCCGATTTGCCTGATTGATGCATTCGTTGACGACGTCCCACTCATGAATTCGGCTTCCGTAGCGTTCTGCCAACTCGCGAACACGTTTTTCGAAAAGCGGTTCCATTGCTTTTCGATCTTCCGGCATCCATTCCGGATGTCCCCAGCGGCGCATTCCATAAATAATGGCGTGTCCGTGGATATTCAGGCCGCGTTTTTCGAGGAAATCGACAACAAAATCGGTCGGCGGCCGACGCCAGTGCGGTTCATTCCATGGTTCGGCGAGAGAAGCCCAGTATTCCGGTCTATCTTTTTCTGTCATCGTGTAACGCGGTTTTCCTGGTTCCGGTTCCATGGTTTTCCAGTAAAATGCAACGGATGCCGAGTTGAAGAGCGGGCCAAAGAGATCAGCGTAACGTTGATTCCGTTCCGGAGAGCCAAGCTGACCGAGAAGGAAAATGTTACTTCCGAAGCGGAATTGATTGGATAGCTGGCGAACACAGACTTCTGTACCGGGAGCTGCATTTTCGAGCGTGAATTTTGCATCTGCCTTGCGATATTTTTCGATTTTCTCGTCGATTTCTTGCTGCACATCAGAATTCCAGAAATTTAGATACTCTTTGGACATAATGGACTCGTCCGGAATTCTCTGGTTGGCAGCTCCGGCATCGGATGCCTCGGCGGTGCTGTTTGCTTTGGCCCTTCCGGTTTGAAGCATGTTCAGAGAGGCACAAAGTGCTCCAGCACCAAGGAGCTGGTGGAAATTTCGACGGGACAGGTGGATACTCATTACGTATTTCCCTTTCAATTCATAATATTTTGAGGAATGTTCCTGTATTTTGAACGTTGGAAAAAGAATTTTTCCGAGACGAAAACAGGTCTTTGCCAAAAATACAATAAAGTTATTTTATCTTATTTTTGTAATATTTGCAAGCCCCTGCGTCCATTTTTTCCAGATTTTTTGAGAAAATAAAATTGGGCAGGGGATGGAATGGACCATAACATATTGTGGAAATTTTCTGCATTGGGAAAACTATAGAGCCGTCTTGCCGTTTGGATAAACTCCGTCTTTGATAAACGATTCATCGTATCGGTCCATCTGGAGGTCATCGACCCGTACATTTTCCTCACCGTCGCGTGTATTCATCGCCAGCACGATGTACGTAAGTGCCCGCGTTGAGATCAGTCTGGCAGAGCCGTCCATGAATGCTGAGTGCATCCCGGCAGTGTGGAATCCGTAGAATCCCTCATTTGAATAGTTGATGATGTTGTCTCGTTCCCGCAGAAATGCCGGGATCTGCGTCACCGGAGCACCAGCCCAAAGGGAACGGAAGGCCTGAGCGGTCTGTGTGGATTCCTTTTTCTGTTCTTTCCAGAGATCCGGCCGTCCTGCCTGCTCGTTCACGATGATGGTTTGGCTGACGCCGTCTTCCGCATCTGCCGAGAGCCGTTTGTTGACCTCCAGCGGATTGCCGTAAACGTCCGTCCTTCCATACTCGCTGACCGGAACACCGCCGGAGTGGACGAAATAGTCGGACGCACTGCCTTCGATGGAACGTGATTTTCCTGTCAGATCAAATTTTGCCTGAATGAGACGTTTTTTGTTCGGTGTACTGGGGCAGAGAAAAGATCCCATGTGCCGTTTTATGAGGTACTGATTATTGCCCTCGAAGTAGTGGGCATCTTCTGTCCAGTCCTTCACGAAATTCTCAGCATCCAGGTGCGGAAGCAGATCGATCGCCCAGCCGCGCTGGACGGGAGTCGTCGAATAGCTCGGAGGCAGAAGCCCGCCATGGACTGTCGCGTATTCCATGAACGCAAGTGCCAGCTGTTTCTGATTGTTCAGGCAGGACGCTTTGCGCGCAGCCTCACGCGCCATTTGGACGGCTGGAACCGTCAGGCCGATGAGGACTCCGATGATGGAAACGACGACGAGAAGCTCGATCAGCGTAAAGCCCCGGACACATACCCCCCCCGGACACGACCTATCCGGACACGACCTATCCGGACACTGTTCCCCAGCATACGGCCCGAAATTCAGGACGTCTTCTGAAAAAAGGAGTTCAGGATGGAGTTCTGTATTTCTCATGGTTCTTTCATTCCTTGAAAAGTGAGGCGAATGTGCATCGAGTATACATCGAAACGCCGACGGGAGGCGTTTTGTGGATGAAATGTCGGCGTTTCGTGTAGGGGGCAGCCTGTCCTGAAAAGAGACGGGCCTCATTTTTGGATCTGCTGAGCCTGGTCAACTGTGTTGGGTAATTTCCCAGGTTGATCTCGTCAGGTCCCGTCCGGGTAGCCGCCGTTGGAATTTTTCCAGTCGTCCGTCCAGCTCGTGCGGGTCGAGTCTTCCTGCGTGACTGCCTGACCGTCATCCGGCGCAGAGAGGTAATTGTAGACGAGCGGAATGATGTTTTCGTTCACGAAACGCACGGAACCGTCGGCGAATTGGGCATTTGCTCCGGCTGCGTGGAAGGAGTATGGTGCGGAACCGGAGTTCGTGACGTTCAGGAGTCGGCGGGCCGCCACATTCGAGTACGCATCCGCGACGGGGACTCCCGCAGTTCGGGCCGGCTGAGTCCAGGAACCGTCATCGTTTTTCAGGTAGGTCCAGTAAATGGCCGTTCCACCGGTGGAGGCTCCTCCGTGACCTGCCGGCGAGGAGTTCCAGCCGACCCAGCAGAACGCGGACTTTTCGACCGTGCCGGTCAACTTTTTGTCCCAGTACAGGTTGGGCTGGCCTGCGTGTTCATGGTAGATGATCGTGTTGGAGAGACCATCCGTGAGATTGTCCACCGGAACCAGTCCGTCTTTTCCTCCGCCCAGCGGCGTGGAGTAGGAGTAGCCGTCTTCCGCGTCTACTTTTTTATGGATGAGCGAGTAGTCCGCCGCCACCGCAGTGTAGCCGCTTTCCGTTTTGGAAGAGTAGGTCATCGTGCGGTTGCCTCGGGCCAGCGGTGAGGCAGGGCACAGTACGCACGGCGGGATGGAGAGGCGGAACCGCCGGTTCTTTTCGTCCCCCATCGAAACGGTGGGATCCCACAGTTTATGGATGTTCGACGCTTCCAGGAACGGAAGAAGCTCAACGAAAACACCGCGTGCCGTTTTTCGGGCGGATGTGTTCTGGTGATTGTTCGGGAACCCGCCGTACGCGTGTTCGTAGTTGGCCAGCGCGAGACCGATCTGTTTCATGTTGTTCGAGCACTGCGATTTTCGGGCCGCTCCGCGTGCCATGTTGACGGCAGGAAGAAGCATCGCCATGAGGACACCGATGATCAGAATAACGACCAGAAGCTCAACGAGCGTGAAGCCTTTTCGGCTGAATGGATTGATTTTCGACATGATTTTTTCCTTTTTATGTTGAGGGAAGGGACTCTTCCCATGTTTTTTGAATTTGGATGAAATTTCGAAGGTTTTCTGAACTTTGGATCTTTTGCCGTTCTTCTACTCTTTACGTCTCAGCAGCTCGACCGGCTCTTTCTGTCCCGTGACGAGAGCAGGGTAGATGCTTGCCGCGAGGCAGAAGAAGACCGTCAATGCGAATCCGAATCCGACCTGACTCCATGGAATGAGGAGCGGCGGCGTCACGATCCCGAACATTGAGGTGATGTGGATCAGCAGCCATGAGTAAAAGACGCCGAACAGGAAACTCATTGCGATGGCGCAGAAGCCGATCAGGATGGACTCCGCGAGGATCAGGCGGACCAGACCGCCGCGAGTGATGCCGCAGGACCGGAGGACTCCCATTTCCCAACGGCGCGTGAAGACCGAGACGATCATCGTGTTCAGGATCGCGATCGTCGAGATCGCCAGCATGATCAGCGGCATTTTCGTCATCATGCCGATGACGTTTCCCGCTCGCGACTGAAGGGAACCATTGACGCTTTCGATCGTGGCGAGCTGTGCCCCCTGCATCTGGCGGATCATGTCGCGCCGGGCGAGAAGGTCCGACTCGCGATTCAGTACCGCCGCCTTGCGTGCTGCGTCCTGGATCCTGGTGGAAAGTACATTTCGGTCTGCTCCCTCTGCAAGCGGGAACCAGTAGTGCTGGAATTCTTTCGCGCGGAATTCATTCTTCACGAGGGCCTGTGTGGTGAAGATGACCGTTTCGACATCCCGGCGCATGAGCGTTCCCGTCCGTTCTGCGAGTTTCCGCCATTCGGGAAATTCTACGATCCCCGCGATGGTGAATTCTGCAGTCTGGACGGTGTTTCCGCCGCGTCCTCCCATTCCGGGGCCTGCCGAGCCGGGACCATCCGCGTTTCCGCCGCGTCCTCCCATTCCGAGTCCTGCCGAGCCGGGACCATCCGCGTTTCCGCCGCGTCCTCCCATTCCGGGGCCTGCCGAGCCGGGATCATCCGCGTTTCCGCCGCGTCCTCCCATTCCGGGTCCTGCCGAGCCGGGACCATCCGCGTTTCTGCCGCGTCCTCCCATTCCGGGGCCTCTGGAGACTGCGGAATTTGGATCCTTGGGAAGATTTAGCGATACTGTGTCGCCGAGTTTCAGGCCGCGGTGTTTTGCGAATTCAGCCGTCACGACGCAAGCATTTTCCGAATCGCAGAGTGCCTTAAGTGCTTCAGCCTGACTTCCTTCCGTAAACGTGAACGAAATCATCGGTGCCTGATTTCGAAATGCGATCTGCGGGTCCACTCCGTAAAGAATGGCCGAGCCGCCGTCCGTCAGAGAAGCACGGGCTGCGTTGACGTAGAGAAGATCTTCCGTTGGAATTCCGTCGATCGCCCGGATCGCAAAAGCGGCTTCCCGTCGAGCCGCTCCGGGATGGAGCGAAACCAGTATGTCCGGAAGTCCGGCAAGACCGGCTTCTGTTGAGTCTGCGATCTCAGCAAACTGTGCTGTATCGAATTCGGCATCTGTTTCGGGAAGGAAATTTCTGTGCGTTTGTGCGTAGACGATCTTCGCGAGGCGTTCTTTCAATTCTTCATGCAGGACTTTCCCCTGTGTGTTGAACCAGAAGAATTCATTCTCCGGAGTACGGAAATCTTTTTGGACCGTCTCCCGGGAAGCAAAGACCATCGCGCAGTTTCGGCCCGCACTGACGCGGACGTTTCCGAATTTCGTGAACCAGAGCATCCCCGGGAAATCAACGATGCCGATGATCTGGTAGGGCGCATAGCGCGGTGGATCGTTTCTTCCGGGAAGCTGAAGCTGGAGCGTATCGCCGATCCGCAGCCCGCCGTTTTCGCTGAGTTCCGAGGTCACGACACAGACTCGATCCTGCGTTTCTGCCGTCATGGCGAGGCGGGCTGTCTCGCGGTCTCCTTCAAGGAATCGGAGGTTCAGCATCGGATCCTTTTCCGCGTAGGCGAGATGCGGATCGATACCCATCAGGATGACGCTTGGATTCATTGCGCCGGCATCCTGCATTTTTTCGCCAAGCGATTTTTCCAGCTGAGGCTGCGCGACGGCGAGCTCCATGAATTTTTCCGGATCAACGCCCGGCATTTGGCGCAGTGCAGAGGCCGCTTCGTCTGACGTGATGGCGTCGTCGATCCGAACGAGAGCGAACGGGATCGTACCATCCTGCGTCACGAAACGATAGAGCATCGAGCTGGACCAGATCTGGATCGCAGTGTAGAGACCGAGTCCCAACGACATGATGAGTGCCGTCATGAGCGATCGGACCTGATTTCCCGCCAGCTGATTCCGCAAAAAACGCGGATCAAAGCGGAAAAGAAACGCCAGAACTGGAGCTCCGACTCTTTCCGTCGCCAAAATGGTCCATGGAAAGAAAAGGAAAAATCCCATTCCGAAACAGAATGTGCCGAGCGTACCGAACAGAAGCTGGCGTGTTTCGTTTTCCATCGGGAGGAAGACGATATACGGAATGATCCCCAGCAGGATGACTCCCAGCAGTGCGGCGATAAAAAGGTCTTTTGTTCCCAGATTGCGATTACGCCGGACCATGGAATCCACGGGAGAAACGAACGTGGCGCGGATGGCCGGAACGATCGAGGCGATGAAAGACCCCGCCAGCGTGCAGAAAAACGCCAGCAGAATATTCGTGCCGGAAAGCGGAAGGAAGATCCACTCGCCGCTTGCGGAATACGCGAGCCATTCCAGAAGTCCCCAGCCTGCCAACATTCCGAGTGCCCAGCCAAGAATGCCGAGGAAAAGCCCTTCAAGAATGACGCAGAACGCCACCTGAAAGCGCGTCAGACCGAGCGTCCGGAGCATCGCAAGATAGCGGGTCCGTTCACTCACGTCCATGTTCAATGTCGTGAAGATGATCAGGATCGCCGTCACGATCACGATCCCCATCGCGGCCCAGGCCTGTGCGAAAATCGTATCGACAGACTGTTTCTGCGTCTGCTGAGCCTGAAGAGTCTTGGCATCCGCTTTCTCGATCGCCAGTTCTTCCAGTGTTTTTCCGAGGATGGTTTCCGCCTGTGAGTAAAATTCCTCCGGAGTCTTTTCTTTTTTCAGTTTCACGAAAATCAGATTGACGGCCCCCTGCGCACCGCTGATCCTGTGCTGGTCTTCCAGCGAGACGTAGACCGCCGGAGCCGAAAGACCGACTTCGGCCGCACTCCAGGGACCACGGATCGCTTTGCGTCGTTCGCCGCCGTTTCCGCCTGAAAGAGCTGATTGTCCGCGTCCGCCTTTTCCTCGGGGACCCCGTTCGGCTTGAGCTGCTTTTTCCGCGGAGACCGATGCGTTTTCGGCACTTGCCGTGCTCTGCGAAGCCTGCGGAACGGATGAAGCCTGCGGAGCTGCCGGTTTTTTCTGCGAAACGCCCAGACCGCTTCCGAATCCAAAGGAAAATGTTCCTGTTGGTCCGCGTCTTGCGCCGGTCTGGGGAGCCATCGCCGTCTGTTTGAATGTGCCGACGACCGTCAGTTTCGTTTCGCCTGCCGCACTCTTGACCGTCAGTGTATCTCCCGGTTCAATAAATTTCCGATCCCCCTCCGCACCGCGAAAAAGGACGGATCCAGCTGTGGAACTGACGACACACTCTCCGGGAGCCGTGAACCATCGTCCTTCATCCATCGGGAATGGAGCGGCGTTCAGTCGGTCGATCCCCGTGAGTTTGGGGCTTTGGCGAAAGGCTGCCGACGTGAATTTCACGCCGTTGAGCGTTACCTCAGGATCCGTTTGGCGCGCGGAGTCAAGATATTCGATCAGGTCACTTTTCGCGAGCTTTTCTAAATTCTCCGCGGAAAATCCGTCATCGCGAAACATTGCCAGTGAGTATTCGCCGAATGTATTGCGTACTTCATCGCGCTGGAGCATGGACGTCAGGTCAAGACTGCCGACGAACCAGATCATGAGGCAGCTGACGGCCGCGATCGCCAGGATAGTGGAACCAAGGCGGAATTTTCGGTGGAGCAGACCGCGCCAGCAGAGTTTCAAAAGGATCTTCATGTTCAGACCTCCTGATTTCGTGCGCTTCGGAATTCCTCGGCCGACATGTCGCGAAAGATCCTGCCGTCTTTCAGCACGATGACCCGGTCCGCCCAGCGTGCCATGGCCGGCTCGTGCGTCACGACGACCATCGTGTGCTTCCGCTCATCGCAGAGTTCACGGAGCAGCCGGCAGATGATCTCGCTGTTCGCCGTGTCGAGATTTCCGGTCGGTTCGTCCGCGAAAAGAAGCGAATTGCGGGAATTTTCGTCAAGGAAATCCGTGAAGAGTGCCCGTGCGATCGCGACACGCTGCTGTTCGCCGCCGGAAAGTGCGTCCGGATAGTGTTTGCGCCGGTCTGTGAGCTGAAGACGGTGGAGGATCTGATCCATCGCTTCCGCCATTTTGGCTTTCCCGCATGACGGCGTACCGCCAGCCAGGATCGGAAGCAGGATATTTTCCTCGGCAGTGAGCGTCGGGATCAGGTTGAAAGCCTGGAAAACGATGCCGATATTTTGACGTCGAAAATGCGTGAGCTGTCGATCTGAAAGCGATGAAAGCCGCGTTTCGCCGATCTGAACGTTTCCGGAACTCGCTTTCGTCAGCCCAGACGCTACGTGGAGCAGTGTGCTTTTTCCGGAACCGCTCGATCCCATCACGGCAAGAAATTGACCGTGAGGGACACTTAGCGAAACATCATCCAATGCCTTTACGTCGGCGGAACCGTCGGCACTGCCTCCGCGGTAGATCTTCGTGATGTTTTCGAAATGTAAATGGATATTCTCGCTCATGGAGTCCTTCTCCTGGAATTTTAGGTGATTCGTGAACTGAAAAAGAGTGGAAGGTCAGACGATCGATGCGAATGCTGCAAAACAGCGCAGACCAGATCCTGAGATCCATCTTTTTTGGGAATGCCAATGTCGAAAACTGCTGCTGTTTCGCCGATCTCTGAGAGACAAAGAGAGCAGATCCAATCAAATCAAAAGTACCGGTCTATGTCCGGCAGACATACTGCCTGTGAGCCGGAATATGGTGGTTTCCGGCATCCTGTCCTGAGGAGAAAAGCAGAAACTATCCAGTGGATTCTGTGTCTGCATGGAAATTGCAAGCAGATTTCGGACTTCCGATGTCGGTCCGGATGAAACAGATGCCGTCAGGTGCGGAAACGAACGGTACGGGTTGGGTATCCGATTCGGGGTTCGGTCTGTCTGCCATGCGCAGATCTGTTCGGAAACTGACTGCCAGCGGGAAAGGACTCGGCTTTCGCAGAAACTCTCTGTCCAGTGCGATACATCGAGAGATTTGCCGACAGCCGCAAGACGAAACTGTTCTGCGGTCGGGAACGTCAGCTGCGTTCCACAGGACGCACAGTCTTTCAGCGCAAATATTCGCGCACGATCCACACTTTCTCCTGGTTCCAGCTGCGCCAGTGCCTGAAGAAGGAATTCTGTTTCAGAAATGGGAGTGATCGGTAAACGTGTTCCGGAATATGTTTGGGTTTCGGAAAAACGATTGGACTGCGTCACCGTCCGCCAGCCGTCGCGGACGATCTGGAGCGCTTCTGCTTTCGGGAGTCTTCCAGCCTGTGCTGTTTTTTGGAATTGGTCTGCACGTTTTTGGAGTTTCCCAAGGAGCTGTTCCCGGAAGAAAATTTCGTTTTCAAGAACTTCATCGCGCAGATCGGAAGACGGACACGGAAACCTGCCCTGAAACAGTGAAATGGATGCAGGACCGGGACGGAAATCAGATTTGAAAATACTGCTGCCGTATTCGTCGCAGATCAGCGAGGAAAAACGCAATTGGTCCGCGGAATTGTCTTTGGAAATCTGTTTTGATTTTGAAAAATTGGACTGTGATGCTGAAACGAAGGCGGGGATCGCAGGATGCGGTTTCGGAGATCGGTTCGCCATGAAAACGTAAGATCCCGCGCAGATGAGCATCCAGAATGCTCCTGCTGCCGCAAAAATGCAAATGAGCGGGCTTTTTCGTTTCATAAAAAATCTCCTGACTCTTTCATTATACGAAATTTCGCGCAAATGTCAAGAAAAAAGGTCGGGATTTTTTCAGGTTTTTGGGAATTTTCAGGAAAAAAGCCCCGTCGAAAATTTCTTTTACGACGGGGCCAGTGATGGTGTGCCTATCGGATCGTCTGCGTCAGCCGCTGTTTTTCAGCTTACGCTTGTGCTGAATTTTTGCGGTTCCTTCGCAGGATACCGAGTCCGAACGCGCCGAGAACGAGTAGTGCCCAAGTGGAAGGTTCCGGCACTCCATCCCCTTCGGAGATCGGTTTGAAGCGGAGGATGCCGTCGCCGCCTGCCATCAGACCGGTGAGGTCCCAGTTCGCTTCATCGTAAAGACTTGAAAGCGAGAAATCCGCGAAATTGAACGTCATTTCGCCGTTTTCGGAATCGAAAAGCTCAAATTCGTACGTGTCGCTGATCTCGCCGACGATGTCGATGAAGATCTCGCCGTTGAGTTCCAGGTCTTCTGCCGTAATCAGGCGGTCATGTTCGCCGGAGGTGAGGTCGATCTCCATGAAGATCTTCCCATCCTTCCCCTGCGTATAGCTTCCGTCGATCGTCAGGTCCGTGAGTTCTTTTTCGTACGTGACCATCGCGAAATTCTCGTTCGAGTTCGTGCGGAGATCCGTGACGTTTCCGGCGGAGTCGGTCATCGCCGCTTTGTTGATATTCTGTCCGCCCCAGCCGTCATAGTACCGCATGTCGAAATGGTGCCAGCCTTCGGCAAGCTGGATCGGAGTGCTGACGCTGTCTCTTCCCCACGGAGAACCCGACTGAACGGTACTCATTTCCGCGACTTTCTGTCCGTCCACGTAAATGAATCCGCCGTCGTCCGCGTTGAAGGAGAACGTGTACGTGTCCGCTTTGTCGACGTAGATCCAGCCGTCGTACAGTACCGTGAAGTAGTCTTCGTTCACGAGTCCGCTTCCGACCGCGCCGAGACCAGAGGCCGCGGGTGTCGCGTTTTGGGCTTTTTCCCAGAATGCGTCGATCTCATCATACGTCGGAACATAGTGATTATCGGAACCAGATGCTGTGTATCCGGGGAAGGCGTCATTCACGCCAGTCCACTTCTGCCGGGTCCAGGTCAATCCTTGCGCAACGTGCCCGCCGACGGAGAGAATGCCGCCGTTCTGGGTGAGATCACCCGTGACCGATTTCGTCATGAGCGTGCCGCCGGTCCAGGTCATATGCTGGGCATTCGCGAGCGAGGCCGTTTCAAACAGACCGCCGGAGAAGGTCATTTTGCCGTCACCCGTGACCTGAATGGTTGAATCCTGTTTGACTTTGAGCACGCCGCCTTTGAGTTCCAGTCGACCGACAGCCGCGTTATTATTGTGGGAGACGTACATGTGGTCCGCAGTATGGAAACCGCCCGTCTGCGTGTAGGTCCCCGTTCCGCGGTTTCCGATGGAGAGCCACTGCGAAGAGACCGTTCCCGCCGAGACGTTTACCGTACCGGTCGAACCTGCACCGTCGGCGATCGACATATACCGTTCAGCCGCAAATGTGCCGCCGTTGATGTTGAGTGTTCCTTGGCTTTTGTCGGTGCCGCCGATATTCACGTTCGTTCCGGAAATGGAACCGCCGGTCTGGGTGAGTGAGCCGGTTTTGCGATTTCCGACCAGCAAGTTTTGTGCCGTCAGAGTTCCGCCGGAAACGTTAGCCGTTCCGGTCGCGGTGGGCTGATCCGCGATCGTGAAGTAGACTTTGGCAGTAAATGAACCGCCGGTTTGATTATATATTCCCGTTCCATATTGGCCGACATTAATGTTCTGGACGGTGGAAGTACCTCCCTTGACGTTCATGGTTCCCGTGCCGCCGGACACTGGAGCCAGGTCGATCCCGCAGGCATTGCTGATCGTTGGAATGATGCTGAGCGTTCCATTGTTCACGTTGATCGTACCGCTGCTGCCTGCAGTTGAACCGACCTTAAGGATGCTGCCTGAAGAAAACGTTCCGCTGTTGAGCGTAAGCGTACCCGTTCCGGTGCTGCCGATATAAAGGTAGGAAGCATGTCCGCCGTCATTTTTGAACGTACCGCCGTTGACGACGACCTCTTTCAGGGGGGTGGTGGAATCGATCGTGAGCGGTGTGTTGAATTCCAGCGTTCCGCCGCTCTTCACATCAAGCGAAGCGGCTTCGATCGTTCCGCCGCCGTAGTAGACGTTCGTCGTGACTGCGTTCGTTCGGAGCGTTCCGCCGGAAATGACAGAGAGGGACTGTGCGCCCTTCTGTGTATCTGCCGTCGCGATGAGGATCGCCGAACCGTCTGTTTTTCCAGACCCGACGGTCAGCGACTTCACGACCGGAGACGCGGCCATGGTGAGCGTTCCGCCGTTGACGAAGGCGTGGGAGTTCGCGGCCAGTGTGCTCTGGTTTCCCGCGTCATTCGTCCAGCTGGCGTCTCCCCAATTTCCCGTTCCGGAATTCCAGACATACGTTGCGGTCCCGTTTTTCATGATGTCGGTATGCGCCGCCATTTCCCCCGCAGTCAGCGCGTGGTCAAAGATGCGGATCTCGCCAATGTCGCCGGCGTACCAGCCGCCGTCCGCGCCCATCTTGCCGATGAACATCGTGGTGTTGTTTCGGGCCGCGGCAGAGCCGTCATCCATGCTGGAAAGTACGCCGTTGATCCAGCTGCCGGTCGCCCCGCCGCTCACGGTCATCCCCGCGATCGCGTTCGTGCCGACTGCGACGGTGGCTTTGGAGTCCACGGTCAATCCATTTGTTCCCACAACAACGTGACCGTCGGAGTCGTATCCGAGTCCCCAGTCGTTGACGACGCCGCCCTGTTCCGCCGCGACGAGACCGGAATCCTGATAAAATTGTCCGTTGCCTGTGGAACCTGCCGCGCTCGGCGTGAAATCGACGAGGATCGTGTAGTTCGTTTTTCCTGCGACCGGGTTGTTGGTGACGTTAAAGAACGCACCGGCGTCCTTCACTCCGCTTCCAGATCTGGTGAAAGTGATTCCGTTTCCAGTCGCGTTGAGGTAGGGATAGACTCCTTTTCCGCTGTCTGTCGCGGCTGCCTGGATCCCGGAAATGCGGTCCGTCCAGTTTGCGGCAGTGCCCTGATTCGTGTTCGTGAAATCCTCCGCGACCCACCACGCAGTGATGCCGCCGGCATTCTGTGCGGATGCGTTTTGCGAAACGGTGTGCGAAATCAACGGAGTACTGAAACAGGCAGCCAGTAAAATTGCGGTCGTCTTTTTCATGTTTTCCCCAAATGTGTTTCAGGTTTTCGGTAATGAAACGGTGTTTGAATGATTCAAAATTTAAATTTACTGTATAGTATATGTTGACTGCGCAGAATGTCAAGTATTTTCTGAAAATTTTTTAGAATTTTAGGTGGAATGTCTAAAGGTGGGTGCGTTTTTGTGGAAAGTAATGAATTGAATGGAATTTTGGGCGGAGATCCCTGCCGAAGAAAAGGCTCCTTCGGCAGGGAAAATCTGTTTTTCAGTTTACGCTTGCGCGGAATTTTTGCGATTCCTTCGCAGGATGCCGAGTCCGAACGCGCCGAGAACGAGCAGGGTCCAAGTTGCCGGTTCCGGAACAGAACCGTGGTCAAAACGGAGGATACCGTCGCCGCCGGCCATCAGACCGCGGAGATCCCAGTAGTACGCATCGTTAAAGATCCCTTCAAAGTCGATACTCGCGAAGTTGAAGTCCATCGTTTGGCCTTCCGCCGTGTCGAAAAGCTCGAACTCGTACGTATCATTGAGTTCACCGCTGAGGACGATGAAAAGCTCGCCGTTCAGCTCCAGATCTTCCGTTGTGATGAGTCGGTCATGTTCGCCGGAAGTGAGGTCGATCTCCATGATGATCTTCCCGTCCTTGCCCTGCGTGTAGTTTCCGTCGATCGTCATGTCGGCAAACTCCGGCGTGTAAGTCATCATCGCGGACTGATTCGCACTGAGATCGCGCAGGTCCGTGACGTTTCCTTCCGAGTCGGTCATCACCGCTTTGTTGACTCCTTGTCCGCCCCAGCCTTCATAGTAACGATAATCAAGATGGTGCCAGCCTTCGGTGAGCTGGATCGGAGTACTGACGCTGTCTTTTCCATAGGGTTGGTTGGACTGGACCGAACTCATTTCCGCGACTTTCTGTCCGTCGACATATACGAATCCTCCGTCGTCTGCGTTGAAGGAGATGGTGTACGTATCGTCTTTGTCAACGTAGATCCATCCGTCGTACAGTACCGAGAAGTACTCTTCGTTCACGAGTCCGCTTCCGACCGCTCCGATCCCGGAGGCAACGGGGGTCGCGTTTTGGGCCTTTTCCCAGAATGCGTCGATCTGTTCATAGGTCGGCACAAAGTAACCGGTATTGACTCCTGTGAATCCAGGGAAACCGTCC
The DNA here is from genome assembly GCA_017939795.1 of Thermoguttaceae bacterium. Classification (GTDB taxonomy): domain Bacteria; phylum Planctomycetota; class Planctomycetia; order Pirellulales; family Thermoguttaceae; genus RGIG3701. The sequence continues at coordinate 37,466 of JAGBAA010000102.1, forward strand.
GTCACGTTTGCCCATTTCTGGCGTGTCCAGGAGAGGCCCTTTTCGACGTTTCCGCCGACAACGAGCGTACCGCCGTTCTGCGTGAGGTCGCCCGAGACGGCTTCGGTGATGAGCGTACCGCCGTTAAACTTGAGGTTCTGGGCGTTCGTGATCGCGGGAGCGTCGAAAATGCCGTGTCCGCTGAGCGTCAGCGTTCCTTTGCCCGTGACGCCGATCTCGGCAGGGGTCGTGATCTTCAGCACACCGCCGGAAATGTCGACTGTACCGACCGCGTTCGCGTCGTTGTGTCCGACCCAGAAGTTGGTCGCCTGCATGAAACCGGCAGACTGCGTGTAGGTCCCCGTCCCGCGGTTTCCGACGGAGAAGTTCTGCACCGTAACGTTTCCGCCGGAGACGTTGACTTTTCCAGTGCTTCCCGCGCCGTCCGCGATCGAAAACCACCCCGCGGAGGAGAAGTTGCCGTTTTCTATGTTGAGAGTGCCGACAGAACCGGATTGTCCGCCGATATTCATGTTTCTCGTATTCGTGAAGGTCCCGCTGTGGAAATTGAGGGTTCCGCTCGTATTTTTATTATTTGCGATCAGGGTATCGCGGGCCGAGACCGTCGAGTTGGTGATGTCTACAGTCCCTTTACTGCTGGCTTGGTCCGCGATCGTGAAATAGTATTTGCTCGTAAACTTAGTGTTTGTCAGCGTCAGGGAGCCGGTACCATATCTTCCGATGTTGACGTTGCTGACAGAGACAGTCGTGTTCGTGAAGTTACCGGTACCGACAGTCGCGGCTTTCGCGTTACCAAAATTCAGATCACCATTGACGGTAATGGAACCGCCGTTGGCGATGAACGTACCATTTCCGGAGGCTCCGTTGATCGTGTCGTCGCCGACGGTGATCTTCGTGGAGGTGATGCTTCCGCCATTCAGCGTATATGTACCCTTGGTGCAGTACCCGATCGGCATCCAGCCGGCCGTGACGGTACCGCCGTTCTGAATGACTTCGCCGGCTCCGTCGCCGTTTGCGCCGATACGGTTTCCGACACAGAAGTAGTCCTTGGTGGTGTTCAGTGTTCCGCCGTTGATGACCAGTTTCCCAGACAGACCGGTATCGAATCCGCCGACGTCAAAGGCATTGTTGGTCGTGATCGTTCCGCTGTTGAGCGTCAGCGTCGGGATATTGCCTTTAGGACTGGACACAGTTCGGAGGCCGGTGAGCGTACCGCCGTCCACGATGACGTCGGTGGAGATATTTGTGAGATTCAGCGTACCGCCCTGGATCACGTTGATGGTCTGTGCGCCGGCTGCCGTAGCTGCATCTGCGTTCACGACTGCGGATCCTTCGGCGGTTCCCGTACCGACGGTGAGGGACTTTATGACCGGAGCGGCAGCCATGGTCATCGTGCCGCCCCGCACGAATGCGTAAGAATTCGCGGTCAGTGCGCTTGCAGCACCTGCTTCCGTCGTCCAATTTGAGTCGGTCCAGTTTCCGGTACCAGCGGACCAGATATAGCCGACGGCATTATCGCGCATCATGTTGGAGTACGTTGCCATTTCGTTTGCCGTCAGCGCACGGTTGAAGACGCGGATCTCGCCAATATCGCCGGCATATCCGCCGTTACTCGCCATTCTTCCGATCAGCATCGGAGTGTAATTGTTACGCGGATTGTTCGTTACGGTCGCAGAATTGGAAAGTTCACCGTTGATCCAGGATCCAAGCGTCGTGCCGCTGACGGTCATTCCCGCGACGGCCTGCGTTCCGACGGCGACGGTGCCTTTGGAATCGAGCGTCACGTCGCTCGTCGCTTTACCGTACCCCGCGACAACGTGGCCTGATTCGTCGTATCCGAAGCCCCAGTCGTAGGTGACTCCGCCCTGTTCCGCGCCGATAAATCCCGATTCGTCGTAGTATTTATTTCCTCCGTTGATGCCGGATCTGCTGGGGGTGAAGTCAACGAGGATCGTGAAATCATTCATCCCCGCGATCGGATTTCCCGCAACGCTGAAGTGGGCCCCTGGCGAGTTTTTTGCGTCTCCGGAACGCTCAAACGTGATGCCGTCACCGTTCGCGTTGAGGTATGGATAGACGCCATTGCCCGCGACACCCGTCGCGACAAGTCCGCCAACACGGTCCGTCCACGTCGCGGAAGATCCCTTGTTCGTGTTCGTGTAGTCCTCCGCGACCCACCACGCAGAGAGGCCGCCTGCCGTCTGTGCGGAAACGTTCTGCGAAACGGTATGCGAAAGCAGCGGAGCACTGAAGCAGGCAGCCAGTAAAATTGCGGTCGTCTTTTTCATTTTTTTTCCTAAATGGATCCTGTTTGGGGGCAATGAAATGGTACATAGACCAATCAAAAACTTAAATACAGAAAATAGTATACACGGAGACCGCAAAAAGTCTATCTTTTTTTGTAATTTTGTGTGTTTTTTTTGGAAAATTTTTTCAGAATGCTGTTGTTTTTTCGTTTGAGGAGGATTTTGTGGATTTTGGGGAGGGAAGAGAGCCTGCCTTTGGGACAAATCGTTTTCGGAAAGAGAAACAGACTTCCGGAAGAGGAGCAACTTCCGGAAGTGCTGAAATCTAACGTTTGGGCCGGATGGTGAGCGTTGGGCCGTCGAGTTCGGCATCGCATGATGCTTCCGCGGCCATCATGGAGAAAAGCTCCTCGAGCGTGGCTTTGTCTGCGGTGACTTCGACGTGTTTCGCTGGATCGATCCCCGCACTGCGGAGTGCGTCTTCGTCCGCCTCAAGCGTCAGACCATACTGGGAGCAGAGTGCCTTGACGTAAGGAATGAACGGCCCTTTCACTGTCCCGGAGACCGTTTCACCGGGTTTCAGACCGTAGGCGTGCGCGGAGTTCTGGGTATTGGGAATACGTTTCGCTGCCTGTCTGGATGCTGTTTGTTGAGACTCGGTACGTTCTTTCGTTTCGGCTTTGCGGGATGCTCCGGAAACGGAACGTCCTGCGAGGGATTCGTGAACTTCCAGCGTTCCGCGAACGAGAATTTTGGCTCCTTTCTGCATGGTGCGCGTGCCGGGGATATTTCGGACTGCTGCAAGCTGTTCCTCTGAAATCTCGGATGCGGCGTACGTGCGGGAAATAAGGATGGCTCTCGGATCGAGTGGAACTGTTTTCACGCCTTCCGAAGTGAATTCCAGCGTGAGGTCAAATTGAATGAGGATCAGCAGTGCGGCATCGAGTCCCGAAATGTGCATCGGAGGCCGTTCGGGCCAGAGATCGTGCGGGAGTTTGGAGAGATCCCGGATCTCGAACTTCATCGTTTTAGCGAGTTTTTCAAGGACTGCCTTTGGCTCCGTGAGATGATCCCATGCGACAGAACGCTCCGTCAGCCATTTTTTCTGGTCGGAAGACGGAAGGTTTTCGCGCAGCTCATGCCGTTTTTTGGCAAGAAGTGTCCGGAGCAGGATGGCCGTATTTTCCGGAGCGGTGAAGAGAAGGCCGTCTGTCAGCTGGGAAACACGGAAAGGAGAGGGACGGAGTGCTTCCTGAAGGATCTGCTCTGCCGATGCGTTTTGAAATGTCCCGGAAACCGGAAATGCCGGATCGATACGCCGATCGAGCCAGAGCGTTTGCCCGGACTGCTGCTCCAGTGCTGTGAGTGCTTCGCGGATGGGCGTTTCGTCCCAGAGCACCCCGGTTTTCCGAGCTGGTTCCGTATCGTTCTGGATGCTGGAAATGGAGACGGCACCTTTTCCGCCTTCGGGAGATGCCGCAGCAGTCCCTTCCTCTCCCGGAGGAAAGAGAGCCAAAGAAATACCGAGGAAGGCTCCGGGAGCCAAAACCATAAATCGCTGAACGAATTTCATGTCGGGGAACTCCTGCTCTCAGCCGGACACTGCCAATAAAATGCACTTCATCCCGCCCATTCCCGCGAGATGTCCTTTGGGGCCGTTTGCTGCGTGAAAAAATGAGCGGATTTCTTTTTTGTTTTGGAACTTGATCCGCTTATTCTGTTTTTCGGTCAAAAAACCGGCAGGAATGAAGGATTTCTTTTGGAGAAATTTGCAGAACTTTGCGGATCCCTCTTGCACCGGATCGGAATTTTGTGTATGATGAGATAAATAAGCTGGTTTTCTCTCCGTTTGGGAGGAGATGAACCGGTCTGCAGTTTCCGTTTTTGTTTGAGTTTTTGTTTGAGTGTCCGTTTTGAACGCTGACCGTTCCTCCGTTTTCATGAAGCACGAGCCCGTTTCCATGCAGAAATTTTTGCGCCTTTGTTTCGGAACCGCATTCCGTTCCAGTGCGGATGTTCCGAAACGGACGGCTGAGCGGCGTGTGTCTGCGATTCCATCAGACGTTCCTGTGCTGAAAAAGGAGGAATGTTCGGCTGCTGGAAATTTTGAAGGCCGACGTCGTTTTCTCGCGCTGCTTTTCAGTGCGTCGGCCTCGTTCTTCTGCGGGACAGGATGCCAGTCAATGCGCCTGGATCGTGCGTCTTATTCGACCTTTGAAGGTTCAGGACCTGCCGGGGGAAATGCACAGAATCCCCTTGAAGTTCGCGGTGATCTGGAACCGTTCCAGGTCTGGGAGACCGTCGTAGATGTCGTGCGTCTCTATTTTGACCGGATCGTTTACGAATATCCGTGCCAGAAGCGCGGCGATATTATTCTGGAGGGACTTCTTGAAACGAAACCCCAGATCGGCTCGACCTGTTTTGAGCCCTGGCGCCGGGATTCCGTGACTGCGTCCGAACGCCAGTACGCGACGGTCCAAACGATCCGCCGAACTGCAAAAGTCAGAGTTCGGTTCGCGGATGGACACTATCTCATTCATGTGAGCGTTAAGAAAGAGCTGGAAGATCCTGCGCAGCCGCTTCATATGCGGCTTCCTTCCGCGACCTTTCGGCTCGATACCAAAATCGATGACCGCAAAGATCCCATTGGTGTTCAGGACAGCCATGAAGGCTGGATCCCCCAGAAACGCGACTATGCGCTGGAGCAGAGTATTCTGAATCAGATCCAGTTCCGGCTGAATCGGAAGAATTGAACTTTCGAGACGGCCAGATGCTGGCGAAAATGGAACTGAAGCCGGGATGAAGTTGAGCCGGGATATTCGGCAGATCGTAAATTTTGTTTTGGGGACTTTTTTCAGAGGATTTTTATGGCGTACCAGGTTTCACGCGAGATCGAATTTTGCTATGGACACCGTTTGCCGAATCACGGCGGAAAATGCCGGTTTCTGCACGGACATAATGGGCGGGTCGAGATCCTGATCGAGGCTGAAAAACTGGATCCAGACGGTATGGTCCTGGATTTTGGCGAGATCCGTTCCGGGATCGAGAAGTGGATCGATGAGGAATTGGACCACCACACGCTGCTTTTTCAGGAGGATCCGCTCGTTCCGCTTCTGAAGGACGCCGGCCAGAAGGTCGTGGTGATGGATGCGATCCCTACGGCAGAAAATATCGCGAAGTTCATTTGCCTGAAAGGACGTGAAATGGGGCTCAATATCGTCCAGGTCCGCGTATGGGAAACGTCGAAAAATTCGGCAGTCTATTCTGCGGAATGCTGAAGAACGGCAGTCTGGGAAATATGTGGAAACTCAGTGTCCCGAAATGGAGAAAGCGGGTTCTTCTTTGTTTGAGGAAAACCCGCTTTTTCATGGACTTCCATTGGGAAAAGGCACGTCTGTTTGGATGCACAGACGGCCGTTTCTGTTTTGATGAACGTCTGGAATTCCGAAACGTTCTGTTTTGTCTGAATACTGCGGATCAGTGAATGCTTGAATTACGTTCTGCTGCCGCGTTTAATCGGAGCTGACCAATGAAATAAGCCGGATACTTTTTGAATTCATTTCGGTTTTCTTCGGAATGGAAAACGTAGTTTCGATCCTGGTAGCGCAATCCGAATTTCCGGGAACCCGGCACGGCTTTTTTCTCATTCGCAAAGAGCACGATGTCGAGCCCGCTGAAAACCAGCGCGTAGTATTCCGGATCATTCTGGAATTTCTGCAGTTCCTCTTCCGTTTGGAAGAAGTAGGTTTTTCCTTCGTGTTGGAGAGTGAATTTTGAGTTTCCGCGTACCCAGATGTTTCGTTCTACCAAAGCGACCGGGCAGTAGCCGTCGAGCATCACATTTTCGTTAACGTACATGGAAACCTTTGGAGGATCTTCTGTGGTCCTGGAATCATTCGCCGGAGGATCGGTGAGCGGATTTTTGTCCGTCGGAACATCATGAAGTCCATGGAGCTGAAGTTTCCCATTTTGATGCGCATTCTCCAAAGAAGCACCAGCCAGAGCTTCCTCTGCACTCATTTTGTGTGCTGAGACCGGAGCATATCCGCTTGAGGGTTTCCGCATTATGGGCATGAGTTCTTCTTCATCCTTTTGGGAGCTGTCCGCATCCAGCCGTTCCATTTCCAAAAGCTCAACAGATGGTGCGGATACGGCAGAAGACTTCCGGGGCGGAACATCGTCCGTCTGCTCCAGAGAAAACAGATCCAAATTGGGGGCACGTTCCGGAGATCGCGCCTGAATTTGCGTTTCACGCTGGCTGTTTAGGGGGAGTTCTTCGCTTTGAATGCCGGTACGCGATTGCCCGCGGAGCGAAAAGTCGTCTTCCTGCTCGTTTTCCAGGTCGGTATTCAGCGCAGGTGACGCAAGCATGATCGGATCTTCATCCAAAGCCGGACCTTGTTTTTCCGTGATGGGGGTCGCCTGAGTCGTCGAAATGTTCGTTTCTTGCGCCAGTGAAATGGGAAGATTTTCCTCGGTCGAAGCGAACTGCGGGACGGCGTTTGCCGTTGGGGCAGGAGATGCCGCAGGTGCAGATACATCCTTCGTCTGTGCTTCTTCGGCAGAGATCCGAGCTGTTTCCTGCTTTATTTTGCCCCAGTTTTCTTCCCATTCCGAGGTGAACGGGCGGATCATCGGGGGAATTCTGGTCTGAGCAATGACTTCGGACAGAAACGCACTGTATGAGGACGCCGTCTGGAAACCTCTGAACCGTGCAAGTTCATTGCCTGCGGCGTCTAGGATCAAATCTGTCGGAAATGCCGTGACGTGAAATTCACTGCAGATATGCGGCTGCTTCTGTCCGTCGACCTTGACCATGACGAAATGCTTTCCGGCAAGTGTCTGGATCGCTTCCTGGGAGAAAACCTCCCGCTCCATTTTTTTGCATGGACCGCAGTAGGAAGTTGAGAAGTGGATCAGGAGGGGACGCTGAGTCTGAATGCATACATTTCGGGCCGCTTCCCAGTTCGTGAACCACCAGCAGTGCGGAAGGAGTGCATCATCCGATCCTGAAGACTCTGGGACGTTCTTCGATACTTTTTCCGCCATTGCCGTGTCGATCCGTCCTGTTTTATCTAAAGACGTTTTGATCGCGGCACGTTCCGATTCGGTTTCGGACGTTTCAGAAATTGCGGGAGCTGAAAGCGCGGTTCGGGCGTCTGCGGTTTCTGAAGCGAGACGGGATCCCGCGGCAGACTCGGACTTCGGAGACGTTTTGGGAGCGTTGGCGATTCTTGACGTCTTCTTGCCTTTTGCGTTTTTCTTTTTGTTTTCTTTCTGATTTGGCGATTCGGTATTCGAGGAGGCCGAGCTTGAGAGCTGGACCAGATCGGAGGCTGGAACGGAGGCCGTATTTCCCACTGCAGAAGACTCGCCCGTCACTGCGGGAACTGCCGTCTGCATCGATTCAGATTCCGGCACTGCCAGCATTGAGTTCAGTTCTGGAATCGTCAATTCCAGTTCCGCATCCGTCAGTTTCTGTGTGGAATGCAAGGCCGTTTCGGGGAGTATCGGCGTCTGCGGAACGGAAGACGTCAGATTTTCAGACGAAACGGACGAAATATTTGGGGAACCGGATGTCTGGGGATCTTTGGACGATCGCTGTGCATTCTGCGTTTTCGCGTCCTCCGGAATGTATCGGGACTGGTAGAGTCCGGGATCTGCGGAAGAATAGAATCTCGCATTTCTTTGAGCGATCCGGTCCCGAACGTTCCTGCGGCCGGAAAACCGTTCTGCATTCAGAGTGTCCTGCGGTATCAGAGTTCCAAGTAAAAGTGTGCCGAGGATCCCTGCACACAACGAGCGGCATCCCAGCCTGCGGATTTGATTTTTCATTTTTCCCCCTAAAAAAATCAACGATTCCCTGTCGAGCAAATCCCATGCAGCCCACTTGAAACCAGTTTTTTGCTTTCAGGATCCCGCCTCACCCGGACATTGCCGTTTGGGCCTGACGGTCTCCGCATCTCCATTTTCCGGGAGGCTGTTTCGGCCTCTCCATTTTGGATCAGCTGCTTTCCATTTCCAGTCCCATTTTCCCCGGTCATGAATTTGGCGGGTCTGATCTTTTGTGCGGTACCAACGGAACGGCGCAGACGAGATTGCCCGAAATGGCTGGAAACTGGTGTTTTCGACAAGATTACGGTCCTCTTTTTATCGGAAAGTCTTTTTTCAAAATTTGGAAACTTTTTTTAATGAATGTCTGAAAGGATTGTGCCGGTTCTGAGTCAAAAAACGATTGATTCTGAAACATTTGGATTTCCGGCAGCGCAATTCATGGCGACTTGTGAGTTTTCGCTGACTTTGAGGTGAATTTAGGATTTTCCAGACAGTCCGTTTAGGGCGGTATGGCTGGATCCTGTCGTTTCGGCGGCTTTGCTGCTTGGAAAATGGATTTTGGTTCGCGTTCTTTCTGTACGCACCATCAGAATTTTATTTCATTCCGGGAATGTGCGGTTCATCGTATACCCATAAGGAAACCTTCGCCGGCCCAATGCAGAATGGAGGGGATCCCGCGCGTTTTCGGGAACATGTCATGCGGTATCGCTGGATGAGGATGGACCGGAGGAACCGCGTTTGGTTCTCTTCGGGATGGGGATCCGGAAAAAAATCGAGTAGAGGACCGGGACGATGAAAAGCGTCAGGAGCGTTGAAAAAATCAGTCCAAACATCATGGCGGTCGCCATTGCGTCGAACATGGGGTCGCGTAAAAGAGGGATCATGCCGACGATGACGGTCGCCGCCGCGACGGTGACGGGACGCATTCGTTCTACAGACGCATTCAGGACAGCCAGAAAAGCGGAGCCTCCTTTTCCGACTTCTTCGTCGATCTGATCCATGAGCACGACACCGTTTCGGACGATCATCCCCAAAAGCGACATGACGCCGAGCAGAGCCATGAATCCAAATGGTTTCTGCATGAGCAGGAGTCCTCCTGTGATCCCGATCATGGCGAGTGGGACCGTCAGGACGATGATCAGCGGCTGGCGCAGGTCATTGAAAAGGAAGACGACGACCAGAAGCATCAGGACGGCTGCGGTCGGAAGATTTGCGAGGACATCTCGAGCCGCTTCCTGGGATTCATGAAATTGACCTCCCCATTCCATCGAGAAGCCTTCCGGGAGTACGATCGATTCCATCTGCGGCCGGATCTTTCGAAGAAGCTCCATCCAGGAGGTTCCGTAAGCATCGGCTCCGACGACGACGGCCGGCGATCCGTCGTATCGATAGATGGACGAGTCTTCCCAGAGGAATTCCATGCCGGAAATCAGATTTCCCAGGGGGATACTGCCGGGAAACGCTCCCCAAATGAGGGTTCCGGAAAGAGATTCGGTCTCATTTTGTTCCGAAATGGCGCCGCGAAGGAGAATGGGAAGATTCTGTTCCTTTTCGGCAAAGTTTCCGACTGGGATCCCCCGCGTCCGCGTCCGAAGCGAATTCTGGACCGTCAGACGAGACATTCCGGCATCCTGCCCCTTCATTTGCGAGTATTGGGGGACGAGCGTCAGCTGCTTTTCTCTCCAATTGTTTTGAACATCGAGTGCATTCGATGAATTGCGGAGGATCGCTTCGGCTTTCAGGGCAAGAAGCTGAAGTTTGGCGTGATCTGGTCCGCGAAATCGGATCTCGACTTCATTCGGAGTCGGAAGCCCCATGGCGTAACGCTGCACTCGGACCTGAGCCTGAGGAAAATTCTCCTTCATCCAGAAACGGACTGGGGCGAGCAGGGAGTCAACGTCTTCCGCTTTCCGCACATTCACGACCATGTGCCCGTAGTTGGGGTGAGGAAATTCCGGCTGGTACGGAAGATAGAACCGCGGCGGTCCTGCTCCGATGAAAGAGGCTGCCGAGACGATATTTTCGGCCGTCTTCGATTCCTGTTTCAGGAGGAAGGATTCTGCTTTTTTCATTTCTTCTGAGACCGTTTCGATCGACGTACCGGCGGGAAATCGGAAATCGATCCAAAACTGGTTTCTTTGCGCCCTTGGAAAAAAATTCTGATCGATATTCCGGAATTCCCAGGCAGCGAGACCACAGGCAAAAACAGCAGAGAGAATGACGGCCGTCCTGTGCCGAAGGGTCCAGGCGAGTGCGTTTCGGTACACTTGGTAAACTGGACCGGAGTGCGGATCTTTGGCGGTTTTTTCAGGAGAGATCTTCACGAAAAGGGAGTAGACCAGTGGAGTCTGAAGCATGGCGACGAGCCAGCTGACCCCAAGAGAGACGGCCACGACCAGAAAGAGGGAGGCACAATATTCTCCAACGTTCGTCGGCGTGAGGTAGATCGGGAGAAAAGCAAGTGCTCCGACGATGGTGGCTCCCAGAAGCTGACGTGAGGCACGCTGTGCACCTTCAATGCAGGCCCGCCGGCGTTCCATACCGCGCTGCATCCGCACGATGATGAGGTCTCCCACCACGACGGCATCGTCGACGAGGATCCCCAGTGCGATAATGAAAGCACCGAGCGAGATGCGCTGAAAGACGATCCCGAGCGGTTCCAGAACGCACATCGTCGTGAGGATGACCAGAAGGAGACTGCTTGAGATGAGCAGCCCGCTGCGCCATCCCATGGAAAACATGACGACGAAAGTCACGATGAGGACCGCTTCACGCAGATTTTTGAGAAAAAGCGCCACGGCTTTCTCCACATCGTCCGGCTGAAAACTGACTTCCTGGAGCGAATAGCCGGTCGGGAAGTGCGCCATTATGCGTGCTGCGCAGTCCTTCACTTCTCTGCCGAGCTGGACGACGTTTCCGTTGGCGCGTGGAGAGATCGCGATAGCGATGGCGTCTTTCCCGTTAAATCGAAAAAGGCGGGACGGCGGAACTTTCAGGACACGCTCCACGGAGGCAATGTCGCCCAGGCGATACTGAGAAACGGTTCCCGAGACGGAATTTCCGGCGGAACGGATCTTTTGCTGATGCAGAACCCCTTGAGGGATCCCGCCGGCATGGAAAAAGAGCGCAGAGAGCTGCGCGGGATGGTCCGGGACGGTGCCGATGGGAGAGACTCCGGGATCGGTCAGATTTTGAAATTTTGTGAGTGCCGGATCTGCCGAAAGAACGAGGTCTTCGATCTCCCGGATAGTGGTGAATCTTCCGGATGGAGTGAAGCGGATCTCATTGCCGCCAAATTTCAGGCTCCCGGAATCCATCGTGAGATCCTGGCCGGCAAGTGCTCTCAAAAGAGATGCCGGGGAAATGGAAAGACGGGCAAGACGTGCCTGCGAGATCCGGATCTCGATCTGTTCTTCTGGAATTCCCCAGAGTTCCACACGTCCGGCTTCGCGCAGTCGGCTAAATTCTCTCTGAAGTTCCCGTGCGCGCACAAGACGGTCTGCCGGCGGGAAACCGTCACCGGAAAGAGCCAGAACGATGCCGTAGACCTGGCCAAAATCGTCCTGAACGATGGGGGGAAGAGCTTCCGGCGGAAGTTCTCCTTGAAGATCTGAGAGTTTATTTCGCAGGTCGGTCCAGACTGCGGGCAGAGCGGAACTCGGAATATCCTGCTTCAGATCTGCGTAGATGAGAGAAAGTCCCGGTTCCGAATGGGAACGCAGATGTTCGATCTCCTGAAGTCGGCGGCACGCGCGCTCTACGTGTTCCGTCACGTTTCGTTCTATTTCCCGTGCGCTGGCTCCGGGACAGAAGGTCAGGACGACTCCAGTCTTGATGGTGAACTCGGGATCTTCAAGACGTCCAATCGTCCAGCCGCTGAAAAGTCCGGCAAGGCAGAGCGTCACCGCAAGAAATCCTACACTTAGCCGATGGTGAACTGCAAATTCTGGAAGCATGCGGTCGGCACTCCTTTTTTTCTGCGGGAAATTTTGGGGGAAATTTTTGGGAAAATTTTTGGAAAACCTGGAAAGCTCAGGAGGCTTGGGAGACTGCGGAAAACTTTCGGAATCTGCAGTTTCGATCTCACTTCAAGATCGGGCGGACTCGCTGTCCTTCGCGGAGGAAAGGAGCACCAGAGGCGGCGATATGTTCCCCTTTCTGAAGGTCTCCCCTCACGATAACCCAGCCTGGATCGGCCAAACGCACGATTTGGACTCGGCAGGGAATTACCCGTTCTTCCGGAGAGATCCGCCAGAGGACAGTTTCGCGGTATTTTCCATCATATTCAACGGACGTTCGTGTCGACGTCTGGGGGCAAGGGCGCGTCTGGAACTGATGTGGGGAGCCAGACGGTGTTTGGAGTTTCTGTCTGACCGGGATAGTGTCCGCTGCACGTAAAGGCGGAGCACTCAGAGCAGAGAGTGGAACACGGAATTCCTGGCAGGACGGCTGGAGTTCCACCACGACCACTGCGGTCATTCCTGGGAAGATCTTTCGGTTTCTGAGGTCGGAGACCCGAACTTCCAGCGGGTAGCCGTGTGTACCGCTTTGCGGAGTCGGCGCAAGAAAAACCAGCTCCGCAGGAAATGAGAGATCCGGGTATGCTTCAAATTCGCATCGAAACGCAGAAATCTCCTCCTGGCGGATCCGAAGTGATTCGGGGACGAGTGCTCTGACGAGACGTTGAGAAGTGTCCGTGACGGCAAGAACGGGGACTCCGGGAGCGGAGACTTCACCGGATTCCATGAATTTTTGGGAAATGGTTCCCGAACATGGCGCGCGGAGGAGTGTGTCCGAAAGTGCGTCTTCCGACTGCTTCTTTTGCACCAATAGTCCGTTCTTTTTCGCTTCAAGACTGCGGATCTCCTCATGTAGCCCAATCTTTGCATTTTCCAATTCCTTTTCGGCCGCGACTTTCCCCGCGAGAGCCTGCTCGTATTGTGTCTGCATCTCATCAAACCGGATCTCCGGAATGGCTCCGTCCTGAGTAAGCTGGGCGAATTTTTCCAGATTTTTCTCTGCCGTCAAGAAAAGTATTTCTGCGGCGTCCCGTTTCTTTCGAAGTATTTCGACCGAACGGTCCCGATTCGCGATCCGGGCATTTAGACCGGCTTGAAGTTCCGCAAGATTTGCTTCGGCAGCTGCTTTGGCGTTCAGAAAATCCCGAGGATCCAGACTGGCCAGGACCTCTCCCTCACGCACCATTTGCCCGATCTCGGCATGAACTTCTTTGATTTTCCCCGGGATCCGAAATGCCAGATGGATCGTCCGGTTTTCCCGTACGGAAGCGGGGAATTTTTGGATCTCCATGGAATTGGCGGACTCGACTCTGTACAGCGAGATGGCTGGGCAGCGAATATCCTGCGTGCTGCTGCTCTCCGGTTTTTTAACGGCCTGACTGGATGTTTTCGAAATTGCGGAGCCGAAAAATGGACTGGACGTTTTCGGGGTACAGGAAACCGAAATGAGCAAAATCAAAAGAATGAATGCGGAAAGGAACCGGGACCGCGGCGGAAGGGGACAGCGGTGCGGAACTCCGAGAAAAAGGAAAAAGGAAGCTCGGAAAAAGGAACAGGTACGGAACATTCAGGAACCTTTGAGTTTGGAAAATAGGAAATGAAGAAGACGGTGCGGCCGTTTCAAAATCAGCCGTTCATTTCATTATGCGGTAGTGTGCAATTCGGGCAGAACGGAGAATAGAAAATGCTGACGATGGTGCGGATCGGAAACGAAACGTGCTCGAGGGAGTGAAAAATAGGACGCGGAACCGGAATCGATTGGAAGAGGCCGGAGAATGGAGCGAAGAACAGGCGGGAATCGTGCCGGAATGAAACAGGAACTGAGAAAACGAAAAGAAACGAAAAGAGTGCTCTGGATCTGCGGCACTCTTTTCATTCTGGAATCTGCTGGACTATGGCGCAGGTTTGAATCCCTCCGCCTTAATGAACCACTGGCCGTTTCGCGGGAAACCGGGAGCTTCGCCTTTTTCCCGATCCACTTCCGGAGCACCGTCCCATCCGCCGGCCATCATGCCGATCGCGTAGAGCAGACCTCCGTTTCCGGGAAGGTATGGGCACGGATTGTTCGCGTTGACGCCGCGTAGGTCGTGAACGTTTCGCGGACTTTCATGCAGCAGAATGTCCACCGCGATCTCCGGTTCGCCCACTCGTGCTGCACACATGGCGGTCCACGGGAAATCCCAGCCCCAGACACGGTCCCAACGCCACGTTTCGTAGACTTTCCGAAGCGTACGGCGCGCGATTTCCGGATCGACTCCTTCCGTCGGCGGGATCATGCCGTAAACGCCGACCGGGTTGGGATGCTCCCAATTAAATTTCTCGTACGAGTTGATCCAGTCCGGAGAGTGGAGCCAGACGGTCTCGTTTTCCGGAAGGCCTGGATGTGTTGGAAGCGGAGCCAGATGGTCTGCGATCTCATCCCACTCGGCGACCCGTTCTTTTCCCATGCGTTCCCGCCACGTGTTCGCCAGACGCAGACCAAAACGCCAGTACGCCAAGTCGAAAACGGAGTCTTTCACGATTCCGGTCTCGCTCGGCGGCATGACCGGAGCCAGATGCCAGACCCCTTCCGCATCCTTTTCCGGATACGATGCCATGAATTTCGCGGTCTCGTCCAAAATCTCCGCCCACTTTTCGAGTGTCGCGGCCGTCGGACGGTTTCGGTACTCCAGCTCGGCGAAGATCATGGGGTGCGGCTGTTTCCAGAGCAGGACCTGATTTCCGTACCATGGGGCCGTCCGCCCTTCCGGTCCTGTGCACTTGGGCCACTGTGCGCCCGCGTATCCAAGCTGCGCCGCCAGTTTTCGCGCGACAGGGAGGTTTTTGCGGTAGCAGTCCAGCGCACGGTCGGAAAGTTCCTGACGGTCCCAGAGCGAGTAGTGCGCGAGATGCCAGTAGATCATTTCGCCATGGTACCGTCCGCGCCAATTGTCGGTCCCTAAAAGTCCCGCTTCCGGCGGTGGGTAACTTCCTGCGGAATTCGTGCGCATGAGGTACTGTGAGAGGACGATGCGGCGTTCAAGTTCCTTCCAGCGCGGATCTTTACTCTGCGAGAGATCCACTGCCGCGCCGGAACGCCAGTACGTTTCCCATTTTCGGGCCGTTTCCGCGCGAAGTGTTTCGAAGACCTGTTTTCGTGCCTCGATCTTAGGCCAGCCGTCGTGGAAGGCACAGAAAAACTCGCAGAGTTCCCCGTCCGTTGAAATCGTCAGCGCGTGGCTGTCCGGATCGATCTGGAAGGCCGAATTCTCGCCGCACTGGAGAGAAACGAGGTACTCGAAATCATCGACCTTGCGCAGGATCTGTGCGTTTCGGGTTGAATTTCCAGGAAGAACACGCGTCTCATGCCGTGAATTGGGGCCAAACTTGCCCGACCAGGCTTCCATTCGGATGGTGGGGTACGGAAACTCGACACTCACGAGCAGTTTGCCTTCCGTGAGCAGATTAGACTTCACGCGCGATGCGATCAGGTCAGCGTCCATCGAAACGAAAGTCTCGACGCGGACCGACTCGCCGTCCAGCTCGAATTCCGCAGTGTGCAGGCCGGTCCAGAGATCCATTTTACGTGAGATCGGACGGATCTCCTGCGGCATGACCGTTTTGCCGTCTGGCCGGATCAGACGAATGCGTGCGAGGTCGGCACGATGCGGATTGTCGCGGAGCCACTGCTGAAGTGCCTGTTTTTCAGGCGGAAAAGAGTGGTCGCCTTTGAAAGTATTGCGTCCTTGCTGGAGCGTCCCCGTTTCCGGAACATCTGCTTTGGTGAATCCCTCCGGAAGCGGAAATGAATGCCAGCCCCAGTGCGCCATCGTGTTTCCTCGCGTCGTCTGAAGGCCCGTGAAGTCCACATTGAAGCAGAATTCGCCGTTTCCGAGCGGGATCTCCAGATTCGGTTCAAGACTCTGAATGAAATGCCGACTCACGACGGCCTGCCGATCGATCTTTTCCTGCGAAAAGACTGGTTGGGGGCTGGAATAGAGACCAAGCAAAATGGCCAGTACGATACAGGATCGGTACGTAAATGCGAATTTGAGGTTCATGAATTTCTCCATTTAGTTTTTAGGGAAGGGGATCCGTTTGGCAGGATCCGCTTTGCGAAAACCGAAACTCGGTACTGCGGAACGCACACGGAGTACGGAATATGCGCAGGAACGGAATGTGTATGGCGGATTGTACTGAACTTTGAAAAAATGAATTTTACGGAATGCGGCGGAATTCGAGTTCCTGAAGCTGGACGTCAAACTCCCGCGGAGCGAGCTTCAGGAGGACTGGTCCCCGGGGGAGTTCAAGTTCAACCGCTGGTGCACGCTGGTCCGGTGCGCGAAATTCAACCGTACGCCAATTTGGTGAAGAGTCCAGTGCCCAGCAGGGGAAATGGACTCCTTCCGGTTTTTCGGGCGTCCAGTACGTGACTTGAAGGGAGTCGTGCTGAGGATCCGGAGCCAGAACTTTCGCTGAGAGCCGGTACGTGCCGGGGGTCTGGACCCAGAGACGAAAAAAAGTCTCATTCTGGATCTCGATGCATTGGGAAACGGAGTTGCTCCCGACGGCGAAATCTTCAAAAAAAAGTCCCGCAGAAACCGGAAGCCGGAATTTTTCGCCTGCATTCAGAACGAGGATCGGAAGATCTTTGGGGAGTGCTTCCGGAATACTTTGTTCGTGGGTCCTTTTTTCGGAAACCTCCCAAATGTGCGCTATTTCGGAAATCCAGCGTCTTTGTGTTGCTGCATAGTCGGCAAACGGCGGATAAGATTTTTCCAAAAATCGCCGTCCGATCTCCGTACCATTGACCGTCAGGATCCCAGCGGGACCTTCCCAGCCGGTCGGTCTCTGGAAGAAATCGGATTCCAGTGCAGATCGCAGCGTCAAGGACCCGCTTTGCGGCAATGCGCACGATTCAGGCACGGACGGAGCTTTTGCTGCATTTTCTGAAACGGAGTCCAGTGGATGGATCTCGGACTGGAAGACCAGTTCGATGGGATCCGGGATCTCTTTTTCAGTTTCCGGCGGGATCGTGTGCACGATACACCACGCGACGGCGTTTCCGTCGGGAGACGGAAGCAGTTTCGGTGAAATGTGCCCTGCCGAAAGATGCGTAATTTTCAGCTCCAGTCGATTTTTCCCGTAGACCGCGTGCAGACAGTCTGGATCCTGGAAATAGACGGAATCCGGTTTTTTCAGGATGAAGGTGGAACGGATCTCCTGTCCGGGGGAGGTTTTTCGGAATTTTCGGATCTCGTCAGAAGTGTAGACGGCGCGGCATTCTGCTCGCGGACCATCGAGCGAGGCACTCCAATCTGGATCCAGGTGAAGTGCTTTTTTGTGCCCCCCGTTAGTGATTTCCCGGTTTGTGCCCCATGGATCTCCGCGTCCGTCCGGCATGAAACTGCATCGGGGTGAGGTTTTGGCGTAGGGATCCGAGATGGAGTCTGCATTTTCTTTGCCGGAACTCAGCCAATCCAGCGTCCAGAGCTGATCTTGATGGGAATTATATTTGGCCATGGAGACCCCAAGAATGAAGTCTTGCGTCCGGTACGTTTTCTTCCATTCAGACTGCGGAAGTCCCCAGCGCTCGCAGATCGTGCAGTCCCGCATTTCCGCCGGCAAAAGGGCACGGAGCGTTTCGGGATCCGGGACGTACTTTCCGTTGAGTGCCGTCAGGATCGAAATATTGGAGCGATCCTGCGGAAGCGGGATCCACCCCCAGACGCCGACGTGAAAGCGAAGGTAGTCGTCGCCGTAGAGGTATGCGTATGTTCGGCTGCACGCTCCGCCGAATCTGCCGTCCTGTGTGAAATGGAGGGCCGTCAGGAGGGCACAATAGTTGAGGAGAAGTTCCGCTTTTCCACGTACCTCCTCGCTTTGCGTCAGTTCCCGAAGCTGCTCAAGCGTCTCGAAGATCTCGTTAAAGTACGTGGGGGTCGCGAATTCATGGATCCCGCTGCGCCAGGTCTGAAAAAGGAATCGGTTCATCCGCCGCATTCCTTCCATGTGGAGTTCCGCATCCTGGAACGCTTCGCCTAGCAGAAGCAGATTCGCGAAATTCATGACCGAGATGTTCGTGTAGTCCGGTCTTGGTCTGCGACGGAGACATTCCGGTGCAGCATCTTTCAGGATCACGCGGATGATCTCCCGACACTCTTCCGGCAGGACATTGCGATGCGCCCAGCAGAAAATGAGCCGCTTCACGACGAATTCAGCTGCATTGCGGTCCTCGACATTCTGCTGACGCCAGTACCAGCGGAAGTTGCCTTGAAATGGCGAGTCGGGTGAAAGATCCTGCATCGTACGGATCCACTGTGCGATTTCTGCCGACTTTTCCAAAGGGTAGATCCGCTCGGACGCATACTCGACCCGGAGATCCGGATTTTCGCGGAAAAACTGTTCGACACTCACCAGCGCGTAAAGGTAGTCGGCTGGTATCCGGACGCTGAAAATGTCCCATGGTCCATCCTTTTTCAGACGCCGGCAGTTTTTGTCGTAGTTTTTCAGAGCCTGCAGATAGTAGGATCGCTGGCGTTCCGGAGGCATTGGGATCGGGGATGGAATGAGATCAAGAACGGGAGCCGGTGCGGGATCTGAAACGGAATCGGAAACAGAGCTGAAGCAGTTTCTTTCCGGGACGGCAGGAAATATGCTGCCGAGGGCAAAAAGAAGCACGCTGAGACTCAAAAAAAGGTGGATGCCGGGAATGGGACCCCGGCAATTTGAAAATTTTCCAGACCGGCTCATCGCGTTACCTCACTCGATCCAGCGTCTTTGGTAGAAGTACCATTCGGCAATCGTTCCCGCGCAGACGATCAGGATCAGCAGCGTCCACATTGGGACGATGTCTTCTCCTGGGTACGTGAAGATCTGCTCCGGAGGCGTCGGAATATTCAGGTCACTGTCCGGGAATGTTTCATCCGCAGACCAGCCGGTTTCCAGTCCGCGCGAGATTCGTGCTTCGGAAGCCGGCGTATGGATGATCCAGTCGAATGCGTACTGGAGGAATGCCGGGAAATCGTCCGCCAGGATCCAGTCGCTTTGCGTCAAATCGCACGCACAGAGCACATTTCGAGCTGAGTTTTTTGATTCCAGCCCCCACGTGAGTTCCGTCATTTCGACAGTTTTTGCCTGCTTGGCGAAGTTTTCGTCTTCTTCAGAGGCACCTGATGCTTCATTGGTCTCCAGCGCACTCTGAGAGAACAGCCATGGACTGGAAGAGACCATTTCCGGGACCGGGATGAGCGCATTCGTGTCGTTGAATCCGACGCCGGCAGTCGAGATCCCGCTTCGCAGACCATCCATCCACGGCATCAGCACATAGTCACGGACCGTTTCGCTGCGTTTCCAGAGCGGAGTGTCTGCCGGCGGGGCAAAGAAGAGGCTTCTCTTCGGGATCTCTGTCTCGAAGACAGATTTTCCGGGGAGCGTCCGGTCAAAGATCATGATGTGGAAACGACGGACTCCGGAATCGTCGGTCGTGAACGGGACAGCATGGTGTGTCTCCATGCTTCCTGCAGCCAGACGCGTTCCTTTTTTCAGGACCTTTTGTTCCACTTCTACCGAGGGGAGCGAACGCAGTGCATTTTCCAGCAGCGTGTTCGGTTCTTTGGGCGTCACGACCGTCACGTGGAAGGTGAATGCTTCATGAAGTCGAGCTGTGCGCGAATTGTCTTCCGCGAGGGCGTCTTCTTCCGGATCTTTTGGAATGAACTCGGCGCAGATCGAAGCTGCTTTTGCCTGCGTCAGCGAAATGGTCTGCGTCAGGAGTCCGCCATCCATGAAAGACGGGATCTCTACCGCGATCTCCTGAGTTTCCCAATTTTTATCTAAATGGCTGGCCTGAGTGTCTGCGTTTTCTGCCGGATCGCCCGTCTGTGCGTCAGCCAGTGTGTCCATTTGCGTGTTCGCCTGCGAGTCTGCGTCTTTCGTTTCATTTTCCGGACGATGCGAGATCTTCAGGGTCCCGGAGACCGGTTTGTCGGCAAAGTTTCGCAGTGAAACGAAAATTTCAGCATTTTCCGGCTTCTCAGGCGTTCGGCGTTCCGCACAGAGTGTTTCAAGTTGGACATTTCCGCGGGGCTGCCCAACCGGGATCCAGCGCACCGTCTCATCTTTCAGGACCGTCTCAGCCAGTGGAAAGCACCCATCGCTGATGAGAATGACGTGGTTGGTTTGAGGATCAAAGACGCCGCCGGTCCCTGCCGTAATGAGAGATCGCGCCATGGAAACGGCTTCGTCGATCGGAGCACGTCCTCCTGCAGAGGGAAGCGTCTCGAAAGAAGCGAGGAGCTGCTCGGGATCATGCGACATTCGGGAGTGGATCCCAATTTTTTCGCCCACGACAAGAACTGCAAGCGAATCAACGTACCCCATGTTTTGAATGAGAGCCTGGGCTCGCTCTTTCGCTTCCTCAAATCTTGATCTTCCGTCCTCATTCAGGACCCCCATGCTCGTCGTGGCGTCCAGTACAAGAACGGCACGCTGTGGACGCCGCCAACATGGTTCCGCCAACGCCGTCACGAAAACGAGCAGGATCGCCAGCTGGACCAGCAGCGAAACGAACCATCTCTGCTTCTGCCAGGCTCGGCGAGGGTGCAGTGCCGGGATCGCTTTACGCCACAGTGCCCCCGTAACGACCTGCGCCTGCGGCCGTCGGGTTCGCCAGAGGTAGAAAAGAATGAGCGGGACCGCAAGCAGGAGCCAGACGAATGCGAAGGGGTGAATGAACGTAACCATGGCACAAAACGGGGATCTGTCCAGTTGAGGGTGAGTTGAAAAATACGCAGGAAACGCAGGCTGTTTCAAAACTGCGTTTCCGTCATGGGGCCGGCAGCGATTCGGTGAACGGATACCGGCTGACTGTTTGGCGGTTTGCCTGTCATTCTGACTTCCCGACGGCCTGACTATCCGACTTTCGGGGAGCATTTTGCCGACTTCAGACCGTCAGAGGTCCTATCCTGTTTGGCGGGCATTCGTTCATCAGGCCAGGTCTCGATCCTCGAAAAGGATGAGAGCGAAGAACAGGACGGCGAGTGAGTACAGGAGACAGTAGGCTAACGCTCCCAGAAGGTAGACCGCAGATACTTCTGCACCGCCGCCGATACTTGTCTCGAGACTGAAATAGCTCAGGACTGGAAGGACGGCGGAAAGGAGGTTTCCGATGAATTCCACGATCTGGAATTGCCCGATCGACGATTTTACCATCAGCGGGATCAGGTGTCCCAGAGCGTAGATCGTCGTGCAGAGCGTGAGGTTGGGGACCATCGGAAGGCGTGTGGCCAGTGCGACGGTGACGGCCGTCATCATCGTGATCTCCATAAATGAGAGTGCCAGGCCGGGGACCGTTTTTTCCATCGAGGCGATGCACGCCGCCGGTTCCGGGTCGGTGAGACACTGTTCGCGGGCATCATGAACGACTTTCATGGCACACGTCGGCATGAAGACCGTGCTGAGGACTGCGAAGAAGATAGAAACGCCCATGATGATGCCGAGGAACTTCCCGATGAGGAGCTGACGGCGGCTGATCGGCTTGGAAAGGAGCGTCAGGGCCGTTTTTTCTTCGATCTCCTCCGAAATCGCTGTCCCGGCGGACCAGACCGCAAGCAGGATGCCGAGTACTTTAATGACGGTGAGGCCCTGAGACTTCATGATCTTGACGTCCTCGCCCAGCGTATTGTACGGGATCCATGGGAAAAGGAGGATCGCCATAATGCCGAAGATCATCAGGATCGCGAAGATCGGCTGCTTCATGACACTGCGTGCTGTATTTCCCGCAATCGCGGAGATTCCCGTCATGGCTCTGGGAAACGGAAGTTTCAGGATCAGCCAGAGCAGAAACGGAAGCGCGAGGGCCCCCAAAAGGTAGAGTCCCGTGAAGAGGAACGTACCCGGATTGAACCAGATGAAATGATTGACCGCCAGCTGCGGAAAAAAGGAAAAGTCCATCATGTTTTGAAGTCCCTTTTGAGGAAAATGGAAAGAACTTCCCAATGGAGGAGGTTCTTTTGGGGTTTTGTGTGAAGGTTAGGGAACCGGTGAACGCATGGTACACACAGGATCCGCGTTTTCAAATCCTGCGGAAGATAGTGCGGAACGCTCCTCTTTTCAGTACGAAAAAACTTTTCGGGAGGTTCTGAAGGTTCCTTCTATGGAATTTTCGTCTAATCCCTGCGTTCTTTTTTACTATTATTGCAGAAAATCCAAAATTTTTCAAGGTGGGGAATTTCTCTATTGACAAAATTTTTCAATAAAAGTATTCTTTTGGAGTAAATTCAGAGAAATTTTTCAATTTCGTCAGGGGTTTCCATGAAAAAACGTTCCTCACTGTCCCATTTTGCTGATCCCTTCCGCTGCATTCGATGCGCCGGATGGCTTTTCCCGACCGTTCTGTTTTTTCTTGTGGCCGTATTGGAGACCTCTGCCGAAAATGTCGGAAAATCTGTCGCGGAGCCTGCCGTTTCAGGAACGCCTGTATCGGGCCGTTTAACTCCGGAACCGATGGCGAGATTCGTTTCCAGTTCCGCGTATACTCCGGAAACACGTTCCCCGTTTGCGATCCTGGCACCGGAGGCCGTGGAGCCAAATGTGGAAAAACTGTCGGACTCCGTAAAGTCTGGGACTTTGGGACCCGCATCGTCTGATTCCGGTTCAGGATCCGTTGGGGCTTCGGAGACCGATCTTCCGCCTGCCCCTCCCAGAGAACTTTTCCGTGATTTTCTGCATGATGTTTCGGATGGGACTCCGCAGATCCGCGATCCTCATGTCGTTCCGGTCGGCTATGCCGGAGTGCCGGGCGGGGCGGAGGCGTCCGGAACGGCCGAGCCTTTTCGGTACACGATGCTGGCAAATGGAACGCTCATTTATGGTTCGGTCCGTTTTGTTGATGATTTGTGCGAGATCACGACCGGGACCGGTACGCGGAGTTTTCCTAAAAATCAGGTGGATATCGTCGCGGATTCCTGCCGGCAGATCTACGAGTGGCGTGCCTCGCAGATTTTTGTAAACGATCAGGAAAAACGCTGTGAGCTCATCCAGTGGTGCTTTCAGCATGAAATGCTTTCGGAAGCCTCGGAACAGATCGCTCTTTTGCGTCAGACGGTGCCGGATCATCGGATCCTGCCTGTTTTCGAGCGTCGTCTGGAATTTCTTCAGCGGAAACAGGATGAAGCACGTTTGGTTCCGCATGCGCCGGCAGTGGGAAACTCTGTCCCCGCAGAGAGTCTTGCCGTTTCGGAAAATGGAAATGTTTCCGGCCTGGTTTTGTTGAACAGAGATGCTTCCTCCGGAGTTGGCGGGACCTCCATTGAGGGAACTGGAGCCTCTTTCGTCGGGGGAACCGTTCCGGGGGCCGAGCCGGTTCGTCCCCAGGGACCCACGTCGGCAGAATTGGATCAGCTTGCTGATTCCCTGCCCAAGGATTCGATCGAGATCTTTCGGCGCAAGATCCAGCCGATCCTTCAGCGAAACTGCATGACGGCCGGATGCCATGGTCCGGATTCCGAGACGCGCTACCGTCTGCATCGTATTTCGTCTCAGATGGGACGCGGTGCCGTTTTACAGAATATCCATGCATCTCTTCAGCAGATCCATCTTACGCAGCCGGAACTCAGCCCCTTTTTGCGTAAGCCCGTCACGCCGCACTCACAGGACCGCCGGATCGTTTTTGCGAATCAGGATTATGCGACCTACCAGCTGCTCATAGGCTGGACGTATCTCGTTGCGCAAAACCGCTACGTCATCCCGCAGGAACGGCTTCTTCCGTCTTCCGGTTCTGCACCGGTCTATTCGCCGACTTCACGGGGGCTCATCCGGATCTCTGGACGTTCCGGGTTGCGAGCTGGTCCATGCGATATGTGGGGTGTGGATCCGAGTCTCTATCCGCAGGCACTCTACCCGCAGGAGTACGTTCAGACTGCGCCGCTGGCAGTGGTTCAGGAAAATGCCGTGTCTGCCGGAAATGCACTTTCAGGCACTCCTTCCGGAGCACTTCCGCCAATGCGTCTTGCGCTGCCGAAGCGTGAAAATGAAACGGATCCTCCGGAGGAAGCCGAGACTGCCGTTTCTGCGGAAACGATCGCTGACCCGGCAGTTCGTCCTGCGGCAGGTGAAAGCGGAGAACAGAACGAAAAGAATGCCGTTCTGCCGGTTTCGAGCGAAGAAAAGTCGTCGGATCCTCCTCGCGAAATGAGAGATCTTGCCGGGGAAGAGAAGCTGCATGCGGAGACCTCGGCAAAACAGGACGCCGAACATGGAATGGAACCGAATGCCGAGACGGAACAGGATGCGGAACGGGATGCAGCACAGGGAACGAAACCTCGTACGGGAGAAAAAACGCACCGGAAAAGCCCGTGGAATACGGTTCGGAATCTCTTTCGGCGCGGAGGAAAAGAAGATCCTGAAGATTCAGGACCCTCGGTGGATACGGAGGCATACAGTTTGTCGAATGATGTCAGGCCGGAGTCGGACGAAGACGCCGATGCGGATCCGGATGCCGTCGATGCAGGAGCGGAAAATGAAGCCGGCTTGGGACCTGCCGATTCGGAACAGACTGATTCAGCCCCGGAAGTGCTGGACTGGCAGACATTTCGCGATTCCGAAGAAGCCGAACGCCTGAACGATGGAGATGATGAGGCACCTGGGGACGGCGAGCGTGCTGAAATGGATGGCGCACAGGAAGCTGGGACGAATACGCATGAAGACGCTCGAGACACTCAAACGCAGGATCCTGCCCTTACTGCCGAAAATGTACTGGATCTCAACGGAGATCCGCAGGCTCCAGCTCAATATTATGTTCCGGGACGCCACACGATCGAAACGCCGCTTTACGCGCCGGGACAGAGTTCCATTTCCCGCGTGCACGTGCCGGGCCGCTCAACGGCAGAAAATCTGAAACGGGGAAATCCCAATGTTGGCGTGACCGGCTCCCCGATGGCGATCCCCGCTCCAAAATCTCCGGCTGCACTGTTGAACGGACGGGATTCTGTGAGTCAGACCGGAGGCAGCTACCACTATGATGCGAACTCGCACTCTCGGATGCCGGCATCTTCCGGACGCGGAACGCTTCAATGGGAGCAGATGCTTGAACTTCAGGGTGGGGTGGAGTCGCTTAAAAAGAAATAGAGACGCCGAGAAGCGATCTGTTTAAAAAGAAAGCGCGGATCCGTGGGAAAGCAGGGGATCCGCGCGTTTGATTTAGTCCATCGAAACGACATTTCCATCCGAACGATGTGCGAGATAGTGGTGGTTCTGCGGGTCGATCGAGTAACTGATCCGCTGGACCGAGCCGTCGCACATGACCATACCGAATGCGCCTGCATGGCAGCTTCCGAAAAGGAAGCGCTCGTAGTTCGGTCGATCGGCCATAGGGGCGGTATTGTCTGTGGCTGTATTGTACCAGCCTCCGCGCAGATTGTCGTTGCACGCCCCGCTGTAGACCGTCTCATTGTCTCCCGTTTCGACCGGTGAACTTTCGTATTTGAGCGGGTTCATGTATTTTTCGCCGATCAGATACGTATTGGAGGTTCCGTCGCGGATCTCGCCGATCGTGACCTTGCTATGGTAGGAAATGGCTCCCGTGTCGTTCGGAATGGGCCAGGAATTACTTTTCTTTTTGGAGGTCCCGTCTGCAAGGGATCCGATCTTGACTCCTCCAGGACTGTCGTCCGGATTGAGATGTTTTGTGCCGAAGTTTGCGGCATAATCCGTCTTCACTCCTTCAGAGATCGTACCAGCCTCCTTGTACGTTTTGCCAGAGGTCGGGTATATCTTCATCGTACGGCGAGACGGACACGTGAACATTCCGACGGGGGTCGTGAGACGGGTACGGATCCCGGCCTGTTCCGGCATAGTGTCGATGCCGTTCGTTTCGCCAAGATGGAAAAGTGCATCCTGTTCGATAAACGGAAGGATCGAGAAAAACCACGAGCCAGGCTGATCCGGCCCTAGACCGCGCTGTGGAGTTCCGACCCAGAAGTAATCCCAGCCGCCGGATGGGTAACCCTGCGTAGTGCTTTCATGATTCAGGCACGCCAGACCGTATTGCTTCAGATTGTTTGAGCACTGCATCTGCCGCGCTGCTTCTCGAGCCTGCTGAACTGCTGGAAGCAGAAGTCCTACGAGCATTCCGATGATGGCGATGACGACCAGAAGCTCAACGAGCGTGAATCCGTTCCGTTTTCGCATTTTGATTCTCCCCCTTTTATCTTCCCCAATTGGATTTCTGTTTGCCAGAGTCCTCTCTCCGATCTCCCTCTAATGTATCAGAGAGAGGATGCACTAAATTGTACTGTCGTTTCATTCTGGATCAGGTCACGCCTTCAGTTTCCTTTCGCGGCGGCGAAGCATGAAAAGACCCAGACCGCCAAGGAGCATGAGACTCCACGTTGCCGGTTCCGGAACGCCTGGACCTGCCTCTGGAATGACCGGGGAGAGCGTTGGGAGCGTCAGCGAAAGGATGCTGTTGTCGAAATTCAGCGCACTGGTGTCGAGCGTCTGACCTGCACCGGTCGTGAGGTCCACCAGCTCCACGCCCGCAAACATGCCGTTGAGTGCCGCGCCTTCATCCAGAAGGATCAGCTCAAAGACATCGCCGGCATCCAGAGCCGAAATATCGTCCACGGTGAGTTCGATCAGCGCACCGTCTCCAATAGTCAGGCTGCCTTCCGACACGATGATGCGGTCATTCGTGAATTCGTTGCCGGAGGTGAAGACGTCCAGCGAGATGACCGGGATCGATTTGTCCGCGTTGGTCAGGTCGATCACGTAATCGCCGACGATGGTGGTCGCAGCAGCACCGGAAAGTGCTGCATACGTATCGTAGGTCGTGGTTCCGAGATCGCCGACGGCAAGCTGTTTCGTTTCCACCGTGCCGTTTTCCGGTGCGATGGTTCCGCCGAACTGCGTGAATCTCTTCGTGCGGTTGGAATTCCAGTCGGTTTTCCGTTCGTGGCCGTAACCTTCGATCACTTTCGCGTTGAGCGTACCGCCGGTGAAGAGGAACGGGACCTGGATCTTGCCGGAATTGGTGCTCAGGTCGGTGGGAATGACGTTAAGTGTACCGCCGCTCATGGACAGAAGAGGCGCGGAAGGTGTTTGGTGGCCGACGATACGGTACGTATTGAGGGTACCGCCGCTCAGATCGTACGTGCCGGTGGACTGCTTGTTGCCGTTTCCGCCGAACGTGAGGCCGACTTCCTGCTTCCAGGCTTTCTGACCACCCGCGGCCCAGATCTCGACCAGACCGCCCGTCTGATTCACAGCAGCCGTCTGTCCCGCGACACCGCCGTATCCGAGGCAGAAGGTATCCGAAATGTTCATCATCGCGTTTTCGCTGACGTTGATCTCAATATTTCCGGAACCGCCGGCAAGCAGGACTCCGTTGAGGAATTTACTGTTTCCGCTCAGGTTCAGCGCGGCATTCGTTCCGGCAGCTTCGCCGAAGTAAACGCGTGTGTTCGTGAAGAAGACCGCGTTGTCCGTGAAGTTCGCATTCAGCGTACCGCCGTCGCCGAGGTGCATGATGTAGGCATCCTGATGGCGTTTCAGTGTATCGCCGTCTGTGTGTCCAAAGTAGAAGACTGAGTTTTTCGAGAAGTCCATCGTGACTTCCGTGCCGGCCTTTGCGATCTCAAAGTTTCGGTCGTTCTTTCCGCGGAATTGAAGGACCGCGTTGTCTGTCGCGGAAATAGTCAAGTTGCCGGTCTTGCCGAAGTAGGTTTTCGAGGCATTCGTCGCGTCGTAGTTGATGAACGCGTGTGCGTCACCGGACATGGCGAGCGTGCCGGAGTTGAGATTCACGATGTTTTTGAATTCCGTCTTTCCGCCGGTGAGTGTCATCGCGACACCGTCAAAGGTCGTGATGTCATTGAAGGTCAGGTTTCCGGCTGAGGTGATCGTGCCGTTTTTCTGGGCGTACGTGCCCGTGAGGTCCAGAGAACCGGTCTGTCCGACTGCGATGTTCGCGGAACCTTCTCCCTGCGAGAGTTTCCCGATCTCGGCGGTGCCGTTGACGGTAAGAGTACCGGCTCCGGTCGATTCCACGCCGAGGAAAATGGCGCTCATGTTGATCTTCGCACCCGCATCCACGACGAGTTCACCCGTACCGGAGACACCGATCTGGTTGACTGCCTGGCTTTGGATGACGGCATTGTTCGTGATGGTGAGTTTTCCGGAATCACCCTGTTTTTCACCGACGTAAAGCGGAGCGAGCGCGTCGTTGTTCGAGTTCAGGACCGCGCCGGCCGCATTGGGGCTATTGCCGACTTCAGAACTTCCGACGTAGATTGCCGTAGAAGCTGCGGGATCCGCACTCCATTTCCCGGCCGCCTGATCCCAATAGCACGCTCCGGCGTCCTTGATGAGGACACCGTAAAGGCCGAAGAGACCGTTTCCGTAGTTTTCCACGACTCCGGACCACGCGAGACCGCTGCCTTTGATCTGATCTTCCCAGCCGTAACTGGAGACGATGGTGGCGTCGAATTCCTTCGCAGTCATGAGGAGAACTTTCGTCGGGTCGGAGGCCAGATCGTAGGTCCCGCTGTTGACGTTTCCGAGAAGGTCGGCCGCGAGGTTGATCTTGACGCCGTCGCCGCCGATGTTGGCTTTTCCGCCGTCCGTGCCGTCCGCGCAGACGACTTTCACCGCGTCATTCAGGGCACTGAAATCCGTGGAGAATTCGCCGATGTCGAGCTTGATGGAACCGGCAGTCAGGTCGTAGTTTCCGATGATGGTGGTCACGGCGATGCCCGTTTCGCTCGCGGCGAACGCATTATTCACGATGGAGCCGCCGTCCGGAGAAAGAACACCGCCCAACTGGGTGAAAGTGCCGTTCGGCATGTAGTCGTATGAGGCGAGCTGATCCGCAGCTTTCGACGAATTGTACGGCGCGCGGGCGTAGATCGTCTCGACATTCAGCGTACCGCCGATCATTTCGGTCGGGACGGCGAGGATGCCGTAATATTTGTCCGTTACGCCGTTGGAGATGATGTTCACCTCGCCGTCACCGGAGATGGTCAGAAGCGGATTGGCTGCCTTGACTGCTGTTCCGACGCGGAGCGTGTTGAGCTGTCCGCCGGAAATGTGCCAGTTCATGGAACCCGACTGATTTGCCAATGTTGTTCCATTACTGTTTACACTGAATTGAACGCCGGCCTGGTAGGTTCTTGCTCCCTGGACGAAGTCTTCGTTGCTGATGTAGCCAGGATTTCTTCGCAGTCCCCAGCCGTAGTCGGCATTGCCCCAGATGTTGGCGACGCCGCCCGTCTGCGTGATCTGCTCGTTGTTTTCGTAGAAGTTGACGACAAACTGCCCCAGAGAGGTGAGCGTTCCGCCGGAGATCTTCACGTCCGTTGCACCGTGGGAACCGAGCGTAGTCTCGCGATTCAGCCAGAGCTCACCGCCGGTGATGTTGATGTTTGCTTTGGCTCCCTTATCTTCGGAAGTAATGAATTTGCCGTTGACGGCGACGCGCCCGCCGCTGAGATTGAAATCTGCCACAGCCGATCCGTTATGGGCCAGATTCATTTCACCGTTGACGGTCACGTTCCCGCTGTTGACGTTCAGAATGGACTTTCCTCCATTGTATCCGCTTCCGCTGATGAAAAGACGGTTCACCGTAACGGCAGGGCCATCAGTTCCTTTCGCGCCGATGGTGAGCGTGGAGACCTGATTTTTGTCCGTGGAGCCAATGTCGAAGTTTTTCCCGGTCAGTGCGCCGGAGAGGATGGAGACGTTCGCGGCATTGCGTGCGATGAAGTTTCCGCCGAGGTTCACGGTGCCGTTTGATGTGAATGTCGCGCCATTTTTGAGGTCCGTCGTGCCGGTCGTGGTGAGCGTACCGCCTTCAGCGACCGTGATGTTCGCGGAACCCGCGCCAGCGGTGATGGTGTTGAAGTTAGCCTGGCCGTTCACGTTGAGCACTGCGCTGGAGCCTGCGAGTTCCGCCATCGTCGTTGCGCCGGTGACTTCGTAGACGCCGCCTTTCTGAATGTTCAGCGTCGCGGAAGAGGTCCCCATCGCCATTTTCAGCGTATTGGAACCGAGGGATTCTCCGGCCTGAATGGACGCCAGTGCATTTCCGTGGGCTGTGTCGCCGAAAACGTGATCCTTGAAGAGGAACGCATTCCCCGCGTCGCCGTTATCGTCGGTCCAGGATCCGCGCGTCGCGAACGTGTTGCCGGACCCGGTTCCGCCCTTCCAGTAGAACGGGCCGGTCGTGCCGTAGGTAACGCTCAGCCGGACTTTGTTTCCGTCCGTCGTGTACGTGTAGTTCGAGACGTTCGTCCCGCCGACCAGAACGCCGAAATTACTTCCGGTCGTGAGTGTCCCGGCATTCAGGACGTCGTAGGAGATCGTGCCGGCCGTGGCGGTCGAGGTGTCTCGGACGATGACCGTGCCGTTCAGGTCGGC
>JAGBAA010000103.1 GCA_017939795.1 Thermoguttaceae bacterium
AGACATTCACCGGACGCAGACATTCACCGGACGCAGACATTCACCGGACGCAGACATTCACCGGACGCAGACATTCACCGGACGCAGACATTCACCGGACGCAGACATTCACCGGACGCAGACATTCACCGGACGCAGACTTCAAACGGATGCGAGCCGAAAAAAAGACGCGGTCCAGAGAGCTGGAAGCCCACCGGTCCGCGTCTGGAATGTTTTTTACGGAAGATCCTGCTGAAACTTACTCCGCGGCAGCCGTTTCGCCTTTCTTTGGAAAGAAAACGGACGCAAGGATCCCAAGCGACATCACGCCAACGATCACTCCGAGCGAGATCAGAGTCAGCGTTCCTCCGAAATCGTTCGCATGGATCCATTCCTTGAAATATCCGGCCAGGATCATCTTGAGGCTGACGTACAGGAGGATCAGAACGAGGCTGGATTTAAGAAAACGGAATTTTTCGATCATTGCAGCAAGTGCAAAATAAAGCGAACGCAGTCCCAAAAGTGCAAAAATATTCGACGTAAAGACGATGAACGGGTCGTGCGTGATCCCGAAAATCGCCGGGATCGAGTCCACTGCAAAAATCACGTCGCTCGTTTCGATGACCAAAAGTGCCAGCAGAAGCGGGGTGACCACCCATTTTCCATCCACTCCGCGAACGAAGAAATGCTCGTTCAGGATCTTGTCGGTCACGTTAAAGAAACGTTTGGCCAAACGGATCATCGGATTTTTATCCGGATGGATCTCTTCATGCGTACTGAAGACCATCTTCAGGGCCGTGAAGAACAGCAGTCCCGCAAAAACGTAGATCATCCAGTCGAATTTCTCCACGATCGCGGCCCCCACTCCGATCATGACGCCGCGCAAAACCAATGCGCTGAGGATCCCCCAGAAAAGCACACGATGCTGGTAGAGCTGCGGGATCCCGAATGAGGAAAAGATCAGACTGATGACGAAAATATTATCCAGCGAAAGGGATTTCTCGACCAGATAGCCGGCGAGAAACTCACACGCCGCCGTTTTACCGCAGGCCTGACCGGACTCATGAAACATTCCGGCGATCCCACCGATATTGTGTTCATAGATAAAATAGATCCCCACATTAAAAAGCAGGGCGATCCCGATCCAGACGGCAGTCCATTTCAGTGCTTCGCGGATCCCCATGACGTGTGCTTTGCGGTTAAAGACGCCAAGGTCAAGTGCCAGCATGAAAAAAACCAGCCCCAAAAATCCGATCCAAAGCCAAACTACTTCCATTTTGCCATCCTCTGTTCGTGGTGAAAAGGTCCTGAAATATCAAAGCGGTGCCGAACGACACCGCTTTCAGTATAGCGGAAATCTCATGAATGTCAAGGAGCCGAACAAAGATCCCGCACAAAATTTCCAATTTATTTCATTTATTCCACTGCCGGTCCTGCAGCCTGTTCCACAACAGGACGGTTTCCGGAGGCTGGATTCACCGGTGCCGCCAACGGCTCAGGCAAAAGTTCAGACTCCAGTTCCTGGGACCGGGCCTCTGCAGACGGCAATTTCGAAACGGAAAGTTCCGCAACGGCACCGCCCATCTCCGGATCTTCCTTTTCTTCAGAAATCACAGCAATTTGTGCGTCCTGCTTCTGCGCGTCTGTTTCATTCCTGGAAACGACGGCATTTTTATCCGAAACCGCAACGGCATTCCAAATCGCCTCCGAAAGAAAAGCGGGATCTGCGTTTTGGAATTCCTCCGGCGTCATGCCGACCATCGCCGGCGTAATGAGCCGCGCATCTTCAGGGATCCGCACGTTTTGCGGTACACCATGGGAAAGAGACGAAGCACCTGCGTTTTCTTTTCCGGCCAGTTCCGTCTCCGCTGGTTTCAGGACCGGTCGGGTTTCTGCATTTTCCAATGCAGGAATGCTTTCCGCACGCTTGAGCTCTCCCGCATTTACGGGGACTGGATCCAGAACGAACGTTCCGGCAGTTTCAGAAGATCCATTTTCCATTCCCTGGCCCGAACGTCTTGCCAACGTATCGCTCCTGCCGACGGAATACTTTACGCCGACACCGCCGTCAGCCTTAACGATCCCGGGGGAAATGGGATCATCGGAAGATCGAGACACAGAATCATCCGCCTGTGGAATGAGGACAGTTCCTGCACCTGAAGAATTCAGACTTCCCCAATTTCCAGACGCGGGAGCCGGCCTCTGATACTGAAGCGGCGTGGAATAGGGAGCCGAATTCCAGCCAGACGGAGAATAGTTCGAAATGGAAGGACGCACGCCCTTCGGCCATGGGATCGTCCCGGAGGCTCCGGAGTCCGGCTTCAAATACCCGCGCAGGCCCAAAAGTTCCGGGTGTCGGGCCAGTTTCTCCGACATGACCTGCGCATTGAACAGGATCGGTTCGAGCTGTCTGGGAAGTTCATTGACTTTTTCCAGCGTATTCTGCAGCCGATCATAGAGCAGCCGGTCACGCAGCAGGAGGCCCAGCGTAGAATCTTCCTGATTCAGCGTTTCCGTAAAAATTTCCAGATTCCGCAAGGTATTGGTGAAATTGGAAGCCCAGACTTCCATCTGTTTTTCATCGGAAAAAACCATCGACAATTTACGCATATTCTCAAGCGTCACGTTCGCATTTACCATCATTTTGTCGATGTCCTCAAGCGACTCTCCGAATTTCCCCACCAGTCCGTTGAAACCGCTAATCATTGAATTCGACTGTTTAATGGTTTCCTGAACGCCGTCAAGCGTTTCGTTCACTTTGTCGATCGTCCCAGGAAATTTCACTGCAGCCTCGCTCAGATTCTCGACAGAATTCTGAAGATTTTTGCAGAAATTGTCATCCATGATCAATGCCCAGCTCGTCATGATCCGAGCCGTATTGCCCGTGATGCTGCGTGCATTCTTCATGATGTCCGACACATTTTCGCGATTTTCCGTCAGGATCCCGTTCGTGGTTTCCGCAACACGGGAAAGTTCCACGGAGGCAGTCGTGACGTCGCTGATCGTGTCCGCAAGCGTTTCCTGCATCTGCGCCATCAGCAGAGCCGGATCCAGCGTCGTTTTTCCTTGAATGAGTTCCCCAGGTTTGATCTCCGTATGCCGGGTCTGATCCGTTTCTTCCGTTTGCCGCGTGATCATGCGCAGAGAAGCGTCTCCCAAGAGCGACGAAACAAGATGGCATTCCTGGTCATGGTAGAGTTTATGGTCATCGTAGATCCGAGCCGTCACGATGACCCCTTTCGTCTCCGTCAGTTCCACTTTACTCACCCGTCCGATCAGGATCCCGCTCTGATAGATCGGAGTATTTGCCATGACATTCGGCGCATCCACCATCTGGATCCGGATCTCGTAGCTCGTCGTGCTCAGTTTCTCTCTGGAACCGAGGAACGTCAGGAAAATCAGGATGATGACGAGACTCAGCACGACTGCGGCTCCCAATCGTAATTTCATCGTGCGTTCGTTCATGGTAAAATCTCCTTGATCTATCTTAAAAATGCCGGCCGTTTCCGGCACTGCCAAATGTCTGATTTCTGGGGATCCGTCCCCCCAAATGCGCAATCACCGTCCGATCCACAGTCCGGAACACAGTCTAAAATCGCCGAAAACGCAGGTCCCTGGACATTTCGGCCTTCGTGTGCTTATTTTTCCTTCAGGCGTGAGCTTCCATCGCCAAACACGAAATCCCGGATCCGCGGATCTCTGCTTCTTTCGATCGTTTTAGCCGGTCCGTTGAACAGGATCTGCGGCTCATTCCTCTTCAGGCGTGCTGTCGGGTAAAGCATGACCACCCGGTCCGCTACATTCCGTACAGTCGTCATGTCGTGCGTTACGATGACGCTGGTGATCTCGTAGGTTCTCGCCATGTGCGCCATCAGGCGGTTAATGACGTCCGTCATGATGGGATCCAGCCCGGTCGTCGGTTCATCGTAAAGGACGATTTTGGGCTGAAGGACCAGTGCGCGTGCGATCCCGACCCGCTTGCGCATCCCGCCGGAAAGTTCAGCCGGACGCTTCGGAAGTACGTTCGTTGAAAGTCCGACCTCATCCAGAAGACGGAGGATCCGTTCCATCATTTCCTGCCTCGGCAGTTTCGTATGCTGCACGAGCGGGAAAAGAAGATTTTCCTCGATCGTCATGCTGTCAAAAAGTGCCGCCATCTGGAAAACGAAACCATAGTTTTTCCGTGTCTCGGCCAGTTCGGCTTCGTTGAGCGTCCCGATGTCGACTCCTTCAAAAAGAATTCTGCCAGAAGTCGGACGGATCAGCCCGATCAGGTTTTTCAGCAGGACCGTCTTTCCACAGCCGCTTTCGCCAATGACGGCCAGAGTTTCCCCCGGTGCGATCTCAAGCGAAATGTCCCGCAGGACACTTTGTGCCCCAAACGTGACGGTCAGATTTTCAATTTTCAGGAGTGTGCTCATTTCAGGATCCTGCTCTCTCGGCATGAAAACCCCAAGGCTTTGTATTCCAGCCCCGCGTATCTCTTTCAAATCTGACGCGGCATCGGCGTAAACAAAACTTCGTCAAGTGCTTCAAATATCGTCCCCAACGCCAGGTCCAGCAGAAGAATGAAGACGAACGAAAGCACGAATGATTCCGTCGCGGCCCGTCCGACTCCCTGCGCACCTGCACGGCAGCTGAATCCCCGATGGCATCCTATCAGTCCGATCGTCGCACCAAAGAAGAAACTCTTGAACACGCCGATGAAAATGTCGACCTCTCCCACGATCTTATTCGAGTTCATGAGATAAAAATGCCAGTCGATGTTGAAGATCCAAACGGAAAAATACGCACCGCCGACGACACCCATGAAGTCCGCAAAAATCGTCAGGATCGGAATCAGGAACACACAGCCGAGGAAACGCGGAACGACCAGATAGTGGATCGGATTTACTCCCATACTTCCAAGCGCGTCGATCTGCTCAGTGACCCGCATCGTTCCAAGTTCCGCAGCCATACTGCTTCCGATCCGGCCCGCCAGCATCGTCGCCGCAAGTACCGGACCAAGTTCACGCACGAGGGAAAGATTGATCAGTGCCCCCATCCGAGTTTCCAGATAGTAGTCTTTCAGCTGTGCGTAACTCTGCACAGAAAGGACCATTCCGATGAACATTCCCGTTAGTGCGATGACGGGGAGGCTCCGAATTCCGATCTCATACGCGCACGGCAAAAGGGTTCCGCGCCTCGGTAAACGAAGAAGCCAGTGGAAGACCTGGCTGGCGAAATACGCAAAATCTCCGATCGCGCAAAGCCAATCCGCGACCGTCTCGCCGACCCGGACCAGATAGCGCACCAGCCACGGATCCCGTGCGCCTTCGTCCTCTTCTTCCACGATGTCCGGCTCCGACGCAGAGTCCGAACTGGAGATCGACGCCGGAAGCTCCAGGATCCGGTCCGGTTTTTCTGCGTCCGAAGTTTCTGTCTCATGCGCTTCCGCATCGCGGTGCGTCCGTTCAGAAAACTCTCCGTCCGCACCCAAAGATGCACCCTCCGGTTCTATCATCTCATTGGAATGCGATCCCAGCTGAGCCGCCAATGCTTCGAGACGTGCTTCTTCCCTGCCCAATTCCTGCGCAAGTGCCGTCAGACGTTCATTTTCGTGTTTTTGTGCAGATTCCGCCTTCCGGATCTCCTGTTCACGGCGGGCAAGTTCTGCAAGACGGGCATCCAGTTCCCGACGCTGAAGTTCTTCCAGAGAGCGTTTTTCCTGAAGACGCTCCCATTCTGCAATTTCTCCGAAATGTTTCTGTTCTTCTTCCTGCCGTTTTCGTTCTGCCCAAAGTGCGTCCTCGGCCGCGCTCTCTTCCTGACGCGCACCCGAGATCTGCGTTCCGTCTTCTCCTGCTCTCTGCTGCTTTCGTTTCCGTTCTGCAAGACGCGCTTCATGTTTCCGGCACATTTCGCGGGCAGATTCGATCTCGGGACTGTCCTGACCAACGATCATGGGATCGGAAGGAAGGACGATCTCCGCCGATTCCGCAAGATCCGGACCTTTCTCTCCTTCGGAAACATCCGGACGGACGGTTTCTTCCAAACGTTTCTCCGAAGTCGGCGGAAGAGTCACGCTGCGGGAAGTATCCCAGGCACTAAGAGGATGATCGCGCATGGCGATCTCGCTGCTCATCAGCTCCGGATCCGGAGGGTCGATCCGAAAACTGCCGATCAGGCGAAGAGGTTCTTTCGCATCCATCGGCGGAACGGACGA
This sequence comes from Thermoguttaceae bacterium, assembly GCA_017939795.1. GTDB lineage: Bacteria > Planctomycetota > Planctomycetia > Pirellulales > Thermoguttaceae > RGIG3701. The sequence goes on from JAGBAA010000103.1 coordinate 6,185, forward strand.
AGACGTACCCTCCCCCTTTTCCAGTTCGAAAACTGGTTCTTGCGGGTGAGGCTCCTGGAAAGGAGGCTGATTCGGATTCTTCGATTCGCTCATGATGGAAATTCGGCAGTCTTTAAGACCGCACAGGTTCAAAACAGGCTCCCCGATGGGGAATTTTAGTATTCAACGCTGACCATTGGAAACCTTTCCTCCCGGTTTCCTTTCCGATTTTACGCAATACGGATTTTCTGCGCAAAATAGGGTTTCTTCTTTTGGTATCGGATGAACCGGTTTGAGAACTTGAGCCGATTATCCCGATTATGCGAATTGCGTCAAAAAACCGATCCCGGCTTTCCATATTTTCTGAAAATTTCCGAAATTTTTAAATTCAAACTCTGCCCCAAAAGAAAACGGGGGTAAAATTGAAACAGAACACTTTACGGTCCACGGCAAATATGAATTTTGAGAAAATTTCAGAAAGGCAGGCATCATGAACAGAATGAAAGTCGCGGGAGCTGGTGAACTTCTGTGGGACATTTTCGGTGAAGACCGGAAACCGGGCGGCGCACCGGCAAACGTCGCGTTCCATCTGAATCAACTCGGCATGGACGGACGGATCCTTTCCCGCGTAGGAAAAGATGCCCTGGGAAACGAGATCGTCGAATTCCTTCAGTCGATGGATCTTGAGACTTCGTTCATCCAGCGCGATCCCATCCATCCAACCGGTACCGTGACGGTGACGCTCGACGAGACAGGCACACCGTCCTACCTCATCCACGAAAACACGGCATGGGACCATCTCGCGCTGGAACCGGAACTCGAAAAATTCCTTCCAGAGCTTTCCGCGATCTGTTTTGGAACACTCGCACAGCGCAGCTCCGTTTCCTGCGAAACGATCTGGAAGATCCTGGATGCAGTTCCCTCGAATTGCCTGAAAGTCTGCGACGTCAACCTTCGGCAGAATTTCTTCACGAAAACGCAGCTGAAGATCTCGCTAGAGAAATCAGACATCGCGAAGATGAACGACGGCGAAATGGAGCTCCTGAAACCGATCCTTGAGCTGCCTGCGGAGCTGAATGCCGAAGATTTTGCGCAGGCTCTCTGCCGAAAATACGATCTCCGGAAAGTCTGCATCACGCGGGCTGAAAAAGGGTGCCTGCTGGTGTCCCGAAATGGCGAGACCGCCGACGTTCCCGGAAAGATCGTCCCGGTTGCCGACACGGTAGGAAGTGGAGACGCATTCTCCGCCGCCCTGATCTTCACGGAACTCCTCGGCATCCCGCTTTCCATTCAGGCTCGATTTGCCAACGAGGTCGGCACGCTCATCGCGACACGTTCCGGCGGAATGCCGCAGATCCGGGAAGAACTGGCCCGGCTGAAGCGAGATTTCGGCATCGACGCCTGATCCCGAAACAGTATCCCGGCCCGGTTTTTCATTCGGGCCGGTTTCGCATCCGGAATCTTTCCGCATTTATTTCAGCTCGGCTTCCGTCTCACGGAAAAGACGCAGGATCTCGGAAGAGTCCTCCAGCTCGCGAAGCTGGGGAAGAAAATCCGGCACCGTCAGGATCCTCCCAAGACGCGCAAGCGTGCGAAGATGCTGCGTATCGTTGACCGAGCAGATCAGAAAAAAGACGTCCGTCAGGACCCCGTTTGACGCAAACGGTACTCCAGCCGGAGTTCTGCCGAATGCGATGAAAGGGTCTCCCAAAATGTCCGTCATCGGATGACGCGGATGAAGGAGTGCCGCGCCGTTTTCCAGAGCCGTCGGACACATCGCCTCACGCTCGAAGATCGCAGTCTCCATTGCGTCCGGATCCCAGAGCAGATTCGTCTGCATCGCCGTCTCGACCATCTCGCGAACGATCGACTTTCCCGTTCTTCCGCGAAGAGGAACTTTCATCCCATCCAGAAGAAGCAGCTCGGAGATCGGCCGGTTTTCCAGTGCCGTTTCCGCACCGAGACGCTCCATCATCTTCTCCAGTTCCATCAGCTCCTGCGCATTTCCGCCGCCGACCCGTCCCTCAAGCCACTCGAGGATCTCCGAGTGCGTAAAACGCCACTCTCCGCCAACTTTTCGAGCCGGAATATCTCCGCGTTCTGCCATTCGCTGAAGCTGCCGGGTGTCTAGCTTCAGAACCGGCGCGATCTGATTGATCGAGTAAACTTCCATTTTCTGTCCCTTCGGTCTTCCTGTCTTTTATGTCTTCCTGTCCTTTTCCTGTTTCAGTGCTGTGCAGGCTTCGGCTTGTACCAAAGCAGCTCGAAGTATTTCCGATCCAGCTCATACGGATCGTAGGACGCATTCGGATCGGCATCCGGAGGCAGGATCCCGTACCGGATCATCTCGCGCAGATACGCCCAGCGCGGAACGAATTTCTGCGGGCAGTCCGCCCCATTGTTCGGGCTGGGGTCCACCATACTGAACCGATTATCTTCTTCCAAAATATACCGGCGTCCGCGCTCGATCCCCGCAAGGATCGTCTGGTAGTCCGGGTCGTTCGTGTCAGCGAAGACGACTTTTCCCGACTTCGCCTCGCACGTTCCCAGCCCGCCTGCCGACTTCGAAAGCGGACCGCGGACGGCTTTCGACTGTTCCGGATAGGAAAGATCGAAAATGACGTGACGGTTGAACCGCCCATTATCCTCCGTGAGCGTGTGCGCCACGAAAAGATTCTTCTGATTCTTCGGAAAATGGTCCACTTTGTAGTCCGTGTACAGATTGTACCGCCCGATCTTGCGGTCTTCCGCCGTCGGGCAATGGCACGGATCGCACCGGCGCGTGATCGCTTCATCCATCGCCTTCGTTTCCGGCCAGTCTTTGTCGTTCCGCACATTCGTGTTCTGCATATAGTAGCCGAGACCGCCGGACGCATTCGCCGCGTAAGTTCCCGCATAGTTCGCTCCTGCGTCAAGCCACAGACGGATGATCTGCTGTTCCTTTTCCGGCATCTTCACTCCCTGATGGCCGCTCTCGATCAGACGCAGAAGCTCGCTGTTTCCCGTTCCGATCTCGTACGGATCGAAATTGCTCTTCGGACGGTTCCGATTGTCGCCGAACATTTTCCGCCACGACATATGATGGTAGCTGAACGTATAGAGCGGATTCCAATGCCCCGAGCAGTTAAATCCTCCCTCCTCACGGTCCGGATTATGGCACTCGACGCAATGTTTGTCCAGGATCGGCTGAATGTCGCGAGGAAAACTGAAAATATCCGGCACGCCCGCGATTTTTTCCGGGAAAACAGGCGGCGTGCGCATGATCTCGGAAATGCGTTCCCGTTCGTCCGCGCCCGGCGTCTCCGTCCGCTCTTCATGGCAGCCGATGCAGACGGTATTTTCGCCCGGCATGACGGACGTGAAAGAGTGCATCCGCTTCACGCAGTGTCCTTTTTCATCGATCGCGACAAAAAGAAACGGTCGGCACGCCGGCAGATTGAAGTACGCACGCCCGTCCTCCGACACCGGAACGCGGCCGTAGAGACGCTCGATCGTAAACGTTCCGAAAGAGGAGATCTGCTCCATTCCTCCGGAATAGTGGATCGGCTTCGGAAGCGTTTCGTAAATGAGGAGTTCCTTCACCGTTCCCGGTTTCAGATCCTTCATTTTCCGCCCTTTGTAGAGATTCACCAAAGCCAGCGTCCCGTAGTCCTTCGTCGGGTCGGTCTGGTCGGCGATGAGGCGTTCACGCTGACGCTTCATGAGCGGGCGCGGTTCGCAGATCCAGAATCCCTGGGGCGCGAGACTCGTGCTGGGGACCGCGGAATCCACCTGAACGATCTCGCCCGTTTTGATCCCGTCAAAGAATTCCGGCGTGAGAGTAAAGAGCGTCTCCTCCTTTCCCTCGCCATTGACCAAAACCAGCCGTTCGTTTGACGCAGCCAGAAATTTATCCTCGGAAAACGCCCACGGGTCAGCATGCGTGTTTCCTTTGGAGATCCGGCGCGCGCCCTCCGGTGCGTCCGGTCCCATGCGCGGATCCACGACAGTGATGGGGCCGTAGTGTTCGCGGCGACCGTGTCCCGGTGAGAAAATGCAGACGATCTTCTCGGAATTCGGGATCGGTTTCGGTGCAAGCATCGTAATGTACGGCCGCAGATTCCCATAGTAGACCATCTGACGCGTTCCATCCGGATTCATCGTCCAGAGATGATGGTACGTCACCTGCTCACGGTCCACGTACTCCCACCGCATGTAGATGATCTGACCATTCGGCAGGACCCACGGCGTGTTATCCTGCTCCACATTCGGCGAAAGTTCCCGGATATTCTGTCCGTTCGCGTCGCATTTGTGGATCGTTCCGACCTGCGTCAGCCAGCAGTTCACCCAGCGTTTTGCCCGCGTCGAGCAGAAAATGATGCTGTCGTCCGGCAAATACGTCGGCTCGTAGTCATCCCAGCCCGGAGGCGCAAAATCCCGTTCCGCTCCGCGCGTGTGGACCGTCGTACGGTGTTCGGTGTTCTCGGAAGGCCGCAGTCCCGCCGGCAAATCCAGTGGAGTATCCTCACCTGCTCCAGTGATCTGGCGCAGGTTCGTCCCATCCACGTTGATCTCGTAGAGTGAGTAGTGCTTTTTCCCCTTCGGAAGATACGCAAAGATGAGTTTCTCCGCATCATAGTGGATCTGCGGGTCGCGAATATTTCCTTCCCAGTCGGCAAAAATCGTGCGGACCTGCTTCGTCTTTACGTTGAAAATACAGATGGCGCCGCCTGTATTCATCGGGAACGGCAATCGGCATGTATTGTCGCCATAGTACCCGATATTCGCGTACCAGTGTCCGTCAAAACTCGGTTTGCGCAGCACGAAAAGGATCTCTTCCGGCATCCCGGCCTCAAGGAAATCATCCAGCATCGAAGGGACCGGCGGAAGCGGAAGTGCTTCCGGTTTTTCCCGCACACACAGGTAGTCGTAGAAGAGGAATGAACCATTGGAAAGCGTCAGCGTCAGCGTATTTTTTCCCTTCCGGACAGCTCCAGCCGGGATCTCGACCGCCAAAAGCTCACTGGAACCCGATACGTCGAAGGACTGCCATGGTCCTTTCACCATTCCAGGATTCTTCGCGCGGACGATCGGCGACTCCACCCCATTCGTGACGACACGGACCTCGGAACCGAGACCGGAGATCCCGTGCGCGATGCCGACGACGAGATACATTTTGCCCTTTTCTTCCGGAGAATCAAACTCGATCTCCGCCGTAAAGCTCCGATGCCCCGCCTTCGCCTCTGCCGTGGACCAGTGCCATGGCGTCCAATCAGCATCACAATTTTTTCCGACTGTGAATTTCAAAAAAGGCACCGGCGTGCTTTTATCCGGAACTTTCGCGGCAAAGGAGACCCAATCCGGACGAAAACGAAATTCAGCGGGACTCTGATCTGCCTTGCCGATCCGAAAGAGAACGTCCGACGGGATCTTTTCTGCCGTTTCCAGACCTTTTCCGGGTTCCTGCGCATGAAGAGAACAAGGATCCGTACTCAGCCGCAACATCAACAAGCAAACGATCAGAAAAACAGAAACACACAGACTGTCTCCTGCCTTTTCCTCAAAAATTCGGAACAGTTTCCAGAATCGGCGGGTCATTTTTTTCTCCTTAAGTTTTAAAAGTGGATTCTCCCCTGATTTTAACGGATGCGATTTTATTTGTCAAGGGGGGAGAAAAGAGTTTCTTCAAACTTCCTCATTTACAAGAAAGAAATTCAGGAGGAATATTTAAACAGAC